>CAWIKU010000022.1:0-13742 GCA_963836705.1 uncultured Actinomycetes bacterium | reverse complement strand
CCCGAACCGGTTGTCGGCGTACGCCTTGAGCTTCTTGGCGGGGTCGCGGCGCGGCCGCAGGAGCGCTGCGCCCGCATCGAGTAACGCCTCTCGAGACCCTGGTGAGGCGCTAAGCCATGCCGAGCGCCTGGGCGTTTCTCGTCATGACGTCGGAGACGGTGTGCAGTTCGCTGCTCGGGCTGAACTGAACGTATTCGGTTCCTGTTTCGACGAGCGGGCTGTGGCCCTCGGAGACGTAGAACGCGTCGCCGGCCTCGAAGACTTCGTCGTGGTCTGCGAAGCGGAAGGTGATCTTGCCCTTGAAGACGTAGCCCCAGTGTGGGCATGAGCAGCGGTCGTCCGGGAGACCCTTGAACAGGGGTGTCGCGTCGATCGTCTGTCCGAAGGTCAGGAAGTTGATCGTGTAGTCGTCGAGGTCCTCGTGGCGGTCTTCGACCGGACCGTGGCTCTCGACGTGTGCTGCGCTCTCTCGCGAAACCTTCGGCATCTCGCTCATCTCCTCCATTCGATTGTGAGCGAGCGTAGGCATGCGTGATGCGTGGGCGCATGAGGCGTTCAACCCCTCTTTTGCGACACGCAGACCCTCAGGCGGCGACCTCGACTGCGTCCTCCGGCAGAAGCCCGTGCTGCATGGCGAACAGGCTGGCCGTTGCCCGCGTCGACGCATCGATCTTGACGTAGATGTGCTCGACGTGGTTTGCGACCGTCTTCGGCGAGATCACGAGGCGCGACCCGATCTCCTTGTTGGAGAGCCCTCGCGCGAGCAATCGGAGCACCTCTATCTCGCGTGGGGTCAGCCCCGCAGGCCCGCCGCGGCGGCGAGTGACCTTGTGGCCCGCGGCGCCGAGCACCGCTTCGACGACCTCGGCGTCGAGCCGTCCGGCCTTCACCTCGGCGCGGAGCTCCCGCGCGGCCTCGGCGGGTGAGCGTGGCGGGCGATAGGGGCGAGGCTCGCGCATCGCCTGGTAGGCGTCTGCGGCTCCGAGAATCCGTGCGGGACGTGGGATGGACGAGCCGGCAAGCCGGCGTGGGTAGCCGGAGCCGTCGAGCCGCTCACGGTGCGCAACCGCGATCACCGCGAGCGGCGCGAGCGCGGTCGACTGGTAGAGCATTCGTTCGGTGAGGTACGGGTGGAGGCGGACGCGCTCCCACTCCCCGACGCCCAGCGGCCCCTGCTTGTCCCAGATCGCGTTCGAGACGCCGAGTCGTCCGAGGTCGTGGACCAGTCCTGCACGCCGTAGCGTCCGCACCTCCGGCTCGGGCAGGCCGAGTCGTGTCCCAGCCTCCGCGACGAGTTCCGCGACGGCATGGGCATGGCCGAGCGTGTACGGCGACTTCAGGTCGACGAAGTTCGCGATCGCGAGCAAGGCATCGTCGAACTGTTCGCCCGAGAGGACGAGCGCGAGGCCAGGCTCGGCGTCGATCACCGCCTCCCACGTTCCGATGCCGTCGATGCCGGCGAAGATCGGCTCGGCGTCGGACCACATCAGCTCGGCCAACGACGGATCGAATTGCTTGCCAGCGCGCGTGCGTGCGAGTTCCCTCGCCGCGTCGAGACCGCCGACGCGGTGCGCGACCTCGGCGTACTCCGAGAGCTGGGCGACCCGCGCCGCCAAAGGCACCTCGTCTTCGCGTAGCTCGCCCGGCCAGCCCTTGCCGTTCCACTGCTCATACGCGCTCGCCAGCGATGCGAGCACGCTCGCTGACATGTTCAGCTGCTCGCCGAGCAGGCGCGCGATACGAGCGTGCTCGTTCATCATCCCGTCGACCGCGCGGCGCCCGGTGATCATGAAGTCGAGCGCGACCCGGAATCGGCGCAAGGGCGGGTTGCCGGCGCCGACCAGTCGGAAGGCGGCCGCCGCGCCGCGCACGCTGCCGAGTTCGTGGTCGTACTTGCCCGATTTGAGGGCGATGTCGTCGCCGAACCACTTCGCTTGCTCGTGCGCGTCGGAGTGACAGCCAACGTTGACCAGCAGCGCTGTGTAGTAGATGTCGGCACGTTGCTCGTCGCTGAGGCCGAGCCTCTCCGCGAGCCGCAAGGCGATCAAGCATTGCCGCAGCACATGCTCCATCGGTTGCCCAAAGCCGAGGTCGATGCCGAGTGACAGTGCCGCAACCAATTCGGCCAGCCGCACGGACACCCGATCGCTATCCCGGCTCACGCGCCAAGCCTACGCCCGAGACGTTCAGCTGTCCCGCCTCTTACCAAGACCTGTCCCCAGACCGTTCGCTGGTTCGCCAACGCCTCGTGGGTGGGGCGTTGCCGGTAGTTGAACCGTGACGCGGAGCCCGCCGGCGTCGCGGGGGATGAGCGTGAGGGTTCCGTCGTGCGCGTCGGTGATGCTCTTGACGATTGTCACGCCGAGCCCGACACCTGCGTGGTCGGTGCGGATGCGACTGCTGCCGCGCTGAAACGGCTCGGCGAGCGTGGAGACCAGCTGTGGGGTGAGCTTCTCGCCGGTGTTCTCGACAGTGAGGACCACGCTGTTGTGCTGGACGCTCGTCGTGACCCACACGGTGCCGTGCTCGGGAAGGTTGTGGACGATCGCGTTGTGCACGAGGTTCGTAACCATCTGCAGCAGTAGCGCGGGTGAGCCGCTGATGGGGGTGATGTCGCCGGAGGTTTCGACGGTGAGCCCGCGGTGTTCAGCGAGGGGGAGAAGCGTCTCGGTGGCTTCTTCCACCACGAGGGACAGGTCGACATGTTCCGGGATGAAGGATCGTTGGTCGGCGCGGCTGAGCAGGAGTAGTGCCTCCGTGAGGTCGATCGCTCGGGTGTTGACGTCGTGGAGGCGGTCGACGAGCTCGTCGTTCTCGCGACTTGGGTCTTTGCGGGCAACGTCGAGGAGTGTCTGCGTGACCGCGAGCGGCGTGCGTAGTTCGTGGGAGGCGTTGGCAGCGAACCGCTGCTGTTCGTCCGCGAACCGCTGCTGTTCAGCTACGTGTGCTTCGAGCCGCGCGAGCATCGTGTCGAAGCTGTCGGCGAGCTCGCGGAACTCGTCGGTGCGGCCTTCCAGCTCGATCCGATGGGAGAGCGATCCGTTCGCGGCCACGCGGGTGGCCTCGGTGATGCGACTCAGGGGAGCAAGCATGCGGCCCGCGAGCAGCCACCCTCCCAGTAGACCGAAGACCAGCAGGAACGCCATCACCACGGCCGCGATCGGAGCGAAATCGCGCAGCAGGTCGGCGTGGCTGCGTACGACGAAGATCACACCGGGGTGCACACCACGGGAAAGGGACACGTACCCGACGGCGAGCAGCAAGGCGCCTGCGAGCATGACGAAGCCGGCGTAGCTGAGGGTGAGTTTGAGGCGGACGCTGAGTCCGGTGGCTCTATCCACGGTCTGCTTCCTTGGGCTCGGTGTCTCGTTGCGTGTCGATGCAGTAGCCGACACCGGGCACGGTGGCGATGATCCAGGGTTCACCGAGCCGTTTTCGCAGTGCCGAGACGGTGATGCGCACGGCGTTGGTGAAAGGGTCTGCGTTCTCGTCCCACGCTCGCGCCAGCAGATCTTCTGCGCTGATCACACCGCCCTCGGCAGCGACCAGGACTTCGAGCACTGCGAACTGCTTTCTGGTCAGCGCGACGTAGCGGCCGTCGCGGTAGACCTCTCGGCGGAACGGATCCAGCCGGAGACCTGCGATCTCTCGCACAGGCGGCCTGTTGTAGGCCCGCCTGCGGTCGAGCGCTCTGAGACGGAGCACGAGCTCCTGGAGCTCGAACGGCTTCGTCAGGTAGTCGTCGGCGCCGAGCTCGAACCCGATCGCCTTCTCGTCGAGCCGATTGGCGGCGGTGAGCATGATGATCGGAAGGCCGCTGCCGGAGGCGATGATGCGTTTGGCGACCTCGTCGCCGGAGGGTCCGGGGATGTCTCGGTCGAGGACGGCGATGTCGTAGTCGTTGACGCGCAGCAGCTCGAGGGCGGTGTCGCCGTCTCCTGCGATATCAGCGGCGATCGCTTCCAGGCGTAGCCCATCGCGGATGGCTTCTGCCATGTAGGTCTCGTCCTCGACGATCAGCACCCGCACGCTCCCATGCTAGGAGCCGGCGCATATCGCCGGCATATCGAAAACCCGATACGTGCTGGCAACAGCCCGCCGCCCAGAGTGGAGGCGTGGCCCACAGCGAACCAGCACGAACAACGACCCGTCGTCGGATTCGCACGATCCGTGTCGCCGGCGTGCTCGTCGCGCTCGCGGCGATCGCAGCGGCCCTCGGCCACCAGCTGTCGGCGACGTCGTCCTCGAGGGCCGCAGCACCCCTCGATGCTCTCCGCAGTGATCACCGTGGCGTGCTCGGCAACGTGCCCAGCACGGTGTGGCCGGCCTACGGCCAGGCCGCGTTCGTCCGAACAGGACAGTCGCAGATCGAAGCGGGCCCGAACCAGCACGTGGCTGCAATCGCCAGCGTCGCGAAGGTGATGACGGCCTACCTCGTGCTCCAGGACCACCCGCTCCGGGACGGCGAGGGCGGTCCGACGATCACGCTCACCTACGCCGATCTCGCCGACACCGACCGCCGGGGCGGACGAGACGAGTCCGTCGTCCCCATCGCGGCCGGAGAGCAGTTGACCGAACGGCAGGCGCTACAGGCTCTGCTGTTGCCGTCGGCGAACAACATCGCCGTGGTTCTGGCGCGCTGGGACGCCGGCTCGGAAACCCGGTTCGTAGCCCGGATGAATGCCGCCACACGGTCGCTGGGCATGACCCACACCCGCTACACCGACCCGAGCGGCTACGACGACGCAACCGTCTCGACTGCCGCCGACCAGGTTCGCATCGTCGATCGGGCCATGCGCCTTCCCGTGTTCGCGAGCATCGTCGCGACACCGAGCGCGACGCTGCCGGTCGCCGGCACCGTGCACAACACCGACACACTGCTCGGGCAGGACGGGTTTGTCGGCGTCAAGACCGGCTCGGACGACGCGGCCGGCGGCTGCTTCGCCTTCCGGGCGATCCGCTGGATCGACGGCAAACGGACGACGATCACCGGGGTCGTCTTGGGCCAGCCCGGCGACGACCGGATCGCGGCGGGCCTCGCGGCAGCCGTCGCCATGGTCGACCGCATCGCCGGTCACCGATTACAGCTGCGCCCGCCGGCACCGGCTGGCCGCCGGCAGGTGCCGGCGGCCGGCTCTCCGATCGAGGCGGTGCCTCGTGACCGCTAAGGAGTGGTGGGCGTCAGTTGCGCCTGGGTCTCCCGCACCCAGTTGAACGGCCCCCACGAGGTCGGAGTCGACTTGTTCTCCCATGCCGCCCGGGGGTCGATCGTCAGCTTCAGCCATTCGAGCGGGAACGTCGAGCCGTGCACGACGATCCGATGGAAGTTCGGCACGTCGTAGAACGGGTGCTGCCCCCACGCATCACCCGGGCACGTGCCCGACTCGTAGTAGCAAGTGGAGCTTTGCTGCAACGGGTTGTCCGAGCGGTAGACATGCGAGTCGCCGTTCAGGTACAGCACCGGCTTGCCGTACGCCGTCGTGTCGTCGGCCATCGCCCTGATGATCGGCTCGTAGTTGCTCTGGTGGCCGGCCACCGTGTCGCTTGTGTCCCACATGTCTGCCTGCCCGACGATGACGACGCTGTGCGCGTTGTCGGCCTCCGCAAGCGCGAACGCTGCATTCAGCCAGCGGACATCGGCCGCTGTGCGCGCGGTGCGCTCGGCATCCTCCGCGACCTGATTCTTCGCCGGGCCGTTCCACGTGTCGGTGTCGTTGTTCGAGCCGCCCGGGATGTTCACCGTCACGAAGACGGTCTTGGATTGCTCCCACATCACGTTTTCGACGAACTGCGCGTCGGCGGGATATGCGGGATCGAACGCGTACTTCTGCGAGCTGACCGGCATCGGATGCTGGCCGAGCGTCTGACCTGGATTCGCGAAGAAGATCGAGCGGACGATGTTCAAGTGCTGGAGCGGGTCGCCGTTCAGGTCCGGCACAGCGCCGAAGATGTCGGTGCCGTTCAACTCCTTCGTCTTCGTGCAGTCGCTCCACTCGTTGTCGCCGGGCGTATAGATGAGCGGCCGGGTGAACGCCGTCCAGAGGTTGAAGACCTGTTGGTCGTAGTTCCGCGTGCAGGCCTCACTGCCGGAGTGGATGTCGCCGACGTGGATCACGTCCTGGATGCTCGGGTCGGCGTTGACCGTCTTGATGAAGTTCGGTGTCGCGTCGAACTCGGCCTTCTTTGCCAGCCCCTGGGCCATGGCGGCCGGCGAGGTGTCCCAGTACGGCGCGTCGCCGTACACGGCGAGCGTCAGCGTGTTCGGATTGCTGCCTGCCGCCGCTGCCGCGACGACCACGAGTGCGAGCGCAGCAACCCCGGCACCGAGCGCAAAGAACGTCCTCATGATCCCTCCCCCGAGTCGGATTGAACTAGCGCTGCGACGCTACGGAGGTGCCGCTCACGAAGGGGTTAAGGCGTCGTGTCGATCTGGTGACGAGCCAGGGACGCAGCTTGCGATCGTCAGGGTGGTAACGGATTCCGGCGCTTTCCGTCCCTGAGTCGTACAGAGCGAGAGGACGGTGGAAGATGAGCCTGAAATGGAGCTGAGGGCATTGCTCGAGGCACCTGCGTTGCGGACCGGCAGATTCGATCCCGACGCGGCCCTGGTGGTGGCGGCGCGGGAGAATCCGCAGGCGTTTCTCGCGCTGTACGACCGCTACTTCGACCGCGTGCTCGGCTACGTGCGGCTGCGGATTCGTGACGCGTCGACCTGCGAGGACGTCGCGAGCACGGTGTTCACCACTGCGCTCGGGCAGCTGCGGCGGTTTCGAGGCGATGGCACCTTCGCGGGCTGGTTGTTCCAGATCGCACGGAACGCGGTGCGTGACGTCCAGCGCAGACCCGCCGCCGTGCAGCTTCTCGAGGAGGCGACCTCTTCGGAGCCGGACGTGGAGGAGCGGTTTCTTGCGTACGAACGCGCAGCGGAACTCCACACGTTGATCCGTCTGCTCACACCGGAGCAGCAACACCTGCTCGGACTGCGGTTCGGCGCCGGTCTCGCTTTCGACGAGATCGGAGTGATCGTCGGCGCCGCGCCGGGAACGGTTCGCGTCCGAATGCACCGAATTCTTGAACAGCTACGACGGAGGTATCCCGATGACGACTGACGAGCTCGAGCGCGACCTGAAGACGCTCGCCCAACCGCACGCAGACGACGAGTCTCTCCGCGTTGCGATTCGCGCGACACTCGGCGAACAACTCCAGCGGAGGCCGAAGAGCCGCCGCCACACCGGTCTCGTACTCGGGTCGGCCGCGGTCGCGGCCGGGCTGGCGGCAGTCGCAGTCGCGTTGATCGGAACGGGCGGATCCGGGGCCTCTGCTGCGAACGCGGCGATCCTCGCGCACGTGGTCCAGGCGATCACCCCGCCCGCCAACATGATCGTCCATGTCAAGGAGGCCGGCGTGCAGCCCGACGGGACGCAGGTCGCGGCCGAATGGTGGCAAGAGACGAACCCACCCCACGCAATGAGGCTGATCAAAGAAGCCGCGGCTCAGCAAGCCGACAGCAAAGGAAATACAGCCGGCCAGTACGTGGAGAGCGCGGCCGATGGCACGACCTCCTCGCAGTACGACGCCGGCACGAACACGATCTACCAGCATCCGGACTCCACCTCACCGACGTACATCGACCCGATCGAAACCGTTCGCGCGGCGCTCACGCACGGGACGGCGCAGGTCGCCGGAACGGTCACGATCGACGGCCAGTCCCTCTACAAGGTCGAGCTTCCCACCGGAGTGGTCGGCTACTTCGACCGGACCGACTACCGACCGGTGTACCTCGACAACCCGCAGCGCGACGGAAGCGTCATCCGCACCCGGGTGATCACCTACGAGGAGCTCCCGCTCACTCCCGAGAACAAGACGCTCCTCAGCATCACGGCACAACATCCCAGAGCCTCGGTCGAGACAGGCTCGCCTTCCGCACCGGCCAAGCAGAAGTAGGCTCGTGCGGGCCGTAGACACCGGTGGTTGGCGATCGTCTGTTGCGCCGGTCTCTTCTTTGGATCAGCGCTTCGGGGCCCGCGAGGACGCGGCGGCGGAAGATCTGTTGTTCGCGCGCGACCAGCGCCGCGCTGTCGTCACAGGCCCCAGTTGCCGCCGTACGCACGGCGTCGATTCACCCGGTGACCCCAGATGCGCGGGCGGAAAACGAAGAAGAAGATCGGGAACGCGAGCCAGAAGAGGTGTCCCTGGCTGAGCACGATCGCCGCGATCGCGATAGGGACGATCGGCAGGAGCGGGAACGGCCAGGGTGAGAAGCGGGTGGACAGGCGAGGTGTGTGGTTCTCGATCGGGAGATCGGTGAGGAGCCCGTCGAGCTCGGCGTACGACCTCGCCGTCAGACAACGCGACACTCTTTCGTCGAACTCGACGTTGTCGAGGCGGCCGGCGACATGCTCGCGCCGAAGGATCGCCGCCACGGCCTCCCGCTCGGCGTCAGAAACTCGCAGGCCCCGGTTGCGCGGCTCGTGACGGTGGTAGCGGGTCTTTTCGGCGTCAGTCATCACTCTGTCTTTCTCGTTCGAGGGCCCGGCGGGCTTGCGCGAGCCGCTCGCTGAGTGTAGCCAGCAAAGCTTATCGACGGACAACGTTTTAAGTCCCCTGGGTAACGACCCTCGCAGCGAGGTTCGCTTGACAAGCGGCCGCCTCGTCCGCAACACTAAGGTAGATGCCTGAGTATTACGGTGAGCTGGATCTCGTCTTTCACGCCCTGGCCGATGGCACCCGCCGCGCGATGGTCGAGCGCCTGACTCGTGGCCCCGCTTCGGTCAGCCAGCTCGCCGAACCGTTCGCGATGGCGCTGCAGAGCGCGGCTCAGCACATCGGCGTGCTCGAGACGGCCGGCATCGCGACCTCGGCGAAAGTCGGTCGCGTACGCACCGTTCAACTCGTGCCGGCCGCCCTCGCGACGGCGACGGATTGGATCGGCCGACAGCAACTGCCGGCGGAACGACAGCTCGACCGGTTGGAGTCGTTCCTCGCCGGTTCCGACGTCTCACCTCGACAAGGAGAATCCCCATGAACGAGCTAAGCGAATGCAGTCAGGTCCACGCCACGTTCGTGATCGAACGCGACTTCGACGCACCACTCGACCGCGTCTGGCACGCGCTCTCGGACAGCGATGCTCGCGACCACTGGTTCGGTGGCGGGCCGACGTTCGACGTGCAGGAGAAGTCGCATGTCTTCCGCGTCGGCGGACGAGCGGTCGAGGAGGGTCAGTGGCACGGCGGCCCGAGATCGCGGTTCGAGTCCACGTACACCGACATCGTCGACCGGCAGCGGATCGTCTTCACCTACGACATGTGGGTCGACGACCAGCATCTGTCGACCTCGCTCACAACGATCGCCGTCGAGGCCGCGGGCGACCGCACCAGCCTGACCTACACGGAGCAGGCCGTGCACTTCGACGGCCTCGACAGCGTCGAGGGCCGCGAGCAAGGGACCCGCGGGCTCCTCGACCAGCTCGGCACCTACGTCAGCGCCGAGCGCGAGCACGCGCCCGACGAGCTCCTGCGACGAAAGGCAGAGCTATGACACTCGTAACCGCACAGATGTCCGTCTCGCTGGACGGCTACTACGCCGGCCCGCAGCAGGCCTGCGACGATGTTTCGGACCTGCAGTCCTGGCTGAACGGCCCCGAAGCCGCGGGCTTCTTCCGCGTCACCCGCTGGGTCATCGACGCCGAGGCCTGGCGGCAGCGCCTCGGCTTCTCCGGCGGAGAGCAGAACGTCAACTCCGACATCATCGCCGACACGTACGACCCAGCCGGCGCGTACGTGATGGGTCGGCGGATGGCGGACGGCGGTGAGATCCCGTGGGGAGCCGAGCCACCGTTCCGCGCTCCGGTCTTCGTGGTCACCCACCGTCCGCGGCCCACGGTGCACCGACAGATTGGCCCCGGCGCGTCCCGCGGTTCGCGACAGCATGAGCGACCGCGCCTAGCTGCTCGACGAGCCGGGTCCGGCCGTCGAGCAGCAGGTGGCGGCGGGCGGCTGGGAGCTAGGGCTGCGTGAGACCATTGGAGGGTAGGTTCCTCCCCGTGCTCCGCGAGGTGGCTGAATATCCGAATTCGTTCGGGCCGCTCGGACCCGGCGGCGAGCGGATCGACACCGAGCGGTACACGCTCTGCATGGGCGCCGGCAAGTCGTGGAACACGGTGCAGCGGCAGCGCTTCCCCGTCGACGACGTCGGGCAGGTTCTCGAGGAGGTGCGCGCGGCCTTGCGCGAGCGCGGACGCACAAAGACGCAGTGGGAGGTCGGCAGCTCGGCGCCGGCGGGACTCGTCGATGCGCTGCTCGAGCGCGGCCTCGTCTACGACAGGGACCCCTACGCGGTCGCGCTCGTCCTCACGCACGAGCCGCCGCTGGGTCCTCCGAACGCCGTCGCTCGGCGCGTCGAGACGTTCGAAGACGTCGTCGCCGCATGCGAGGTGCAGTGGGAGGCGTTCGAGTCATCCCCGGAGGAGATCGCGGAGGCGCGCTCGCTGCTCGAAAGCCGGTGGCGCGACTCGCCGATCGTCCGGCACGCCGTGTGGCTCGACGGCAAGCTCGTCTGTACGGGGACGGCGGCGCCGACCCCGCACGGCCTTCTCCTGTACGGGGGCGCGACGCTGCCGCGCGCCCGCGGTCGCGGTGCCTATCGCGCGCTCATCCGCGCTCGCTGGGACGACGCGGTCGCGCGCGACACACCGGTGCTGATCACGCAGGGCGGCTCGATGTCCCGCCCGATCCTCGAGCGGCTCGGATTCGAGCCTGTCGGCCACGTGCACATGCTCGTGGATGACTTCGGCCGAGCCGCCGCGGCGTAAAGAGGTAGGGCGCAGGCGCTCGCTGTCACGCGGCTGTCGCTGCTGTGACGAGCGCGACGAGTTGCGTCGATCGCAACGTGCCCCCGGCACGCTCGATGATCTGCTCGTCCTCGGCCTGCAGTGCGACCTGGACCTGGGGCGCGAGACGGTGGTAGATCGAGGTGGTCTTGAACATCGCCCAGAGCTCCTCGGCCGTTTGCCGTCTGACTCGCTGGACGGCCGTGAATGCCGTTGGTCCGAACAGCTTCCCGGCCTCAGGGACAGCGAGGTCGGGGTGGGCCAGCCAGGCCCAGACCTCGGACACGTTCTCGCGTCGCGCCTCCACGCCCGCCTGGATCGTCGCAAGGTCGCGCAGCGCGGGAAGCTCCCCAGCGATCTCAGGTGCAAGTCTTGTGAACGCGTCGTGGAGTTCCTCGACGGCAGTGCCGTCTGCCTCGTCGCGCACGGCGACTGGCTGCAGCAACGCCAAGGTTCCGCCGGGACGGAGCAGCGCCGCAGCCTTCGCCCACCCGACGCTCGGGTCGACCCAGTGGAACGCCGATCCCGAAAAGACCGCCTCGAAGGTCTGCAGCGGCAGCGACACGTCCTCGAACCGGCCCAGGTGGAAGCGGACGACGTCGGAGTCGTTCACTCGCCGCCGCGCGACTTCAATCATGTTCGATCCGGGCTCGACCGCTTCGACATGCAGTCCACAGGTGGCCAATTCCTCGGTTAGTTTCCCTGTGCCCGATCCAACTTCGACGACTCGAGCACCAGGCTTGAGTCCCGCTAGCTCGACCGCGGTACTGACGATCTCGCGCGGGTAGCCAGATCGATGCGCGTCGTATGCCTCAGCAAGCGCATCGAACACACCGCCATGCCGCCAGGGTTCGGCCACCACCGCAACCTACGCGTCGGCGGGGACCGATCCGGTGAACCTGCGACGAGCGATCACATGTCGACTCGTTGAACGGAATTGTCGCGGGTGGTAGCTTCGGCTTTCCCGACCTAGGAGCAACGCCCGTGAGCCTGTTCTTCAGCCGCAGAGCTGTTCGTCTCTCCACGATGCTGTTCGTCGTCGTCGTCTTCTGTGCTGTTGTTTCGGCCGCCGGCCCTGCCGGCACGACGACCTGGAACTACGTCGCGATGGGCGACAGTTATTCGTCCGGGGTCGGCACGGGCAGCTATGCGGTCGACAGTGCTTGCAAGCGCAGCATCTACGCGTATCCGTACCTCTTCACACACACGCACACCACGGGGTCGTTCGACTTCGTCGCGTGCTCCGGGGCGAAGACCTCAGATCTGATCGCGAAGCAACTCCCGTATCTGAAGGCGACGACGAACCTCGTCACGATGACGATCGGTGGGAATGACATCGGGTTCGCAAGCCTGATCCAGCAGTGCACGTTGTCCGATTGCACCAAAGCCCTCACCAACACGACGTCGACTCTTGGCTCGACGCTCGGCCCGGCGCTGGACACCGCTTACACCGACGTCAGGCAGGCCGCGCCGAACGCGACCGTCATCGTCCTCGGCTACCCGCGCGTCTTTTCGACGGCAAGCTGCTTCGGGACGCTCGGGATCAGTTCGACGGAGGAGAAGGACGCAAACGCCCTCGCCGACGCGGTCGACACGCTGACCGCCTCGCGCGCGCAACAGCACGGCTTCACGTACAAGAGCGCGATCGTCCCGTGGACCGGCCACGCAGTTTGCTCTTCGAGCCCATGGTTGAACGGGCTCAACCTGTTCAACACGGGCGAGAGCTACCACCCGACCAAGGCGGGCCACAGCGCCGGCTATCTGCCGCTGGTCACGGCCGTGACCGGATAACAGTCAGCCCGATCGGGAAGGCATCTTCCCGTAGCGTGAACTCGCGCAGATGCGGATCGCGATCCTTACTCGGCTGCCCGCGGTGGTGCAAGGCATCACGCCGATCATTCGCGAACGTGGCCATGAGATTGTCGGTGTTGTGACCACGGAAGGCCCGCCCGGGCGCTACGGCGAGGTGCCGCTGTCGTCACTCGTCGACGTACGGCCTGCAGGCGTCGACGTCCTTGTCGCCGACAACTCGACGCGCTTTGCGCCGTTGCTTGCAGCACTCGAACCCGACCTTGCCGTGTGCGGCGGCTTCCCGGTGCGCATCCCGGCGGACGCGATCGCCGTCCCGCCGCTCGGCGTTCTGAACGGCCATCCGTCACCCCTTCCGCGTTATCGCGGCCCGAACCCGATCGGCTGGGCGCTCCGGAGTGGGGATCCCGAGCTGGGGTTCACGTTCCACTTCATGGATGCGGACTTCGACACCGGCCCGGTCCTCCTACAGGGCGCCGCGCCGCTCGTTGACGCCGAGCGGGCCGACGACGTCCTTGGCGTGCTCTTCGGGTTGTGGACCACCTTGCTTCCGGAAGCGCTCGCGCGCATCGAAGTGGGTGAGCGCGGTGCGGCGCAGAGCCCGGAGGGCGAGAGCTACGCGGGCTTCTTCGAGGCGGAGTTCGTCGAGCTCGACCGGACGCGCCCGGCCGAGGAGGTGCAGCGACAGGTACGCGCGTGGTGGGTCGCCGCGGCACGCGACGGCGTCCACGGCCCTCTGACCGAGGTCAACGGCGAGCGCGTCCGCGTTCTGCGCAGCTGCCTCGACGACCACGAGGGCGGCACACGCGTCCTGTGCGGCGACGGCAGGCCGGTCTGGATCGTCGAGACGGCACCGGCCTAGCGCACGACCCGATTCGAGAGGAGCAGCGATGTCGAACGCAAGCGCAGCACCGACGTTGTTCACGTGGAGCTGGCACTCGACGGATTCAAGGTCGGCATCAGCTGACCGCCGACGGCGCGCTGTCGCTGAGCCGGCCACACGACTTCCTGGACGGCCGCCTGCGCTCGGCCTGGGTGGCAGATCCAGATGGCAATCCGATTCAGCTCGTGCAGGCCAGGTGAACCGCACGGAGGGCCGCAACGA
>CAWIKU010000021.1:0-6726 GCA_963836705.1 uncultured Actinomycetes bacterium | reverse complement strand
ACGTTGCCGGCGGGCGCTCGCAGGAGCACCTCTTACGGTCGCCGGAAGGCTCAGGCGCTCTCCACCAGGTGGACCATCAGTTCGATCGACTGGCCTTCTGTGAGGTGTTGCTCGCAAGTCAGGGTCCGATGCGTGTCGAAGCTGAGGGCGAGAGCGATCGCGGCCTTGAGGGTCGAGCGACGCCGACCTCGGAGACGCCACGCTGCCGCAAGCACCTCCGCGGCGGAGTCCCAGAAGTCGTGGTACCGGGCCATCATCGGCAGCTCACGCGCTTCGGCGAGCGCCATCGCGATCATCTGCCGGTTCTCCTCGTGCCAGACATAGGTCTCGCGCAGTCCATCCCGTAGCCGGCCGCGCGGATCCGAAATCCGGCGCCAGCGCTCGATGTCGGGAAACGGGTGTTGTGAGAAATAGTGTCCGCTGCAGGCGTAGAACAGCGTCTCCTCGTCCGGGAAGTGGCGGTACACCGTGACCCGGCCCACTCCGGCGCGCTTGGCGATCTCGCTGACAGTCGTCTGTGCGGCGCCGATCGTCTGGTGGAGCTCGATCGTCGCATCGACGATCGACCGCCTCGTTGCGTCCTGGCGCTCGGCTCGACGCTTGAGCTCGTATCGGCGTGTCACCGCAGCAACGATACACGGTGTACCGTGAAAGTTGACGTCGATCGCCGGACGTTGTACGGTCGGGACATCGCGATACATGATGTTTCGCGAAAGAAGAGAAGGAGAGGTCGATGTCCGTGGACGTAAGCGCGAAGCCGATCACCCATCAGCAGGGGGAGGGAGAAGCACGCTGGTTTCTCGGTGGACTCAGCATCATCAAGGCATCCGGAGAGACCACTGAGGGCAGGGTCGCGGTCACCGAGAACTGGGCCCCGCGGGGCCATGGCTCGCCGCTCCACGTCCACCACAGGGAGGATGAGTGGTTCTACGTTCTCTCTGGCGAGCTCACGTTCTGGATCGACGGCGAGACAACGATTGCGCGCGAAGGGTCGTTCGTCTACGGCCCGCGAAATGTGCCTCACACCTTCGCCGTGACCTCGGAGGAGGCGCGGTTCCTGCTCGTCGTCGAGCCGGCGGGATTTGAGAAATTCCTGATCGCGCTCTCCGAGCCTGCGCAGTCGCTGACGCTCCCGCCGGCGTCCGCCGAACCACCCGCGCTCGACGAGCTGATGGCGGCCGCCGCGGCGTTCGAGCTCGAGATCCTCGGGCCGCCTGGAATCCCGAGCTGAACACGGCCCGCCCGCTCGGCCTTGCTGACGGCCGAGCGGGCGGCGAGCTCAGACCTATTCGCTCAGGGCCGTAATCGTTCGGCACGACGGCGACCCCGCGGTAGATCTCGCGGTTCTGCGGTGAGGCGATCGTCGTGAACTTCTCGCCGCTGCCGGGCGAGGTTGCGGCGATGGTGTCGGTGATCGCAACGGTCGTCGAGTTGGTCTCCGGCTGAAAGATCCGGTCGAACAGGATGTGCGAACCGTCCGGTGACCAATCGGGAAGGTCGTCGTGGACGCCGGCACCGGGATGGGTCAACCGCCGACGACTCGAGCCGTCCGGGTTGGCGCTGTAGATCGACCACGTGCCGTCGACTCGGGCGAAGCTCTTCCACGCGATTTGGCCGTTCTGGACAGCGGATGCCGTCGATCCAGTCGCGGCAACGCTGACGGTGAATGCGACAGTCGCGAGCGCGATGACGACGACCGACGGACGGCTGGTCAACAGATCCTCCTCAGCATTCGCCGCAGCGTTGGACGCGATTTCCGTACCGAACGCTTTCCTTCCCGTGCACGGGCCGCCACGCAGGCTGTCCCGAGTAGGGCGCATTCGGATTGATGTGACGAAGGTCGGTGCCGTCTGCGTTGATGACGTAGACACCTGATGTCGAGCCGACGGCGATCTCGGTTCCATCGGGCGACCACTCCGGAGCTTCGACTTGCCGCGGCCCGAACTGGTGGCACGGGTTCAGTGCCGCAGCCGGGTTGGCGTCGCGACCGGTGTCGGCGTCCACGAGGAGCAGGCCGCCGCAGGAACGACCGTGCGTGGTGCCTCGATAGGCGATCAGAGTCGAGTTCGGCGACCAGGCCGGCGCCCGGCCGCGCGCAAGGCGACGGCGTTGACTCCCGTTCACGTCGATGACGTAGATCGCCGAATGGTCGACCGCGCCGGCGGAGAACGCGAGACGGCGCCCATCGGGCGACCACGACGGCGACCGAACATTGCTGAGTCTGGTTAAGACCACCCGTTCTCCCGTCCCCGCTGCGCGGATCAGCACGATCTTCGACGAACCGCAGGTGAATGCGATCCACCGGCCGTCCGGCGACCAATCGACGCCGCCCGCGAGTGTGAAGTCCCTGCCCTGGCAGCTGAGGCCCGTGGACCGGTGTGCGAACCGACGCGTCCGTAACGTCAAGACATCGAGGCCCTCGTACGGCGAGGTGCGGCCGAGAGTTGCCATCACGAGCGCAAGTTGCGTGCCGTCCGGGGACCACGACATCCCGCTGGGAGCACCACAAAACAGCGTTCGCGGGCATCGCCACAGGGTGCGCAGCCGACCGTCGGCGCCAATCGCGGAGAGCTGCGCGACCTCGCGGGGCGCCGAGTCGATCACAAGCTCACCGTTCGTGACCGGCTTCGGTGATCCATCCCGAGTGGCGAGATAGGCCGCGCCTGCCGCGGCGACGCCCACGACCGTGATCGCAGCCACGCCAAGTGCCAGCCGGACGCGCCGCCGGTTGCGCGAGGACCGTGACGGTTCCAACCGCCGGTGCACCTGCTGCCAGTCAGGCTCCGGCACCTCGCTCGCGGGGGCGAGCAACTCGAGCTCGCCCAGGATCACGCTTTCGGTCTCAACCACTGATTTCGACCTCCTCCAGCAGCAGGCGAACGGAACGATGAGCCGCCGCCAGCGATGCGCTGACCGTCCCGACTTCGACCCCAATGACCTCCGCAATGCTCCGGTAATCGAGGTCTGCGTAGTAGCGGAGAAAGACGATCAACCGTTGCCGCTCCGGCAGCCGGGCGAGCGAAGGCGCCAGCTCACGAAGCCTCAGATCCTCGACCACCGGCACGTCGGCGAGTGCAGCGGTCTCGACCAGCGGCCGCCGGGTCGCCTTCCGGGCCGCGTTGACGACCGATCGCCACACCCACGCCTCCAGAGCCGCCTCGTCGCGGAGACCAGCTCGCGCCCGAATCGCGTTGGCGAACCCGTCGTGCACAGCCTCCAGCGCTCGCTCGCGATCACCGACAATCCCGCGCGCGACACGAACAAACGCGTGGAACTCCCGCGTGTAGAGCGCTTCGATCCGGGCAAGTCGACCATCGTGCTGGGGCACCTACTCAGTCTGATCCACCGGCCACCGATTTTGTTGACCCGACGGCTCGGCGATCAGTCGCGGCCCTTCACCCTGGCCTCGCCGGTGTTCCGGAATGACGCGTGAGCGCTCGGCCGAAATAGTTGTCTTCGTCGCGACACGGTTCACCGTCGTCAGCGTTGGGAAGTTGCTGGCGCTCGCTAGGTTCGTTTGCTCCACTTGCTTGTGGCGGCCAACCCGAGAAGCGGGTGTTAGATGGGGGATCTGGGGGAGGCGACTCGTATCGCGGGTGCAGATAGCGACAAGTTCGAGCCCGACGACGTCGCCGGACTCGAAGAGAAGGTGATTGCGGACAAACGATGTAGGCGCTGACCGCGCCCTACGAGTTGGCGCTATCCGGGCTCGGTCGCGGCCTGCGGGATCTGATCCCGGCGTACGCGCAGTACGCGCGCGAAGCTCGTCGGCAGGTACCAGTTCCAGTCTCCGAAGAGCTTCATCAGTGAGGGCACGAGCAGAATGCGGATCACCGTGGCGTCGAAGATGATCCCAGCTGCGAGGCCGATTGCGAAGACCTTGATCTCGTAGCCCGGGCTCGACGAGAGGACGAGGAATGCGAACATGAGGATGAGCGCGGCGCTCGTGACGAGCTTGCCGGTGCGCGACAGGCCGAGCTCGATCGCCTGATCGGTCGAGCCCGTCTCGTCGTACGCCTCGCGCATCCGCGTGAGCATGAAGACCTCATAGTCCATCGAGAGGCCATAGAGGAACGCGAAGATCATCAGCGGGATCCAGGCTGTGATCGCGTGGGTCGCGGTGATGTTCCAGAGCGAGGAGCCATGGCCGTTCTGAAAGATGATGACGATGAGCCCGAACGCCGCGGCGAGCGAGAGTAGGTTGAGGAGCACGGCCTTGAGCGCGAGCACGATCGAGCGGAACGCGCGTGTGAGCAGGACCAGCGTGAGGATGAGCACGAACGCAAGCAGGTACGGGAAATTGCCGTAGATGGCGTGAACGAAGTCTCGGTCGACCGCCGGAACGCCGCCGAGTGTGCCGTCGGTATTCGCGAGTGTGGAGTTCGTGCTGTTGATGATGGTCTGGATTCCGGGTGCGGCGCCGTCGACGGCCGGGATCGCCTCGACGAGTGAGTCACCGCCGCTCCGCCACGAGGCCGGCGCGGCTGCGCCGACGATCCCGGGGACGGGGCGTATCTTGACCGCGATCGCGTTGGCGTTGCCGCCGTTCTCGACGAGAACGATGAACGGCTTCATTGCGCCCGGGCTGATGTTGGCGTTGGCGAGCATCTCTCTACCCGCGATCGCGGTTCCAGTACCCGGGAAGTTCTTGAGCTGCGCCTCGTTCGGGTTCAGCTGCAAGCCGTAGAAGACGAGCACGGCCACGACGGCCAGGCCGCTGAGCACTACCGGCCACGGATGGCGGAGCACGAACCGGGCCCACCGGCCCCAGCGGCCAGTCTCGGGGTGGCCATGATCGACGAACCGCTTCGGCATCACCCGCAAACTGTTGATCCGCGTGCCGACCGTTGCCAGCAGGGCGGGAAGCAACGTGATCGCCGTGATCACCGAGACGAGCGGGATCAGCATCCCACCGATGCCCATCGAGCGGATGAACGGCAGCGGAATCACGACCAGGGAGAGCAGACCGACGGCCACGGTCGACCCGGACACGATCACGGAGCGACCGGCATGCGTCATCGTCTCCACGAGCGCGGACTCGACCTCTGCACCCTCGCGCAGCTCGTCACGGAAGCGGAAGATCATTAGCAGCGCGTAGTCGATTGCGACGCCCAGCCCGACGAGAGCGATCAGGAACTGGACGATGATCGAGACGTTCGTGATGTACGTCAGGATCCAGACCAGCGTGAACGTATTCAGGATCGACGCCATCGCGACCACGAGCGGCATCAGCACCGCCGGCAGCGTGCCGAACACGAACAGGAGAATCACGAGCGCGCCGAGCGCGCCGAGCATGCCCTCGAGCAGTACACCGGGGCCACCGCTGTTTCCGTGCGTGCTCGCTTCCTCGAGCGGGTCGTGGCCCGTCACCTCTACGGTCGTGCCGGCCGGGAGCCCCTTTGCGGCGGCGGCCCGCATGCTTTCGGCGCCGCTCTTCGTGTCGAACTTCGCGATCCCGGGCGGGTAGACCTCCTCGAAGATCGTGTGCCGGTCGGCCGAGACGTACATCGTGTTGCCGGTCGAGAAGTACGAGCTAGTTCGTGCGCCGGGCGTCGTCGCGGCTGCTCGTTGCATTGCAAGCTTGATCGCATCGCTCTTGGTTGCGTCGCCGCTGGTGTGGAAGACAACGACATTCGGCGGCCGCACGCCGGTGCCGAAACTCTTCAGCGTGCGCTGGTTCGCCTCGTACGCGGACTTCCCGGGGATTGAGAAGCTCTGGTACCACCGCTTCGAGACCTGCCCCGCCGCGTAGCCACCAAAGACCGTCAGAACGATCCAGGTCCCGATCACCAGCCAGCGGTGCCGCGTGATTACGTGGGTCAGACGAGCGAGCATCGGGAGCGAGGATACAGGCTAGTCATGAGATGTCAAATCGTTTAGTATCTAACGATATGGTGAACCCGGACGCGCACCTCGTGGAGCCGCTCGGACGTCAACTCGTGTTCACCGCGAAGGCGATGAGAGAGGCGTTCGAGGACGCGCTCACGGCCGCCGGCGGCTCGCTCGGAACCTGGATCGTGCTCAGCGCCCTGAGCGACGTCGGCGGCATGAACCAGGCCGCGCTCGCCTCGCACGTTCACCTCGAGGGCGCGACGATCACGCATCACATCGACCGGCTCGAGGCGGCCGGGCTCGTCGGGCGGCACCTCGATCCGAACGACCGGCGGGTGCGTCGACTCGAACTCACCCACGCAGGCACCGAGCTCCACACTCGATTGCTCACTGCCGTGATCGAGCTCCAGCGGCACGTACTCGCCGGGCTCGGCAGCACGGAGCGCGCGGCCCTCCAACAGACGCTCGACACGATCCAGTCGAACCTCGCATCACTCGCCACCCCGACCCCGGCGCCCTAGGAACCGCCAAACCCAGCCTGGCAAGTCGCTCTCGCCTTGTTCGTCGGAGAGACCGAGGAGCGCCATCGTCGCTAGCTCGACTGGGCGACCGACCTTCCGCCTAATTCCTTTGAGAGGGCTTAGTGAGGCGAAAGGAGTCCGTAGTGCGCGCATGCCGGCCCACTCGTCGTTGCCGCGGCAGCTGCTAGAGGCTTGATGTGAATCAGCCGCACTAACGGCTGGTGTGCCAGACGCGGCTCGCTTCGCCCGGCTCCGGCTTGCCCGTAGCACCGCTACGGGCTGCGCCCGATCCGTGCGAATCGCTTGGTCTGGCCCATCCCCGTGAGCACCTCTAATCCACATCAAGCCTCTAGTTCTCGTCGTGCTGCGTTGC
>CAWIKU010000020.1:0-9074 GCA_963836705.1 uncultured Actinomycetes bacterium | reverse complement strand
CGTGTCCGCCCGACTCTGGACGGTCCCCACCAACTCCGGCATCACCTTCGGGATGTCGGAGAAACGCGACGGTCCGCTTGATCACCGCGAACGTCTGCTCGGGGGCTTCCTGGATCTCGTAGTTCATCTCACTCCTCCTCCGGTTCGGCCTGCTACACGAGTCGTCAGGGGTTGCTGGAGCATGCGCACATCATGATTCCCGGGCCGCGCACCGGTGCGAGGTAGTCATCCGGCCCGAGACGAGGGAGAATCGCCAGATGCAGCCCGAGCTTCCGACCGGGACGGTCACGTTCCTCTTCACCGACATCGAAGGTTCGACGCGGCTGCTCGAAGCGCTCGGCGACGAGTACGCCGACGTGCTCGCCGAGCACCGCCGTGCGTTGCGAGATGCCTGGCGCCGGCACGACGGGGTCGAGGTCGACACGCAGGGCGACGCCTTCTTCGTCGCCTTCGCGCGCGCGTCGGACGCGGTGGCGGCCGCCGACGAGGCGCAGGCCGCGCTCGCGGATGGCCCGGTGCATGTGCGGATGGGGCTGCACACAGGGGAACCCCTCCGTGCCGCTGAGGGCTACGTCGGGTTCGACGTGCACCGGGCGGCAAGGATCGCCGCCGCCGGGCACGGCGGGCAGGTGCTCCTGTCACAGGCGACCGCGGATCTCACGGGCGCCGAGGTGCGCGACCTCGGCCTGCACCGGCTGAAGGACCTGAGCGCGCCCGAGCGCCTCTTCCAACTCGGCATGGACGACTTCCCACCGCTGAAGACGCTGCATGAGACGAACCTGCCGGTTCCCGCCACACCGTTCCTCGGCCGCGAGAGGGAGATCGGGCAGATCGCAGAGCTGCTGGCGCGGCCCGACGTCCGGCTCGTGACACTGAGCGGCCCCGGTGGGAGCGGCAAGACACGACTCGCGCTGCAGGCCGCAGCGGCCGCGGCGGACGACTACGACCGCGGGGTCTGGTGGGTGCCGCTCGCCTCGCTCGCCGACGCCGCGCTGGTCGAGACTGCCGCGAGCCAGGCGCTGGGCTCGAAGGACACCCTGTCGGCCGCGGTGGGCGACAAGCGGCTACTGCTCGTGCTCGACAACTTCGAGCACCTGCTCGACGCGGCGACGGACGTCGCCGAGACGATCGGCTCGTGTCCGCGGCTGACCGTGCTCATCACGAGCCGCGAACCGCTGCACATCGACGGCGAGTGGGAGGTGGCCGTCGATCCGTTGCGCGAGCGCGAAGCGGTCGAGCTCTTCGTGCAGCGCGCCCTGGCCGTCAGTTCCGACTTTTCCGCAAACGGCGAGGTCGCCGACATCTGCAGGCGTCTGGACTGTCTGCCGCTCGCGATCGAGCTTGCCGCCGCGCGCGTGAAAGTGCTCTCGCCGGCGGTGCTGCTCGAGCGACTCGAGCACCGGTTACCTCTGCTCGGTGGCGGCTCCCGCTCGGCTCCCGAACGGCAGCGCACGCTGCGTGCGACCATCGCCTGGAGCCACGACTTGCTCGCGCCGGCCGAGCAAGACCTGTTCGCGCGCCTGGCAGTGTTCGCCGGCGGCTGTACGCTCGAAGCTGCCGAGACGATCTGTGGCGCCGACGTCGACGGGATCGCCTCGCTGCTCGACAAGAGCCTGCTCCGCCGCACCGGCGACCGCTACTGGATGCTCGAGACGATTCGTGAGTTCGCCACCGAACGGCTCGACGCGCTCGCGGACGCGCCCGCTCTCCGAAACCGGCACGCGACCTGGTACGTCGAGCTCACCGAGCAGGCCCGGCCGGAGTTGCGGGCGCGGGACGCTCGGACGTGGCTCGAGCGGCTCGACGCCGAGCACGCAAATCTGCGGGCGGCGCTCGAGCACCTGCTCGACAGCGGCGACGCGGACGGTGCGCTGCGGCTGTCTGGGGCGATCTGGCCGTACTGGCAGACTCGCGGGCACTGGACCGAGGGGCGGCGCTACCTGACCGCCGCCGTCACCTTGGGGGCAGACCTCGACCCGGAGCGGCTCGTCAATTCGTTGTGGGGCGGGTCGATCCTGGCGCAGTGGCAAGGCGACACCGACGAAGGCGAGCAGCTGGCGTCCCGCATTCTCGAGATCTCGAAGACAGCTGTCGAACAGGAGCAGGTATATGCGGTCGCTATCCACCTGGTTGCCATCGTCGCGACGAGACGGGGTGACCGCGATCAGGCACTCGCGTTGCTCGAGGAGTCGGTTGCGATTGGCCGGGGCGGTGGCGACCAATGGTTGTTCTCGATCGCGCTGAACAACCTCGGCAACCTGCTGATGGGCGAGGGCGAGTACGAGCGCGCGATTGGATTCTTCGAGGAGAGCCTGGCGGTCGGCGAGGCCCGCGGCGACCTCGACCGGCGCGCACGGGCGAACCAGAACCTGGGCTGGGCAACGCACTGCCTCGGCGACCTCGACCGCGCGCGCGATTTCTACCATCGTGGGCTCGAAGCGGCGACCGAGATCGGGCTCGTCGAGTGCCAGCTGTGGTCGCTGTTCGGCCTGGCCGCGGTGGACGTCGAATCCGGCGATACGCGCACCGGTGCTCCTCTGTTCGGCTACACGACGGAACTGGCGTCGCGTCTCGGTGCTGACTACGACGAACAAGATGCGGTCGCACGGCAGACGTTCGCGAGGCTCGAGGCTGCGCTCGGGCCGGAGCTCCTCGAGTCCGAGCTCGCCGCCGGGGCTGTACTGTCGCTCGAGGACGCGATCGAGCTCGCGCTCGGACGGGGTGATTCCGTAACGCCCGCTAGGGGCTGATGCCCGACGACGGCTGTAGGCTCAAACACCCGAGAATGGGGTGAGGATGTCGAGCGTCAAGAGCGTGGAACGAACGATCTCGAGGGTCGAAGGGTTCCAGGTGCGTCTGCGTCACCTCGACGGTCGCGACGTCCGTAGTGATCGCACGAAGATCCCTCCGTATCCCTACCGTCGCGCGATGAAGAGCAGTGCGAACGTGCGGAAGTGGAAGGACGACCGGTTCGCCGCGCGCTATCCAGGGTTCGCCGTCGACGTCGTGGCTCCGAGTGGCGAAGCCGTTCACGGCGGAACGCTGCTCGCAACGGTGCGTGACAGCTACCTGGACGCCTGACCGAAGAACGCCGTTCGCGTCAGGCGTGCTCTCTGAGGTACTGGTGCACGAAGGCGATCGCCATGCTGCCCTCGCCGACTGCCGCTGCGACACGCTTCACCGGACTGAAACGGACGTCACCACACGCGAAGATGCCCGGGACGCTCGTCTCGAGCAGGTATGGGTCGCGGTCGAGCTCCCAACGCCCGGCGACGCGCACGTCGAGTCCGGTGAGCACGTAACCCTTCGGGTCGAGCGCGATCTCCGGTGGGAGCCACCCGGTCTCGGCATCGGCGCCGATGAAGATGAACAACCCGCTCGACGGGAGCCGGCTCGTCACGCCGGTCGCCGCGTCGCGGACGTCGATCTCCGCGAGCGACGCATCGCCGTACGCCGCGACGACCTCGCTGCGATAGAGCACGCGGATGTTCGCCCGGGTCTCGAGTTGGTCTACGAGGTACTGCGACATGCTCCGGGCGAGCGTCTCGCCGCGGTAGAGGATCGTGACGCTCCGTGCGTGCGCGGAGAAGAACATCGCCGCCTGACCGGCTGAATTGCCGGCGCCGACGATGTGGATGTCCAGGCCGTGGGTGTTCGCCGCCTCGCTCCGTGCGGCGCCGTAGAAGATGCCCCGGCCTGCTAGGCGGTCGAAGCCGTCGACCGCCAGGTGGCGCCAGGCGACGCCGCAGGCGAGGATGATCGTCGGCGTCTGCAGGATGTCGCCGCCGTCGAGGTGCACCTGCTGGGTTGCGGCGTCGATTCTCGTGATCGAGCGCGTGACGAGAATCTCGGCGCCGAGCCTTCGTGCCTGCTGTAAGGCCCGGCTCGAAAGCTCGTCGCCAGAGACACCCGACGGGAAGCCGAGGTAGTTCTCGATCCGAGACGACGTGCCGGCCTGGCCACCGGGTGCCTCGCGCTCGATCACGACGGTGCGGAGTCCTTCGGAGGCGCCGTACACGGCTGCTGCGAGGCCGGCGGGTCCGGCGCCGACGATCACCGTGTCGTACTCGGCGGCCGCCGGCTCGGTCGGGAGCTCGAGCAGCTCGGCCACCCGCCGAAGCTGTGGTTGCACAGCGGTCTTGCCGTTTACGACGCGAATCGCAGGAAGGTCGACGTCTGCCGGCCGCCCGCCCGACCACTCCGCCAGGTCAGCTGCTACGTCCGGCTGGAGCCAGCGGAAGCGGATCTGGTTGCGATCGAGAAAGCGCCGCAGCT
The DNA here is from genome assembly GCA_963836705.1 of uncultured Actinomycetes bacterium. GTDB lineage: Bacteria > Actinomycetota > Thermoleophilia > Gaiellales > Gaiellaceae > PALSA-600. The sequence continues at coordinate 4,799 of CAWIKU010000020.1, read as the reverse complement.
CCGCGCAGCGGGCGTCCCGTCGATGACCGAGGACGATCGCCCTGAACGGAGCCGGTGCAGACGCACGCGCCTGCAAGCCCTTGGCTCCGCCGAGCCGGTTGTTCGCCAGCAAGCCGATGCGCTCATCCACGGCCGGCGCCTCCGCGGCGAGCACGTGGTAATCGTCCAGCTCGATCCTGAAGACGCGCGAAGGCTGCGCTGCGCGGAACCCGCCGGGGTAGACCATTCCGAACGCGATCGACATCTCTCCGAAGACCTCACCCGGCAAGCGTTCGCCGATCACGCTCTCCACACCGTCGACGCGCCGGATCACCTCGATGCGGCCGTCGAGCACACCGAAGAGCGCCCGCGCGTCACCCTCGTGGACGGCGTACTCGCCGGGAACGAGCGTGATGTCGGCCACCACCCGCGACAGCCGGTCGCGGGTGGCTGAGGGGAGGTCCGCAAACAGGTCGACCTGACCGATCTCGTCCGCGGTCACCACACGCCGGACGCTAGCTGCGCGCCGCGCCGGTCGCACTGGGCGGCGCCCCGCACGTGCGGAGCGCCGCGCTTCGGCAAAGGCAATGGAGGGCGGCTCGTACGATCTCGCCGTCCGTAAGATTCGCCGCGTGACGCAGGACGGCAGACACCGGTGCTGACCGCCGAGGACATCGCCGGCATCTCGATCTTCGCGGGGCTCGGGCCGGCGGAGTGCGACCGCCTTTCCCGCAACGCGGCGGACATCAGGCTCGTGCCGGGCGAGTTCGCGGTGCATGAGGGTGACGAGCGGGCGTTGTTCGCGGTACTCGAGGGGCGGCTGGAGACGGTTGGCCTCGTCGACGGGATTGCGACGGTCGTCGGTGGACGCAAGGCAGGAGAGCTCTTCGGCGAGGTGCCGATTGCGCTCGGCACACCGTTTCCGCTCGGGTTTCGCGCTGCCGAACCGACACGTGTGATGCGCGTCGCAGCCGGCGACTACCACGCGGTCGCGGCTGCGTTCCCGGAGATCGGCGTGCGACTTGGTGCGTTGGCGAGAGACAGGATCGGTGGGCTGCAGGGCATCGTCGCCGAGGCACCGCCGCCCAGGGCGATCGTGCTCGGGCACCGCTGGGACGCGTCCTGCGCTGAACTCCGCCGCTTTCTCGACCGCAACCAGGTGACCTTCCGCTGGATCACGCCAGACGCGCCGGATGCCGCCGACGAATGGGGAGAGGAGCTGCCCTCGGTCGACGAAGGCCCGGCGATCCGAGTCGTCGACGGTGAGGTCGTCGCTCGCCCCGGGCTTCGCCAGGTGGCCGAACTCCTCGGCCTGACCGTCCGCCCGGCCGCGACGGAGTACGACACGGTGATCGTCGGCGGCGGCCCGGCCGGCCTCGCCGCGGCTGTCTACGGAGCGTCGGAAGGGCTCCGCACCGTCGCGATCGAGCGTGAGGCACCCGGTGGGCAGGCCGGGGCGTCGTCGCGGATCGAGAACTACCTCGGCTTCCCGTCGGGCGTCTCCGGCGACGAGCTCGCGACCCGCGCCCTCCACCAGGCACGCCGGCTCGGTGCCGAGATTCTCGTCACCAGCGCGGTCACGAGCATCGATCCAGAACGTCGAGAGCTGCAGCTCGACAGCGGCGAGATCCTGCAGGCGCGCACGATCGTGCTCGCGTGTGGCGTGTCCTGGCGCCACCTGTCCATCGAGGGGTTCGACCGCCTGTCGGGCAAAGGCATCTCGTACGGCGCGGCACGAAGCGAGGCGCCGAACACCCACGGCCTCGACATTCACATCGTCGGCGCGGGCAACTCGGCCGGGCAGGCAGCGTTGTTCTTCGCCAACCATGCGCGCAGCGTGACGATCCTCTGCCGCGGCGACAACCTCGAGAAAGGCATGTCCCGGTACCTCATCGACCAGCTCGCCACCAGATCGAACATCGCGGCGATCTTTCGGGCGGAGATCGCGGCGGTGCACGGCGAGGTGTCGCTGGAGGCGATCGACGTCCTCGATGCGGCGAGCGGAGCGACGACGCGGCTCGATTCGGGCGGTCTCTTCATCTTCATCGGCGCCGATGCAGACACAGCGTGGCTGCCGCCCGAGATCGCGCTGGACGGGCACGGCTACGTCCTGACCGGACCTGATGTGCGCACCGCTGGGCGCTGGGAGCTCGACCGCGACCCCTACCTGCTCGAGACGAGCGTTCCTGGCATCTTCGCGTGCGGCGACGTTCGCTTCAGCCAGGTGAAACGCGTCGCCGCAGCGGTTGGCGAAGGGAGCATGGCGATCGCCTTCGTCCACCAGTACCTCAGAGACGCCTCGGTCGAGCCCGCAGCCGCCCGCTAGACCCGCGTGTGCAGGGCGGTCCAGTTCGTCTCCCAGGTCGCGCCGCCGTCCTCCGAGAACGACTGCGCCCAATGCGCTGACGTCTCCGTGATGTCCGACCAGGTGAAGCGGACCGTGATCGGCCGGCCCTCGAACAGCTCCTCGCATTCGAAGATGCCGACGCCGTCGGAGAACGAGCCGATCATCGGTGCTTCCAGCAGCCCCGGTGTGCGGCTGTCGGCCCAGTAGATCGCCCATAGGCGGGTTTCGGGGTCGAAGACCCGGACGGCCATACCCACGAAGCCACCGGAGAAGTCGGTGGTGAACTCCTCGACGTTCGCAAACCCGTCCAGCATCGGGCGAGCGACGCACATGCCCTCGAAGTCGTCCCATTCCTCACAGCCGGCGAGGCGCTCGCGTAAGCGACGGTTCTGCCCTCGCCAGGTGCCGATCCAGAAGTCGAAGTCGCGTGGGTTCGACGTCGTTGCTGCGGTGATCGTCATGCGAAGCCTCCTGTCGGACGGTGTCCCACGACGCTAGCGGTCAAATAGGGCGGATCAGGCCCTCTATTCCTGCGAGACTGGCGGGCGTGCTGACGCCGACCTCGCGGCTCCTGTCGCTTCTCGAGCTCCTGCAGGAGCAGCCTCTCCTCACCGGGCGCGAGATCGGCGAGCGCCTGGAGATCGGGCCGCGCACCGTCCGTCGCTACATCGCGGCCCTCGAAGAGCTGGGGATCCCGGTCGAGGGGCAGCGGGGCGTCGGCGGCGGCTACCGGATCCGGCCGGGGTACCGCCTGCCGCCGCTGATGCTGACGAACGACGAGGCGGTGGTCGTCTCGCTGGGGCTGCTGGCAGCGAGACGACTCGGCCTGGAAAGCGCGCGCGATGCAGCGGACGGCGCGCTCCGGAAGCTGCATCGGGTGCTGCCGACGACACTCAGGCGGCAGGTCGAGGCGCTCGAGCACTCACTCGGATTCACCGCTCCTCCGCTGGCCGGCGTCCCTGCACAGAGCGAGGCGCTGCTCTCACTCGCCGACGCGATCGCCAGGCACCGACGGGTGCAGGTCGCCTACAGCTCCTACGCCGGGGTGCTGTCGACCCGCCGGCTCAGCCCCTACGGCCTCGTCGTCCACCGGGGCCGGTGGTACGTCGCCGCTCACGACCACGACCGAGGCGACCTGCGGACGTTTCGCGCCGATCGGATCGGCCGAGTCGAGTTGGTCGACGGTGTCGTCGTCGATCCCCCTGCGGATTTCGACGCGGTCGCCTACGTCAGCTCGTCCCTCGCGCGGGTTCCGTGGACCTGGGAGGTAGAGGTGTGGCTCGATCTGTCGGTCGACGTCGCGACGCGACGAATCCCGCCGACCTTGGCCGAGCTCTCCGACGACGGGGGCGGCACGCTGCTGCGCATGCGCAGCAGCTCGCTCGACTGGGTGGCGGCGCTCCTGGCCGGGCTCGACTGCGACTTCGCGATCCGCCGACCCAGCGAGCTCCGCGCCGGCGTCCGCGCGCTCGCGACGAGGCTCGAGCGGCGAGCCGTTTGACAGTCGACAACCCGCCTGAGACTCTGCGTTGCCGATGGCGACGATCCTCTGCGTGCTCTACGACGATCCCGTGGACGGGTATCCAACCTCGTATCCACGCGACGCCATCCCGAGAATCGAGCGCTACTTCGACGGTCAGACGACCCCGACGCCGCAGGCAGTCGACTTCACCCCCGGCGAGCTGCTCGGCAGTGTCTCCGGCGGGCTCGGCTTGCGGACGTTCCTCGAGGACCGCGGCCACCGGCTGATCGTGACCGCCGACAAGGACGGGCCTGACTCGGCGTTCGAGCGCGAGCTTGGCGAGGCCGAGATCGTCATCTCACAGCCGTTCTGGCCGGCGTACCTGACCGCAGAGCGAATCGCGAAGGCACCGAACCTGAAACTTGCGATCACGGCGGGAATCGGCTCGGATCATGTCGACCTGCAAGCTGCGATCGATCGCGGCATCACCGTCACCGAGGTCACCTACTCGAACAGCATCAGCGTCGCCGAGCACGTGGTGATGATGATTCTCTCGCTCGTTCGCAACTACCTCCCGTCGCACCAATGGGTGCGGGACGGCGGCTGGAACATCGCGGATTGCGTTTCGCGCTCCTACGACCTGGAAGGAATGCAGGTGGGAACGGTCGCGGCCGGGCGCATCGGCTCAGGGGTGCTGCGGCGGCTGAAGCCGTTCGACGTCGGGTTGCACTACACCGATCGAACGCGCCTGTCGCCCGAGGCCGAAGCGGAGCTTGGGGTGACGTTCCACCCGAACCTCGAGTCGCTGGTCGGCGTCTGCGACGTGGTCACGATCAACGCTCCGCTCCATCCTGAGACCGAGCACCTCTTCGACGACGAGCTGATCGGCCGGATGAAGCGTGGCGCCTACCTGATCAACACGGCGCGGGGGAAGATCTGCGATCGTGACGCCGTCGTGCGGGCGCTCGAGAGCGGTCGGCTCGCAGGCTATGCGGGCGACGTCTGGTTCCC
>CAWIKU010000019.1:0-12355 GCA_963836705.1 uncultured Actinomycetes bacterium | reverse complement strand
TCCGCCCCGTTGACACGACCGAGCGCCAGTGGGATAACCCACTGGCGGAACGGTTGTCAACTGGGGCGGAGTGACGATGATGGGGAGAATCTCGATGCCGTTGATCCTGCGGTACGGCGGCCGAGCGGGACTTGCGGCCGCCTTTTTGGCGTTCCCGGCGGCGATCTCGGCGCAAGGCCCGGGGAACGGGCCGAGCGGCCACGGGTTCATGCAACCGGCAGCCACCACCGCGGCGACCACCGCGAACGCGACGCTGCCAACGGGCTTTTCGGACACCCCGGTATTCACCGGGCTGGTCCAGCCGACCAACGTCCGCTTCGCCTCGGACGGTCGCGTCTTCGTGACGGAGAAGAGTGGCCTGCTGAAGGTCTTCGACTCCCTGACCGACACGACGCCCACGGTTGTGGCCGACTTCAGCGGTGAGGTCGACGACTACTGGGACCGCGGCCTGCTCGGTCTCGCCCTCGACCCGAACTTCCCGGCGACGCCGTACGTCTATCTGCTCTACACCTACGACGCCCCTCCGGGCCAGACGGCTCCCGTCTGGAACGACGGTTGTCCCTCGCCTCCCGGCCCGACGACGGACGGGTGCGTCGTCAGCGGCAAGCTCGTCCGGATCCAGCTCGCCGGCGATGTGATCACGGGCTCGCCGCAGACATTGATCAGCGGTGAGTGGTGCCAGCAGTACCCAAGCCACTCGATCGGCGACCTCAACTTCGGCCCCGACGGGATGCTCTACGTCAGCGGCGGCGACGGCGCGAGCTTCAACTTCGCCGACTACGGCCAGGGCGGCGGCGGCACCGGCTCGCCAACGCCGGCGAATCCCTGCGGCGACCCGCCGGCCGGCAAGGGCGGCGCCGAGGCGCCGCCGGCCGCCGAGGGCGGCGCGCTGCGCAGCCAGAGCCTACGCCGCGCTGCGGGGGAGCCTGTTCTGCTGAACGGCGCACTGCTTCGCGTCGATCCCGCGACAGGCGCGGCGGCCGCCGGCAATCCGCTTGCAGGCTCGAGTGATGCAAACGCGCGGCGGATCATCGCGTACGGGATGCGAAATCCGTTCAGGTTCACCTTCCGTCCGGGTACGAGCGAGCTTTGGATCGGTGACGTCGGCTGGAACGACTGGGAGGAGATCGAACGGCGGACCACGCCCACGGGGCCGGTTCAGAACTTCGGCTGGCCGTGCTACGAGGGGAACGGACCGCAGCCGGGATACCAGGCGGCGGGGTTGAACCTCTGCACAACGCTGTATTCGGCAGGCACCGCCGTCCCGCCGTACTACACGTACGGGCACAGCGCGGCCGTCGTGAGCGGCGACAACTGCTCCACCGCCAACGGCTCGGTGATCAGCGCGCTCTCGTTCTACGCGGGTGGCGGGTATCCGGCCGGGTACAACGGCGCTCTCTTCTTCGGTGACCACTCGCGCAACTGCATCTGGGCAATGCAGCCGGGGACGAACGGACTGCCGGATCCGAGCAAGATCCAGCTCATCGTCGGCGGTGCCGCAAACCCTGTCGACCTCGAAGCCGGCCCCGCCGGTGACCTGTTCTACGTCGACTTCGACGGCGGCGCGATCCATCGAATCTCGTACTCGAACTCGAGTACCTGTCCCGCCGGCTACTTCCACGGCCAGTACTTCAACAACATGACGCTGAGCGGTACGCCGGCTCTCGACCGGTGCGACCAGGCCGTCAACTTCAACTGGGGCGGCGGCAGTCCAGGCCCGGGCGTCAACACCGACGGCTTCTCAGCCCTCTGGACCGGCGCATTCGACTTCCAGGCGGGCACCTACACGTTCTCGGCGACCGCGGACGACGGGATCCGTGTCTATGTCGACGGGACCGCGGTCATCGATCAGTGGAAGGACGAGTCGGCAACCACCTACACCGGCGTGAGGACCCTCACCGCGGGCTCGCACCAGGTGCGTATCGAGTACTACGAGAATCAGGTCGACGCAACGGCGATCGTCGGCTGGCAGTTGCAGCAGTCAGGCGGCGGCTCATGCACGACCGGCCAGTACGAAGCCCAGTACTTCAACAACATGACGTTGTCGGGCTCGCCCGTCGTCGACCGCTGCGAGGCGGCGGTGAACTACGACTGGGGCGTCGGCAGTCCGGCACAAGGTGTCAACGTCGACCAGTTCTCCGCGCGCTGGAGCGGACAGTTCACCTTCGGCGGCGGCAGTACCACCTTCAGCGTGACGGCCGACGACGGGATCCGTCTCTATGTCGACGGGTCGATCCTGATCGACGAGTGGCAGGACCAGGCGCCGACGACCTACACGGCGGCGACGAGCTTGACCGCGGGCACCCACACCGTGAGGGTCGAGTACTACGAGAACGCCGGCGGCGCGACCGCCGAGGTGAGTTGGCAGGGCGCTGCTACCAACCACCCGCCGACCGCAACGATCGACTCGCCCAGCGCGACGGTCACATATGCCGTCGGCGACTCGATCTCGTTCTCCGGGCACGCAACCGACCCCGACCAGGGGACGCTGCCTGCAGCCGCACTGTCGTGGCTCCTGATCATCCATCACTGCACGACTCCGTCGACGTGCCACACGCACGACGTGCAGACCTTTGCGGGGATCTCGAGCGGCAAGTTCAATGCACCGGATCACGACTATCCGTCGTTCCTCGAGCTCCAGCTGACCGCAACCGATGCCGGCGGCCTCACCAGCACGACGAGCGTGCAGTTGCAGCCGAAGACGGTCAACCTGACCTTCGCCTCGGTTCCGTCAGGTCTCTCAGTGACCGTGGAGAGCTCGAGCGCGGTGACGCCGTTCGTGCGCACGGTGATCGTCAACTCGAGCAACTCGGTCAGCGCGGGCTTACCGCAAACCCTCGGTGGCTCGACGTACCAGTTCTCGTCGTGGTCCGATGGCGGGGCAGCGACGCACAACATCATCGCGCCCTCAGCCGCCGCGACCTACACGGCGACGTACGTCAAGCAGGCCGCGGTACCGCCGACGAACACCGCACTTCCTTCGGTCAGCGGTGCGCCGCTGCGCGCCGGCAGGGTCGTGTCGACGACGAACGGGACCTGGAGCGGCACAACGCCGATGACGTTCGGCTACCAGTGGCTGCGGTGTGACTCCAACGGCAACAACTGCGTCACGATCAGCGGGGCGGCCGCCTCGTCCTACACGTTGCAATCGGCCGACGTCGGTACTCGCATCCGCTCACGCGTGACAGCGACGAACGGCGGCGGATCGGCCGCCGCGACGTCCGCGGCCACGGCCGCGATCAAGCGCTGAGCTCGTCGAAAAAAGGCTGCGGGCCGGTTTGCACCGACCCGCAGCTCCGAGCTGATCGGTTCGTGCAACTGCCGCTAGTTGAGCGGGCAGCCGCCCTGGCCGTTGTTGAAGCCGTCGATCTTGGTCGCCTCGGCGAGGATCGTGTCGCGATCGCCGCTCGCAAGCGCAAGGTTGACCTCGGACACGAGCGCCGACGTCGACAGCGGGTACTGAACGGCGAAGCTGTTCAGGTACGCCGCAGACGCCGCCCGCATCAGGATGTTCTTCGCAGCCTGCACGGTCGACCCACCCGCGAAGCTGAGTGCCGCCAGGAGCGTCGTCCCCTGATTTCCGGTGTCCGTGAACCCTGCGTCAGCCAGCGTCGTGCTGAGCGCGACCGGCCAACTGTCGAAGTGCTGATCCTGCTTCCAGTACCCGGGCGTGCAGCCCTGGTTGCCGGGTGTCGACGTGGTCGTGGTCGTCGACGTGCTGGTGGACGTGGACGTGCTGGTGGACGTCGACGTGCTGGTGGACGTCGATGTGCTCGTCGAGGTGGACGAGTTCGTCGACGTCGACGTGGTCGTCGGACCAGCGAGCCCGACTCCGGCCATGTAGGACGCCGTGACGAATCCACAGCCCGCAACGAGCGCCACCGCGGCGAACCGCGACAGCCGCTTCCGCTTCCTCATCCCTTACTCCCCAATCCGGGACCCCGCGCCGTCGCCACGTATCGATTGTCACCCCAACTCCGCTCTTCGAGGCGCGGCTCGAAAACCGGCATCCCTCCCCGTATGATTCGGGGGACTTGCAGGCGATATATCACGATCGCACTGCGATTACTAGATTCGCCGCAGGCACTGCGATAGCTGTGATCGCGCTCGTCGCAGCAGGCCCCGCCGCCGCAGCGCCACCGCCCACACACCTCAGCCGCGCCAGGGCGATCGCGATCGCCGTGTCGCACCCCGAGATCGCACGCTGGCTCGAGCGGTATCCGCGCTCGCGGCTCGTTCCCGCAGCTGAATTCGACAAAGCCACGCGCACCTGGAGCGTGCAGGTGGTTGCCGGCACCGCAGGAGAGGTGGCCTCGGCGAAGATCGACGACGCGACTGGGCGTGTCAGCGCGTCACTGGCGGGGCCGCAGGTGGCATGGCAACTCGCGCAGGGCGGCGGCGTCGGCGGCAAGACCCTCAACCGCGGGGTCGTCTGGATCGCATTCTGCGTCATCTTCTTCGTCGGGCTCGCCGATCCGCGCCGACCATTCAGCACCCGCAACCTCGACCTGCTCACCCTGCTTTCGCTCTCGTTCTCGCTCTGGGAGTTCAACCGCGGCCACGTCTTCGCGGCCGACGCCTTGGTCTACCCGCCGCTCGCGTACCTGATCGTGCGGTGCGCCTGGATTGCAGCCCGCGGGCGGCGTGAGCCGACTCCGTCGCATTGGCCGGTCTGGGTGCTCGTCGCGGCAACGGTCTTCCTCGTCTCGTTCCGAATCGGCCTCGACATCCACTCGGCGAACATCATCGACGTCGGCTACGCCGGGGTGATCGGCGCTCAGCGGCTCACCGACGGCCGGACGCCATACGGAACCTTTCCCCAGGAGGGGACGCTCCCCGCCTGCGGGACAGCGGATGCGAGTGGCGACATCCACGAGCGCATCCAGCCGAACGGCCACTGCGAACGGGCCCTACCCATGGGCGACACGTACGGGCCCGTCAACTACGAGGCGTACATCCCCGGGCTCGAGCTGTTCGGGTGGACGGGCAGGTGGGATCGGCTGCCGGCGGCGCGCTTCTCGACGATCGTGTTCGACCTGCTGGCTCTGGGGGGCCTGGCCGCAGTCGGGCGGCGGTTCGGTGGCGACCCGCTGGCCGCCACCTTCGCCTTTGCATGGGCGGCCTATCCGTTCACCCAGTACGCCGCCAACTCCGGCACGAACGACACGCTGATGCCTGCGCTGCTGCTCCTGGGCTTCCTCGCCCTGACCATCCCGGCGGCGCGTGGCGCGTCTGTCGCACTCGCCGGGTGGTCGAAGTTCGCTGCGTTCATCGTTGCGCCCCTCTGGGCGACGTATCCGTCGCTCGAGCGACCGCGCCGGGTCGTTGCGTACGCCTACGGCTTCGCCGCCGCGACCGTGCTTTCCGTCTGGGTGATCTTCCTCGACGGCCGGCCTCTCCATGCGCTGCGAGTCTTCTACGCCCGGACCGTTCAGATCCAGTTCGACCGGCACTCACCGTTCTCGTTGTGGGACTGGGCGCAGTACCACGCCGGCCTCCCCGACCTCCACCTCGTCCAGCGCGCGCTGCAGGTGCTGCTCGTGGTGACGGCGCTCGCACTTCCCTTCGTGCCGCGGCGAAAGGACGCTCTCCAGCTGGCTGCGCTGACCGGCCTGCTGCTGGTCGGTTTCGAGGTCGTGCTGACCCACTGGACGTACTACTACATCCCGTGGTTCTTCCCGTTCGTCCTGTTCGCAATGCTGGGCGCCGATACGAGCAGAAAGCGACCCGCCACGGAGGCCCACTAGAAACCTTCGTGTCTCCGTCAGTCGTGGATGGTTGTCGCGCGCCCGCGACCGGCAGATAATCGGCCACTGCCGCCCACCGGAAGCGCTCGAGCTCTACGAGCGCAAGGGCGTTGTCCCGCTCGCCCGTCGCACGGTCGAGCGACTCGCTCAACTGCGGCCGGCCGAAGTTGGAAACACGCAGCCGGGTAATCGGCCCTGAAGGGATCGAACCTTCGACCGTGGGATGACCACCCGGCATCCGGTCGAAGGCCGCCTCGTCACTCACCCGAAGGGAAGCCATCGCCATCAACGCTGCTTTCAGTCGCTGTCGTGCGCGCTCACGCTCCGCCGTGATCGTTCGTCCCGTCAACACGAAAGAGCACTCATGATCGTTGGCATCCCGTCATGATGACGCCGTGGGATCGCCATCGTCCGAGGAGCTCGGCGCACACGTGCGCCGCGTCCACGGCGGCGTCGTCGATCTCCATTTCGACCTGCTGCACGATCTCTATGAGAAGCGCGCCAACAAGCGCGAGCCGATCGGCGTCCTCGGGCGCGACTTCTGGCAGGGATTTCACGACGGCGGAATAGGGGTCGTCGGCGCGGCGATCTTCCTCGACGACCGCTACCTGCCGGAGCTTGCGCTACGCGTCGCGATCGACCAGCTCGCGCTTCTTCACGCGGAGGTCGCGCACGATCCACGCTTCGCCGTCTGCCGCGACAGCGCTGAAATCGAGGCAGCCCGAGCCGGCGGCCGCATCGGCTTCCTCCTCACGATGGAGGGCGTCGAGCCGCTCGGATCTGACATCCACCTGCTCCGCGCCTTCCACGAGCTGGGTGTCCGCTGCATCGGCCTCACCCACGTCCGCCGCAACCTGGCCGGCGACGGCGGGCTGATCGCACCAACCGGGTCATCGCCGCAGGGACTCTCTCCCTTCGGGCGCGCAGTCGTCGATGCCTGCGAGGAGCTGCGGATCCTGATCGACCTCGCGCACCTGAATCCCGCCGGCGTGGACGACGTGCTCGACCGCACACATCGGCCGCTGGTGATCAGCCACACGAACCCGCGCCGCTTCTACGACGCCGAGCGGAACAGCAGCGATGCGCAGATGCAAGCTGTGGCCGAGCGGGGTGGCGTCGTCGGCATCAGCTCGGTGCTACTCAGTCCGTCCAAGGACGGTGCGACCGCCGCGGCATTTGCGGATCAGATCGCCTACGTCGCCGAGCTGATCGGCATCGACCACGTCGGACTCGGATTCGACTTCTTCGACTTCATCTATCGCGCGATGCCGCCGGAGGAGAAGGCCGTGTTCGAGCAGGACCTCGCGACCGTCCATCTTCCCCCCGACCTGCTCCATCACGGGGACGCTCCGACGGTCACACGACTGTTGGTCGAGCACGGGTTCGGCGATGCCGACATCGCCAAGGTCCTGCGCCAGAACTGGCTGCGCGTGTTGAGCAGCGTCGACCCTCCGGCAGCGGCCGGCGCCCCGGCGGCCCAACTTGGCCGATCCACGTAGCCAAGTCCAAATCGGGGCGTCCGCAGGCCGGTAAGTGGCGGTGAACGGATCGAACCTTCGACCTTGGGATTAGGAGAACCCGTCCGGTCTCTCGGCGGCTCTCAGCCGAGTGCGGAGATACGTCCAGCGCGTCGTCTTCGCCCCTCGGCTGATCTCGGTAGGTCTGGTTACCCCGTGTTGCCCGTCCGTTGTGGGCGCACTCGCGTTCGGCGTGATCCCGTGAGAGGCTGACTTCATGCAGTGGGCCCTGCTGGCAGGCGTGCCAGAGGAGGAAGTGCGCGGGATCCTTCAGATCGCACGTCGCCGCAGCTTCGCGAGAAACGAGATCGTCTGCCACCGCGGTGATCCCGCCGACTGCTGCCATCTCATCGCCAAGGGTCGATTCGCGGTCAGGACCATGACCCCGCTCGGCGACACCGTCACCGTCGCAATCCGAGGGGCCGGCGCGACGTTCGGCGAGATGGCCCTGCTCGTCGAGGACGCGAAGCGCATGTCCACCGTCGCCGCGCTCGAGCCGGGTGAGACGTATTCGGTCTACCGAACCGACTTCGATCATGTGCGTGCAAGGCATCAGGACATGGATCGTTACCTCTGTGCATTTCTCGTGAACGAGGTACGAACGTTGAGCGAGCGGCTGCTCGAGGCGCTCTACATGCCGGTCGACCAGCGTGTGCGTCGCCGTCTCGTCGAGCTGGCCGAGCTCTACGGCGACGGAGGCGCCGGGCCGGTCAACGTCCCGCTGACGCAGGAGGTCATCGCCGAGCTCGCCGGTGCCACTCGACCGACCGTCAACCAGGTGCTGCGTGACGAAGAGAAACGCGGCACGATCGAGCTGGCCCGAGGGCGCATCGGCATCCTCGACGTGTCGCAGCTCGTTCAGCGCCGTTAGGCGCTCGCTTCTGTTCCCGCGACAACAGTTGCTGCGTCGGCACGCGAAACGACCGTGGTCGAGTTAGGCCGTAGCTTCGAGCCAGTCGGTCGCACAGGGCGACCGAGGTGAACGAAGGAGACTGACATGTCCCGCAGCTCAACCTCACTCGTGCTCGGCGTAGTCGCCCTCCTCACGGCGCTGCTCGCCGGTGCCGCGAACGGCGCGCCGCCGAACTCGAGCCCGTCGCAGCAAGCGATCCGCGCCCTCACGCTCCGCGGCCAGGCGCTCAACCAGACGTACCACCTCGGCCAGTCCGCCGGCCCATCGAAGCAAGCGATCCGCGCCCTCACGCTCCGCGGCCAGGCGCTCAACCAGACGTACCACCTCGGCCAGTCCGCCGGCCCATCGAAGCAAGCGATCCGCGCCCTCACGCTCCGCGGCCAGGCGCTCAACCAGACGTACCACCTCGGCCAGTCCGCCGGCCGGACGGGGAGCTCCTTCGCCTGGGTCACTGTCGCGTTCGTAGCGGCGGCGGCGTTCGTCCTGATCCTGGTGGCGTTCGCCGGCACAGTCGGAGTCCGCAGGCGCCGCGCCGTGATCGCGGTCTGACTGCACACTCGACGTCGTATGAGCTCGCCAGACGCTGACGCAGCGCCCGGCGAGCTCGTCCGCCTGGAGGTCTTCAACGTCATCGGGGCGGAGAATCGCGATCAGTGTTCGACGCAAGCGGAGCGGGTCGACTAGAACGGCAGCTCCGACTGCGCGAGGATGAGGGCGTGGAGGACGAGGTCAGGCCCGTCACGGCGCTCTTCGCCGACATCGTCGGGTCGACCGCGCTCGGCGAGCGCCTGTTGCCAGAGGAGGTGAAGGCGCTCGTCGGCGAATGCGTGACTCGCATCAGTGGCGCCGTCGAGGAGTTCGGTGGAACCGTCCAGGCGTACCAGGGTGACGGCATCTGCGCGTTGTTCGGCGTTCCGGCGGCGCACGCCGACGACCCGGAGCGGGCCGCGCGCGCGGCGCTGCGCATCCTCGAGATCGTCGGCTTGTACTCCGAGGACATCCGCGTGGCGTGGGGGATCGACCGCTTCAACGTGCGGGTCGGGATCAACTCGGGGCCGGCGGCGGTCGGGACTGTGGGCGTGGCGACGCCGCAGGCGGTCGCGTTGGGCGACACGACCAACGTCGCCGCTCGGCTCGAAACCGTGGCCGAGCCCGGAACCGTGCTCGTCGGCGACGGCACTGCCCGTCTGCTCGAGCGCAGATTCGTGCTCGAGGAACGCGGTCCGCTCGCCGTCAAGGGACGCGCTCGCCCGGTGCGGGCGTGGCGGCTCCTCCACGCCCGACCGACCGACCAGTCCGGCACGACGACGCCGACGGTCGGGCGCGACGCCGAGCTGGCGCGCCTGCGGACTGCGCTCGCAGAGCTTGCGCGCGGCCGCGGCCAGATCATCCTCATCAGTGGGGAGGACGGGCTCGGCAAGTCGCGACTCATCGCCGAGCTGGCCCGCGAGGCCGCAGACGTCACGCGTCTCGAGGGCCACTGCCCGTCGTACGGCGGGGACGCGCTGTATCGGCCGTTCGTCGAGATCCTGCGAGAGTGGCTCGGCGTCGCGGAAGGTGATGCCGAGATCGCCGTGCGGACCAAGGCCCGGGCGCGCCTCGGCACGCTGCTGGGCGCACGGCTCGACGCGCTCATGCCGTCGTTCGCGCGGCTGCTGGGCATCAAGACCGAGAGCGACATGCCCGTCGACGTCGAGGTTGCCTACGCGGAATGGATCCTGGCGCTCGCGCGCAGCCGCCCCGTGCTGCTCGTTGTCGAAGACCTGCAGTGGGCCGACGCGGCGACAGGCGCACTCGCCGAGCGTCTTCTTTTCCTGACGGAACGCGAGGCGCTCATGGTCGTCTTCAGCTTCGCGCCGGCGACTCCATCCGAGGCGTCGCGACTACGGCTGGCCGTTCTCGGCGAGTACAGCCACCGGGCGAGCGAACTGACACTCACGCCGCTTGCGGACGAGGCCGCGGACGCGCTCGCCCGCACCTTCCTTCCCGGTCTTGATGCGGCGACGACGGCCACCCTCGTCGCGCGCGCGGCCGGCAATCCGTTCTACCTCGAGGAGCTGCTGCGCGCCGTCGTCGAGGGCAGCGTCGTCGACCGTCGCCGCACGTGGACGCTGACCGTGGGGTCCGCCGAGCTGATGCCGCCGGCGCTCGAGAGCCTCCTCCTCGCGCGGATCGACCGGCTGCCCGACGGAGCGCGCCGGCTCGCCCAGGTGGCGGCGGTCGTCGGGCGCACCTTCCCGGTCCGCGTGCTGGAAACCGCCGCGGACACGGACGATCTGGACGGCGACCTGACGACGCTGCTGCGGGCCGAAGTGGTGCGCGAGGTGAGACGGTATCCCGAACTCGAGTGCGCATTCCCTCACGCCCTGCTGCGGCAAGCCGCGCTTTCCACGCTCACAGCGGGACGCCGGCGCGAGCTCTACGGCCGAGTGGCGGCCGCCTTCGAGGAGCTCTACGTCGCGACGCTCGACGAACATCTCGAGCCGCTCGCGCACTACTACGCACAGGCCGAGGACCGGCCGAAAGCGGCCGAGTACCTCGAACGGGCCGCTGCTCGCCAGGAGTCCCTCGGGGCGTCCGTGCAAGCGGCTCGGCTACGCGAGCGCGGGGGCCTTCTCTAGAACCCGCCGATGTGAGCATGTCCGGGCTGCACCGTCGAGACCCAGACGAGCCCTGAGCCGGTGGTAATTGCGGTCACCCCGTGACCGACCTTGATCGACTTCACAAGGCTGCCGCCGTGGGGGTCGAGTCGGACAACCGATCCGGCATTCGGGCGGGTGAGCCAGACCCCGCCCTCGCCCGCGGCGATCTGCGAGGTATTCGGCCCGGTCGAAGTGGAGCCGAGGGCCGTCGTGGTTGCTGGATCGACCCGCCAAACCTTGCCCGCCTCGTTCTTGCTGACCCAGACGGACCCCTCGCCCACGGCGACGCTCGAGCTGCAGCAAAGCATCGTGATGGCGCCGACGTCGGTGGAGCCGGTGATGACGTTCGTGGTTGCGTCGAGACGCGAGACGGTGCTGACCTCGGCGATCCAGACCGCTCGTGGGCCGACGACGGCGTCGGTCGGGCTGTGGTCGTCTTCGACCGTGACGAGCTTCTGCGAGTTCAGGTCGTAGCGCAGGATCTCGCTCCCGCCTACCCAGAGCAGCCAGACACTTCCGCGCGCGGCGCCGGCAACGTTCAGCAAGGAAGCGGACATGCCGCCTGGGAGACGGCCGTGGAAGTGCAGTGGCACCAGGCTGATGGAGTTGAGCTCCGGATTGATCCGAAACAGCTGGCCTTCGAGCGTCGTGACCCATACGGATCCGCTGCCGGCGGCGATGTCGACCGGTGTGCCGGTGATGCCGCCGATCACGTCGGTCGCCTTCCGGGTCTTGGCGTCGATACGGGTGACCGTGCTGTCGTCCTCGTTGGCGACCCAGATGGAGCCGAAACCCGACGTGATCGCGGCCGGGTTCTTTCCGACCGGGACCGAGGCGACGAGCTTGTTCGTCTTCGGGTCGATCGCGCCGACCGCGTTGGGCGGCAGTTTGGAGATCCCACTCCCGCCGCGCGTCAGGAGCACCGCGACGACGGCGGCTGCGATGACGACTGCTGCAGCGGCCCCGGCGATCAGTCGCCAGTCGAACCGCGTCGCGGCCGCGGACGGCGGTCTGGGGATCTCGCCGCTCGAGACGCCGAGTTCCCGCCTCGCGGCTTCGACAAGCTCGCGGCAGGTTGCGTAACGCTCGTCAGGCTGCTTTGCCATCCCTCTTGCGATCACGTCGTCCACGCCCTTCGGCAGCTCGGGGCGCGCGGCCGAGGGCGCGGGAGGGGGATCCTGGATGTGCGCCCAGATCGTCGCCACCTCGGTGTCCTTTTCGAACGGCTTGGCGCCGACGAGCGTCTCGTAGAGCACGCAGGCCAGCGCGTAGACGTCGGCGCGACCGTCGACGGGCTCTCCCTGGATCTGCTCCGGCGCGACGTAGTCGACGGTGCCGACGAGTTGCCCTGTCGCGGTGAGGCCGGACTGGGAGGACGCTTGCTTGGTCAACCCGAAGTCCGAGACGTAGACGTGGTCGTCCTCGCCGATCAGGATGTTGCCCGGCTTGACATCACGATGGACGAGCCCGCGCCGGTGCGCCGCGTCCAGACCTGCCGCCGCCTGTCCGACGATCGCAACCGCACGAGCTGGTGGC
>CAWIKU010000018.1:0-16150 GCA_963836705.1 uncultured Actinomycetes bacterium | reverse complement strand
TTGAGAGAGCTGACGTTCGAGGTCGTGATCTGATTCAGCGACGAGTAACGGTTGCCGTTCAGGCTTCCGTAGTACTCGTGCCAGTCAGCCCCGGCAGCAGCGCTCAACTGCGACGCTGTCCAGGGAGGTGACGGGGTGATCGTCTTGGTCACCACCTGCTTCGAGGACGCGGCGGTCGTCACGATTCCAAACGCCACCACCAGTGTCAGTGCGACTACCCCTGCTGGCCAACGAAAGCGATGCAAATCGAGTTCCTCCCTGTTGCGCGTGCTTGCCGGGGAAGCCGTCTGGGGGCGCTGCAGGAAGGCTGGTCTGCGAGCAACGGCTCTAGAACTGCTGGCGTGTTGCGAAATGGTTGCCGCGCGCAACTATACTCCTCGCCCCCGGACGAGGCAACACGGCGCTTCGAGTCGAGAGTCCGTCGCCGAGGTGAACGGGCTACTCTTCGCCGTCGTGCGCCGGGCATCCCTCTTGATCGTTTTGCTCGCTGTGGCGGTCGGCCTCACCGGCGCGGCGCTCGCAGCGACCCACTCGGCACCGCGTTCGAGCTGCAAGGTCACTCCGAAGCACGGGTGGACCTCCTGCCCGCACGGCAACCTGGCCGGGAGAAATCTGGCGCAGGCCGATCTGCGCAACGCCGACCTGGCGGGGGCCAATCTGACCGGCGCCAAGCTCACTCAGGCCAGGCTGGCGACGGCCAACCTGGGGCGCGCGAAACTCGTTCGAGCACGCCTGGATAACGCGGACCTCACCTTTGCGAATCTCGTCGGAGCCGTTTCGACGGGCGCGAACTTCTCGCGCGCGACGCTGAACGGTGCGAACCTGGCCCACGCGAATCTCTCCGGAGCCAACCTGCGCCGCGTGAATCTCGCCGGCGCAAACCTGGTCGGCGCAAACCTCGCGCACGCAAACCTGGCGCTGGCGAACCTGGCCGGTGCAAATCTCGACGGCGCCAATCTGACCGGTGCGATCCTCAACACCACTGCGCTCGTCGGCTCGAACCTCAGCCACGCGAACTTGACCCGAGCCGTGCTGGCCAACTCGACCTTGAGCGGCGCGTATCTGATCGCCGCGAATCTCTCCGGGGCAAACCTCCAGGGCGCGACGGTGATGGGCGCCGATCTGTCGAGCGCAAATCTCGCCGGCGCGAAGCTCGAGAATGTCGGCTGGTACGGCACCATCTGCCCGAACCGGCGGAAGACGACGACTCACTGCTGAGTCCCTAGACGAGGATGAAGCGGAAGATCCGGGTGTTCTTCTTGGCGCTCGAGGAAGTCGACGTCACCTGCCCGTGGGCGCCCGCGTAGCGGCCTGTCCCCCCGGTCACCGCAAGGACGATCTCACTGCCGTCGAGTTTCGCGGGGCCGAGCGCGAGAATGGTTCCGCCGCCGAGTTCGAAGTGGCCGTCGCAGATCGCTTCCTGGGCGAAGTTGAACGTGCACGAGTAGGTCGCGGTGCCCACGGCTTGCGTGAGATCGGGATCGGCATACAGCGTGAGACTTACGAGCGCGTTGTCGCCGGCCCGAGCCCCTTTCTTCCCACTGTTCGCGTTCGGCGGTGTGGGAAGCGCCTCCGCGTTGAACGACTTCAACTTGTCCCCGCGCGCGCGGTCATCGGCATGGTTGACGAACTGGGCCCGCGTTGGTTTGGCGTAAACGACAAACGTTTGTCGCGGCGCCGCCCCAGCCGTCGATGCCGGAAACGGGTTCGTCGCGGTCGTCGTTCGAGCCGCGTTGTGCGCTTTACCGTTCCCGCAACCAGCGACCGCAACCACCATCGGCGCGGCAATCGCGACGGCCGCCAGCGCTACGGGAAGTCCCCGACTCACTTCCCGAGTCCGGTCACGTGGAGGTCGAACCGCTGTGCATTCCTGGCCGCCGGCACGGAGGCCACCTGGCCCAGCGCGCCGAAGTACGCACGCGTCCCGCCGGTGACGCCGAGCGTGAAACGGGTTCCGCCGAACCGCACCTGCCCGGATGCGAGCAGGAGGCCCTTGGCGAGGTCGAAGTACGCGTCGCAGGTCGCGCGCTTTACGAACTCGTAGTAGCAGGTGAACAGCGCCGTTCCGCTCGGCTTGGAGTGTTGCGCGTCGGAAAAGAGCTTGAAGCCGTAGAGGACGTCGTCGCCGGGGAAGGGGCCATTCCCTTTCTCCTTCCCGCCCTGGCCGAGAATCACCACCTCCGCCTTGAGTTTGAAGGGGTTGGTGCTCATCCCGCGGAGCCGGTCGTCAGCGTGGTTCATGAACTGCACCGTCGCCGGAACTGCGTAGACCCTGAGCTTCTGTGACGTCGGCGAGGCCCCCGACGCGGGCAGCACGGGGAGCGCCGCCGCCAGAACGACGATGACTGCGATCACACACCGCGCCAACATGCGACTCATCGGATCAACTCGAAATCGATCCTCTGAGCGTTGCCCGGGGCAGCGACGGCCTTGGCCTCGCCTCGGACGCCGAGATACCTGTCCGTGCCGCCGCTGACGACGATGGTGAACTTCGTGGTCTTGAAGTCGACAGGCCCGGAGGCGACGAGCGTGCCCTCGCCCTTGAGCTTGTAGTACGCCTGGCAGAGGGCGTGGCGGTCGTAGTTGAAGTAGCAGGTGTAGACAGCCGAACCGGCCGGTCGCGTCAGGGCCGAATTGCCGTACAGCTTCAGGGCATAGACGGCGACGTCACCGGCGAACGGCCCGTTCCGGCCGGAGCTCTTTGGCGCCAGCTTGTTCGCCGTGCTGTCAAGAGGGTTGTTGACTTGCCCGCGCGCCCGATCGTCCGCGGTGTTGATGTACTGCAGCCCGGTGGCGACGCTGTAGACGGTCAACACGCCGTGACCGGTCGCGCCGGCGCCGGCGCCTGGAACCAGGATCAGCCCGACAAGGGCGCTGACGAACGCGGCCGCGTACCAGCCCGACGGAACCCTGCGCTTACTCGGGCTTGCCGCTGCACCTGCAAGTGGCATTCAGGCAAGAGTAGCGCGAGAGGCCAAAAACCTTGGTCGCCGTCGCCCGCTCACGGCCACGTCTGCCGACCTGTCAGAGGAGCTTGATGCTGCCGTTCTTGAGCACCTCGCAGCTTGCACCCGGCTTTGCGAACACGTCCCCTCCGTGGGCGACCAGGATCTCGTGGCCTTTCTTGGCCTGCTCCGCCCCGTACCGCGAAAGCAAGGTGGTGTCGACCGACAGTCGGTTAACGCTCCGACCGTTCGCCTTCAGCCTGCCACCCGGCAGGACAGGTTGGGTGGTACCCAGGGTGAACGTGCTCGTCGCGGGGTCGTCGGTGACCTTCATGTTGAGCCAGACGTACGGCTCGGCGGCAAGCCAGGGGACCCAGAAGACGTAGGCCTCGTAGGTGTTCGGGTCCCGCGACACGAGGTGAACGCGACAGGCCGCTGGGACGCTCTGAGCCCAGCGAGTGGTGATCGTCATGAGCTGAAGCGAGATGTTCGAGTCCTGCAGGGAGTCCATCGCGCTTTGAGCATCCGTTCGCTCGCGGGCAGTGAGCCCACCTGAGTCCACGGGCGCAGTGGTGATCCGCATGATGTGCCGCGTGCTTGCCGAGCCGGACTTCCCGTCGGTGGGGATGGACTTGGGGTCGGTGGGGATACGGTCGAAAACGAGCGTCGCCGTGCGGAGTCTGAGGTCGCCTTCGTTCACCGCGATCTCCTTGTCGGTCACGAACGTGATCGTCACCGCGCCCCCGTCCCCCAGGCAGGTGCAGGTTGCCGGCTTCAGATCGAGCTGATCGCAAAAAATGTTCGGATAGAGGACGAGCGTCGGGAACAGGTTGCCGCCGAAACCCGTCAAGCCCGTGCGGCTGCAGCGGCCTACAGTGCTACCGATCACCTTGACA
Organism: uncultured Actinomycetes bacterium; assembly: GCA_963836705.1. Classification (GTDB taxonomy): domain Bacteria; phylum Actinomycetota; class Thermoleophilia; order Gaiellales; family Gaiellaceae; genus PALSA-600. The sequence continues at coordinate 12,309 of CAWIKU010000018.1, read as the reverse complement.
ATGCGGACCCCGGTGGGCGGATACCACTGGAACGAGTTGATGGCCCCCAGGGTCGAAGTGTTGAAGACCGTCATCCGGTAACGCTTCGGACCGACAGGAAACAGCGTCGTGCTGAAGTCGGTCCGAGAGGTCGTGGGATCGACGTCGACCGGGATCCCCCCGCCGATGATCGGGACCTTCGGTCGCGTAACGGTGATCGGCGTCCATGATCCGGTTGTCGGCGCCGGTGCCGTGCTCTCCTGGACGTCCTGTGCCGTGCTCTTGTGCCCGCCCCTGGTGACGAGGAGCGCGGCGAGCACGCCGCCCAGGGCCACTGCGCACGCCACCAGGACGAGACCGAGCTTGGTATGCCGGCGTCGTGGTCTCATGACCAACCTCAATCGCCGTCAGGTGACGATGAATGCGCCTACGACTTTGGTCTTGCTGACGCTGCCGACCGCGGCGGGTAGTGGCCCCCGGTAGTCGAGGGTCAACAGAACCCGTTTCTGCTGGTTCCGTGCAAGCCTGATGGCGAAGCCGGTGCCTCGGTGGTGAGTCAGTGAAACGTCTCCGAGCGTGAACACACGCGGGATCGTCGCGTGATTGGAGACGAGGAAGATTCCGATCTGGCCGCGCCGCGCGTGGTTCGGGCTGATCGTGGCGGAGCTGTTCGTGACGACGACCCGAACCGTGAAGTACCCGCCCGGGTTCGTCGTCTGCGGACGCGCGGATCCGTCCATCGCGAGGCTCAGGGACGCGAGAGAAACGGCGAGCAGGAGCGCAAACGACCTCAAGCAGTTCACGCTAGCACGGCTCTCGTTCGAGTCCGGCGATGGCGGTGGGGCTCGGACAGCCCGTCAGAAGCGAGCTCACGGCTGCCACGCCGGAGGCGCTGCGACAGTCGCGTAGTTGCGGCCGATCGAGAGCGTCCTCGACCGTCCAGTAGCGAGCGTCCAGATGTCGATCTTGGTGTTCCGCGCGATGAAGGCAAGCTGCTTCCCGTCGGGTGAAAACGCCGCCGGCCCAACGTTCTTGATCACCAGCCGCGGAGCCTTACTCTTCGGGCGAAGGTCTTCCTTGTAGAGCGCGAATCGCTGGCACGGAGCTTCGCCGCACTCTTTGTCCCCCGGCTCGGGCGCGGCTGCACCGATGAAGGTGAGTCGCGAATCGTCGGGAGGAAGCGAGACGGTGTTCAGACCCCACAGGGCGTCGATCTGGGCGCCGAAGTACTTCAGCACGTGCCCGTTGGCGGGGTCGATCTTCACGAGGTCACCGCCGGAGGGGATCATCAGCCCGCCGGAACTCCAGGTCGGCCGACCTGACGGGGGCGCTTTGGCCAGCCGTCGCTGCGGACCACCGGACGACGGCATGACGTAGATCGACCACGTTGTGCCCGGCCGCACGAAAGCGATCTGCTTGCCGTCCGGCGACCAGGCCGGAAAGCTGTCTCGGCCGTTCGTCGTCAGGCGGTGCACGGCCGTGCCGTTCACGTTCATCGTCACGATCCCGACGCCGGAGCGCACAAAAGCGATCCGTGTTCCATCGGGTGAGAAGGCGGGAGCGATCGACGGGAACTGACCTTTCGTCAGTCTCTTCAGTCCGCCGCCCGACGATCGAATCCGAAAGAGCTGATCGATGTGCTGGCCGGGCTGCGTTGCCGAGAACACGATCCACTTGGCGGGGGCCGCTGCACCGGCCGTCGCAGCAACGACCCCGAGCACGACCGCGAACGCAGTCGACACGATCAGCAACAGGGACCGTAGCTTGCTACCCGTCATGACGGCATTTTAGCTCGTGGCTCTCGATCATCGGGCGAGGCCATAGGCGACGACCTCGGTGACCGGATGCGCGATGCCCGGGTGCGGCGCGCCGCCGGCAACGACGAGAACATCCTTACCGACAGCCGGGCAGCTGTTGTTCCCCGCACGCAACTGCGTACGCCAGAGCGTGCGCCCGTCGGCCGCCGCGAACGCAACCACCTGCCCGTCATAGGTCGGAACGATCACCGCGTCACGCGCGACCGTCGCACAACCGAACGGTGCCGACCCGAGGTGCACTTGCCAGATGGTCTTGCCGGTGGCGGCATCGAGGCCATAGACCGTTCCCTTCCCTTGCGAGGGCGGTCGAGCGAACGCGTTCTTCGTCGTGACCGCGCTCTCCCGCGAGCAGAGCTCGACAACCGGGACGAACAGGCGACCGGCGGCGTACGCCATCGGGGTGAGCACACCCCCGAGCAGCCCCGGGCAGACCGGCTTCGGCTGCGCGGGCAGGGGTCCGAGATCGTTCAGATGGAGGCCTACAGCCCGCGACCAGAGACGTGTGTGGGTGGTGCGATCCCAGGCGATGACCAACCCTCCTTTGCCCGCGCCGAAGACTGCGCGGCGACCGCCGACGGTGGCGAGAATCGGTGAGGCCTGGAAGTCGTAGTCACGTACGTCGTGGGAAGTCACCTGGTCGTACCAGAGCAGCCGACCCGACGCTCCGTCGAGCACGACGAGCGAATCGGTGTAGAGCGCCGGCCCGGGAAAGACGCCGCCGTTCGGGTGCGCACTCGACCCACCCCACGGACCGGGGTTCGCGATACCCGCGTACACGTTGCCGTGCTCGTCGACGCTCACGGGGTTCCAGGCGCCGCCCCCGCCACTGGCGGTGGGATGCGTCCACGGCAGCTTGACCGTCTGGAAGCGCCAGACGACCCTGCCGGTCTCGGCAGACAGGGCATAGATCCTTCCACGGCCTCCCGGGCGGAAGCCCTGGGTGCTCACGTACACGCGGCCGCGGTCGACGACGGGCGCGATCGCGACGAACTGCTCGAACGGGCCGGCAAGTCTCCGCGACCAGAGGCGCTTTCCGCTCGTCGCGTCGATCGCGAACGCCGTCGTGTCGGTTGCACCGTAGAGCCGCGAACCGGAGACCGAGAGGCCGTTCGGGCCGTCGTTGGGCGCGTGCAGCGTGTCCTTCCAGAGGAGCGCGCCGCTTCGCAGGTCCAGTGCGTAGACGCTCGATCTCGAGTCCTGCAGATACAGCACGTTTCCGCGGATGATCGGGTTCGAGGTGATCGCACCGAAGCTCGTGACGCTTGCGTGCAGGCGGAAGCGCCAGCGCACCGTGAGCCGCGGGATCGTCCGCGCGTCGAGCTTGGTCGCCGTGGCCGCCCGCTGGCTCGCGGCGCTTTCGTTCGCCGACGTCCAGGACACGCTCGTGCTTCGGGCGCCGCATCCCGTCACAGCCCCGGCGAACAGGAACACGGCGACGAGCACGGCCGCTGATCGCCGGCGCGGAAGGCTGTTGCCTGCCCCGTCGGCTCGCGTGTCAGAGGGAATGGAGGCGCCTACGGAGCACGCGAGCAAGATATCCCGGCGCCGACGGCGAAGCGCCGGGGGAGAGACTCCCCCGGCGCTCACGTTTGTCCAGCTGTGCGATCGAAGCTACTGCGCGCAGGCGCGCCTAGAGGCAGCCGTCTGCGTCGTCCTTGCCGACAGCATCGCTTTCATCGCCGTCCTCGTCGCTCCCGATCGTCGTGCCTGGCGGCGTGCCGGCCGGGCACCCGTTGGCCGTGGGAGGACCAGAGGCAGTGGTGGTCGGCGTGGTGCTCGTCGTGACCGGGGGTGCGGGCTTCACCGCAACGCCGAAGCCGATGAGCCCCTTCATCCCGGCAGCTGCGTGCCCCGGAACGCTGCAGAGGTATTCATACTTGCCGGCCTTCTTGATCGTGACGGTGAGCGCCGCCGACTGTCCCGGATGGAGCGTCTTCGTGACCTTGCCCACGCAGGAGTTCTTCGCGGCGGTCTTCACCGGAGCCAGACAGAACTTGAACGTATGGAAGCCAAGGCCCTTGTTCGTCACCTTGAAGACGTAGGTGCCGACCTTGAGCTTCGTGCTCTTGGAAAGCTGGAACGCGAGCTCGCCGGGCTTTCCTGCGACTACCGTGATGACGGTCGCCTTGGACGCCTGCGTCGAGAAGATCGCCGACGAAGCAACTGCTCCAGCCGCTAGCAGGCCGATCGAGGCCGCTAGAACAACTGCAAGAAAAGCTTTGCGACGCATTCATTCCTCCCCGTGGATTCTGGACTTTGGGCTCGAGAATCTCGCAGCGGCGACACAACCTCGCGTGCGACCCCTATCGAACACCTTTTGCAGCCAATTCTACAGCACCTTGAAGTTGCGTCGCGCAAACATTCGTCGTGCGAGCGCCTGTGCGCTGGGGCCGGGCTCCCGGCGTTGCCTGGATTAAATCGCCGGATCTGGTCGATCTAAGCGCTACGTTCTCGTCGTGAATCAGCCGCGCGCCGGAGACCAGCAGGTCGACGCAGACCGCCTGCAAGAGACTGCCGCCCGAATGATCGACAACGTCGAAAGCGTGGTGGTGGGTAAACGGGAGGAGATCGTCCTCGTGCTCGCAGCGCTGATCTCCGGGGGGCACGTCCTGCTCGAGGACGTGCCCGGAACCGCAAAGACGATCCTGGCGCGTGCGATCGCGCAGACGATCGAGGAGGCGAGCTTCGCGCGCATCCAATGTACCCCGGACCTCCAGCCGACCGACGTCACCGGGCTGTCGATCTTCGACCAGAAATCGCGCGAGTTCACCTTCAGGCCTGGGCCGATCTTCGCGACGATCGTGCTCGTCGACGAGATCAACCGCGCGATGCCGCGCACGCAGTCGGCCCTGCTCGAGGCGATGGCCGAGGGACAGGTCACGGTCGACGGCGTCACGCGCCGGCTGCCGGAGCCGTTCCTCGTGATCGCGACCGAGAATCCGATCGAGCACGAGGGGACCTTCCCGCTCCCCGAGGCGCAGCTCGACCGCTTCGCGCTGCGCTCGGGTCTCGGCTATCCCGCCCGGGGCGACGAGGTGTCGATCGTGCTCTCGCAACGTCACGGCCATCCTCTCGCGTCGCTCGAGCCTGCCGTCTCGACCGACGAGCTGCTGCAGCTGCGCCGCGCGGTCGAGGAGGTGTACGTCGACGATCTGATCATCAAGTGGACCGTCGACCTCGTCCGGGCGACGCGAGCGGTCGAGGGCGTGGAGGTGGGTGCATCGGTCCGTGGGAGCTTGACGCTCGAGCGCACTGCGCGGGCGTGGGCGCTTCTGAAGGGTCGCGACCACGTCCTCCCGGAGGACATCGAGCAGCTGTTCCTCCCCATCCTCGGCCATCGTCTCCTGCTGACCTCGGCCTACGCCGCAGAGACCCGCTCGCTGGCCCGCGACGACGCGCTGGCGCAGGTGAAGGAGCGCTGCCTGGCAATCGCCCCACCGCCCGCGCCGGACTGGGACAGCTGACCCTCGTGGCCGGACGCGGTCGCGAGACGTTCCCACTGGTCCCGCGCCACGCACTGGCCGGGCTGCCGTTCGGCAACGTCCGTTCGCACAGACGAGGGCCTGGCAGCGAGGTGATCGGCTCGCGGCCGTACCGACCCGGCGATCCGGTCTCGACGATCGACTGGGGCGCGACCGCACGTCTTTCGACGGCGACGGGGCGCGACGAGTTCGTGGTTCGCGAGCGAGTCGCCGACGACGCGCCGCGTGTGGCGATCGTGCTCGACCGCAGGCCGTCGATGAGCCTGTACGAGCCCTCGTTCCCCTGGCTGTCGAAGCCGACGGTGGTGCGCGAGTGCGTCGAGGCGATCGTCGCGAGCGCCGTCGCCGCGCGTGCCGACCTCGCCCTGCTGGACTTCGCAGGCGGCACCGCGCACTGGGCGCCGCCTGCGCGGGGCGAGCGCCGTGATCTGATCGAGGCGCGCCTCGCCGAAGCCGCCTTTGCACCAGAGGCCACGATCGAGGAGTCGCTGGGCTTCCTCGGCCGCCACCGCGCCGATCTGCCCGGGGGCAGCTTTGTCTTCATCCTCTCCGACTTCCTGTCACCCCCGCCGGCGTCGTCGTGGCTCGAGGCGAACGCCCACGGCTGGGACACCGTTCCGGTGCTGATTCAGGACCCCGTGTGGGACCAGAGCTTTCCCGAGCTGCACGGCACCGCCGTGCCGGTCACCGATCCGGCGACGGGCGGCCTCTCCTTCGTTCGTCTCTCCAAACGCGAGGCCGAGGGCCGACGGATCGCGAACGTCGCACGCTTGCGAGGGTTGCGCGAGGAGCTCGCGGCGTTCGGGCTCCAGGCGGTGTCGCTCTCGACGACCGATCCCTACGAGATCGACCGCGCGTTCATCGAGTGGGCCGAGGACCGGCGGCGGGGGACGCGCGCCCGATGAGGAGGTGCGCGGCCTTGCTGGCGGCGGTCTTCGCGGGCCTGCCGGTGTGGGCGGGTGCCGCGACAGCCGCAACACCTCCGCTGACCGTGCGCGCCGTCTTCGTGCCCGGCGTCGTCGAGTTCGGCGACGCGGTGACAGCGCGAATCGTCGTCACACTCGACCGCAACTCGGTACGGACGTCGTCGCTGCGCGTCGTGTACGGCGTCGCCCCGCTCACCCAACTGGGGCGCACCCGGGAGCGGGATGTGAATCGCGGCAGCACACAGATCGTCACGTACGAGCTGCGCGCCGCGTGCCTGACCGATCCCTGTGTCGCCGCCTCGGCACGCCGCAGCATCGCCCCCGCCGCCGTCCACGCCGTCGTCACACGCACCACGGGCGCAGCACTGCACGCGGCGGCCGCCTGGGAGCCGCTGATCGTCTCGGGACGCGTTACCTCGGCTGACCTGAGCGCCGCCGCGCCGCCGTTCCGCGTCGACACGACGCCGCCGGCGCCGAGCTACAGGCTCCGGCCTTCGCTCCTCGGCGCACTGCTCGACGGGGCGGGCGCAGTCCTGGTCGCTTGCGCCGTCGGCCTGGCGGCGGCGGGCGTGCTGCGTGCGCGGCGGCCACGGCATGCGGCGCAAACCGATGAGTTGACGCACGCGCTCGCGCTTGCGCGTGCCGCGCGCACCCGAGCAGAGCCCGACCGGCGCGCCGCCGCCGGCCACCTCGCGCGCCTCCTCGCGGGCCGCGGCACCGAGCTTGCGCCCGCCGCCGACGACCTCGCGTGGTCGCGGCCCGCGCCGACGCCCGACTCGCTGACCGAACTCGTCGAAGACGTCGAACGGGAACGTCCGGCGTGAGCTCGATCCCGCTTGCCGACGCTCCACGGCTCGCACGTGCCGCCCGCCGCACGACCGCGGTGCGAGCGGGGCTTGCGCTCGTCGTGCTCGTTTCCGCGCTCGCCGCACTGCAACACTCGCGCCACCCGGCCAGCCACGCGCTCGTGCCGCTCGCAGGCAAGGGCAACACGATCGTTGTCCTCGACCTTTCCGCGAGCATCTCGACCGACACGTATTCGCAGATCGGGGCAACGCTCTCGGGGCTCGCGCGGAGCAACGGAAAGCTCGGGTTGATCCTCTTCTCCGACCAGGCGTACGAGGCGCTGCCCCAGGGCACCCCTGCGTCGGATCTCACCCCGCTCGTGCGGCTGTTCACCCTGCCCCAGGTGCCGCAGGCCGGTTTCGCACCGACGCTTCCACCGAATCCGTGGACGGCGTCGTTCAGCGGCGGCACGAAGATCTCCGCCGGACTGACGCTCGCGCACACGCTGGCGGTCGCCTCCGGCGGCCCGCGGCCGACTGTGGTCCTGATCAGCGACCTGAGCGACGACCCCCGCGATTTGACGCGCCTTGCGTCGGTCCTGCTCGCCTACCGGCGCGACGGCGTCCCGGTGCGCATCGTCGGGCTGAACCCGGCGCCCGCGGACGTGACGCTGTTCCGCCGCTCGCTGACCCCGGCGCCGACGGTGGTTCAGGCGCCGACGCCGGGTGCAGGAACGCCGGTCACGCACACGCCCTTTCCCTGGGTGCTCGTCCTGTGCGTGCTCGTCGCCTGCGGCGCGCTGGCCGCCGTTGAAGCCTGGGCGCCGCCTCTCGAGTGGGGGCGCGGGTGACGGGCAAGCTGCTCGGCGCAGCAGGGTTGCTCGCGCTCGCGGTGCTCGCGTTCCTGCTCGCCGCCGACGCACGCTCGTGGGGGTCGTCGTTGAACGGAGGCGATGTCGTGTACGCCGGCTCCCCGGCCGCCGCAACGTGGACGCCGCACACGCGCGTGGGCGGTCTGGCCGGCGCGTTGCTCGGCACGAACGGCGACCTGTCGATCCGCCGCGCGCTCCGCCTCTACCAGCTCGCCGCTGCGACGCACCTGAGGCTCGACAACGCGACGCAGGTTCAGACGACGCGGGCCGCCGCACAGGACGCGCTCGCCGCCACGGCCGCGAAGGGAGAGAGTGCCAGCTCCGCGCAGGCGCGAACGCTGCTCGGTGTGCTCACCTTCGGGGCGAGCGCTGCGGGCGGCGGACAGGACCAGGTCGACAGCGCGATCGCGGATTTCACCGACGCGATCCGGGCGGACGACCGGAACGACGACGCGAAGTACGACCTCGAGCTGTTGCTGCGGCTCTCGGCGGCAAAGGGCACGCGACCCGGGCAGGGGCTTGGCGGGGCGACCGGCCGCGGCGGTCACCGCGGGGCCGGCGGCGGCACGCCCGGCAAGGGGTACTGATGGTGGTCGGAACATCACTGACCCTGCTCACGCCGCGTGCGGCCGTCGTCGGCATCGTCGGTGTCGTAGCGATCGCCGCCACCGTGGCCGGGCGACGCCGTGCCGAGGCGGTCCGGCGCACGTTGCAGCTGCCGCACCCGCAGCCGGGCCGGGCGCGCGCCCGCCTGGCACTCGTGGTCGCCTTCGTCTCGTTGCTGACGTTGACGGCGGCCCAGCCCGCGCTGACCCGCGACCACCATCTGCGAGTCCGACGCGATGCTCAGGTCCTGTTCGTGCTCGACGTGTCGCGCTCGATGGCGGCGTCCGCCAAGCTCCACTCGCCGACGCGGCTCGACCGGGCCGCCGCCGCCGCCGCACAGCTACGCGGAACGGTGCCGACGGTCGCCGCCGGGGTCGCCGGTCTGACCGACCGGGTGCTGCCCTATCTCTTCCCGGTGGCAGGTCGTGCGGGGTTCGACCAGGTGGTGCACGACGGCGTCGCAATCGAGAACCCGCCACCCCAGGCGAGCGCGGTGCGGGCGACGACGTACGACGCGCTGCAGCAGATCCCCGACGGCGGATTCTTCGACCCGCGTGCCCGCACTCGCATCGTCGTCGTCCTCACCGACGGCGAGAGCAACCCGGTGCAGACGGCCGAGGTGGCAGCCGCGTTCGCCAGACACCCGGGCTACCACGTGCTGTTCGTCCGTTTCTGGCGTCCCGACGAAGCGATCTACGACGCCGACGGCCAGGTCGAGTCGGCTTACCGACCCGACCCGTCCGGGGCGGCGACACTCGACACGCTCGCGGCTGCACTCGGCGGCCAGGCGTACGGCGAGAACGACCTTGGTCGAGCAGGGCGCACGTTGCGACGACTCGTCGGGAACGGCCCCGCCGCCGATTCAGGCACGACGGTTCGCACGCAGACGCCGCTTGGCCCGTATACGGCCGGCCTGGCGCTCTTTGCCGCTGCCGGGCTGATTCTTCTGTCCGGGGGGCTTCCCAGCGTACGATGGTTGTTCCGGTGAGCTCGCGGCATCCCCCGATTTCCGTGATCGCGATCGTTGTCGCTGCGGTCGCGGCGTGCGTGCTCCTCACATCCGCGTCGGCGCGACCGTCGGCCGGTGCCAACGTCGGCTGGCTCGGCTTCGGCAACACGCCCGACGAGGTTCGGCACTCACCGCTGACCGAGATCACGAAGGGCAACGTGAGCAAGCTGGGCCGTCTCTTCACCGTCGATTTCCACGCGATCGACGCCAGCATCAGACGCGGCGAGCAGTCGTACCCGGTCGAGTCGAACGGAACGCTGTACGTGACCACGAACGACGACAGCGTCTTCGCCTTGAACGCAACGACGGGAGCGGTCAAGTGGCGCTGGACGCCCGACAACGTCGCCGTCTTCCGCAACTTCGGGATCGTCGCGAACCGCGGGGTCGCGCTGTGCGACGGGCACGTGTTCATCTTGACGCTCGACATGACGATCGCCTCGCTCAATGCGGCGACCGGCAAGCTCGAGCGCCGCGTGCCGATCGCGGAGGCGGTGCCCGGCGCCTCCTCGAGCTACGGCTACTCCGAGACGAGCGCCCCGGTCTGCGCCAACCATCGCCTCGTGGTCGGAGCCGCCGGTTCCGAGTACGGCGTGCGCGGCTTCGTGATGGCGTATCACACCGATCTCACACCGGCCTGGCCGAACCCGTTCTGGACGATCCCGCCGGCCGGGACCGAGTGGCGCCACTACGGGACGCTTGTCGGCGGTGGCGTCGTCTGGACGCCGACGACGATCGACACGACGACGAACACGCTCTACTTCGGCACCGGCTCGGCCACTCCGCTCTACTTCCCGTCGATCCGGCCCGGCTCGAACCCGCGAGCAGACTCGCTCGTCGCCGTCGACCTGGCAAGCGGCCGGCTCAAGTGGTGGCAGCAGCAGATGGCGCACAACGAGTGGTCGTACGACACTGCGCAGCCGCCGATGGTCTACAACGCGACGACCGGCGGCAAGAAGACACGCGTCGTCTCGGTTGCGACCATGGAAGGGGTCTGGTTCGCTTACGACGCAGCTACCGGGCGGCCTATCTACCAGCGCGTGAAGGTGATCGACCGCACCGAGCATCCGACCTTGCAACCGGGCCGCGCAGTGACGGTCTTCCCGTCCTCGCTCGGCGGCGTGAACTACTCGCCTGCGTCCTATGACCCTGCGACGAACTACGTGTTCAACGGTGCGGCGGAGACCGCAGCGGTCGAGGTGCAGACCGCGCTGACCCCGACCCAGAAGCGCCGCAAGTTCCTGCTCGGCGACGTGTTCCTCGGCCTGCAGAACGGCAACTTCGGCACGGTGCTTCCGGGCTGGCACGACCACGGCTCGATCAGCGCGATCGACATCCGCACGGGCAGGCGCGTCTGGAAGTTCACGACGCCGGAGCCTGAGCGCGGCGGAGTGACGACCACGGCGAGTGGCGTCGGCTTCGCCGGTGGCGGCGACGGAGTGTTCCGCGCGTTCGATCTAAAGACCGGCAAGGTGCTCTGGACGTTCCAGACGGGACACCAGATCGCCGCCGGCGCCTCGGTCTACTCCGTCAACGGCACGGAGTACATCGCGATCACGTCGGGCGGCACGCCGACCTCTTCGGGTGGCGGGAACGCGAGCGAGTTGCAGGTCTTCACCCTCGGGGCGTCCCAGAAGCAATCGCCGCCGCCGGCCCTGCCGCTGACGCGCGCCGACTCGGCCGCAGCGGCCACCGGGGCCGTCGTCGCCGTGACGCAACCCGCGAGCGTGCAGCCGCGGACGGTCGTCTCCCTGCACCGTGCGGGGCGGAACGTCGCCGGGGCTGGGGCACGGATCGCCACGCAGGCCCCGATCGCCGTTCAGCCCTGGGACGCCAACTCCTCGAACGTCCAGGCCATGTCCGGTCGCCTCCTCTTGAAGGGCGCCCCCGTCGCGCACGCGCGGATCAGCGTCGACGGGTACGTCGTGCGACGTGCGACGACCGCCTCCGGCGTCTTCCGCTACGACGCCGACCGCACCGTGGCACGCAAGCACCAGATTCGTGTGGCCGGGCTGGGTCTCGCGACCGTCAACGGACGCCGCCTGACGGATGGGCAGCGCTCCGCCTTGCTCGGCGCCTCGGGCAGCTTCAGCGTCGGCTACCGCATCGACGGCCTCCACGCGACGAAGCGGAGTGACGGGACGATCGCGATCACGGGACGGGTACATGACACCGCCGGGACCGCACCGCCGCCCGTCGCGCTCCAGACCTATCAGCTGACCGGCACGATCACCGACGCGAGCGGGAACCCCGTCTCGAATGCGGTCGTGATCACACGCACGCAGGATCGTGACTTCTGGACGTTCTCTTCGGCGTCCGACCAGAACGGTCACTACTCGTCCTTCTTCGCCGCGTCAGACGAGACGTCGGCCGACCCCGTGCCGCTGAGCGTCGGCGTCGCCTACGGCGGAACGTCCTACGGCGGAACCCTCGGGACGATCACCCCGTTCGACCGTCTCCACTCCTCCTCGATGAACATCCAGCTCGGCAGCGGCGCCAGGTACACGATCAGCAAGCCGACGTCGTACCCGGGAGCCGTCTACCAGGGCCTGGTCGTCGGCGTCTCCGGGCCCGGCGGCGTGATCAAGCCGGTCTCGAACCGCTGGCCCGACGCGCACGGCCGCTTCACGATCGTGCTGCCCGGGTCGACGAGCGGCAAGGTCGTTCGTTTCTGGGAGAACCAGCGCCAGTTCTTCACGCGCTCACGGGCCGTTGCCGGTGGGCCAGTCGACCTGAGCACCTGGCCGACGCAGCTCGGTTCCGCTGCGCCCGCCGGTCTCGCGACGCTGCGACTGCCGTTGTGTTGACCACCGGCGGGGCGACACCGTCGAGTGGA
>CAWIKU010000017.1:0-100530 GCA_963836705.1 uncultured Actinomycetes bacterium | reverse complement strand
CCGTCGGCGGTTTCGAGGGTGGCGTGAACGACTTGGTCGCGATTCGGATGGCCGGGCTCGGGAAGCGGTACGGGAGCACCTGGGCGCTGCGGGAGTGCACGTTGGAGATCCCGGCCGGTTCAGTGACGGCGCTTGTCGGCCCGAACGGGGCCGGGAAGACGACGCTGCTGCATCTCGTGATCGGCTTGACGAAGCAGACGGCTGGGACGGTCGAGGTGCTCGGTCTCTCGCCGCGTGAAGCAGCGGACACGCTCCTGCCCAGGCTCGGCTTCGTCGCACAAGACCACCCGCTCTACCGCGGTCTGTCAATCGAAGAGACCTTCAAGCTCGGCCGCCACCTCAACCCGCACTGGAACGACAACTGGCTGACGGCGAGATAGAGCGCTCGGCCTGACGCCGTCGCAGAAAGTGGGGAAGCTCTCCGGTGGCCAGCAGGCGCAGGTCGCGCTCACACTCGCACTGGCAAAGGAGCCGCAGCTGCTCGTGCTCGACGAGCCGGTCGCCTCGCTCGACCCACTCGCGCGACGCGAGTTTCTCAACGCCGTCCTGGAGGCCGCAGCCGACGCCGGGGTGACCGTGATCCTCTCCTCGCACATCGTCGCCGAGCTGGAACGCGTCTGCGACTACCTCGTAACCTTGATCGACGGCCGTGCGCAACTGGTCGGATCGATCGCGAGATCGTGGCTAGCCACCGCCTGCTGATCGGGCCCAGACGCGACGCGTCGAGCGTGGCGCGCGTGCACAACGTGATCCGCGAGAGCCACACCGAGCGGCAAACCACGCTGCTCGTACGCGCCAACGGCCACGTCTATGACACCTGCTGGGAGCAGCACGAGGTCGACCTGGAAGAGATCGTGCTCGCCTACCTCGGCTACAAGCCAGGCATGGCTTCCGCCGCGCCGCTGCCCGAGCTGGTCGCGCGATGACCTGGGCGGCTTGGCGGCTGCAGCGCACCGAGACACTGATCGTCGCTCGGGATCCTCGTCCTCCTTGCCGCGCTCCTCGTCCCGACCGGAATCAACATGGCGAACGCCTACCACCACGACGGCCTCGGCGCCTGCCTCGCCGCCGAACTCGGCCCGACCTGCGGCGCCGCGACCGGGTTCTTCCAGCAGCGCTTCCAATCTCTCTGGGACCTGGTCAACTTCTTCACGCTCATTCCTGGCCTGATCGGGGTCGCGCTCGCTGCCCCGTTCCTCTACGACCTCGAACACGGCACCTACCGGCTCAGCTGGACGCAGAGCATCACCCGCGGACGCTGGCTGATCGGCAAGCTCGGCGTGGCCATCGTCACAGCACTCGTCGCCAGCGGCGCTCTGATCCTCCTCTTCACCTGGTGGCGCACACCAGAAGCCAATCTCGACGGCCGCCTCGACACCGGCGTCTACGACACCACCGGCGTCGTCGTGATCGGCTACACCCTCTTCGCGCTCGGCCTCGCACTCGCCCTCGGCGCGCTCTGGCGGCGCTCCGCCGCCTCACTCACCGTCGCCTTCATCGCCTATTTCGCCACCCGCATCTTCGTCGACTACAAAGTCCGCGACCACCTCGTCGCTCCGCTGAAGGCGACCTGGAAAGGAATCCAGCAACCCGCCGCCCTCTACAACGCGCACGTCCTCAACCTGACCGGCACCGTCCACGGCCACCAAGTCATCAGCGGCAACCGCGGCTTCCTCGGCGGCCACGTCCCAGTCCAAGCCCCCACAGGGCTCGGCGCCCACGATCTTCCACGCCACCTACATCCCAGCCAGCGACTTCTGGCCCCTCCAACTCACCGAGACCGCTCTCTTCGCCGGCATCGCCCTGCTCCTGATCGGCTTCGCCGTCTGGTGGACACCAGCGCACCTCCTGATCCATGAAAAAGCGGGCCACCGAGGCGCAGCTGACGCCCACCCCTCCTTAGCGGTCACGAGGCACCGCCTCGAATGCAGAGATGGCCGTCGGCAGCTGCCGGCGGCCATCTGGTGCAGGCGGGTGCGGCTGTGATCGACGACCGGCGATGCGATCGACCATGGCGTCCGCGGCCGCGAGACCCGCCTCGACCCTGTCGTCGCCGGGCTGGCCCAACACGACCCCGGTGATCGTCGTTCGCTTGCCGTCGATCCAGCGGATCGACCGGAAGGCGAAGCAGCCGCCGGCCGCGTCGTCCGAGCCGGTCTTGACGCCGACGAACCCGTCCTGCCCGAGCAGCGTGTCGGTGTTGTGCACGGTGCCGGCGACCGGCAGCGTCGCGCTCGGAGTGGCGACGATGCTCGCGAACACGGGCAGGCGCATGGCCCGATCGACGACGCGCACCTGGTCGACGGCAGTCGACACGGTCGCGTCGTCGTAGCCGCTCGGGTCGGTGTAGCGGGTGTGGGTCATGCCGAGCGACCGTGCGGTGGCATTCATCCGGGCGACGAACCGGTTGGCCGAGCCGGCGTCCCATCGCGCCAGAACCGCGGCGATGTTGTTCGCCGACGGCAGCAGCAGTGCCTGCAGCGCCTGCCGTTCGGTCAACAGCTCTCCGGCGGCGATGGGCACGACCGATTCCTCCTGTCCGGCCCGGCGGTCGGTGTCCGCGACATCGGCGTCGGTGAGCGTGATCGTCGGGCCGTCCTGGCCGGCCGGAGCGGGTGGTCGGGAGCACGAGCTAGGCCGTCATCACCTTCGCGACGCTGGCGATCGCAGCCGGGTGCTGGTTCGGGCCGGCCTGATCTGCGACTGTCCTGCTCGGACGAACGCGGCCTGGCCGTAGCCGGCCACACCGTGCCGGAACGTTGCGGAGCCCATCACGGTGCTCACTGCGAAGGACGTCGATGGGTGATGCGGCCGTCGAGGACGATGTCGCCGGCAACTGGTCGCCGAGGGCCGCGGCGATCGCCGCGATGGCGACGAGCAGGCCGGCGACACGGAGCCTGCGAATCCGACCGACGGGTCGTTGTTCGTGCTGGCTCGCCGTAGGTCACGCCTCCACTCTGGGCGGCGTGCTGTTGCCGGCACGTATGGGGTTTTCGATATGCCGGCGATATGCGCCGGCTCGTAGCATGGGAGGGTGCGGGTGCTGATCGTCGAGGACGAGCCCTACATGGCGGAGGCCATCCGCGATGGGCTACGCCTGGAAGCGATCGCCGCCGATATCGCAGGTGACGGCGACACCGCCCTGGAGCTGCTGCGCTTCAACGACTACGACATCGCCGTCCTCGACCGAGACATCCCCGGACCCTCCGGCGACGAGGTCGCCAAACGCATCATCGCCTCCGGCAGCGGCATACCGATCATCATGCTCACCGCCGCCGACCGGCTCGACGACAAGGCCACCGGGTTCGAGCTCGGCGCCGACGACTACCTCACGAAGCCGTTCGAGCTCCAGGAGCTCGTGCTCCGCCTCAGAGCGCTCGACCGCAGGCGGGCCCACAACAGGCCACCCGTGCGAGAGATCGCAGGTCTCCGGCTGGATCCTTTCCGCCGAGAGGTCTACCGCGACGGCCGCTACGTCGCGCTGACCAGGAAGCAGTTCGCGGTGCTCGAAGTCCTCGTCGCTGCCGAAGGCGGTGTCGTCAGCGCCGAAGAGCTCCTGAGGCGAGCGTGGGACGAGAACGCAGACCCGTTCACCAACGCCCCGCGCATCACGGTCTCGGCGCTGCGCAAACGGCTCGGCGAGCCCTGGATCATCGCCACCGTGCCCGGCGTCGGCTACCGCATCGACGCGCAACCGGACACCGAGCCCGAGGGAGAAGAACATGGATAGAGCGCCCGGGCTTGAGCGTCCGCCTCAAACTCACCCTCAGCTACGCCGGCTTCCTCATGCTCGCCGGCGCCTTGCTGCTCGCCGTCGGGTACGTGTCCCTTTCGCGTGGTGTGCACCCTGGTGTGATCTTCATGGTTCGCAGCCACGCCGACCTCCTGCGCGATTTCGCTCCGATCGCGGCCATCGTGATGGCGTTCCTGCTCGTATTCGGCCTGCTGGGAGGGTGGCTTCTCGCCGGCCGCATGCTCGCTCCCTTGACTCGCATCACCGACGCCACACGCGTCGCCGCGAACGGATCGCTCTCCCACCGGATCGAGTTGGAAGGCCGCAACGACGAGTTCCGCGAGCTCGCCGACAGCTTCGACACCATGCTCGCGCGGCTCGAGGCACACGTAGCTGAACAGGAGCGGCTCGCCGACGAACAGCAGAGATTCGCAGCCAACGCCTCCCACGAGCTGCGCACGCCGCTGGCGGTCACTCAGACACTCCTCGACGTCGCCCGCAAAAACCCGATCGCGACAACGACGAGCTTGTCGACCGCCTCCACCACGTCAACACCCGAGCGATCGACCTCACGGAAGCCCTCCTCCTGCTCAGCCGCGCCGACCAACGGTCCTTCACCCCGGAACACGTCGACCTGTCCCTCATGGTGGAAGAAGCCACCGAGACGCTCCTCCCCCTCGCCGAGCAACGCGGCCTCACCGTCGAAACCTCCGGCGACATCACCCCCATCAGTCGGCTCACCCGCGCTCCTGCTGCAGATGGCCACGAACCTCGTGCACAACGCGATCGTCCACAACCTGCCCGAGCACGGCACGGTGTGGGTCACGACCAGCGTCCAGCCCGAGAGCGTGGTTCTCACCGTCGAGAACACCGGCGAGAAGCTCACCCCACAGCTGGTCTCCACGCTCGACGAGCCGTTTCAGCGCGGCAGCAGACGCATCGCACCGACCACGCAGGTGTCGGCCTCGGCCTGGCGATCGTCAAGAGCATCACCCAGGCGCACGACGGAACCCTCACCCTTACCCCCCGGGAGGCCGGCGGGCTCCGCGTCGTGGTGCAACTACCCGCCGCGGCCGCCCAGGGCAAGGTGAAGGAAACAGCTGTGCGCGCCGGGCATAGGCTTGACGCGTGAGCGGGGATGGCGATCGGGTGCACGCCGTCTCCGACGTCATGACGAAAAACGCACAAGCGCTCGGCATGGGTTAGCGCTGACGGCAGCGGTTCGCAGTCGTCCTTGATACTGCGAGCTTATGGGGGGACGGCTGACTGGTTTGCGCGGGGGGAGCGGGCGGGACACGAGGAGCGCGCGTTGGTCGAGGGGCTGCGTCGCGGCGATGAGGACGCGTTCCTGCGGCTCGTGGATCTGTACGGGGGCTCGATGCTGCGGGTCGCGCGAAGCTTCGTGCCGACGTACGCTCTTGCCGAGGAGGTCGTGCAGGAGGCTTGGCTCGGCGTGATTCGCGGGATCCATGGATTCGAGGAGCGTTCGTCGCTGAAGACGTGGATCTTCCGCATCGTCGTGAACACGGCCCGGACGCGTGGCGTGCGCGAGGCTCGGACCGTGCCGTTCAGCTCGCTTGGCGCCGAGCCGGCGGTCGAGCCCGAACGGTTCCTTGGGCCTGATCATCCCGACACCCCGGGAGCGTGGGCGACGCCGCCGCACGAATGGCCGGCCTCGCGGCTCGAGCAGAAGGAGACACGCGCGGTGATCGCCGCGACGATCGCGGAGCTGCCGCCACTTCAGCGTCAGGTGATCACCCTGCGCGACATCGAGGGCTGGAGCGCGGAGGAGACCTGTAATGCGCTCGACCTAACCGAGACCAATCAACGGGTGCTTCTGCATCGCGCGCGGGCGCGGGTCAGGCGTGCACTCGAGCGCTACCTTGACCAGACATGACCGTCGCGACCATCAGCTGCCAGGAGCTCGTCGAGCTCGTCACCGATTACCTCGAGGGGCGGCTCTCGCGCGCTGATCGCAAGCGGGTCGACAGGCATCTCAGCGGCTGCGACGGCTGCACGGCCTACCTCGAGCAGGCGCGGACGACGATTCGGCTCACCGGGCGGCTGCGCGAAGAGGACCTCGCGCCCGAGTTGCGCGACCGGCTTCTGGACGCATTTCGCGAATCGCAACGACGCGTGTAACGAACGCCCCGTCCGCGAGACGGAGGTAGTGAGGCCCGCGGATCCGCCGCCGGGCCGCTACCGAGGAGGTTCAGAACGTGCTCAGAACGAAGATCGCGACGGTCGCGGTCGCGGCGCGTCGCTGCGCTGACGGTCGCCCTCTCCGCAACCGCGGCTCCGCCGCCGCACGGGCGCCGCACGGTGGGCCGCCGCCGCCCCGCCGCGCGTCGTCGGGCACGTCTACGTCAACGACAACACGGCGCCCGTGAACACGGTCGCCGCCTTCAACCGGCTCGCCGACGGGACGCTGACCCCGGTCGCGGGCTCGCCGTTCGCGGTCGGTGGCTCCGGCACAGGTCACCCCGACGCGTCGCAGGGCTCGCTCGAGCTGAGCGCCGACGGGCGCTACCTGCTCGCCGTCGACGCCGGCAGCAACCAGATCTCCGTGCTCCGGATCAAGCCCGACGGGTCGCTTCAGATCGCGCGAAGGCTCGCCGGTCGCGTCGAACGGCGTCGACCCGGTCAGCATCGCCGTCTCGCGACGATCTCGTCTACGTCGCGAACGCCGGCCCCGGCACCAACCCGGGCGACACGAACTACACGGGCTTCACGCTCAACGCGGGCGGACACCTCAGCGCGATCCCGGGCTCGACGTACGCGCTGCCGAACGACTCCAAGCCCGGCGAGGTCCTCTTCAACGGCGACGGCACGAGGCTCGTCGGCACCCGCATCGCGAGCTCGCAGATCGACAGCTTCACCGTCGGCGACGACGGACTCCTGACCACCGGCCCCGGGCTCGCCGTATCGACGCCCAGGGCTTCTCCCCGCCCCAGGGCTACGGCCAGCTCGGCAGCGAGTTCAGCCCGACCAACCCCGACCAGCTCTTCGTCTCCGACGCGCACGTCGCCGCGGGCAGGAGCGGCGCCGCCCCGGGCCTCGTCTCGAGCTTCACCGACGCCGCCGACGGCGACCTCACCCCGATCGCCGGCTCGCCGGTCGGCAACGACGGGATCGCGTCCTGCTGGGTCGAGATCAGCCACGACGGCGCCTACCTCTTCGTCGTCAACACGGGCTCCGCGACCATCTCGAGCTACTCGATCGGGAGCGGCGGCGCGCTGACCTTCCTCCACAGCACGCCCGCCGGCGAGATCGGCGCCGGCGCCGAGGACGCCCGGCTCTCTCCCGACGGCTCGACACTCTGGGTCGTCGAGTCGGGCACCAACGCAGTCACCGGCTTCTCGGTCAGCGGCGGCACCCTCACCCCGCTGTCCGCAGCAGCCGGCCCGGCCGGAGCCACGCCCTCCGGCATCGTCGTCACCTAGCAACCCGACGCGTGCGGTGAGGCGGCGCGGATGCGCCGCCTCACCCCACACCTCACGACGCGCGCCCCCGCGATCGGCGCGCCGGCAAACGAAAAGCCCGAGCCGCCTTCGTCACCGAGCGACCGTCGATTCAGACGAACCGCTGGACGAAGGCGAGCGCCGTGTCGGCGACCTCCCGCCAGCCGCTGTCGATCACCAGCGCGTGGCCGCGTCCCGGATCTCCAGGTACTCGGTCACACCCTCGTTGTGCTGCTGCCGCTTGTACGAGGCGTTGGCGATCGACCAGCGGAACCGTGTGGTCCTTCTCGCCGCGAGATGATCAACACCGGCCCGCGCTCCGGGTTCTTCGTGTCGACCTTCGCCTCGGTCCACGGGTTCAAGTTCGCGGAGGCGGCCTGGAAGATCGGCTCGCCCGAACGCCGGCACGGCGTAGGTCTCGTACAGCTCTTTCGCCTCGTCCTCATCGACGGCGTTGGCGAAGCGCGTAGCGGAACTGCTCGTACGTGAGCGGGACCGCTCGGTTGCGGTTGGCAGGGTTCTTGAGCACCGGCGACGCCGAGCGCAGCGCCGAGATCGGCAGCGGCAGCACGCCGCGGAACGGCGCCGGATCGATCGCCACCGATGACGGCGCCAGCCCGCGCCCCGCGAGGATCTGCGTCAGCAGCCCGCCGAACGAGTGGCCGATCAGCGCCGGCTTCCTGTCCAGCCGGCTGATGATCTCCTCGAAGTAATCGGCGACCTGACCGACGCGTCTTGTGCGCCAAGACCTCCGGGATGCGCCTTCGCCTCCTCGACCGTCTCCGGATCGTCCGGCCAGCCGGGCGTCACGGCGGTGTACCCGGCCTCCTCGAAGAGCGTCGCCCACCGGTCCCAGCTGCTCGGCAGCAGCCAGAGTCCGTGGACGAACGCGACAGGAGCAAGCCCCGATGCGTTCGCCCGCTCGACCTGCGCCAACTCGTGGTCGGTGATGATGCTCGTGTCGGAAGTACTCGCCATGATCCGTTCCTCCTCGTGTGTCGGTACCACCGACCGTCAGACCCGGTCAGGTCAGCGTCGACCCACGATACTGGGTTCGATCGAGCGAGCTGTCACACGCGCAGGCGATGAGGTAGAAGAGATGACAGTCCCGACCGGCGTTGACGGCTCTGATCCGGCGAAGCCGTCCACGAGATCGAGATCGAGGCAGCGTTGGACACCGTCTGGCACCTTCCTGTCGATGTCAACGCGTGGCCAACGTGGCAGACCGACATCACCGCTGCACACATCGATGGGGCGCGACGGCCTCGCGTTTCTCAGGTACGAGGTCGTACGTCCGGGCTGACGAAACCGAGTTGGCGTATGCGCGGCACACGGCAAGCGGACTGCCGTGCGTCGCGCATACGCCGATCTTCAGCTGCAGGGTCTGACAGCTAGTGCGTGATGAGCACCTTGAGGAAGATCAAGGCGACGCCGAGCGCAAGGTTGGCAAGCACGACGGCAAGCGCTTGGAGGGGTGCGAGGCGTTCCACTCGTGCGAAGACGATCCCGGCCGTCGCGAGTACGGCCGCCCCGAGCCCAAGCGCGACCCAGCCTGAGGCAGATTCCGACAGCAGTCCGATTGCGCCGAGGAGGAGTGCGGCCTCCGGGAGCACCCCGGCTTCCAGGATCGCAGCCTCATGACGGGCGATGTGGCGCAGCTCGGCGATCGAGAGATGCGCGTCGTGGGCGACGCTGTACGTGAGCGCGTCTGCGTAGACGTGGGCGGCCCAGAAGACGAAGGTGGTGACGGCGACGAGGATCGCAACGCGTCCGGGGCCGTCCGGAAACGCCTTCGCGCCGACGACGACGACCGAGAGCACGAGAACCGTTCCGTAGACAAAGCCCCCGAGGCGTTCACCGACGCCCGCGCGGTCGGAAACGCTCCTCACCCAGGGTAGGCGCACCACGCACGCAATCTACGTGCGCCGTCTCGCTCCGTGAGCTTGACACGGTCGCAAAGATTGACGGTAGCCATGTCAACACCTGCGAGCCCACTGCTCTCCGCGTCACAACTAGCTGCCCTCGCCGAGATCGGCGAGGAGCGCTCGGCCCCTACCGGTGAGCTCCTGTACCGGGTCGGCGATCGGACGTACCCGTTCATTGCGATCCTCGACGGAGAGGTCACGATCGTCGACGCCACCGGAAACGAGCTGGTCAAGCACGGCCCCTCGGCGTTCCTCGGAGAGCTGAACATCCTCTCGGGGCAGACGGTCTTCGTGAACGCGCTCGTGACGGAGCCGCTGCGGTACATCGCGGTCGAGCGCGGTGCGCTTCGCTCGCTCCTGAACGAGGACGGCCTGCTCAGCGACCTGCTTCTCTCGACCTTCATCTCTCGCCGCGAGGCGTTGCAGAGCGTGCAGGGGATCGGTCTCGAGATCGTCGGCCCGCACGGATCCGAGCCGACGATGCGGATGCTCGATTTCGCGCGCGCGAACCGGCTGCCGTTCACATGGGAGGAGACCACCCCGCGGGAGGGCGGCGCGTTGCCGTTGGTGCGACTGCCTGGCGGAGGAGAGCTGCACGGTCCAACTGCCGGCCAGGTGCTGCGCGCGCTCGGGATCGGGCTCGAGCTCGCACCTCGCGAGGAGGTCGACCTGTTGATCGTCGGCGCCGGGCCTGCAGGCCTCGCCGCCGCGGTCTACGGCGCTTCGGAAGGGCTCGAGACGCTGGTCGTCGAGGGCACCGCGCTCGGCGGGCAGGCCGGGTCCTCCCGTCGGATCGAGAACTACCTCGGCTTTCCAGCCGGAATCAGCGGCACCGAGCTCACGAGCCGGGCCGTCACGCAGGCGCGCAAGTTCAACGCGCGCACCGCGACGCCGTACCGCGCGCTGTCCCTCGAGCCGGGGAACGGCCGGCATGTCGTCCGCCTCGAGGACGACAGGGAGATCGCCGCACGCGCGGTCCTGCTCGCAACTGGCGCTCAGTATCGGCGGCTGCCGGTCGAGCGCCTGGCCGAGTTCGAGGGGTTGACGGTTCTCTACGCGGCCGGAGCACCCGAGGCCCACCTCTGCGCAGGCTCGCGCGTCGCGGTCGTCGGCGGCGGCAATTCCGCCGGTCAGGCAGCCGTCTGGCTCGCCCGAGGCGGTGCACTCGTCACCCTCCTCCACCGCCGCGCCGACCTCCGCGAGACGATGTCCGACTACCTGATCCAGGAGCTCGAGCGATACGGCGTCGCCGTCCGCGACCGTAGCGAGATCGCTGCGCTCCACGGCGAGGACGGGCGCCTCGAGGCCGTCACTCTGACCAGCGGCGAGCGGCTTCCGTTCTCGTTCGCGTACCTCTTCCTCGGCGCGCTGCCGTGCACGGAGTGGCTCGGCGACACCGTCGGCCGCGATCAGGACGGCTTCATTCTCACGGGCGCCGCGGCGAACATGGACGGCCTGCTCGAAACCGACATCCCTGGAGTGTTCGCGGCCGGTGACGTCCGCTCCGGCTCGACCAAGCGCTGCGCCACCGCGGTCGGCGAAGGTGCGATGGCCGTCCAGTTCGTCCACGCCCATCTGTCCCGAACCCCTGCCGTCGAGGAGGTGCGATGAGCGACGCTGTGTGTACCCACCTCGATCAGATCGCGGTTCGGGAGCTGCCGGCGTCGGTCGAGGGCTGCGAAGACTGTCTGCGGACGGGCGGCAAGTGGCTCCACCTCAGGATCTGTCTCGTCTGTGGTCACGTCGCCTGCTGCGACGACTCGCCCAACCGGCACGCCACGGCGCACGCCCACGGGACGTCACACCCGCTGATCCGCTCACTCGAGCCCGGCGAAGACTGGAACTGGTGCTACGTGGACGAGGTCGCGTTCCTCGTCGACGGGATCCACGGCGAGACCAAGATTCCGCCGTCGCCGCTCCTGCAGTAACGACAAGATCCTCGGGTCGGAGTGTCGAGGTCAGGCTGGCCGACGAGCTCGACCAGTTCGCAGCGCGTGCTCACGTGGGTTCTGTCGGGATGGTGTGCGTCACGGCCGCAGCGGCCGCAAAGCGGTCGATCGTCCGTGTCTTCGCCAGCTTGGCGCGGCCCAGCAGGATCGCGAGCACCACACCGGCGGCGGACATGAGCGCCAGCAGGAGCGCGGAGCGCGAGAGGCCGGCCGCCAGGCTGTCGGCTGCCGATGCGCCCGCGTTGTGGTGACTGACGATCACCGCGTTGTAGACCGTCGAGACGGCCGCAACCGCGAGCGAGCCACCGATGTAACGGGCCATGTTCGAGATGCCGGAGGCCGCCCCGACCTCGTCGGGCGACACGGCCGACGTCGACGCCGACGACGCGGGACCGTTCGCCAGCCCGAGACCGATGGCGATCGCCACCAACGGAATCACGAACACGATGTAGGCCCACGAGGCAGTGACGAACACGAGCGAAGCGGAGCCGACCGCTGCGATGCCGAACCCGACAGCGACCGCCAGGCGCGACCCGATCTTGACGGCGAGTGGAGTGATGAACGGTGTGACCGCGATCATCGCCGCCGCGGCGGGAAGCGTCGCGAAACCTGCCTGTAGCGCGCTCAGACCAAAGGCCGAGGGGTCCTGGAAGTACAGGCTGAGGACATACATGAGCGCGTTGATCGCACCCGCGACGATCAGGATCGCCAGCGTCGACCCGACCAGGACGGCGTTCCGCAGAAGTCGGAGATCGACCAGCGGCGCGGTGACTCGCTTCTCGACGACGACGAATCCGATTGCGCCGAGCACGGAGAGAACCAGACAGCCGATCGTCGCGACGGAGACCCAGCCCCACTTGGGGCCCTCGCTGAGCGCGAGCACCAACGGCACGAGGATGACCGCGATCAGGACCGTGCCGGCGAAGTCGATCGAATGCGAGCGGTTCGGGTCGCGGGATTCCTTGACGGTGAGCAACGTCAGTGGCACACAGGCAGCAGCGATCGCCGCGTCGATCCAGAACAGGCCCTGCCAGCCGGTCGTGTCGGCGAGGACGCCGCCGACCACCGGACCGAGGGCCGCACCTGCCGCCGATGCGGCACCCCAGAGCGTGATCGCTTTCATCTGTCCGGCGCCGGAGGCACTGACCGAGAGCAGGCTCATGCCGCAGGCGAGAATCGTCGAGCCTGCGGCTCCCTGGATCATGCGGCCGATGATCACGCCGTCGGCACTCGATGAGAGTGCGATCAGCACACAGGACGCGACGAAGAGCCCGAGCCCGCCGAGGAAGATGAGGCGGCGACCGAACACGTCTCCGAGCGCGCCCGCCGTCACGATCACGGCCGCACCGACGAGCATGTAGCCGGTCACAGCCCACTGGAGCTGCGCGATCGGCGCACCCAGATCTTTGCTGATCGCCGGCAGCAGAATCGTCACTGCCGACGTGTTCGCATTGACGACCAGCGCCGACACACAGGCTGCGATCAGGACACCGAGACCTGCCTTGCGGCCGGCATCTGCGGCCGTGACAGGCGGTCCGTCTAGCGGAGCATCGATCGACGACACGAACTAACGCCTCCTCCTGAGTGACCGCGGCCAGCCCGCATGAATTCGACGGGCCGAGGCATTCTCACGAGAGGAGGCCGGTCGCGCAAATCGGTGCCGCCGGTGGCCCGTCAGCTACCGCGTATCAGCTCACCAGCACGGCACGGGCCTCCGCCGCGCGAACGGCAGCGGACAGCGTCGCGATGTCGTAGGCCCCGTAGTGCCGTGTGCCGTTGATGAAGAACGTAGGTGTGCCGGAGACGCCGCTCAGATCGGCGCTGTCGACGTCTTCTGCGACCCGCGCCGCGCCGGCGTGCTCGCGGAGGTCGTTCGTGAACCGATCGACGTCGAGTTCCAGCCGGGCGGCATAGCCGGCCAGATCGCCGGGGCGGAGAGCCTGCTGGTTCTGCAGCAGCAGGTCGTGCAGCTCCCAGAACGCTCCCTGGTCGGCGGCGCATTCGGAGGCCTCGGCGGCGAGTTGCGCGTGAGGATGCACGTCGCTGAGGGGAAGGTGCCGCCAGACGTAGCGAACCTCTCCGAAGTCGTTGAGGAGTTCGCGAACAATCGACTCGGCCCGGCCGCAGTACGGACATTCGAAATCGCCGTACTCGACGACCGTGACCGGTGCTTCGATCGGGCCGCGGATGTGATCGCGCTCGGGGTCGACGTCGATGTAGAGATCGGTCAGCGGTTCGGCCGCTCCGAGGAGAGCCTGGATGCGCGTGCGACGAGGCAGAAGCGCAGTCGCACGGAAGAGCAGCCAGGTGACGGTGGTCGCGCCGAGAGCGGCACTGAGGATGCCGAGCTTCGCCTCCTCGAGCTCCACACCGTGGAAGGCGAGGGTCGCGACCAGCAGCGAGACGGTGAACCCGATGCCGGCGATCGTGCCGCCGCCGGCAACCGCGACCCAGCCCACGGGCGGCTGCAGCCGCTTACGGGTCAGCTGCGTCACCAGCCACGAGCCGCCGACGATTCCGATCGGCTTGCCGATGACGTAGCCGAACAAGATGCCGAGCGTGATCGGCGACGTGAAGCTCTTCTTCAAGAAGCCGCCGTCGATCGCAACACCGGCGTTGGCGAGCGCGAACAGCGGCACGATCACGTAGCTCGTCCACGGGTGGAAGAGCTGCTGCAGGCGTTCGTTGGGCGGCGTAGCCGCGCGAAGCTGCGCGCCGGCCGTGCGTGCGAGCTCAGCGGTCGGCTGCTCGCGGAACTCGCGGAACCGCTCGGTCGCGCGTTCGAGGGTCGAGCGCGGCGCGGGCCGGGCGAACGGCAGGACGCCCATGGCGAGGCCGATCACGACCGGCTCGATCCCAGACTTGAGGAGCGCCACCCACGCGGCCACACCGAGGACGAGGTAGACGAGCCCGATGCGCAGGCCAAGCCTGTGCAACGCGAAGACGACGCCGTAGAACACGCAGGCGGCCAGCAGCGGTCCGGCACTCAGCGACCCGGAATAGACGGTCGCGATCACGATCAGCGCCGCGATGTCGTCGACGACGACCACCGTGAGCATGAAGGCGCGCAGCCGATCGGGAAACCGTGGCCCGACGAGCGCGAGCAGGCCGAGGGCGAACGCCGTGTCGGTCGACATCGCGACCCCCCAACCGTGCGCGGACGATCGACCGGCGTTGAAGAGCAGATAGATCGCCACCGCGACCACCATCCCGGCCAGGCCGGCGGCGAAAGGCAGGGCGAACCGTCGTCGCTCGCGAAGCTCGCCGAGATCGAACTCTCGCCGCGCCTCGAGACCCACGACGAAGAAGAAGAACGTCATCAGACCGCTGTTCACCCAGCCGCGCAGATCGAGGGCGACCCCCGACCCGCCAAGCGTGATCGAGAGGGTCTTCGACCAGAGCGACTCGTAGCTCGAGGCATCGACGTTCACCCACACCAGAGCAGCGATTGCAGCTGCGAGCAGGACAGCAGCGCCGCCGGTCTCGGTCCGCAGAAACCCCCGCAGAGGTGTCTGCATGCTCCGCGCCCAGGCCGTCCGACCGGAGAAGCGCGAGCCCGGTTGGTCGTCGATCACGTGATCCGCCACAAGCTCATCTCGTCCGCCCGGCATCATCACGCTGTTCGCCCGTTGCGGCGGCGAGAGCCTCCATCCGTCGCCAGAGCGCGCTAAGCTCCGTCCAGGGAGCTTCGAGTGGATCAGCTCCCCGCACGTTGCAGGCGACTCCACTACCGTCGCCCGCCGGCCGTCGAATCTTGAGACCGCTGACGGAGTACCGATCGGAGGCTCGAGATTGACACCTATGCATCGCCCGTAGCTTTTACCGGCCGGACGACCTGTGACGGCTCCCCCCGCCCGCGCCTACGCGGCGTGTCGCACCAGTTCGCCTTCATCGCGGCCGTCCCCGTCGGCTTCGCACTCGCGCTCTCCGCGCACGGCACAGTGGCGACCACAGCGACGATTGCCTTCGCTGCGAGCGTCGTTTTGCTCTTCGGTATCAGCACGCTCTTCCACCGGCTCTCCTGGTCACCCCAGGGCGCTCGACGGATCGGCCAGCTCGACCATGCGGCGATCTATGCCCTGATCGCCGGCACGTACGCGCCGATCGGCCTGCTCGTCATCCATCCGGCCTGGCGCTGGCCGATCCTGGCGGCCGCCTGGGGCGGGGCGCTCCTCGCGACCGTCGCGAAGATCGCCTGGCCGACCGCGCCGACCTGGGTGGCGCCGGTGACCTGCATCGGGCTCGGCTCGATCGCACTCATCGCCCTACCTCAGATCGCGGGCGACCTGGGTGTCCCCGGCACTCTGCTGCTGGTCGGCGGGGGCCTCGCCTACGCGATCGGCGCCGTGGTGTACGTGCGGCGCCGGCCAGATCCGGTCCCCGCCACCTTCGGCTACCACGAGCTCTTCCATGCGCTCGTGATCGTCGCTGTCGCCTGCCAGTACGCGGCGGTCGCATTCTTCGTGTTGCCGAGAGCATGAGCCGTAACAACGGTCGACTGAAAACCGCTGCGGGCATCGCGTTCTGTGTGATCGGCGTCGCGGTCGGCTTCCTCGCCGCCAGGCGGCTGACGAGCACGAGCTGGCCGCTGCAGGAAGCGAACGTGATCCTCGTGCTCGGCGCGTCGGGGGCTTATCTCGCCAGCTTCGTCTTTCGCGCCCTCGGCTGGCAGCGCCTCTTCCCCGGCGAGCGACCCGATCGAAGCCGCTGCCTCGCCGCGTGCGGCGCCGCCGCGGCGAGCGGTGTCGTGTTGCCGTTTCGGCTCGACTACGTGGTCAAGATCTCGATGCTGCGACGACTCGGCGGCGTCCGACTCGGCCTGGAAACCGTCGGCCTCTCGATCGTCACCCTCGGGCTCGTCGACGCGGTCGCGATGCTGCCGCTCGCGACCGCAGCAATCGCCACCAGTGGCGCGATCTTCCGCGCTCCGCTGGTCGTCGTGATGCTCTTCTGCCTCGGCTGCATCGGCGTGCTCGCCCTCGGACCCAGACTCGTGCTCCTTCCGTTCGTCCGCCGCTCAAGTCGGGTCACGGGGGTCCTACAACGCGTCGGTGACCATGCAGGCATCTCACGCTCGACCTTCGCCGCAAGCGGCTTCCTGTTCGGTTGTTGGACGATGCGGGCTCTCGGCAGCACGCTGCTCCTGAGCGCGCTGGGCGTCGGCTTCTCCCCCGACCTGGCGCTCGTCATCCTCTGCCTGGCAGCGGCAGCATCGATCCTCCCGATCACGGCCGGAGGGGCGATCGTCAGTGTCAGCGCCACGTCGGGCGTGCTCCTCGCACTCGGCGTCACAAGAAGCGCTGCGATCAACTTTTCGCTGGCCTCCGGGATGCTCCTGACCGTCACTGCCCTCGCCGCCGCCGCCATCGGCGTCGGCGGATCGCTGTTCTTGACGTTGCGGCGGCGGTACCTCGGCCATGCCACGCTCGCGTAGGGGCCTGCTTCTCGCCCAGGTGCACGCGGCCGGCGTCCTCGGCGCAACGCTCGACCTTCCAGGCACGTCGCTCCTGGCGCGCCGCGCCGACAAGCCGCACGAGGACATCCTGGCCGGCGCACACGCCACGATCGTCCGGCCGACCGGCACGCCGCCGTGGCCGGCGCTCGTCTTCATGAACGGCGCGACGCCTGACGGGCGCACGCACCCGACGGTGCTACGCCTGAGTGCCGCGCTCGCCCGCACGGGCCATCTCGTCTTCATCCCCGACCTACCGGGAATTGCAGGCGGTGAACTGTCGCCGGTGACGCTGGCGAGCGCAATCGCATTCACCCAGGAGGTCGTGGGTTCGCCCGACGTTGCCGGCGGCCGGGTCGCGCTCGCCGGTGTCTCGATCGGCGCGAGCCTGGCGCTGCTCACTGCGGCCGATCCCACGCTGGCGAGGCGGATCTCGGCGGTCGGCGGCATCGCTCCCTATGCCGACCTCGCGAAGGTGATGCTCCTCGCGACCACCGGCACCTACCGAGACGGCGCTGAGGTCTTTCCCTACCCGGTGCCGCCCTATCTTGCGATCGGGCTTGCGCGGTCGCTCGCGGCAATGCTGCCGCCGACCGAAGGGGCGACCGCTCTCTGCACCACGCTGCGTGCGACCGACCCGTCCGGCGCAGCTCCGCCACACTTCCCGGAGCGCGAATTTCGCGAGGCAGGTGCCGACGCGATGTCGCTGTTTCGGTTGCTGTCGAACCGAGACCCGGCGCGCTTCGACGATCTCTACGCGGCATTACCGGAGCAGATCCGGTCGACCGCAAGGGAGCTGTCACCGCTCACCGCCGCACCAAGGCTGGCCGCGCCTGTCGAGATCGCAACCGCGCCACGCGATCGCTACTTCCCCGTCGCCGAGTCACGGGCACTCGTCGCAGCCTCAGCCTGCGTTCGACTTACGGTGACCTCACTCCTCTCGCACGCAACGCCTCGTCTGAGCCCTCGCTACCTGGCCGAGCTCGGACGGCTGAACGGCTTCTTCGTTCGCTCGCTCGCTGCGGTGCGCTAGCTGGGAGAATTGACGGCGGTGTCGCCGTGACGGACCTCGGCCAAAGCTCTTCAGCAGACCAACTCGATCGCGCCAGGGCCGCCTATGCGAACCGTGCGTGGCTCGACGCGTACGACTCGTTTTCAGACGCGGACGCCGGAGCTCAGCTCGGGACGGACGACCTCGAATTGCTCACGACGACGCTTCTGATGCTCGGCCGGGACGACGACGCCGTCGAAGTCCTCGAGCGCGCGCATCACAAGTACCTCGAGCAGGGCGAGGCACTTCGGGCTATCCGTACGGCGACCTGGATCGGGATCAACCTTGCCTACCGCGGCGCGGTCGGCCCGGCGAGTGGCTGGCTCGGACGCGCACAGCGCCTGCTCGACAACCAGCCAGGCGACAGCGCCGAACGCGGCTACCTACTGATTCCGCACGTCTTCCGCCACGCAGCAGCGAGTGACTTCGAGGCCGCCGCCGCCGTGGCCGAGGAAGCCGCCGCGATCGGCGAACGCTTCGACGACCGTGACCTGTTCGCACTCAGCCTGCACTCCCAGGGCCATATGTTGGTGAGGGACGGACGCGTCGGCGACGGCCTCGCGCTGCTCGACGAGGCGATGGTGACTGTCACGACCAGCGAGCTGTCTCCCTTCGTCGTCGGCATCGTGTACTGCGGAGTGATCCTGGCATGCCAGGAAGCCTTCGAGGTCGGCCGGGCACGAGAGTGGACAAGCGCGCTCACGCAGTGGGCGGAACAACAGACCGACCTCGTTGCGTTCACCGGCCGCTGCCGTGTTCACCGCGCCGAGATCCTGCAGCTGAGCGGCTCATGGACAGACGCCCTCGAAGAGGTGCGCCGCGCCGGCGCCAGTTTCGAAGCAGGGAAGAACCCCGCGGCAGGGGTGGCGCACTACCGCGAGGCAGAACTGCTGCGGCTGCGCGGCGAGTTCGCCGCCGCCGAGGATGCCTACCGCGAGGCCAGCCGCTTCGGTTGGGAACCGCAGCCAGGGCTCGCACAACTCCGTCTGGCGCAGGGAAACACAGCCGCGGCGCTCGCAGCAGTCCGCCGGGCGAGCGCCGAGACGTCCGATCCGTTCAAGCGGGCGGCGCTTCTTCCTGCCTATGTCGAGATCGCGCTCGCTACCGACGAAGGCGACGAGGCACGCACCGCGTGCCATGAGCTCGACGAACTGGCCGGACGCTACGAGAGCACGATGCTTGCAGCGATCGCCGCACACGCACGGGGCGCCGTCGCGCTCGCAGACGGCAATGCCCGCGCGGCACTCGTCATGCTTGGCGAGGCACGACAGCGCTGGCTCGAGCTCGACGCACCGTACGAGGTCGCGCGCACCCGCGTTCTCAGCGCCGAGGCGTGCACTGCGCTCGGCGACGAGGACGCCGCGACCTTGGAGCTGGCCGCCGCGCGAGAGCTCTTCGACCGGCTGGGCGCAGCGCCCGACCTTGCGCGGCTCGAGCCCGAGCGCTCTCCTCGGCACGGTTTGTCCCCGCGGGAGCTCGAGGTACTACGCCTGGTTGCTGCCGGCAAGAGCAATCGCGAGATCGCGCGTGCGCTGGTGATCAGCGAGCACACCGTGGCTCGACACCTGCAGAACATCTACACGAAGCTCGGTCTCTCCTCGCGCGCTGCCGCGACGGCCTTCGCGTTCGAGCAAGACCTCGTCTGACCTGACGCCGGTGTGGTCGGAACTGACCACGACCAAGCAACGGCAAGTTGGTGAATCGCGGCGATGCCGCGAGTCGCGCGCCGTCCTAACCTCGACTCAACGAATCGAGAGGAGATTGGGACGATGGAACAACGCGAGCAGTACGAGACGATCGTGATCGGAGGTGGCCAGGCTGGTCTCGCGGTCGGGTACCACCTGAAGCAGGAGGGTCGGTCGTTCATGATCCTCGACCGTCACGAGCGGGTCGGCGACAGTTGGCGTGGACGTTGGGACTCGTTGAAGCTCTACTCGCCGGCGAGCCGCGACGCGCTGCCCGGACTGCGGTTCCCGGCTCCGCGCACCGCGTACCCGACCGCGAGGGAGATGGCCGACTACCTCGAGACCTACGTCGAGCACTTCGAGCTGCCGGTGCGCGCAGGAGTCGGCGTCGACGCCCTCAGCAAGGAGAACGGCCGCTACGTCGCGACCGCAGGCGACAGGCGCTTCGAAGCGGACAGCGTCGTGATCGCGACAGGCGTCTTTCAGCAGCCACGGACCCCGGGGTTCGCCAGCGAGCTCGACCCGAGCATCACGCAGCTTCACTCGAGTGCGTTCCGAAACCTGTCGCAGCTGCAACAGGGTCGTGTTCTCGTCGTCGGCGCGAGCCATTCGGGTTCCGACATCGCCTTCGAGGCGGCGTCCCAACACGAGGTCGTACTGTCGGGGAGAGACACCGGACAGCTGCCCGCCCCCGTCGAGAGCCGTCGGGGCCGAGCTCTCTTCCGCGGACTCTTCTTCGTCGGCACGCACGTCCTGACCGTCGACACACCGCCAGGCCGAAAAATGCGCCCGCACATCAGACATGGCGGGGCGCCGCTGCTCCGGTATCGGCGGAAGGAACTCCGCGCGGCCGGCGTGGAACGCGTCCTCGAACGGACGGTCGGCGCCAAGAACGGGCGTCCGGTGCTCGAGAGCGGGCGAGTCCTCGATGTCAGAAACATCATCTGGTGCACCGGCTTTCAGCCCGACTATTCGTGGATCCGTTTCCCGTTCGAGATCGGCGACGATGGTTTCCCGGTGCAGTACCGAGGCGTCGTCTCGTCGTCGCCCGGCTTGTACGTCGTCGGCCTGCCGTTCCTCCACTCCTTCGCGTCGATGCTGATTGGCGGGGCGGGCAGGGATGCCGAACGCCTCGTTCGACAGCTGGTGCTCGATCGGAAGGCGACGCCGTCGCCGGCGCGCCTTAGGCCGAAGGCGATTCCCGACAAGCGGGTGGCATCATGACGCACGCCCGCGGCGACGCCGTGTTCGTCTGGAACGGTCTCGTCGGTGAGCAGCCGACCTTGCTCAGCCGCGAGACATTCGCCCGGTACGTCGAGGAAGTCGACGCTGCAGAACCTGACCTCGCAACCCTTGCCTCGCACGGTGAGCGCCAGCAAGATGTCGGCTGCAGTGGATCGCCGCTGCGCGCCCGAGATCGACCCACGAATCGAACACCAAAGGGGACCTGAGCTCGTGGAGATGAAACTCGAAGTCGTCGTCGTGCCCGTCTCGGATGTCGATCGGGCGAAGCAGTTCTACGAATCGCTGGGCTGGCGGCTCGACGCCGACTTCGCGACCGGTGCGGACTTCCGGGTCGTGCAGCTGACGCCGCCAGGGTCGGAGTGCTCGATCATCATCGGCACCGGGATCACGTCGGCCGAGCCCGGGTCGACCCAGGATCTGCAGCTCACCGTCTTCGACATCGAGGCCGCACGAGCCGAGCTCGTCGAGCGGGGCGTCGACGTGAGCGAGCCGTTTCACGATGTCGGCGGGATCTTCCACCACGCCGGAACGGAAGGGCGGGTGGCCGGCCCCGATCCGAAGCGAAGCGACTACGGCTCGTTCGCGTCGTTCAGCGACCCGGACGGCAACGGCTGGCTGCTCCAGGAGATCAAGGTCCGGGCTCCCGGACGGTAGTCGGACGCAAACGAGGAGGATCGAACCATGGACGTTGCGAGGCTGACCGACCTCCTGCGCGAAGCGGAGGAGCACCATGGCGCCTACGAGGCAACCGCGCCGCCGCACCATTGGTCGGGGTGGTACGCCGCCTACATCGTCGCGCGTAAGCAGGGGAGCACGCCGGACGAGGCAGCGCAGGCTGCGGGCCTGCACCTGGAGGCCGGTCACTGATGGGCGCCGACTACGACGTGATCGTGATCGGTGGCGGGTCGCCGGGCGAGCACTGCGCCGGGGCGCTGGCCGAAGGCGGGCTGCGCGTCGCGCTCGTCGAGCGTGAGCTGGTCGGTGGCGAGTGCTCCTACTGGGCGTGCATCCCGTCGAAGACGCTCCTGCGCCCGGGCGAGGCGGTGCAGGCCGCGCGGGATGCGGCGGGTACAGCTGAGGTCGATCTCGAGGCGGTGTTCGCGTGGCGCGACTTCATGGTCTCGGATTACTCCGACGCCGGGCAAGAGCGGTGGCTTCAGGGTGAGGGGATCACGCTGCTGCGCGGGAGCGGCCGGCTCGCCGGTGTGGGCGTCGTCGAGGTCGACGGTGTGCGCCACACGGCCGAGCACGTCGTCGTCGCGGCCGGCGCGGACCCGATCGTGCCGCCGATCCCCGGTCTGCGCGAGCTGGAGGGGATCTGGACGAACCGTGAGGCGACCGGGATGCGAGCCGTCCCGCGCCGGCTCCTGATCCTGGGCGGCGGGCCGGTCGGCGTCGAACTGGCACAGGTGGTTCGCCGCCTCGGCGGCGAGGTGGCGTTGGTCGAGGGCGCCGAGCACGTCCTGGCGCGCGAGCCTGCACCGCTTGGGGAGGCGCTCGGCGAGGTTCTGCGCCGCGACGGCATCGAGCTCGTGCTCGGCGCGCATGCAACCGTTGCGCGGCGCGAAGACGACGACTACGTGCTCGGCTTCGAGGACGGGCGCGAACTGCGCGGCGACCGTCTGCTCGTCGCCACCGGCCGGCGGCCTCGGGTCGACGGGATCGGCCTCGAGACGGTCGGCATCGAGCCGAACGCCCGCGGGATCCCGGTCGACGCACAGCTCAGTGCGGGCGAGCGTCTCTGGGCGATCGGCGACATCACCGGCATCTGGCCGCTGACGCACGTCGGCAAGTACCAGGGGGACGTCGTCGCCGACAACATCCTCGGCCGGCCGCGCGAGGCCAACTACGACGCCGTCCCACGGGTCGTCTACACCGACCCGCAGGCGGCCTCGGTGGGCGGCGCGGAGGACCGCTTCAGCGGCACTGCACTCGTCTCGGAGGTGCCGAAGACCGCCACCTACACACGCGCCTACGCCGACGAGAACGGTTTCCTGACCCTGCTGAGCGACGGCGAGCGGCTGACCGGCGCCTACGCGCTCGGGCCCGAGGCAGGCGAGTGGATGCAGCAGGCGACGCTGGCGATCCGTGCCCGCGTCCCGCTCGACGTGTTGCGCGACACGATCCAGCCCTTCCCGACCTTCTCGGAGATCTACGTCGCGGCGCTGAAATCGCTCCACGGCAACATCGCCGCCGGGTGAAATCTCGCACCGGTGCGCCGGATAGGGTGGCGCCGGGTGTTCTTCACGCTCTCCACCTGGCAGCTCGCGATCGTGCTGACTGCCATCGCATTCGGTGCGACGCTGCTCGGCCTTTGGGCCGGTCGCTCGCTGAGCGTTCACAAGGAGAATCTCCACGAGTCGCTCGGCATCGTGCAAGGAGCACTGTTGACGCTGATCGGCCTCGTGCTTGCGTTCGGCCTCGCGATGGCCGTCGGCCGATACGACTCGCGCCGCGACGCGCTGGTGGATGAGGTCAACGCGATCACCACGTCCTATCTGCGGGCGCAGACCCTGCACGAGCCGGTCCGTAGCCGCTCATTGCCACTCTTTCGGCAATACACCGACGCAAGCCTCGACCTCTCCCGGTCTGTGCCGGACACCGAGGCGCAGAAGCATGCGATCGAGGCAGGAGCGATTCTGCAGCGTCGCCTCTGGCGCCTCGCCGGCGAGTCGCTCGCCGCCGATCCGGAGCAGTCCGCGCCGCGGCTGTACGTCGAGAGCCTGAACACGATGATCGACGCGCGGACCACCCGGGTGTCCGCGCTCGACAACCGCGTTCCCTCGGCGTTCATGTTGATCGAGGTGATCGGCGTCGCTGTCGCACTTGCGCTGCTCGCGCTCTACGTCGCGCTGTTCGCTCGCGGGGTGGTGACCGTGCTACTGGCCGCCGGTCTGCTGACGCTCCTGCTCTTCGTCTCGTTCGACCTCGACAGGCCTGCACGCGGCTTCATCACGATCACGACTGCCCCACTCGCAGAGCTCGAGCGAACGGTGCAGCTGCCCCCGGCCGCACAGGCGCCCGGAAAACCGTGACACGGATGTTCGGGCTCGTCGCGCTCAGCCGTTGACGCTGCGCCGTCTTTCCGACTGCCGCCACTGCGCCCAGACGGGAGCGAAGACCACGCAGATGAGCGAGATCGTCAGCATCACGAACACGTAACCGACGATCGTGAGGGCGACTCCGAACGAGCCGAACGCCGTGCCGCTCTCGTTCAACGGTTTGGCCAGGAACAGGGGCGACGTCGCCGACGCCCCGCCGACGAGCAGCGACGCGAGCAGCGCACCCGGCAAGAGCGCACGGAAGCCGATCTGCCGATGCAACAGGAAGCGCGGCACCCAGAGCCAGAACGCGGTCGACGCGATCAGCCAGACCGGCACGAGCACGAGCCAGCCACGATCGCGAAGCTGCTCGGCGGAGACGACGACCAGCGCGATCGCTCCGGTCAGAGCGAAGAAGAAGGCAGCAAAGCGTCCCTGATCGGCGACCGGCCGCACCTCGACCTGCCAGGCCTTCGCGTAGACCTCCTGGTAGATCTGCCCGATCCCGATGCCCCAGAGCAGAAAACCGAAGACGACTGCGATCGATGCCGCGAGCGCGTTGTCCGACGTGCTGCCGAAGGTGTCCTGGACGAGGCTGGCGGTCGCGCCCGTCAACGACAGGTGGCTGATCAGACGCTCCGCGAACACGTTCGCGTTGGAGCGCGACGGATGGAAATACGCGATCGCCACCAGCACCGCCGGCAGGACCGACAACGACGAGTAGACCGTCACGGCACAGGCGGAGTTGCGACTCGCCGCGAAGTACGCGCGGAACCACTGCTCGGCGAGCCGCCCGAGCGACGTGTCGGCGCGCCGGGCGAGCCAGTCCTGCACCGCCTTGATGCGCCCGCTGCGTGCGGCGCGCTCGCTGTCGCTCATGTGAGCGACGATAACCTCGCGTGGCGGCAGTGCGTAGCTATCGCCTCCGCGACGAGCAGCGAAATCGCCCGCCGGTCCGGCCTCTCCGACACGCCCGGAGAGCACCGGCATCCTCCGCACGACCCACGAGTCGGCGGAAGCGCTCCGCCGATAGCTCGACGGCAGCGCTCGCCCACCGACTAGATCCCGAGGATCTGCTTCTTCTTCGCCTCGAACTCCTCTTCCGTGATCAGCCCTTGCCCTTTCAGCGCCGCGAACTTCTGGATCTGCGCGGTCTCATCGAGCGGGGCCGGCGCGGCGGGTGCCGCCTGCGCGTACTGCTGCTGAGCCTGCAGGTCGGCAAGCTGCTGGTTCTGGTACGCCTCCTGATCGGCGGCGGCTTGACTTCGCTGGGCGCTCCGGGCGCCCATATGAGCCGCCCCGCCCACCACTAGCGCCGTCCCGAGCAAGCCGGGACCTCTGCGACGGAACACTTGAGCCTCCTAGGTCGATGGTTGGGCCGACTTGGCCTCTTCGAGGACGGCCTCACGCGCCGCCTGAACGACATCGTGTGGGAGCCGCTCGAACCCGACGAGAATGCCACCCGCGCCGCGAATCGAATCGGCGACCTTCCGCGCCCAGACGTTCTCCCAGATCAGAAGCGCGGCCGAGGAGTTGGGCTCGAGCGCGGCGCCGATGGCGAGCAACTCGTTGTCATTCATGAGTCCGTGAACTTCGATGTGCAACGCTCCGAGCGCTTCCTGAACGTCCGGCGCGAGCTCCGTCAGTTCGGCTGCCGCCACATCACCGTTCTCGTTCTTCGTGACGAACACGGCGTCGATGATGCGAATCGTCCCTGCCTCAACAAGGTCGGCTAGCGCCGGCGTGATCTCGCCCTTGAACTCGTTACCAGGGAAAGCGAACGCTGCGTAGTCGACGGGACCGATCTCGTCCATCCGTACTCCTTCCATGTAGCAGGGTGAACGGAGCCTAGCGATTCGCCGGGCAAGGCTCACCCGTCAGCGGTCGCCCTCCCTTTGTCAGGCAAGCTGGCCGCAGTGCTGTACACGACGATCGAGAGCCCGCTCGACGAGCTGCTGCTACTCGGCGACGGTGTGCGCCTCTACGGTCTAGTGATGCAGGCGGGCCGCAAGCCGAGGACGGTTCAGCCCGGCTGGAAGCGGGAGCCGACAGCGTTCGCCGACGTCGAGACGCAGCTGCACGAGTACTTCACCGGCGAGCGGACGAACTTCGAGCTGGAGCTCGACCCGAGAGGCACACCGTTTCAGCAGCGGATCTGGCAGGCCCTCCGCGAGATCCCCTACGGCGAGACGAGCAGTTACGGCGAGCTGGCCGCGCGGATCGGCCGGCCGAGCGCCGCGCGGGCAGTCGGAGCCGCGAACGGCGCCAACCCGATCGCGGTGATCATCCCGTGCCACCGCCTGATCGGAGCGAGCGGCGCGCTGACCGGCTATGCCGGCGGCGTCGACCGCAAGCAGGCGCTGCTCGAACTCGAGGCTGGCTCCTACGCCGCCGCCGGCCGGTGGCGACGCCAGGTCAAGCTCGCGATCGAGCCGAGGACCAGCGTCGGCACGATCGTGAGTGCCCGGTAGATCAGGACGGCCGCGGTGACTTCGGCGGCATTGCCGCCGAAGCCGATCAACAGGCCGGTCAACCCGATCTCGACGACGCCGATGCCCCCCGGAGGCATGAACGGAAGCGAACCGATCAGGCGGCCGACCGACCAGGCGGCGAACGCCTCGGTCACCCCCACCTGGGCGGTGTCGACGCCAAAGACCCGCAAGGTCGCCAGCATCAGGAGGAACACGGTCAGCTGCCCGGCGATGGTCGCGAGCGTCAGCGCCAGCCAGCGGCGTCCGAGCAGCAGCATCGCGCGAGTACGAAAATCGACCAACGACTGCCCGTCCCAGTCCACCGGGCCGCGACGCAGGAAGCGCAGCGTCCAGCTGGTTACGCGCGACGCGCGATCGCCGACCGAACGGGCCAACCGCCCGCTCGACAGGGCCGCCGCGAGCGAGCCGGCGCCGATCACGAAGACGCCGAACCCGATCAGCCCGATGCTGAGCAGCAATCCGTGTTGGGCCGTCCCCGTGAGCGTCAGCAACCCGAGCGCGAGGGCCGGCGCCCCGAACTGGAACAGCTGGCTCCAGACTCCGGTGAGGGTCACCGCGAGCGTGATGTCAGCTGCTCGGAAGCGCCACGCCCGCAGCATGGCGAAGCTGACGCCCATTCCCACTGCTGCCCCGCCCGGCGCGATGTACGTCGAAGCCGTCGACGAGAGCGAGACGGTGAGCGCGGGGATGAACTTGAGGCCCGGCAGCGCGGACATCAGGGGCGGCGCGTAGGTGAGGATATTGATCGCGGTAAACACACCGAGCAGGACCGCCTCGGGCCACGTCAGCGTCTGCACGGCATCCCACACCGAGCCGTAGTCGGCGATCTTCGGCAGCACGAAGGCGAAGATCACGACGACGACGACGAGTCCGATCACCGGCGGCCCGAACCGGCGAAGCTTCGAACGGCGCTGCGGCGGTTCGGCAGAGGCGACCGACGTCATGACCAGAGTCTCGCTTGTCCGCCCGACGGCGACACGCTCAACCGTCGATTGCGGCTGCGATCAACGCCTCCGCCAGCACCCGCGCGTCGCGCGCGGGACGCGGCGAGCGTTCCACCAGGGCCTGCGACTGAACGCCCGCGACGATAAGCATCAACTGTCGCGACAACTGCTCGGGATTGTCGGCGCCGGCCTCGCGGGCACGCCGGAGCAGCCAACGGCGGACCCGTTCCTGATGCCTCCGCACGACCTGGTGCGCAGGATGGTCGAAGTCCGCGAGCTCAGCCGATGCGTTCCCAAACGGGCAACCGCGGAACTGCGGCAGGCGCACCATCACCTCGAGCTGTGCGAAGAACGCCTCGAGTTGACCACGCGGTGTGTCCGCTGCGGCTTCCGCCGGTTGCGTGAACATCTGGAAGACCGGTAGGTCGAGCGCCTCGTACGCGGCAACGATCAGCCCGTCCTTGCTGCCGAAGCGCTCGTAGAGCGTTCGCTTCGAGATCCCCGCCGCTCTGCTGAGTGCGTCCACCCCGGTCGACGTGATCCCGTGTTCGTGGAACTGCTCGGCAGCGAGAGCGGCAATTCTTGCGTTCGTCTCTTCCATGCACCGTATGGTACCGATCGGTTTCCGACGGTGCGGGAATGTGTATAGTGGCGCGGAGCTAGAAAACCGATCGGTTTCCGAACCGGGACAGGAGCCACCATGACCACCGCCCAGCGCTGGCGCGCATTCTCACTACTTGCGGTCGCCTTCTTCGTGACGATCGCCGATCTTGCGATCGTCAACGTCGCACTGCCGACGATCGGAAGCGACCTTCACTTCTCCGAGTCGAACCTGCAGTGGGTCGTAACTGCGTATGGCTTGACGTTCGGGGGTTTCCTGCTGCTCGGCGGGCGGGCGGCCGACCTGCTCGGCCGCCGCCGGATCTTCATGGTCGGGCTCGCGATCTTCACGGCCGCGTCGCTCGGGTGCGGTCTCGCCGCGACCGACTGGGCGCTGATCGCGCTACGCGGCGTGCAGGGCTTCGGCGCCGCCATCATCTTGCCCGCGGCGCTTTCGATCGTCATGAACATCTTCCCCGAGGGCGCAGAGCGCAACAAGGCACTCGGCCTCTGGGGAGCCGTGGGCGCGAGCGGCGCCACGGTCGGCGTGCTCGCCGGCGGATTGCTCACGCGCTACGTGGGCTGGGAATACATCTTCTTCCTCAACGTGCCGATCGGCCTCGTCGCACTGAGCCTGACGCGGCGCGTCGTCCCGGAGAGCCGGCTCAGCACCGAGCGGCGGCGTTACGACCCCTTCGGTGCGTTGACCGTGACCGCCGGATTGCTGCTGCTCGTCTACGCGATCTCGAACGCGCCGAACGTCGGCTGGGGGACCGCCCGCACGATCTCGCTGCTCGTGGCCGCGGCGAGTCTGCTCGTCTCGTTCATCGTGATCGAGACGAGGGTCGAAGCACCGCTGATGCCGTTGCGCATCTTCCGTCTGAAGACACTCGCCGGCGCGAACGCCGTCGGCTTCCTCCTCGGCGCAAGCTTCTTCGCTTTCATCTTCATCGGCACGCTCTATATGCAGCAGGTGCTCGGTTACTCGGCGCTGCAGACCGGGCTCGCCTGGCTGGCGACGTCGGTCACCTCGGTCGCGTTCGCCGGTCTCTCGCAGCAGCTCGTCACGCGCGGCTCGGCGAAGCTGGTGATGGCGGCCGGGATGGCGCTGATCGGAATCGGGCTCGTCTGGACCGCGCAGGCGGGAGCCGGGGCGTACTGGAGCAGCCTCCTCGGGCCGTTCTTCGTCACCGGGGTGGGAACGGCATTTGCGTTCATCCCGGTCTCGATCGCCGCCCTCGCCGGAGTCGCCGACCGCGAAGCCGGGCTCGCCTCGGGCCTGTTGAACACGTCACAGCAACTCGGCGGCGCAATCGGGGTCGCGGTCGCGTCCACGGTCACGGCGGCGCACATGAACGTGCTCAGCGACCAGGGCGCGTCGGCCACCGCGGCGCTCAGCGGCGGGTTGCAGTGGGCGCTCTGGGTCTGCGGGGCGATCGCGCTCCTCGCGATTCCCGTG
Source organism: uncultured Actinomycetes bacterium (assembly GCA_963836705.1). GTDB lineage: Bacteria > Actinomycetota > Thermoleophilia > Gaiellales > Gaiellaceae > PALSA-600. The sequence continues at coordinate 71,493 of CAWIKU010000017.1, read as the reverse complement.
ACGTTCATGCTCGTACGCTCGGACGAGCTGGCCAAGGCAGTCGAAGCGACCGCGGCCCCCGAACCCTCGGCCGCGTGACGAACGAACGGACGGAACGATGAGCAACTGGACGAAGGAGGAGCGGTGGCGCCTGAAGGACGCCATCGCTCACCTCCGACTACGAGCTGTACCTCGACGGAAAGGACGGGACGCGGGCCGAGCTGATCGTGATCGCCGGCAACTCCGGATCCGGTACGGCATCCGGATGGAAGAGGTGGGCGAGCTGCCGCACGCCTGTCGCGAGTCGAGGCGCCGGCCGCGAGTAGTACGCGTCGCCGTCGACCGCGACCACTGGGCATGGGAGGTCGAGGTGGGCGACGCGCCGTGCGGCCTCGTCGACGCCGAACCCACACGGCCCGGCGATCACGAGCTCCGGCTCGAGTGACCGCACCTCGTCCCAGGTGGTCGGCCGTGACGGGCGGCCGTGCCGGCCGAGCACATCCTCGCCGCCCGCGAGTTCGATCATCTCGGGCAGCCAATGCCCGGCGCAGAACGGCGGATCGATCCACTCCGCGAAAAACACGCGGCGCAGGGGCAGGCCGCGCACCGAGGCCGCGGCTCGCTCGATCTCGTCGAGCATCTGCTCCGCGAGCTCGTCGCCACGCGCCGCGGCGCCAAGGCGCCGGCCGAGCAGCCGCACCGACTCTGCTACCTCACCCAGCGTTCGCGGGTCGAGCGAGAGCACGTCGACACCGACCGGGCAAACCGACGCGAGCTCACCGCTCGAGACGGCGCACACCGTGCAGAGGTCCTGCGTGACGATCAGGTGCGGTTCGAGCGCCTCGATCAGGGCGGCGTCGACGGCGTACAGCGAGCGGCCGTCCCGGACCGCTGCCCGGACCGCCTCGTCGATCTCGAGGCTCGACAGGCTCTCCGGGTCGATCCGCGCCGCCGTCACGACCGGCTTGCCGATCACTGCCGGCGGCCAGCGGCACTCATCCGACACGCCGACGAGCGAGTCGGCGAAGCCCAGATCGGCGATCATCTCGGTGGCGCTCGGCAGCAACGAGCAGATGCGCATCCGCCGACTCTAGCCCGGCGCCGGGGGCCCCAATCCCAGCCCGGGCGTCAGCGCGAGTCGGGCCGTGCCGCGAGCAGATCGAGCTTCCGTTCGAGCTCGTCGAAGCGCCGCTCGATCATCTCTCTGTCGCTCAGTTCCTTCTGTGCGTGCGTTACGTCGGTGTCACGCGTTGCGCGGGCCACGAAGGTCGACGTGATCACAGCGGTGAGGATTGCGATGAAGGCGACCCCTTCGAGCATCACGGCCGCGCCGACGATTCGACCCGAGATGCGCTGCGGTGTGACATCGCCGTAGCCGACCGTCGTGACCGTCTGGACCGCCCACCACATCCCGACCCAGACGTTCGAGTACTCCTGGTGGTCGAGGAACCGGATCAGCACACCGGCACCGATGACGACGATCGTCGTCGCGAGGACGATCACGCTCGCGGCCCCGCGGATCGTCGGAGGCCGGTCCATGAACTTGGCAAACCGTTTCGCGAGCGGCCTTACGCGCTGCACGCCGAGGACGTTACGACACGCTGCGGATGCCTAACGCCGCGGATCGGCCGACTCGACCTGCGACCGGCTCTCGGCGTGCTTCTCGACGATCGCGTACGCGGGGTGCAGCTCGACGACGCGCTCGATCGCCGGTGCGTCATGTCCAGGCAGCACGACGAACCGCCACGGGTTCTGGCGCAGCCATTCATACTCGGCAAACGGCATCGTGAGCGCTCGCCGGCAGTCACGGTCGGAGCATTCGCAGATCAGCTCGACCTCCGTCGGCACCGCCAATCCAGGGCCGCCGTGCGCAACCACCTCGTTGCCGTCCCGGAACGCGATCTCGTTCTGGGCCAGCCTGGCGTCGCGCGGCGACGCGTCCTCGGCGGCGTCACCGAGCCGCCGCTCGTAATCCGCCACAGCGGCCCGCGCCTCCTGCGCGCTCATCCCGGTCAGCCGCACCAGATAGTCGAGCAGATCGCCGCCGGTGTACCCCGCGTCGACCAACTCGTTGAAGACGAACTCCCGACGGCGCTCGCCCAGCTCGAGCTCGGCCGCGACACGGACCGGATCGTCCCCTGTGGCAGCAGCGAGCCACGTCGCGAGATCGTCATTCACCATTGTGTTGGCACACCAGGCTGCTGGACACCCGAATCGATCTCCACTCTAGTCCCTCTCAGCCTCCAGAATCTGCTTGAGCCGTGCCAGATCATTGCGGTTCGCGCGCCGCATTGCCGACGCCATCAGCGGTGCCGCCAGCCGAGACGAGAACCCGCTCGGCTCGCCGCGGTTCCGGAGCGTCATCCGGGTCGCACCCGCGGCGGTGTCCTCCCAGGTGTAGGTCGTCTCCACCGCGAACGGCCCGTCGGCGGTACGCATGACGAGGCGTTCCAGCGGGACGAACTCGCGCACCTCATAGGTATAGGAAAGCCGCCGTCCGAGCAACGCGCCGACGAACTCGACCCGCGAGCCGACGCCGAACGGGCGCTTCTTCTGCCTCGCCGGCTTCCACTCGACCCGCTCGACGTTCTCGTACCACTCGGTCGCGTTGTTCGGATCAGCCGCGTACCTGGCGACCTCGGTGCGCGGGCGATCGATCTCGATCTCGGTCCGAATGTCGACCGCCACGAGCCGACTCTAGCCTCACGCGAGCTCACCCCGGGTGCAGTTGCGCGAGCGTCGGTGCCGCACGGATCGCCGGGCTGAGCGTTCCCCAGAGCGCGAGCGCCAACCCGACGAGAGCAAAGCAGCCGACCATCACGCGCGCCGACGTCGAGTCGAGCAGCAGGCCGGCGACGAGCGGCCCGAGCGGCGCTACGAGCAGCGAGATCGAGCTTCGGACGCTCTCGACCCGTCCCAGCAACCGGTCCGGCGTCAGCGCGACGCGGTACCCCACCACCACCGAGTCGGTGACGGGAGCCGCGAGCCCGAAGGGGACGATCGCAGCGGTCAGGACGTACACGTTCGGCCAGATCACGAACGCCCAGGCCGCACTCCACGTCCAGAGCTCGAGCAGCAGGATCTGCCGGATCGAAAGCGTGCGGCGGACCAGGGGCGATGCGAGCGCCCCGACCAGGAGCGCGCCGCCCAGCACGGCCGCCAGCAGACCGATCGCGCCGCCGGAGAGACCCTGCCCCTCGCCGACGACGACGATCGCCAGCAGCATCCCCGGCGCGATGAAGTTGCCGATCCCGTACAGGAGAGCGCACGTACGCAGGAACGGCGCCTGCCACAGAAACCTGACCCCGTCCGCGATCTGGGTTCGAAGCCGTGAGACGTCGCGATCGCGAGGCTCCTGGAACGGCGCACGCATGGCGAGCAACGACAGTGTCGAGAAGCCGTAGGAGACGGCGTCGAAGAAGAACGGCACCGCTCGTCCGAGCCCGAACAGCGCGCCGCCGAGCGGCGGCCCGCCCAGCTGCACGACTGCCCTGCGCGCCTCCTGCGCCCCTGCGGCATCGGCGAGCTGCTCTGCCGGGACGACCGCACGCAAGGCTCCCGCCTGCGCGGCGGCGAACACCGTCGAACCGGTTCCCTCGACGAACGCGACGACGAGGATCGCCCAGACGGACACGTCACCCGCGAGCACAGCAACCGCCAGACACGCGATCGCCGCGGCACGCGCGGCGTCCGCCGCGATCATCACCCGCTTGCGGTTCCAACGGTCGGCCGCGACGCCGGCCAACAGTCCGAACAGACCGTACGGCGTCAAACGCGCAAACGCGACGAGCCCTGCCTGCGCCGCCGAGTGCGACAACGCCAGCACGAGCAATGGGTAGGCGATCGTCGTCGTCTGCGTCCCGGCTGTGGAGAGCAGCTGGCCGCCCTGCAGCAGGACGAAATCGCGGTTTCGCCGCAAAGGCAGCGTCAAGTCCGGCACGCGACGGAGTTCGCCTAGCCGCGCTGCTCGAACCGCAGCGTCACGAGCGCACCGGCGTGCCGCACGTGCTTGATCATCCGCTTCCGCGCAGCGGCCGCATTTCGGTGCTCGATCGCCTCGAGGATCCCCTCATGCTCGTGCACGTTCTCGGCGAGCAGCGTCGCGCTCTCGCCGAGCACGATGCGCGTCAGGTCGCGCGGGAAGCTGCGGTGCAGATGGACGAGCGTCGCGACGAGGACGTCGTTGGCGGCGGCATCCTGAATCAGCTGGTGGAAGCGATCGTTGGCGTGGCGCCAGCGTTCGATTTCCTCGTCCGGCACGACGCCGGCAGCGTCAGATCGCACACGCATCATGCGCGCAAGCGTCTCCCTGAACTCCGACTGGGCTTCATGCAGACCGTCGACCTGCGCCTGCTGGATTCGCTCGGCGGCGAGCTCCGCAGCCAGCCCTTCGAGCTCGGCCCGTACCTCGTACGCATCCCGGATCTCACGTGACGACGGCCCCCGCACGAGGGCGCCACGGTTGGGCTGCAGCTCGACGAGGCCGCTCGCCTGCAGCTTCCGGAGGGCCTCGCGGATCGGCGTGCGGCTGACGCCGAACTCCTCCGCGAGCGCCTCCTGCCGGAGCCGCGTCCCCGAGACGAGCTCGCCGCTCACCATGCGCGCCTGCAGCGTCGCGGCGAGCCGGTCGACGAGCGCCGACCGATCCTCGACCGCGTGCGTCACGAGACGCGGGCTCCTCGCCGCAGGCCGTCGCGCACCAGCTTGACGCCGACGATCGCCACGAAGCCGGCGAACACGATGCGCAGGGTGGCCGCCGGTAGAGCGAGTGCGAGCAGCACGCCGAGCACGGCGCCGATCGAGCCGACGACGCCGAAGCGAATCGCGAGACCGGCGTTGCCCACACCTCGCCGACGCAGGGCGAGCGTGCCGGCGATCGCGGTCGGCAGGATCACGAGCAGTGACGTCGCCTCCGCCTCGTGCTGGGACAGTCCGACGGCGAGCGTCAGGAACGGCACCAGCAGCGTGCCGCCACCGACGCCGAGCAGACCCGAGGCGACGCCCGCGAGCACGCCGAAGGCGGCGAGCGCGAGGTAGAGAGTCGTCCCGGTCATCGGCGCACAACCATCAGCACCGCGACGGCTAGGAGGAAGACGCCGAAGACCGTCTTCAGCACCCGCTCGTCGAGGCGGGCGAGCATGCCGGTGCCGAGTTGCGCACCGAAGATCGAGCCCGCTGCCAGGGCGATCGCCGGCCCGACCCGGACCTCACCGGCGATCCCGTAGATCGCGATCCCCGCGATGCTGATCGGGATGATCGCGCCCAGGGAGGCGGCATGGGCATCGCGCTGGCCATAGTGCGCCCACAGCACGAGCAGCGGCACCATCACGATCCCGCCGCCGACCCCGAGCAGCCCCGAGAGGACGCCGCCCACGACGCCGATCACGACGAGTTGACCGTCGAGCCGCGGCACGGCGGGACCGGGCCGCTCGGCTCGGCGCGGAAGGCTCGCCTGGGCGCGCATGCGAAGACAACTTTAACGCATGTGGATCCACTTGACCAGCAAGTGGATCCAAACTATGCTGTTCAGCTTCGGTTCCCGGGATCTGAATCCCACCACGGAAGGACGAATGCGATGAGCCGCATCAACTTTCGGACCGCCGTTCTCGCGGGGGTGACGGTCGCCCTCCTCGCTGCGGCCGCCGCCACCGCCGCCGTCCGCGGCAATCAGGCTGCGCTCAAGAACGGCGGCACACTCGTCGTCGGTCTCACCGCCGGTGAACCCGACGCTCTCGACCCGACGCTTGCCCGAACGTTCTCGGGCCGCGAGGTGTTCCTGACGTTCTGCGAGAAGCTGTACGACCTGGACTCGAAGGCTCAGATCGTGCCGCAGCTCGCCTCCGCCCTCCCGACGATCTCGAAGGACAAGCTCACGGTGACGATCCCGCTGCGCACGGGGATCAAGTTCAACGACGGAACACCGTTCAACGCGGCGGCCGTCGTGAAGACCATCGAGCGCGACCAGACACTCAAGGGATCGGCACGGGCGAGCGAGATCTCGCCCATCAGCTCGGTGGCGGCCTCCGGCGCGTCGAAGGTGATCATCCACCTCAAGGCTCCCTACTCGCCGCTCACCGCACAGTTCGCGGACCGTGCGGGGATGATCATGTCGCCGGCGCAGCTCGACAAGCTGGGCGACAAGTTCGCGACCGACCCTGTCTGCGTCGGCGCGTTCGACTACTCGAGCCGCGTCGCCGGGGACAGCATCACGGTCACCAAGTCGTCCGACTACTACGACAAGAAGGACGTTCACCTCGACAAGATCGTCTTCAAGGTCGAAAACGACACGGCAGCCGCCGCTGCCGCGTTGAAGGCCGGCGACCTACAGGCTCTCGACGGCATCGACTCGACCCAGCTGCAAGGGATCAGGAGCGACTCGAAGCTGCGGATCATCAAGCAGACGGGGCTCGGCTACCAAGGCCTGACCCTCAACCTGGGCAACAAGAACGGCCTCGGCAAGCTGCCGTACTCGACCGTCGGCACGCCAATCGCACAGAACGCCAACCTTCGGAAGGCGTTCGAGGAGGCGATCGACCGCAAGGCGATGAACAAGGTCGTCTTCGGCGGCACGGTGCTGCCGGGATGCACGCCGATCTCGCCGTCGAGCGCCTGGTACGACCCGAGCGTCAAGTGCACGCCCTACAACCCGAGCGACGCGAAGAAGCTCGTCGCAGCGTCCGGCGTCTCGAACCCCACCGTGCACCTGATGGTCCCGACCGGCACGGTCGCGCTCCGCCAGGCGCAGTTCCTGCAGTCCGAGGAGAAGACGGTCGGAATCAACGTCGTCATCGACTCGACCGACTTCGTCACATCGCTGAGCAAAGCCGACGCGGGGACGTACGACACGTTCCAGATCGGCTGGTCGGGCCGCGTCGACCCGGACGGCAACATCTTCCAGTTCGTCGCCACGAGCGGCTCGCAGAATGACAGCGGCTACTCGAACAACAGGCTCGACCTGGTGCTCGCGAACGCGCGCAAGGCTGCGACGCTGAAGGCCCGGCAGACGCTCTACCGGGTCGCCCAGCAGATCATCCTCAAGGACCGCGCGCTGATCTACCTCTACCACCCGGTCACGCGGGCCGGTGTCCAAACACAGCTGACGGGTATCAAGCTCTACCCGGACACGCTGCTCCGCGTCGCGAACGCGTCGTACAAGTAGCGCGGCGTTGCTGCGGACCGGCTGACGATGGGCGGCTTTCTCCTTCGCAAGGTGGGAGCCGCCCTCGTCGTGCTCGTGCTCGCGAGCATGCTGGTGTTCCTCGGCGCACGCGCGATCCCGGGCGACCCGGCGATTGCGCTCGGAGGGGAGAACCGCGACCCCGCCGTCCTGGCGGCGGTGCGCCACAAGTACCTCCTGGACAAGCCGATCCCGGTCCAGTACGCCCACTGGATCTGGCTCGCCCTGCACGGCGATCTCGGCGTCGACCAGCGCGAGCTGCCCGTCGCGCACACGATCGTGACGCGGCTCCCGATCACGCTCGAGCTCGCGTTCCTGAGCATGTTCGTCGGGATCCTGATCGGGATTCCCGCGGGGGTGATCGCCGCCGTCCGGCGTGGCAAACCGAGCGACTATGCGGTCACCGCGGTCTCGCTCGTCGGCCTTTCCGTGCCGCATTTCTGGCTCGGCCTGCTGCTGATCGTCTGGTTCGCGGTCGACCTGCAATGGCTGCCGGCGAGTGGCTACGTGACGATGCACCACCCGGTGGCCAACCTCGAGCACATGCTGCTGCCGTGCCTGGTCCTCGGTGCCGGGCTTGCCGCGGTGCTGATGCGGCAGACGCGATCTTCGATGCTGACGGCTCTCGGTGGCGACTACGTGCGTACGGCGAGAGCCAAGGGCCTCAGCGAATCGACCGTGGTCGGACGGCACGCACTGCGCAACAGCTTGATCACCGTGACGACCGTGATCGGCCTGCAGTTGGGCGCTCTGATCTCGGGCGCAGTGATCACCGAGACGATCTTCGGGATCGCCGGCTTCGGTCGGCTCACGATCGAGGCCGTTCAACAGCGCGACTACACCTTGATCCAAGGCGTCGTGCTCGTCTCGGCCGCCGGCTACGTGGTGATCAACCTGGCGGTGGACGTCGTCTACTCGCTGCTCAATCCGCGCATCCGGGTCGCCGGGGGCCGCACGTGACCACGGTTGACACGGTTGTCGCGAGAAGTCCGCGAGCGAGGCGCCGCAGACTTCTTCGCAAGCGGTTCCTCCGGCGTCGGATGGCAGTCGGAGGGCTGGTCGTGGTGCTCGCGTTCGTCCTCGTGGCGATCTTCGCGCCCTGGGTTGCTCCGTACAGCCCGTCGGAGACCGACTTCAACAACCTGCTGGCCCATTCGTCCCGCGAGCACCTGCTCGGGACCGACGAGCTCGGGCGTGACGAGCTCTCGCGGCTGATCTGGGGCTCCCGAGCATCGATCCAGGCCGGCTTCTTCGCGACCGTGCTGGCGATGGTGATCGCGGTGCCGATCGGGCTCGTCGCCGGCTACTACCGCGGCTGGGTCGACACGGTGATCGCGCGCGTGACCGACGTGCTGCTCGCCTTCCCATTCATCATCCTCGCCGTCGGGCTCGCGGCCATCCTCGGACCGTCGCTGACCAACGCCACGATCGCGATCGGGATCAGCGCAGTCCCAGCGCTGATCCGTGTCGCGCGCGGTGAGACGCTCGCGCTGCGGGAAGAGGATTTCGTGCCTGCAGCGGTCGCCAACGGCGCGAACGACCTGACGATCATCTTCCGGCACATCCTGCCCAACATGACGAGCACGCTGATCGTGCAGGCGACGCTGACGATTCCGGCGGCAATCGTCGGCGAGGCGGTGCTGTCGTTCCTCGGCCTGGGCGTACAGCCGCCGACGCCGTCCTGGGGAACGATGCTGCAGGACGCGCAGTCGTACCTCGCCCAGGCGCCGCGGCTCGCCGTCTATCCCGGGCTTGCGATCGTGTTTGCGGCGCTCGCGTTCAACGTCCTCGGCGACGGCTTGCGCGACATCCTCGATCCCCGGACGACGCGCTGATGCCCGCGCCGCTGCTGGAGGTGACCGACCTGTCGGTTCGGTTCGACACCGACGACGGACCGGTGCACGCCGTCGACAAGCTCTCGTTCACGCTCGACCCCGGCGAGGTGCTCGGCATCGTCGGCGAGTCCGGATGCGGCAAGAGCGTCACGTGCATGTCGCTCGTCCGGCTGCTGCCCGAGACGGCGGTTATCAGCGGGCAGGCGATGTTCGACGGCGTCGACCTGCTGACGCTCTCGTCGCGGCGACTGCGGCAGGTGAGGGGACGCCAGATCTCGTTCGTCTTCCAGGAGCCGATGACCTCCCTGAACCCCGCCCACAGGGTGGGGCGTCAGGTCGGTGAGGCCCTGACCAAGCATCTCGGTCTGTCGCGACGCGAAGCACGGGCGCGCACGGTCGAGCTGTTCGAGCTGGTACGCATCCCGGCGCCCGATCGGCGCCTCGACGAATATCCGCATCAACTCTCCGGCGGTATGCGCCAGCGGGTGATGATCGCCATGGCGCTCGCGTGCGATCCGAAGGTGCTGATCGCCGACGAGCCGACGACGGCGCTCGACGTGACGATCCAGGCCGGCGTCCTCGACCTGATGCGCGACATCCGCGAGCGCCTGGGCACGGCGATCGTGCTGATCACGCACAACCTCGGGGTCGTGGCGGACATCGCCGACCGGGTGCTCGTGATGTACGCGGGTCGGAAGGCAGAGGAGGCGCTGGTCGGCGATCTCTATGCCGCGCCGCAGCATCCGTACACGATCGGGTTGCTCGGCGCGATCCCACGACCGTATGAGCACGACGATGCGCGCCGCCGCCTGCGCGAGATCCCCGGCCGCGTGCCGTCACTGCGAGAGCTGCCGACGATGTGCGCGTTCTCCGACCGCTGTCCGCGCGCCGACGAGCAATCGCGGACGCAGATCCCGGAGCTCCGTCTGATCCGACCCGACCATCTCGTCGCGTGCTTCCACCCGGGGCCGGAATGAGCACGAACAACAACAGCAATCGTCCGCTGGCGCTCGAGGTCCGCAACCTGGTCAAGCACTTCCGGGTCGGCGGTGGTATCGCGGGCGGCGGCTCGCTGGTGCATGCAATTGACGGCATCTCGTTCGAGCTCCACGAGGGCGAGCTGCTCGGCCTCGTCGGCGAGTCGGGTAGCGGCAAGTCGACGGTCGCGAATTGTGTGCTCCGGCTCGTCGAGCCGACCTCGGGCGAGATCCGGCTGAAAGGGGTCGACATCACGCACCTCTCGCGGCGAGCGATGCGTCCGCTGCGCCGCGACCTGCACATGGTGTTCCAGGATCCGTACTCCTCGCTCAACCCGCGGATGACGTGCGGCGACATCGTCGGCGAACCGCTGCGGCTGCACCACCTGGCGCGAGGCCGGACCCTCGACGCCCGGGTCGACCGGATCTTCGACGCCGTCGGCCTGCGCGCCGAGTTGCGGTATCGCTATCCGCACGAGCTGTCCGGCGGCCAGCGGCAGCGCGTCGGCCTCGCGCGCGCGTTGATCGTCGAGCCGAGCGTGCTGGTCGCCGACGAGCCCGTCTCGGCACTCGATGTGTCGGTGCAGGCATCGATCCTGAACCTGTTGCGCGACCTTCAGCGAAACATGGGCTTCTCGTGCCTGTTCATCACCCACGACCTCGCAACCGTCGAGTTTCTCTGCGATCGGGTCGCGGTCATGTATCTCGGCAAGCTGGTCGAGCTGGCGCCGCGCAGCGAGCTGTTCCGTAGCCCGCAGCATCCGTACACGCAAGCCCTTCTCTCCGCCGCCCTTGTCCCCGATCCCGGCGTGCAACGTTCGCGCCGGCGGGTGCTGCTCGAGGGTGACGTGCCGAGCCCTCTCGACCCTCCGTCGGGTTGCCGCTTCCGCACACGGTGTCCGCTCGAGCCACAGTCGGCACCCGCCTCGACCGAGGACGAACCGGAGCTGCTCGAGTTCGCCGAGGATCATTTCGTCGCGTGCCATCTGGTCGCCGCCGGGCGCCCCGCCCCGCGACTCGGCGCGGAAGCCGCCGATATCGTCGTGCCACGATGAGCTTCACGACCCGGCCCGAGCTGCGCGGCACGTTCGGCATGGTCGCCTCGACGCATTGGCTCGCGTCGGCCGCCGGCATGGCGGTGCTGGAGCGCGGCGGGAACGCGTTCGACGCAGCCGTCGCGACCGGCCTGACCCTGCAGGTGGTCGAGCCGCACCTGAACGGGCCCGGCGGCGACCTTCCGGCACTTCTCTGGCCCGCCGGCGGCGACCCGGTGGTGCTCTGCGCGCAGGGGCCGGCACCTCGCGCGGCGAGCGTCACGCACTACCGCGACACTCTCGGACTCGAGCTGGTGCCTGGCACCGGCCCGCTGGCCGCTGTCGTCCCGGGCGCGTTCGGGGGATGGCTCGCAATCCTGCGCGACTACGGAACGCTGCGGCTGCGCGACGTGCTCGAATACGCGATCGGCTACGCCGAGCACGGGTTTCCGGTCCTGCCGCAGATCGCCGGAGCGATTCGCAACGTCGAGCAGCTCTTCCGCAGCGAATGGACGACGTCGGCCGAGGTGTACCTGCCTGTGCCCGCGCCCGGAGCACTGGCGCGAAACCCGGCACTGGCTGCCACCTACCGGCGGGTGATCACGGAGGCCGAAGCCCGCACGACCGATCGGGACGAGCAGATCGAGGCGGCACACGGGATCTGGTACCGCGGCTTCGTCGCCGAAGCGATGACCGGCTTCTCATCGCGCGCCTGGCTCGACAGCTCCGGCGAGCGGCACAGCGGGCTGCTGGCCGAGCACGATCTGGCCGACTGGCGACCTCGCTACGAGCCGCCGCTCGCGGTCGACTACGACGGGCTGACGGTGCTGAAGGCCGGACCGTGGAGCCAGGCACCGGTCTTCCTCCAGCAGCTTCGACTGCTCGACGGCTTCGATCTGAGCGAGCTCGGCCAGGCGTCTGCGGAGTACGTGCACGTGCTGACGGAGTGCGCGAAGCTCGCGTTCGCAGACCGCGAGGCGTGGTACGGGGACCCCGACTTCGTCGACGTGCCGATCGACGAGCTGCTCTCCCGCGAGTACGCCGACGAGCGTCGCAAGCTGGTCGGCGACGAGGCGTCGGCGGTCCTGACTCCGGGCTCGCCGGGAGGCCGCGAGCCGCGCCTGGCGGCCGTCGACGTCGATTCGGAGCGCAGCGAGGCGGCGGGAGTCGGCGAGCCGACGCGTGCTGAGACGAAAGGCGACACCGTGCACCTGGACGTGGTCGACCGCTTCGGCAACATGGTCGCGGCCACACCGAGCGGCGGCTGGCTCTGGGGCGCGCCAGTGGTGCCCGAGCTCGGGTTCTGTCTCGGCACGCGCGCGCAGATGTTCTGGCTCGAAGAAGGCTTGCCGAACTCGCTCGAGCCGGGCAAACGCCCGCGAACGACGCTGTCGCCGACGCTGGTCGCACGCGACGGACAGCCCTACCTCGCACTCGGGACGCCCGGCGGGGACCAGCAGGACCAGTGGACGCTCCACACGCTGCTCGGCCATCTCCATTTCGGGCTCGACCTGCAAGCCGCGATCGATGCGCCGAATCATCACACCGAGGCGTTTCCGAGCTCGTTCTACCCGCGGCTGACGCGACCGCGCCACGTCGCGGTCGAGGACCGAGCCGGCGAGCAGGCGATCGAAGGCTTGCGGAGCCGTGGGCACGACGTCGAGGTCTCGGACCCGTGGTCGCTCGGCCGCGTCAGCGCCGTCGGCGTCGATCGTGACGGCGTCCTCAAGGCTGCGGCGAACCCCCGCGGCGCCCAGGGCTACGCGGCCGGCCGCTAGCGGCCACTACAGAAACGGCGAGATCGCTGCGAAGGCCGCGGCGCGCGCCTGCTCCTTCAGACCCACCGGCGCCCCCAGCCCCGAGCTGATCTCCTCGGCCGGGGCGAAGAACCGTTCGTCGAACTGCTGCACCAGCCCCGGCGACTCGAAGCCGATGTCGATCTCGAAGAACCGCCTCAGGCTCCAGGCTTCGAGATTGCAGGTGCCGACCAGCACGTGCCGGCCGTCGGCGACGAAGGCCTTCGCGTGCAGCATCTTCGGATAGCCGAGAATCTGCACGCCTGCGTCGAGCAATCGCCCGTGGTGGAACTGCTCGGCCGCACCGCACGCCCAGTTGTTCGGGCTCGCCGGCACGAACAGCCGCACCCGTGCGCCGCGCTGGGCCGCCGCGACGATGCGCCCGATCATGCGGCGATCGGTGACATAAGGGTTGACGACGTCGAGCGACTCCGCTGCTCCGTCGATCAACGCTTCGATCGCCGTCGTGATCGGCCTGAACCGGCCCGGAGCATTATGGAGCACGACCGCCGAGACGGGATCCGGGCCTTCCTCGAGAGCCGGGAACAGATCGGGCACGTCGGCCGGCGGGATCCGACCGCCGAGCCAGCGCATGCTCGCGACGAACACGAGTTGCAGCTGTGAGACGACCGGGCCCTCGACGCGGACGAACAGATCGTGAAACGCGCCGTTCTCGAAGTGATCCTCGATTCCGGCGCCTCCGACCCAGCCGACCCGACCGTCGACCACGACGACCTTCCGGTGGTCGATGTGGGCCAAGCCGCTCAGGTTCCAGCTGTTCCCGGTGGCCGCGCTCAGGGCGCCTTTGGCCACCCGAGGTTTCGTGGCCCGCGTCACGTAGACCTCGATCCCCGCTCCCGTGAGTCGTTCGTAGAACTCGCGCGAGCCGCCCTCGGGATCGGAGCCCTGCCGGTCGACGATCAGCCTCACGGGCACGCCCTCCCCCGCCTTTGCAATCAGCGCCGCCGCAAAGCGGTCGCCCACCAGGCCGGGACGGAAGCCGAACTGATTGAGGTGTACCGACGAGGTCGCGGCGGCGATGTCGGCGAGCATCGGCGGGTAGAAGTTGCGGCCCTCGACGTGGAGCTCCGCCGAGGAGGCGCTCGTCGGCTCGAACGCGAGTGCGAGGGCGGCCCTGGCGACGTCGGGCGCGGTCAAGAGTCGCTCGGCGTGCGCGGCGATGCCGCTGTTCGAGACGGTGACTCCAGCCATGGCTACCTGCTGCTAGGTCTTGAGCCGCTGTTCGGTGCCGTGGTGCCGCTCGAACTCGAGCACCCAGAGCCGGCGCCGACGCCAGTTCCTGTGGCTACGCGGCCGCACCTCGCGGATCGCGTCGACGACTGCTTGCGCGCTCTTCCGCTGTGATTGCTGCCCAGGCAAAACCAGCTCCTCGCTCGACCCGCAAAGAACGTTCCAGAGGGACCTTATACCTCCAAACCAACGGTTAGCGCAGCGCCTCGACGAGCCTCAGCTGCTCGTCGAGGACGAAGGTCTCGCACTTACGCCACTTCGGCGGCTCGTCGAGCAGAATCGTCTCCAGCCCACCGTGCCCGCACACGACGACGGGTCGGGCGGCGAGCGGGCGAACGAACTCGGCACCGGTGTCATATTGCTCTCGCTCGCCGAGCTCCTCACGGGCGGCGAGAGCGAGACGCCGCGCAGCGGCGAGCGGCTCGACCGTCTGCACGCAGCGGAGGAAGGGGCTCGTATAGATCGCATCGATCTCGAAGCGTTCGAGCAGCGCGACGAGGTTCTGCGCCTGGGTGACCCCGCGCGCATCGAGAGGCCGCAGGCGATCGTCTCCCTCCCACAAGTTCCGGTCGCCGGCGCTCGCGTGACGAACGAGGAGCAGCGCCATCGCTCAATCGAACGCCTTGCAGCCCCGACGGCGAGCGTCGTCGAGGAGGGCAGGGTACTCGGCGCGGCGGGCCAGCTTGCGGGTCCGTTCTGTTTCGATCAGCCGTTCGGCAACGGCGTGACCGCGGCTCGAAACGCTCCTGATCCGCTCCTCTGCCACCACCGCGTCCTGATGCTCGCCGATCACGTCCTGGACGCGCTTCAGCGCCTCGACGTAGGCCGACAGTCGGCCGCCACCTGCGAGCTCGGCCGCGTAGCGGGCGCGCTTCGCTCGGATGCGGAGTGCGTGGAGCTGCTCGTCGGTCGCGTCGGGCGGCGTCTGCTTCGCGGCCTTCTCGAGCTTGCGAAACTCGGCGGCGGCGAGCTTCTCGAGACGCCCCTTCGCCTGGTGCCCGCGAAGCGGACTCGAGCGCCTCGGCGAACAGGGTGGGCAGCTGCAAATACCGCTCGGAATCGAGCGCCGCCGCCAGGGTCTGACGCTGCGTGTCGCGCTCCTGCCCGAGCGCGTCGAGCAGCGGCTGGGCCTCGTCGCGGTCGGCGCCCAGGCGCGCCACCTCCCTGGTCAGGTGCTCGATCAGGACGTCCAGGTCGCGCACCGGGCCGAGCGCTCCCGCGAGCCACTTCAGCTCCGCTGCCAGCGGCTCCAGCTGGTCCCCGAACAGCGTCTTCGTGGCGCGGATGACGGCCCTGGCTCGCCGCGTCGCGACGCGGAACTGGTGCAGATCCTCCGGGTCGACGTCCAGCCGGACGCCCGGGTCGTACGACTCGAGTGCGCGAAGCTGCTGGCCGAGAAGGTACCTCGTGCGCTTCGCGGGCGACGCGCTCTTCTTTGGCGTGACCTCCGTGTCGAGCTGCAGGACGCGCATCACCTTCGCTTTGCCGTCGGAGCGCTGCGCCCCGGCCTGCCGCAACTCGCGCCCGAGCCGTTTCAGGTCGCTCTCGTCGCCGTCGATCAGCTCCACCTCGAGCTCGCTGAAGCGGTCGGTCACGGAACTGCCGTCAAGGACGTCGACGGCGTCGAGCGTCACGTCTGCGACAGCCTGTCCGCCGGTGCCGACCCGGACCCCGGCGCGCCGCGTCCGCAACGTCGCCACGGGCTCGAGCTTGGCGTGCCGCAGGTGCAGCTTGAGGAGGGTGAGCAGCTCGTTGGGCGGAATCGACGGCCCGCCGAGCGCCTCGATCTCGGTGCGCGCGTTCTCGGCACGCGGCAGCTTCAGCTGCCAGCGCGACACGCCGTTCTCCAGACGCCGGCGCAGCGTGATCCCGGCGCGCGCCAACGAGCGCAGCGGCGTGTCGTAATAGGTCGACGTGAACAGTCGAGTGCCGAGCTGCCGGCCCTCGAGCTGCGGCAGCTCGAAGTCGACCGGCGGTTCGAGCTTCAGCTCACGTTCGAGTGAGGACTTCACCGCCCAAGCCTAGTGTGCCGCCGCGCATGAGTGCCCTCCGTGGCGCTGCTGTCGGGCGACGCTACCGCGGCCGGTCGCTCCCTGCCACCGTGCCAGAACCTGCTCGAGCAAGAGCCGGTCGCTGAGCGCGTGGGCGTCGCGACGACCAAAGTTCTCGGTGGTGATCACGACGACTACCTCGAGCTCGGGGAAGACGTGCACGCGGTTTCCGCCCATCCCGGTCATGTAGAACGATCGCGCCCCCGCGAACGACTTCAGCCACCACAGGTAGCCGTAGCCGGTCTCGTCGTCGATGCGGGCGTGCGCCCGGACCGACTCGTCGACCCAGGCGGCGGGGACGATGTCGCGCCCGCCGTTCAGGTACAGCTCGCCGAGCGCCAGCAGGGCACGGCTCGTCAGGCGCAGGCCGCCGGCGGCCGACGTTTGGCCCCTGGGTGTCTGCTGCCACACGGCGCGGTCGATGCCGAGCGGCCCGAAGAGCTCGCGCTGGGCGAACGCGGACAGCGGCTCTCCGACAGCACGCTCGAGGGCGATCCCGAGCATCACGACCCCCGCCGTGCAGTAGCTGAAGCTGCGACCGGAGCGAACGGGCAGGTCGAGGCCGAACTGGAGCCAGTCGTCCTGCGGATACATCAGCTCTTCGTTGCCGGGCGACGAGTCGTCCCAATCGTTGCAGTCGAGACAGGAACTCATCGTCAACAGCTCGCCGACCCTCAGCGCCTGCTTGGCCTGGTGGGCGCGCGCGGCGGGTTGCGCGCCACCGAGCAGGTCGAGCACCCGCGCGTCGACACCGGCGACGAGGTCACGCTCGATCGCCTGGCCGAGCAGCATCCCGAGCACCGTCTTCGTGCAGGAGCGCGTGTCGCGCAGCGAGTCGGCGTCCCCACTGAGGTAGTCCTCGGTCACGATCTCGCCCGCACGTGCAACCACCACGCTGGTGATCGCGCCGTAGCCGCTCAGCTCCATCGGCGCGACGATACCCCGTGCGCGGTGCGCATGATTGGACGATGGATACGACACAGCGCGACAAGGGAACCGCGTTCGCCGCCCTGCACGAGGGCGAGCCGTTCATCATCCCGAACCCCTGGGACGCAGGCTCGGCGCGAGCCCTCGCCGGGCTCGGTTTCAAGGCGCTCGCGACCACGAGCTCCGGCTTCGCTTTCACGCTCGGCCGTCCCGACGGGGGCGCGTCGCTCGCCGACGTAGCCGACCACGTGAGGCAGCTCGTCGGCGCCACCGACCTACCCGTCTCCGTCGACCTCGAGAACGGCTACGGGCCGGAACCCGAGGCCGCGGCGGAGGCGATCGGCCGAGCGGCCGAGGCCGGAGCGGTCGGGGGCTCGATCGAGGACTGGGACCCGGCGGGCCGGATCTACGAGACCGCCCACGCCGCCGAACGCGTCGCCGCCGCGTGCGAAGCCGCCCGACGGCTGAACGTGCCGTTCCTCGTCACGGGCCGGGCCGAGAATCACATCCGCGGCGTCGACGATCTCGACGACACGATCACCCGCCTGCAGGCCTACGAACGCGCGGGCGCCGACGTGCTCTACGCGCCGGGACTGCGAACCGCAGAGGAGATCAGATCCGTCTGCGAGGCAACGAACAAGCCGGTCAACGTTCTCGCGCATCGAGGGCTGACCATGGCCGCGATCGTCGACGCCGGGGGTCAGCGAGTGAGCGTCGGCGGCGCGCTGACCTGGGTCGCCGTCAACGCGATGGTCGCCGCGGCGGTGCGGATGCGCGACGACGGCGACTTCTCACAGCTGGCCGGAATGGCGCCGGCGGCGAGGCTCTGAGCGACCGATGAGTTCTGCATGCAGCGGGGGTCTAACTCGGTGAGAATGACGACCGCCATGGCTCGATCTCGGAGGTGACTCGCACGTGCCACAGACGCTGCTCCTGATCGGCACCCGCAAAGGGTGCTTCGTCCTCGAAAGCGATTCCGACCGCCGCGACTGGAAGCTGCGCGGCCCCTATTGCGAGACGTGGCCCGTGTACCACGCCGTGCTCGAGCGCTCATCCGGCGCGATCTACGCCGCCGCGGCGAGCGAGTGGCACGGCTCGGCCGTCTGGCGCAGTCCCGACCTCGGCGAGAGCTGGGCGCTCTCGAGCGAAGGCCTCGCCTACGCCGGGGAAGAGCGGAAGATCTCGAAGGTCTCGAGCCTCGCTGCGTCACCGGGCCGCGTGCTCGTCGGCGTCGAGGCGCCGGGGATCTTCGAGAGCCGCGACGACGGATCCACCTGGTCGGAGCTGTCGACGCTCTCCGGCCAGCCGGGGAGCGAGGTCTGGGACGACCCCGCCAACCAGCCGCCCGGTCATCTCGGGCTGTCGGCGCTGATGCTGGACGACGAGGACACAGAGCGGTTCTGGGCGATCGTTCAGGGAATCGGTGTGTTCGAGACCGGCGACGGCGGGCAGTCGTGGGCGCCACGGAACAAGGGCCTGCGGGCCGAGTGGCCGCGCGAACACGAGGACGTCGGCTTCTGCGTCCACAAGCTCGTCCGTTCCGCGGCCGATCCGACGCGGATGTACCAGCAGAACCACTGCGGCATGCACCGCAGCGACGACTCGGGCGAGACGTGGACGGAGATCAGCGAGGGCTTGCCGAGCGACTTCGGCTTTGCCGCGGCGGCTCACCCGCACGACCGCGACACGTTCTACGTGGTCCCCCTCGATCCGGGACACGGACGCTGCATGCCGGACGGCCGCGCATCGGTGTGGCGGACGAATGATGCCGGCTCGACCTGGCAGCGTCTCGAGCGCGGACTTCCTCAGCACGGCGCTTACGTCGGCGTCCTGCGCGAGGCGATGACGATCGACAGCTACGACTCGCCGGGTCTCTACTTCGGGACGAGCACGGGTCAGCTGTTCGCAAGTGTCGACGAGGGCGACAGCTGGAGCGAGATTGCGAGCTACCTGCCGGCGATCTCGTCCGTCGAGGTCGCGGTTCTCGACTGACGCCGATGGCCGACATCCATCTCCCCGCAACGCTCACCCCGCTCTTCAGTGACCTCCCGCGGCACGTCGAAGTCGATGCCGACACCGTCGGCGGGGCGATCGAGCAGCTCGAGCAACGCTGGCCCGGGCTGCGTGATCGCCTCTGCGAGCCGGGGCCGAGCATCCGCAGCCACATCCATTTCTACGTCGATCGCGAACGCGCCCTGCTCGAGACACCGCTCGAGCAATCGTCGCGGGTCGAGGTGATCGCCGCGATCAGCGGCGGCTAGCCCGGATGGCGGAGGCGTTCGTACTCCGCGTGCCCGACGAGGCCGCGGCGATCTCGGAACGCCCCAGACGCATCGTGCGCGCGCTCTGCGAGCACCCGCTGCTCGACGTCACCTGGTCGCAGTACGAGGCGGGCGAGCGCGGGCCCGACCCGCACGTCCACCACCAGCATGTCGATGCGTTCTATGTCCTCGAGGGCGAGTTGGAGTTCGGCGTCGGCCCCGACGTCGCGTCGGTGCGGGCGCCGACGGGGACGTTCGTGGCGGTGCCGCCGAATGTCGTCCACACGTTCCGGAACTCGAGTGGTGCGACTGCGCGCTGGCTCAACTTCCACGCGCCGAGCACCGGCTTCATCGCGTACGTCAAAGGCGAGCGGGCCGGCTTCGACAGCTTCGACGCGCCGGCTGGGGGCGGCCGCCCTGCCGCCGAGGCGACCGTCACTCAGGCGGGCACCGATGGCGAGCTCGGCCGTGAGGTCCAGTTCGAGGCGATGGAACTGACGGTCGACTCGGACTTCGACGTCGGGCCGCACGTGCATGACGACCAGGTCAACGCCTTCTTCGTGCTCGACGGTGAAGTGGAGTTCGCCGTCGCGGGCGACTACAGCCGCGCCGGCCGCGGCGCCTGGTCGTGCGCCCCACCCGGCGCGGTGCACGGGCTCAGCGCAACGGGTCCGACGTCAGCCACGGTCCTCGTCGTCCGAGCACCGGCACCCGGCGAGTAGCCGCGAGTCCGCTCAGCCCGCGAGGTAGTACGCGGCGAACGCCAGGCCGACGATCACGAGGAACACCGGCAGGACGAACAGGACCACACCGAGGAGCGCGATGAAGGGCGTCTCGGGAACCTCGCCGGCCTGCTCGACCTCGTGCAGATGGTGAGCTTCGGCCTCGACAGCCTCGACCGGATGCCGCAGGATCCGACGGTAGCGCCCGCCGGCGTGACGCATCGCCTCCCGACCAGTTCCCACGACGGAATCCTAGGTGCGAACATAGGTGTAGTGCGCCACCACCGGTGAGCTGACGAGCTCGGTGCACCGATAGCCGGACGGCCCGTCCGGCTGCTCGAACAGCCGGGAGCCGGCGCCGAGCAGCAGCGGCACGACGTGGATCTCGAACTCGTCGACGAGCCCGGCACGCAGGAACTGCTGAACCGTCTCGGCACCGCCGCCGATTGCCACGTCGAGGCCGCCGGCAGCCGCGAACGCCCGCCCGAGCGCGGTCTCGAATCCGTCGGTGACGAACTCGAACGTCGTACCGCCGCTCATCGGCACCGGCTCGCGTGCATGGTGGGTGAGCACGAAAACAGGTGTGTGGAACGGCGGATCGTCGCCCCACCATCCCTTCCAATCGCTCCCGTCCCAGCTGCCGCGGATCGGGCCGAACATGTTCCGGCCCATGATCGTCGCGCCGACGTTCTGGCTCGAGCGGGCCGCGTGGTCGTCGTCGAGGCCCGTCTCACCCTCCTCGTCGCCCAGACCGTGGGTTTCGCGGAACGTCTTGGTCGCGAACACCCACTCGTGGAGCGCGAGGCCGCCTTCCCCGAGCGGATTTTCGAGACTCTGGTTCGGCCCGGCGACGTAGCCGTCGAGCGACATCGTGATCGCGAACCTGAGCTTCGGCACTCAGCGCGTCGGGACGTCGGCAGGCACCGCGCGTGGCGGCGGTTCGGCTGGAGCACGGGCGCCCGGCGACTCGATCGTGATGTTCGGCAGGATCTTCTCCAGCCAGCCCGGGATCCACCACGACTTCCCCCGGAGCACTGTGAGCAGCGCAGGCACGAGCGTCAGCCGCATCAGCAGCGCGTCGGTGAGGATGGCGACGCCGAGCACCAGCCCGAACTCCTTCGACACGCGGTCCGGGCTGAGCAGGAAGGAGAAGAAGACCGACGACATGATCAGCGCCGCGGCGACAATCACGCGCCCGACGGCGGCGACCCCGTCCTTCACGGCGTCGACGGTGTTGTCACCGTGCACGCGTTCCTCACGGATCCGGCTCATCAGGAACACCTCGTAGTCCATCGAGAGGCCGAAGAGGATCGCGAAAGCGATCGGCGGCACGAAGCTCTCGATCGGGCCGGTGCGGTCGAGACCGAGGAATCCCATCCCATGTCCTTGCTGCACGACGAGGGTCAGCACGCCGAAGCCGACGAGCGCCGACAACAGCGTTGTCAGTGCAGCCTTGACCGCGATCACCGCCGACCGGAACGCCATCGCGAGCACCAGGAAGGTGATGCCGATGATGTACAGCAGGAACCAGGGCGCGTGCGAGAAGATCCGGTGCCCGATGTCGGTGAACGCGGCGTTCGACCCGGAGACGTACGCGTGCGCGGTCGAGCCGGCCAGCGTTCGCGGGATCACCGTGTGCCGCAGCAACGTGACGAGGTCGTCGGTCTTCGAGTCCTGCGGTTTGTACTTGCCGTAGGAGTTGACGATCGCGACGGTCGCCAGCGCGGTCTTCTTCTTGTTGTAGATCGGCTTGTCGACCTGTGCGAGGCCTGGAACTGCCTTCAGCGCCGTCTCGAGCTTCGTAGCGGCCGCGTGATCCGACTGCATGTCGATGACGACCGGGATCGGCTCGGTGAAGCCCGGGCCGAACCCGCTCGAGAGCAGGTCGTAGGCCTTCCGGGTCGTCTGGTCCTTCGGCGCAGTGCCCGAGTCGGCGAGGCCGAGCCGGACCGCCAGAATCGGCGACGCGAGCAGCAGCAGGACGACCAGCACGACCGGTAGCACGATCTTCGCGTTGCGGGAGACGAAGCGTCCCCAGGCCGCGACCGGCGTGCGCGCCTGCCCCTCGCGCGACTCGTCGACGGGCCGCAGTCCCAGGCGGCCCCTGTCGATCTTGCCTCCGAGCAGCGAGAGGACCGCCGGCAGCAGCGAGTTGGCGAGCAAAACCGCCGTGAGCACGCCGAGTGCGCTGCCGATCCCGAGCTTGGTGATGAAATCGAGGCCGATCAGTGCCAGCCCGGTGATCGAAATCGCCACCGTCACGCCGGCGAAGATCACCGCCCGTCCGGCGGTTGCACCGGCGGCCGCAGCGGCGTCCTGCGGCGACAGGCCGTCGTGGAGGAATTGTCGGAAGCGCGTGACGATGAAGAGCGTGTAGTCGATCCCGACGCCGAGCCCGATCATCGGAACGAGGATCTCCGTGATGGTGTTGAAGTGCGTCAGCCGCGCCGCCAGGAAGAGGATCAGGAACGCGCCGAGCACGGCGGTGATCGCAAAGAGCAGCGGGATCATCGTCGGGACGAGCGCGCGGAAGAGGACCATCAGGATCACGAAGGCGGCGACGAGCCCGATGATGTCGCTCGAACCCTGGGTGGGCGGCGCGCTCTCGGCCTCGCCCGTGAACTCGACCTGCATGCCCGCGGCGTCCGCGATCGACCGCAACTGATCTTCGACCGAGACGACGCCCGACCTGGGCAACTCGAATCCGGTCTTGTCGTACTGCACGTCGAAGTAGGCGATCTTGCCGCTGTCGGCCAGTTGCGTCGACCCGGAGCCCAACGGGTTCGTGATCGCGGAGACATCGGTCGGGTCTTCGGCGAGGGAGCGCTGCGAGGCCGCGCTCGCCACCAGCATGCGGTGAACCGCGGCTGCGTGCGCTTCGCTGTCGAGCGGCTGCCCGTCCTTCGAGGCCAGCACGACGCGCAGCGCGGCGCCCTTCTGGCCGCCGAACTTGGCCGTGATCAGGTCCGTTGCCTTCTGTGTGTCGGAACCCGGGATCTTGAAGTCGTTGATCAGCTTGCCGTGGAAGGCTGCGTTCAGCCCGATCAGGACGACGAAGATCGAAATCCACGTGACGACGACACGCCAGGGGTGCCGTGCGCAGTGCCCGGCGATGGCCGCCAGCGCGCCCGTGTGTGCGATCCGTTGCTCTTCTTCGATCACGATCAATCCCCCGGTCCCGGAACCTGTCGAGAGACTAGACGCCGCGGGGCACTCGAACTCATCGGAACTGCTCAGTCGAGCTCACGAAGGAGCTTTGCAACACGCCGCGCAAGCTCGTCGCGAATCGGTCTGACCTGTTCGAGCGGGAGGTGCTTCGGGTCGGGTAGCTCCCAGCTGATCCGGCGAACGCCAGGTGTCACCGGGCAGACCTCTTCGCTGCAGGTCGAGACGGCAACGTCGGCCCAAGCGAGGAGCTCGGCATCGAGCTGTCGCGGGACGTGGTCGCGTGCGTCGATGCCGACTTCGGCCAGGGCCTCGAGCACCTGAGGATGCACTGCCGTCTCCGGAAGGCTGCCGGCCGACCGGGCCGCATGCCGGTTGCCGGCGGCTTCGCGGAACAGGCGCTCC
The DNA here is from genome assembly GCA_963836705.1 of uncultured Actinomycetes bacterium. Taxonomy (GTDB): domain Bacteria; phylum Actinomycetota; class Thermoleophilia; order Gaiellales; family Gaiellaceae; genus PALSA-600. Next base: position 47,913 of record CAWIKU010000017.1, on the reverse strand, counting down.
GCCATCACCGAGCGGCCGGCGTTGGCGACGCAGACGAAGAGCACGTTGGTCACGCGGCCACTTCCTCCGCACTTTGCCCACGGACGAACTGGTAGGCGAGCGCACCGAGCGCAGCGCCGGCGAGCGGCGCGGCGATGTACAGCCAGAGCCCGTGAAGATCACCGCTGACGAGCGCCGGCCCGATCGACCGGGCGGGATTCATCGAGGCGCCGGAGATCGGCCCACCGAACATTGCGTCGAGGCCGACCGTGCCGCCGATCGCAACGGCAGCTGCCTCCCCGACCGCCCTCGTATCGGTCGCGACGGCCATGATCACGAACATCAGGAAGAACGTCAGCAGGACTTCCCAGAGGAAGGACTGAGCTTGTGAGCCCGCCGGCAAGGTCGCTCCGACGTGCGCGACGCTGCCGAGCGACCCACGCAAGACGGCGGCCGCGAGAACGGCACCGCCGACCTGTGCAGCCCAGTACCCCATCGTCCGCGCCCACGAGAAGTGCCGGGTCAGCGCGAACGCGAACGAGACGGCCGGGTTGAAATGCGCCCCCGACACGTGCCCGACGGCGTAGATCATCGCCATGATCACAAGACCGAAGGTGATCGCGACGCCGACGTGACCGAGGGCGTGTGTCTTCGCGTCGACCATGATCGCGCCGGCGCCTGCAAACACGAGTGCGAACGTGCCGATCGCCTCTGCGGCCAGCGAACGGATGAACGCAGGCTTGGTCAGCAACAACCTGCCTTCGCAGCGGGCTCGACCAACGGCAGGCGGCGCAGCGCTGGCTCGTGGGTCTTCACGGCCTTGATGATCGCCCCGTGCATGCCGTCTGCGACCTCATGGGTGAACTCGACCGAGATCCGTTCGAACCCAGCAGCTTCGAGACCGGCCTCGTACTCGCCTCTCGACAGCGCTCCGGCGATGCAGCCCACGAAGCTGCCTCGCTCCGCACGCTCCGCGGCTGAAAGCCCGTCCTCGGCGACGACGTCGCTGATCCCGATCCGGCCGCCGGGCACGAGCACGCGGGCGATCTCGGTGAGAACGGCTGCCTTGTCGGTCGAGAGGTTGATCACGCAGTTCGAGATCACCACGTCGACCGACCCGGCAGGCAGCGGGATCTGCTCGATCACGCCCTTCAGGAAGTGCACGTTCGCGACCTCGGCCTCGCGAGCGTTCTGCCGGGCAAGCGCGAGCATCTCGTCGGTCATGTCCAGCCCGAACGCCGTGCCGCTCGGCCCCACACGCGTGGCCGAGAGGATCACGTCGATGCCGCCACCCGAGCCGAGGTCGAGCACCACCTCGCCATCGTGCAGCTCGGCCACTGCGGTCGGATTGCCGCAGCCGAGCGAGGCAAGCGTGGCAGCTTCCGGCAGCACGCCGCGCTGCTCCGCGTCGTAGAGCCGCTCGCCGAACTTGGCCGTGTCGCTCTCACCGTCTGCGCAGCAGGCACCGCCGCCGCAACCAGACCCTTCCGTCACCGCGCGTGCAGATTGCGCGTAGCGACGGCGCACCTCCTCTCGCAACTCGTCAGCCGTCGTTGCCATCAGCAACACGCTCCTTTCAGGTCGGCGATCGCCGCGAGCTTCTCGACGGCGTCGCGCTGCAACGAGAAATAGGCCCACTTGCCGCGCTGCTGGCGCTCGACGAGCCCCGCCTCGCGAAGCTTGCTCATGTGGTGCGACACCGTCGGCTGCGAGAGACCGAGGGGCTCGACCAGGTTGCAGATGCAGACGGGCTCCGTGCTGGTCGCGAGCAGGTTGACGAGCCGCACACGCGCCGGATCGCCGAGTGCCTTGAACAACTCGGCTGTGGCCGCTGCCTGTTCGCTCGAGAGAACGGGAGACGCCAACGGCGCACAACAGCTCACGGAGGTGGGTGCGCCGCTCATCTCGGCGCTGATCATATCGACAAACGTCGATATGTCGAGCAACCTGCGCGCTTGCCGCAACAGCGGATCGGGTCGTTCGCGGATGCTGCGCGAGGCGAAAGCAGGGAGGCTGGAACCATGGCCACAGCGGTTCAGCCGAGGCCGCCGATTCGAACCGCGCACCCAGCGCGGCCCGAAACCGCGCTGCAGCGAGCGGACGAGCTCGACGAGCTGAGCGCGCAGTGGCGGCTTGCGCTCGACGCCGCGCAAGCGGTAGTGCAGGCGGCTGCCGGGACGCTCCACCCCGTGTCATTCAGCGGACGGGAGAGTCTGCTCAAAGCCGAGCGCACTGCGACCGCACATCTGCTCGAGGGCCTGGCGCGGGATTTCCAGGTCAACGCCTGGCGCTCGGATCTGGAGATCCCCGCCTGGAACCTGTCCCGCCTGCTCGGCCTGCCGCCCGGGGTGCAGGCATGTGTGTTCGACGTCGAGGATGTGCTGACGGGCAGCCCCTCCCTCCAGGTGGCGGCCTGGGGCGAAACCTGGGCTGCCCTCTCCGCGGAATGGGACGGCCGAACGGCAGCACACTTCGCGCCTTTCGACCCGCGGCTCGACTACTACGCGCACCTCCACGCGCGGCCCCGGCTGGAGGGGGTCCGGGACTTCCTCGCCAGTCGCGGGATCACGTTGGCCGAGGGCGAGCCCGACGACGCACCGGGATGCGAGACGGTGTACGGACTCGCGAACCTGAAGCAGCGGTCGCTATTGCGACGCATCGACGCGGGCGGGCTGAGCGCGTTCGGCGGATCGCGGCGCTACCTGCAGCTCGCCCGCGACGCGGGCTTCCATTGCGCGGCAGTGTCCGCCAGCGCCAACACGCAGTCGATCCTCGAGCACGCCGGCCTGGCAGCGTTGCTCGAATCGACCGTCGACGGCACGGCGATGCTCAGGCAGGAGCTACGGCGCAGTCCGGCGCCTGACACCCTGCTGGCCGCCTGCCGGCAGCTCGACATCGAACCCGAGCTCGCAGCTGCGTTCATGTCGACGGCCGACGGAGTGACCGCAGGACGCGCCGCCGGCTTCGCGCTCGTCGCGGGCATCGGCGAGGCGCCGCTGCAGCGGAGTCTGACGGCTCGAGGCGCAGACCTCGTGGCCACGAGCCTTCGCGAGTTGCTCGACCACCGTCTTGCAACCTCCCGCTGAGGTCATCTACGCCCGCGTGCTCCGTCCTGAAACCACCGAGGCGAGCGGCTGATCGAACGCCGCTCGCCTCGGTGCTGGCGGCTCGGTCGGTCAGACGCCCACCGGCTCTGGCTGCTCGACGGCGGCCTTCGCCGGCAGCGCAGGCACCGGCTCTGCAGTGAGCACGACCTTGAGCGCGTTCGTCTCGGCCGCCGCACCGAAGACGTCGTACGCGGTCTCGGCATCGGTCAGCGAGAAGTGATGCGTTGCGAACGGCGACGGGTCGAGCCGCCGCTCCTGGATCAGCCGCATCAACTGGGCGGTCGTCGTGGTATCGACGAGCCCCGTCGTGATCGTGATGTCACGGATCCACAGCGTCTCCAAGTGGAGCGTCGCCGAATGGCCGTGCACACCGACGTTCGCGACGTGACCCCCGGGCCGCACGATCGAGGTGCAGAGCTCGAACGACTCGGGCAAGCCGACCGCCTCGACAGCCACGTCGACGCCCAGTCCGCCAGTCAGCTCCATGATCATCGCGAGCGCGTCGTCGCGTCCGTTGTTGATGGTCGAGTCGGCACCGAACTCGAGCGCCTTCTCGAGCCGTGCGTCGGCGAGATCGATCGCCACGATGTGGCCCGGCGTGAACAGCTTCGCGGTCATGATCGTGGCGAGCCCGATCGGGCCGGCTCCGACGATCGCGACCGTGTCGCCAGGTTGCACGCCGCCGTTCAAGACGCCGACCTCGAACGCAGTCGGCAGGATGTCGGCGAGGAACAAGACGTCCTCGTCGGTCAACCCCTCCGGCACCTTGTAGACAGAGGTGTCAGCGAACGGCACGCGGGCGTACTCGGCCTGCAGCCCGTTGATCGTGTGGCCGAAGATCCAGCCCCCGCCTCCCGTGCAGAGGCCGTAGTGGCCTTCCTTGCAGAAGCGGCAGCGGCCGCACGAAGTGATGCACGAGACGAGCACCCGGTCACCCGGCTCGACCGTGGTGACGGCCGCGCCGACCTCGACAACCGTGCCAACTGCCTCGTGACCGAGGATCGTTCCCGGCGTGACCTCAGGCACGTCGCCCTTCAGGATGTGGAGATCGGTCCCGCAGATCGTCGTGGTGTCGATCTTGACGATCGCATCCGTCGGCTCGAGCAGCACCGGATCGGGGACAACCTCCCAGGCCCGCTGTCCGGGGCCGTGGTAGACGAGCGCTTTCATATCGCGCCTCCTTTGGTTGCCTCCATCGTCCTGCGGCGCCGGCCCCATCGAATCGGGGCCGGCGCTGAGCGTGCTCGGTGTTTCTCCGTAGTCAGACCGCGAGTGCGACCGGCGCAAGGACGCGCTCTGCCAGCTCGACCAGCCTGGTCGAGTAGCCCCATTCGTTGTCGTACCAGGCGACGACCTTGACCTGTGTTCCGCCGCTGACGGCGGTCAGCCCCGAGTCGAATACGGCCGAGTAGGACGACTTGATCACATCGCTCGAGACGAGCGGCTCGTCGCTGTACTGCAGGATTCCGACGAGGCCGTCGACGTCGCAGTGCTCCGCGAAGACGGCGTTGACCTCGGCCACGGTGGTCGAGGTCCCGACCTCGACCGTCAGATCGACGAGTGACCCGGTCAGCACCGGGACACGCGCGGCAACTCCGTGCAGCTTTCCCTCGAGCTCGGGAATGACCAGGCCGAGCGCCTTCGCGGCGCCGGTCGAGGTGGGCACGATGTTGGCCGCGGCCGCGCGCGCTCGCCGAAGGTCCTTGTGCGGCAGGTCGACGAGCCGTTGGTCGCCCGTGAAGGCATGGATGGTCGTCATCGTCCCGTGCTCGATCCCGAAGGCCTCGTGCAGCACCTTCGCGACCGGTGCGAGGCAGTTGGTCGTGCACGACGCGTTCGAGATCACGTCGTGCAGCTCCGTGTGGTACGTGTCGTCGTTGACGCCGAGGACGATCGTCGCGTCGACACCTTTGCCTGGGGCCGAGATGATCACCTTGCGTGCGCCGGCCCCGAGGTGCTTCGCCGCGTCGGCCCGGCTCCTGAAGCGGCCTGTGCACTCGAGCGCGACGTCGACGCCGAGTGCCTGCCACGGCAGGTTGGCCGGGTCTGGGTCGCTGAAGACCGGGATCGTGACGCCGTCGACGATGAGCGTCGAGCCATCGACCTCGACTCGGCCGGGAAACGGCCCGTAGACCGTGTCGTGGCGGAGCAGATGAGCAAGCGTCGCGGGGTCGGCGAGATCGTTGATCGCCACCCATTCGATGGTGGAGCCCCGCTCGTAGGCCGACCGGAATGCACACCTCCCCACGCGTCCAAACCCGTTGATTGCCACGCGGACAGACATCGCAGACTCCTTTCGGTCGGTTCGGCCAGAGTCTGCTCCTGCGAGCGTGCGGCGTCATCGGTGCGAACGCTGCGCTCGGCCTGCGGCGTTCTACTGAGACGAGTATCTCGCTGTCCCGCCACGACGGGTTCTCGAGCATCGCGAGATAGAGCGCGTCTTCCTTCCAGATATGGACGCGAATCAGAGCGACGAGCCCGTACAGCAGTTCTTGCAGCTCGTTGACGTCGGAGAGCGACGCCGCGCACAGCCGATTGATCCAGTCGCGGATCGCCAGATGGTCGTATGCCATCGAAGCCGTCGCAAGTGGGTCGCGCAGCCGACTGGCGACCTCGGGGAACAGGGCGTGCTCATCGAGACGCATGTGGACGTCGACCGCAGCGAGGTCGGCGAGCAAGCCGCTGATGGCGCCCTCTCGCTCGCCGTGCGTCATCGACGGCAGGTTTCGTGCCGTCGAGGTCAGCCTCGGTGTCCAGTCGCGCAGTTCCTCGTGAGCGGTGTGGAAGCTTTCGACCGAGTCCATCGTAGCCCTACCCTCCCGCCGGAACGTAGGAGCCGCCCCGCGCCTCGTCGTGGGCGAGAGCAGCCTGTGCCGCCGCGAGGCGCGCGACCGGCACCCGGAACGGCGAGCAGGAGACGTAGTCGAGCCCGAGCTCGTCACAGAAGGCGATCGAGGCGGGATCCCCGCCGTGCTCGCCGCAGATCCCGAGTCCGATCTCCGGATTCGTCTTGCGCCCTCGCTCGACGGCGATCCGGATCAGCTCACCGACTCCCGCCAGATCGAGCGTCGAGAACGGATCCTGGGCGAGGATGCCGTGCTCGAGGTAGAAGGTGAGGAAACGGCCCTGAGCGTCGTCGCGAGAGAAGCCGAGCGTCGTCTGGGTCAGGTCGTTCGTGCCGAAGGAGAAGAAATCGGCGTGCTGGGCGAGGTCGCCGGCCCGCAAGGCCGCCCGCGGCAGCTCGATCATCGTGCCGCACCGATAGTCGATCGTGCCTTCCTCGGCCACTGTCCGACGCGTCAGCTCGACCAGCCGGACGAGCTCTTCGTCGAAGGCGACCAGCGGATGCATGATCTCGAGCGACGGCGCGACACCGGTGCGCCGCTCCACTGCGTGCGCGGCGCGAACGATCGCGCGAATCTGCATCTCGTAGATCTCCGGCCACTCCAGCCCGAGACGGCAGCCGCGCGTCCCCAGCATCGGATTGGCCTCGCGCAGGGCGAGCACACGGGCGCGCGTCGGCTCGTCGGTCACGTCCTCGAGCGGTGGCAAGAACTCGTGCAGAGGCGGGTCGAGCAGCCGAATCGTCACCGGCAGTCCCGACATCGCCTCGAAGATTCCCTCGAAGTCCGTCTGCTGCATCGGCAGCAGTCTCCGCAGAGCCGCGGCACGCTGGTCGACGTCGGCGGCGAGGATCATCTCGCGGACGATCGGCAACCGATCCTCGGCCATGAACATGTGCTCGGTCCGGCAGAGCCCGATGCCTTCCGCACCGTTGCCCTCGCGCGAAGCGCGTCCGCCGGCGTGTCGGCATTCGCGTGGACTCGGAGCAGACGGAACTCATCCGCCCACCGCAGGACCTGGTCGAGGTCGGCGTTCGGGGCGGGTTGAACCAGGTCGACGGCGCCGATCATCACGTCTCCGTTCGTGCCGTCGATCGTGATCAGCTCGCCTTCGTGCACGACCTCCCCCGCGAGGTCCGCAACTCTCGATTCGAGGTCGATCTGCAGCGCCGCGCACCCTGCCACGCAGGGCTTGCCGAGTCCTCGCGCGACCACTGCTGCGTGGGATGTCATGCCGCCGCGAGCAGTGAGAACTCCGTCAGCATGAATCAATCCGTGGATGTCGTCAGCGGTCGTCTCCGGGCGAACCAGGATCACGTGCTCGCCGTCTGCCGCACGCTCCGTGGCAAGGTCAGCGTCGAAGATCGCGCTGCCTGACGCGGCTCCAGGTGAGGCAGCCAGACCGGTTGCGACGACGGTGATCCCTGTGTCAGGGTCGATCGTCGGATGCAACAACTGGTCGAGCGCCAGCGGATCGATGCGCTCGACCGCTTCCCGGCAGTCGATCAAGCCCTGCTCGACGAAGCGACCGCAGAGGCCAGGCTGCCGCAGCGGTCCGCTTCGCGCCACGCGTCTGGAGGAGGTAGAGCCGATCGTGCTCGACCGTGAACTCCACATCCTGCATGTCCCTGTAGTGGAGCTCGAGTTCGGCCACGGCACGCTCCAGCTCGGCGTACGCGACCGGGAAGGACTCCTGCATGCGTGCGATCGACGCAGGCGTGCGCGTCCCGGCCACAACATCTTCGCCCTGTGCGTCGATCAGAAACTCGCCGTAGAGACCCGGAGCCCCCGTGGCCGGATTGCGGCTGAAGCAGACCCCTGTGCCGACCGTTCGTCGAGATTGCCGAACACCATCTCCATCACGTTCACGGCGGTTCCCAGCTCGTCGGAGATGCCGTACTCGTGACGATAGACGCAGGCTCGGGTGCGTTCCACGACTCGAATACGGCGCGGATCGCGCCGGTCAGCTGTGTTCGCGGGTCGGCGGGGAACGGGACTCCGGTCGATCGCGATAGAGGTCTTCGAAGCACGCGGCGAGTCGCTGGAGGTCATCTGCGCCGAGCTCGATGTCGAGCTCGACCCCTCGCTCCGCCTTGACGTTCGCGAGCAAAGCCTCGAAGGCGCCGGCGTCGATGTGCGAGACGACCTCGCCGTACATCTGAATCAGGCGTCTGTACGCGTCGTAGGCGAAACGAGCGTTTCCCGTTCGCTCGGCGACAGCGGCCGCAAGGTCGCTGTTGAGTCCGAGGTTGAGGATCGTCTCCATCATCCCGGGCATCGAGATCGGGCCGCCGGAGCGAACCGAGAGCAGCAACGGACGGACGCCGTCGCCGAGCCGCTTGCCGGTGCGCTCCTCGAGCCGCGCAAGGTGCTGGTCGATCTCCGCCGTCAGACCGGCGGGCTCGCGCCTATCCGCCACGGTCGCGCGGCACGCAGCGGTCGTGATCGTGAAACCGTGCGGGATCGGCAACCCAAGCTGCGTCATCTCGGCGAGCCCAAGACCCTTGCCCCCGAGCAGGCACGCCCTTCGGAGCACTGCTCGTCGAAGTCATAGACGAACCGCGGGTTCATGACGTCACATCCCTTCCGTGTTCGGTATGCACGAAGGTTGCTCCCACACCGTCGAAGTCCCATCGGGGTCGACGCTGATTCGCGATCAGCGAAATGCGCTAACCCGCGAATGGAGAATCAGTGGATTCCCGCAGCCTCGATCCGTGCCGCGGCCGACGCGCAAACCTGCCTCGCGTTCGAAGCTCGTAGCGACGAAGGGAGGCACGATGTACACCACGCTCCTCTGGGCCACCGACGGGTCGCCCGAGGCGGACCTCGCCCTGTCCGAGGCACTCGAGCTGCTCGCCCCCGGCGGTCGCCTGGTTGCGTTTCATTGCGACCAGCGTTTCTGGCGTGATCGCGCTGCCGGCGTGCCTGTGCTCGCGGACGAGTTCGACCGTCGCCGGCATATCGAGGAACAGGTCGACGAACTACGAGCAGCAGGCATCGACGCCGATATCGATATCGAGGTCACCGAGCACGGCACTCCGCGGGAGATCGCCGCCGTCGCCGCTCACGCCGGCGCCGACGCGATCGTCTGCGGGACACGCGGGCTCGGGGACCGTTCGGCTTGCTCACCGGCAGTGTCGCTGCGGATCTGCTGCGCCTGGCGACCGTGCCGGTGATCGTCGTCCCGGCCAAAGCTGCCGGAAAGGTCGCCAGCACCACGCGGCGCCTGCCCGGGCACGTCGCATCCCACGCGGCCTTCATCGGGTGAGTCGGCTATGACGAAGCTCACAACCCCATCACACGCCCTGCCCGCAGATGTCCTCGTCAACGACGAGGGTCTCATCTTGATCGAGGTCGACGTCCCCGGGCTGGAACCCACGGTCGACGTGCACGCTCGAGGCCACACCGTGATCGTCGAAGGCCACCGTACGCATGAGCCGACCGGGCGCTACCTGCTGCACGAGCGCACGAGCTCGTTTCACCGCGAGTTCGTTCTGCCTGCCGAAACCGACATGCGAAACATGCACGCGCGTATCCATGACGGTGTGCTGACCATCTCGGCTCTCGTCGGAGCTGGTGAGACAGAGCCCGGCGAGCACCAGATCGAAGTGCTGCCGAGCGCCTGGGCCTGCCACCCGGACGCAGCGGCAATCTGACCTCCGCCTACGAACGCGAGCGAGGCCCGGTCAGGGTCTCGCTCACCAGGTCTTGAGCGAGGGCGCCTGGCTCGGGCGACGAAGCCTGACGCGGGCGTCGACGGCGGTACACCGGTCCGGCCCGGCGAGCACGGGGTTCAGATCGAGCTCGGCGACCTCGGGATGGTGCTCGGCGAGCCGGGCGAGCCGATGTAACACGTCCTCCAGCGCGGCCTGATCTGCCGGTGGGGCGCCCCGCCACCCGGCGACCAGCCGTCCGGCCTTGCCACTGGCGACGAGCTCGGCTGCGTCGACATCGGTGAGCGGTGCGAGCGCGAGCCGCGTCGAGCCGATCAGCTCGGCGAACACGCCGCCTGGGCCGAACGCGACCAGCGGCCCGAACACCGGGTCCTGGATCGCACCCGCGAGCAGTTCGGCGCCCTCTGTGACGTACGCCTGAACCACCACTGGCGTACCGATTTGCGCCGCAGCCCGTGACACCCTCTCGCCGTCGCGCAGGTCGAGATGGACGCCGCCCGACTCGGTCTTGTGTGCGCCCGCCTCCGCGGTCTTGACGACCACCGGAAAACCGATCTCGGCGGCTGCTGTTGCCGCGGCTGCGGGGGTCGCCGCATAGCGTTCCTCGACCAGCGGCAGGCCATACGAGACGAGCAGCGCGCGGACCTCGCGCGGCTCGAGCCAGACGTCATCCGTCGCGGAGAGCGCCTTCGAGATGATCGCCGAGGCCGCCGGTCGATCGATGCGGTCGAGGTCGGGACTGATGCCGGCAGGCCGCCGCAGCCAGGCCGCCCGCCGCGCGGCGAGCCCGAGTGCACGCGCCGCCGACTCCGGATACGCGAACGCGCCTGGCGGCGCGCCGTCGGCGCTCATCACGACCGGGAGCACGGGCTTGTCCGCACCTCGTGCGACGCGCGAGATGGTTTCCGCGACATCGGCGGCGGTCGCGACGACCGGTGGGACGAAGAGTGCGATCACCGCGTCGATCCCCGGGTCGGCGAGCAACGCAGGCAACACCGCCTCGTACGTCGTGGCGGTCGCCGAGCCGAGCAGATCGACCGGGTTGACCACGCTGGCCTCTTCCGGAATCGCCTGCTGGAGCGCGAGCTTGGTCTCCTCGGACAGCGGGGGCAGCTCGAGACCGGCCCCGTCGCACGCGTCGGCGCACAGGATGCCGAGACCGCCGGCATTGGTCACGACCGCGACGCGGTTGCCGCGTGGCAACGGTTGCGTGGAGAACAGCACCGCCGCGTCGAGCAGTTCCTCCAACGTCCCGGCGCGGAGCACGCCGGCCTGCCAGAAGAGCGCGTCGACAGCCTTGTCCGAGCCCGCGAGAGCGGCCGTATGCGAGCTGGCCGCACGGGCACCTACACGGCTCGTTCCGCTTCGCAGCGCAAGGATCGGTTTCGAGCGCGCCACCCTGCCGGCAACGCGAGCGAACTTCTGCGGGTTCCCGAACGACTCCAGGTACAGCAGGATGACGTCGGATTCGTCGTCTTCCTCCCAGTACTCGAGCAGGTCGTTCGACGACACGTCCGCCTTGTTGCCGATCGAGACGAAGCTGGAGAGCCCGAGGCCGCGTGCGTCCGCCTCCTCGAGCAGCGCCAGCCCGAGCGCGCCGCTCTGCGACGAGAAGGCGATTCGGCCTGCGGGCAGCGAGCGCCGGGCAAACGTCGCGTTGAGGCGGGTCGCAGTGGATGCGATGCCGAGACAGTTCGGTCCGACGAGCCGTGCGCCGTGCGCGCGCACGAGCGCCAGCAGCTCGTGCTGCCGCGTCGCTCCTTCTGCACCGGTCTCGGCAAACCCGGCGGAGATGACGCACAGTGCCTTGACTCCGGAGGCGAGCACGTCGCGCGCAGCTGCGAGCACTGCCCCACCGGGAACGCAGATCACGGCCAGGTCGACGGTGACCGGCAGCTCTGCCACCTCGGCATAACCTGCGACTCCGCCTACCGGTTCTCCCGCGCGGTTGACCGGATACACCGAGCCGGTGAAGTCCGCCGCGAGCACATTGCGGAAGAGCTCCCCGCCGATCGTCCCCCGACGTGGGGAGGCCCCGATCACGGCGACCGAGGCTGGTGTGAAGAACGGCTTCAGCGACGCGGCGACTGCCACGTGGTCTCGCTGGTCGGCGACCGTTTGCGACCCGGTCGAGACACGGAGCACGACCTCGATCACACCGTCCTGCAGGGTGCGGCCGCTCTCGAAGCCGGCGTCGTCGAAGACGCGGAGCATCGCGCGGTTCTGAGGCAGCACCTCCGCCACGAGCTCGGCGAGCCCGGCCGAGGCGGCGTGCGCCGCCAACCGCTCGAGCAGCCGAGTGCCGATCCCGCGCCCGTGCAGATCGTCGGCGACGGCGAACGCAACCTCCGCGCGAGCCGGATCATGAAGTTGAACGTAGGTGGCGAGCGCGACCGGGTGCAGGCGGCCGTCCGGGCCCGCCAGCTCGCCGAGGAGCGAGCCGCGCGTCAGCCAGTCGGTCTCGAGCGCTCCGGCGACCGTCCGAGCATCGATCGTCGTCGCGCCGTGAAATCGCAGATACCGGCTGTCGAGCGAAAGCGACTGGAAGAAGTCGATCAGGATGCTTTCGTCTGCGGCGGTCGGCGCGCGGAGGCGCAGCGTCGAGCCGTCACGAAGAACAACGTCTTCGACCAGGGAGTCAGGCGTGGCCTGCTGGACGGGCGCCGACATGGCCGTATCGTGCACGCCCGCCGAGGGAGCCGGGTCGGCGTTGGGTCGCATTCGCACTGCGGAAAACTACCCGGCCCGTCCCGCGGACGCCCCGATTCGCCAGCGCCCCCGGCGGTGGAAACTGGTCGTGTGCTCAGAGCGTCGTCCGAAGGAGAGACCATGAAACCAATCCTGATTGCGACCGACGGTTCCCCGTCCGCAGCGGCTGCGACCGACGAGGCAATCGAGCTCGCGCAGGCATTTGCCGCACCGCTCCTGATCGTCTCGGTAGCTCACCTCGCCGTTCCGCCCTACGCCGGCTACTACGGGTACCCCGAGATCGTTGCGGATCTCCACGCCGCAGAGGTCGAGCGAGTCGGCAGGGTCCTTGCCGAGGTGAAGGAACGCGCACTGACAGCCGGGCTCTCCTGCGAGACAGTGGCGCCCGACGGCCCTGCGCCAGCGGAGATCTGCCGCGTCGCACGCGAGCGCGAGCCGCGGCTGATCGTGATCGGCGCGCACGGCTGGGGACGTGTCGGGCGGCTCCTCCACGGGAGCGTCTCGACCGACGTCCTGTACAACGCCCCATGCCCGGTGCTGGTCGTACATGGCGATGAGCCGACGCCGGCCGAACGAGACGAGACGAGGGCCGGCGTCGCGTCCTGACCGAGCTCGATCGTCACTCGCGACCTCCGCGTCGACCGCGGAGGTCGCCGCGTGATACCCGGGCTGACAGTCGACGTACGTCGCGGAGCCGTGACGGGGCTGCTCGGCCCGAGCGGCGGTGGCAAGTCCACCCTCATGCGTGCCGTCGTCGGCGTGCAGCAGATCACGAGCGGAACCGTCGAGGTGCTCGGCCTACCCGCCGGCTCACCTGCGCTGCGGCATCGCGTCGGCTACATGACGCAGGCGCGGTCCGTGTACGGCGACCTGACCGTGCGCGAGAACCTGAGGTACTTCGCCGACGTGTTGGACGTCCGCACACAGGTCGCCGACGTCGTGCACACGGTCGGTCTCGACGGCCGAGAACGGGAGCTGGTCCGGAATCTCTCAGGGGGCGAGCAGTCACGTGTGTCGCTGGCGGTCGCGCTGCTGGGCCGACCCGAGCTGCTCGTGCTCGATGAACCGACCGTCGGGCTCGACCCGCTGCTGCGACGGGACCTCTGGTCGATGTTCCACCGTCTCGCCGCGGACGGCGTCTCGCTGCTGATCTCTACGCACGTGATGGACGAGGCGGAGCGCTGCGACGAGTTGCTGCTGCTGCGCGAAGGGAGTCTCCTTGCGGCCGGCACCCCGGCCGAGCTGGGAGACGGATCGGGCATCGAAGCCGCGTTCATCCGGCTGGCGGAGGCCCGGTGAGCCCTCGCATCACGATCGCGACCGCGCGCAGGGCGCTCGCTCAACTGCGGCGCGACCCGCGAACGATCGCGCTGATCCTCGTCGTCCCTCCCGCGCTCTTGACGCTGCTGCGCTACGTGTTCGACAGCAATCCGGCTGCATTCCAACGCGTGGCCGTGCCGCTCGTCGGCCTGTTTCCCTTGATCGTCATGTTCCTCGTCACCTCGATCGCGATGCTGCGCGAGCGCACGGGCGGAACGCTGGAACGGCTGATGTCGATGCCGCTCGCGAAGCTCGATCTCCTGGCCGGCTACGGACTCGCGTTCGCCTCGGTCGCCGCCGTGCAGGCTTTCATCACCTCGGCGGTCGCATTCCGGTTGCTCGGCGTCGAGACAGCCGGCTCCCCGGCTCTCGTGGTCACACTCGCAGTCTGCAATGCCCTGCTCGGCGTCGCGCTCGGCCTCCTCCTGAGCGCCTTCGCGACCAGCGAATTTCAGGCGGTCCAATTCATGCCGGCGGTGCTGCTGCCCCAGATCATCCTGTCGGGCCTGTTCGTGCCTCGCGCCGAACTGCCGCGCGCGCTGCGGATCGTCTCCGCCCTCTTGCCCGTTTCGTACGCGTATGACGGCCTGGCCCGTGTCGCTGCCGGCCTCGTCGACGCAAGGCTCTGGGCCGATTGCCTGATCGTGCTGGCAGCGGTTGTCCTGGCGCTCGCCCTGGCGCGACGCGCTTCGGCACCGCACCGTCGCGGTTAGCCTTGCTCCTGTGACCGAGGCCCAGGGCGCTGACCGCCTTCGTGAGCTCCTCAATGCCGGCATCGCACTCACCTCCGAGCTGTCGCTCGACGCCCTGCTCCAGAAGCTCGTCGAGGCTGCGGCGGCGCTGACCGGCGCGAAGTACGCCGCGCTCGGAGTGATCGACGAGTCCGGCGAGGGGCTGGAGCGCTTCGTCACGACCGGCGTCGATGCAGAGCAGCGTCGGGCGATCGGCGCCCTACCACGGGGCCGAGGCATCCTCGGGGTGTTGATCAGCGAGGCGACGTCCCTGCGCTTGCCAAAGCTGAGCGACGATCCACGGTCGGTCGGCTTTCCGCCGAACCATCCGTCGATGGACACCTTCCTCGGCGTGCCCGTGATGCTGCGTGGAGTCGCCTACGGCAACCTGTACCTGACAGAGAAGGAGGGCGCGGACGAGTTCACCGTCGACGACCAGGAAATCGTCGAGCTCCTCGCCGCGCAGGCGGCGGTGGCGATCGAGAACGCGCGCCTGTACGAAACCGCGACTCGCTGGTCGCGACAGCTCGAGTCGCTGCACGAGGTGGTTCGCTCGCTCGTCGAGGAGATGGAGCTCGAGCATCTCCTCGACCTGGTCTGCGCCCGCTTGCGCGAGCTCATCGGCGCACGCCTGGCGATCATCGCGCTACCTGAGTCGGGGGGCACCGGTGATCTGACGATCGCCGCCGCGGACGGCAGCAATCTCGAAGAGCCTCTCGTCGGCGACCGTCTCAGCCGCACCCACTCGAAGAGCGGTCGAGTGCTCGATCGTCGCCAGAGCGCCCGCGTCGACTCCCTGCTCGACGATCCAGAGGTCGACCAGGAAGAGACACGGCGGCTGGGAGCCCGCACGGGCCTGTACGTCCCGCTGATCGCCCGGGGCGAGGCGATCGGGATCATCGCCGTCCACGACAAGCTTGGCATGGACGCACGGTTCAGCGACGGCGACCTCCGGGTGGCGGAGATCTTCGCCGCCCGGGCCGCCGTCGCGGTTTCGCTCTCGGAGCGCGTTGCGCGCGACACCGTACGCCGTGTGATCGACGCTCAGGAGAGCGAACGCCGGCGCCTCGCGCTCGAACTGCACGACGAGACCGGCCAGGCCCTCACCTCGATTCTGCTCGGCTTGAAGTCGATTCGCTCCGCGGGGAACGAGGACGACGCCGAACGCGCAGAAGCAGCGGTGCGCGCACTCGTCGTCCAGGCGCTACAGGACGTCCGCGCGCTCGCGGTCGAGCTTCGGCCCGCTGTGCTCGATGATTTCGGCCTCGGCCCCGCGATCGAACGCCTCGCCGAGACGTTCTCGGAGCGGAGCGGCATCGAGACGATGGTCGAAGCGAGCCTCGACGGGCGCCTGCCGCCGGAGATCGAGACGACGCTCTATCGGGTCGTCCAGGAGGCGCTCACCAACGTCGTCAAGCACGCCGGCGCCGAGCACGTCAGCATCGTCCTCTCGAGTCGCGACCGGAGCGTCGCCGCGACCGTCGACGACGACGGGCGCGGGTTCGACGGCGACGACGTCCGCGCCGACGCCCTCGGGCTCCTCGGGATGCGCGAGCGGCTCGCGCTCGTGGGCGGAACGCTGGCGGTCGAGTCGTCACCGGAGTCCGGGACGACGATCGCCGCTCAGGTGCCGCTCAGCGCAACGGCGGCGGGAGCGAGCTTGCCCGCCAGTTGATGCAGGACACCCATTCCCTGCAGGCTCGCGACCCGCACGATCATGCCGCCCGCCAGGGTCAGCCGGAGCACGGCAAGCCCGTTGATCCGAGCCGGCGCGCCGCGCTCGATCTCGAATCCAGCGATCGACTCGAGCGGAATCACGAGCGTTCGTCCCCGGGCGCGAAGCTCGAGCCGGTCGGCAAGCATCTCGAGGCTGCCGGAATGACGCTTGCCATGGAGCGTCCAGAGAATCGCGATCGTGCCTTTCATCCAACACACGGTAAGGCGGGCTCGGCGCCACCCCATCCGGGGGACACCTGTTCGGTTTGCGGGTTTCTCGGTACGCCCGCGTCTGCGCCGGTGGTTAAGGTCGCGCGATGGACTCCCCGATCCGGGTGCTGATCGTCGACGACCACGCGGTCGTTCGCGCCGGCATCCGACTGCTCCTCGACAAGGAGCCGGACATCGAACCGGTCGGCGAAGCGGGCTCGGGACGCGAGGCTGTCTTCGAGGCGCGCACCCTCAAGCCGGACGTGATCCTGATGGACCTCGTGATGCCCGACGGGAGTGGCCTCGACGCGATTCCGACGCTTCTCAAGGAACGGCCCAAGACGAAGATCCTCGTCCTGTCGATGCAGGACGATCCTCGCTACGTCCGGGCGGCCTTCGCGGCCGGCGCCAGCGGCTACGTGCTCAAAGAGGCTGCCGACGTCGAAGTCGTGTCCGCCGTCCGCGAAGTTGCGCGGGGCGGCCGGTACGTGCATCCCGCACTCGGCGCTCGCTTGATCGCGGCCGACGCCGACGCCGCGCGCAAAGCCGAACAGGATCCACTTTCGGATCGCGAACGCGAAGTTCTGCGGCTCCTGGCGCTCGGCCATACGAACCAGGAGATCGCGAAGCAGCTCTACATCTCGGTCCGAACAGCCGAGACACACCGCGCGCACATCATGCAGAAGCTCCGCCTGACGAGCCGCGCCGAGCTCGTGCGTTACGCGATCGAGCAGGGTCTGCTCGAGGAATAGAAGAGGGCCGCTTTCGCGGCCCTCTTCCACCCTGATGGGGTCCTTCCGCTACGCGGTAGCGAGTGGCTTCGCGCCGCTCGGCTCGTGTGCGAACCAGGTGAGTGCCGTGTCGGGATTCCGGAGAGCGCCGCCGATTGCGAGGATCGCGAAGCCGAATCCGGAGAGCAGGAGCGCCACCCCGACGACGATGCCGAAGAGCGCGAGCTGCTCGGCCATGTAACTCGTGTTGAGCGCCGTCGTCAGCGCCGTCTCAGTGACCCAGATGTTGCGTGCGGCGTTGTCGACGGGCTGACCGTTCGCCTGCAGCGCGGCCTTCGGGTCGTTGGTGCCCTTGCCGTTTGCCGTCGCATAGCGGGGCATGAGCGAGTACGGAACACCGCCGGTGGCCTCGAGCGCGTGGATCCGCATGTAGCTGGCGAATGCGCGTGCGCGTGCTCCGGTGTTGATTGCCTTGCCGGCGACGTCAGTCGTCGGGAGCGTGATCGATGCCGGGAGGCCCGCCTTCTTCGCCTCGGCTGCGATCGCCGTCGGCGTCATGTCGGGCGAGCCGACGATCTGCTCGAGCTTCAGGCTGTCACGGACGGTGCTACGGCCGTTGATCCCCATCACGATTGCGGCAACGCCGAATGCGATCAGGACTGCAGCGGCGACGAGCCCGCCGATCTCGAAGAACTTACGCATCTCGAATCTCCTTCCATCAGGGCCGATGCTCGTCTCCGCGCCTTCGACCGTTTCCTTTCGGGCAGTGTCGGCGCGAACGGGCGTCAAGCAATCGTGGTCTGCGCTGAACTGGTGTGCGGCTTTTCCCCACCTGCGCA
Source organism: uncultured Actinomycetes bacterium (assembly GCA_963836705.1). Lineage (GTDB taxonomy): Bacteria > Actinomycetota > Thermoleophilia > Gaiellales > Gaiellaceae > PALSA-600. The sequence continues at coordinate 30,054 of CAWIKU010000017.1, read as the reverse complement.
AAACCGTGCGGGCTAGTACGCAGCGGTGGTCCGGGGATTCACGAACGCGCCGGACGCCGGACGCCGCGATGGTGCTCCTCAAGGATCAACGACGAAATGGAGTCACCATGAAGACCTTTACGTCCCTGTTCGCTGTTGTCGTTCTCGGCGCCGCGCTTGCCACGGCTGCCGCCTCATCGACAACGCACGCGAAGATCACGATCCGGCACCAGACGAGCCACTGCCACGCCTGGGCGCTCGGCCACGGCCCGTACACGGCGCATCTCGACGCTGCGCTCGCCGCCGGCGGCACGATCACGATCACGAACAACGATGTGATGTCGCACCGTCTGATCGAGAAGAGTGGCCCGAAGGCCACGATCTCCGGTTCGCCCGCGATGTCCCACGTGGGCGCAACCACGACGGTCAAGTTCCCGCACCCGGGCACCTATGTCTTCACGACGAAGCCCGGCGAGGACTACATGAAGGGCGTCAAGACGACCGGCGAGGACAACGTTCTCACCCTCAAGGTCGTCGTCCGCTAGGGGACGTGCCGACGTTGGCCATGTCCTCACTCGATCCGACCGCGACTGCCGCACTCGTTGCGGTGGCCGCGGTCCTGATGACGCAGGCCGGGCTCGGGAAGCGGCGGCTTCGTCGCCGGACCCCCACCTGCCGGGTCTGCCACCGTCCCGGCGCGTCCTGCACGTGCCGGTGGCTGTGAGAGACGACGAGGACTGCCGGTAGGGTCCGGCCCACGGGAACCGAAGCGAGGAGGCAGGGCGTTGCCAACCCCCCACCCGATCGACATCGAAGCCGCGAAAGCCCGCCTCGCCGAGGCCGGCGGGTACGAGATCGTCCACCAGTCCGAGGGGCTCCAGATCGGCGTCTACGTCCTCGTCGCCCCGGAGCCGGATCGTCAGCAGCCCCACGACGACGACGAGGTCTATGTCGTGCTCGAAGGTGAAGGGATGTTGGAGATCGAAGGCCAGCAAGTCGCGCTGCGCGTCGGGCACGCGGCGTTCGTCCCCGCCGGCGCGGACCATCGCTTCTCGGGCTACGAGCAGCTGAGCGTGCTCGTGATCTTCGACAAGCGCGGCTGACCTGCACGTGGCGTCCACCCTCTCGCAGACGGAGCTCGAGCTGATCGACGCCTACTGGCGGGCGGCCAACTACCTCTCGGTCGGCCAGATCTACCTGCTCGACAACCCACTGCTGCGCGAGCCGCTCGCGGCCGAGCACGTGAAACCGCGCCTGCTCGGCCACTTCGGGACGACACCCGGGCTCAACTTCGTCTACGCGCACCTGAACCGCGCGATCAAGGCGCGCGATCTGTCGGCGATCTACATCGCGGGACCGGGCCACGGCGGGCCGGGTCTCGTTGCGAACGCGTATCTCGAAGGGACCTACGCAGAGCTGTACCCGCATGTCACGGAGGACGAAGCCGGGTTGCGCGAGCTCTTCCGCCAGTTTTCGTTCCCGGGCGGCATCCCGTCGCACGTCGCGCCCGAGACACCAGGCTCGATTCACGAGGGCGGGGAGCTCGGCTACGCCCTCTCGCACGCGTTCGGCGCTGCATTCGACAACCCAGAGCTGCTCGTCGCCTGTGTCGTCGGCGACGGCGAAGCCGAGACCGGCCCACTCGCGACGAGCTGGCACTCGAACAAGTTCCTGAACGCGGCGACGGACGGTGCCGTCCTGCCGATTCTCCACCTGAACGGGTACAAGATCGCCAACCCGACCGTCCTCGCCCGGATCCCGGAGCGCGAGCTGGTCGCGCTGTTCGAGGGCTACGGGTGGCGCCCCCTGATCGTCTCCTCCGAGCTCGACGATCCGCATGCAGATGCACATGAGCGGTTCGCCGCAGCGTTGGACGAGGCGCTCGACGACATCAGAACCTTCCAGGAGGCCGCTCGGCGTGGAGCGACGAAGCGGCCTCGCTGGCCGATGTTGATCCTGCGCACGCCGAAGGGTTGGACCGGCCCGCGCGAGGTCGACGGCGTGCAGATCGAAGGCACGTGGCGCGCACATCAGGTGCCGATCCTCGGCGTACGCAAGAGCGCAGAGCACCGAGGGCTGCTCGAAACGTGGCTGCGGAGCTACCGCCCCGGCGAGTTGTTCGACGGGAACGGACGTCTCAGGGCGGAACTGCGGGAGCTCGCGCCGACCGGCGAGCGCCGGATGAGTGCGAACCCGCACGCGAACGGCGGGATCCTGCTCCGTGACCTGGTGCTGCCCGATTTCCGCAGCTACGGCGTCGCCGTCGAGCAACCCGGCAAGACCACCTCCGAGGCGACCCGCGTGCTCGGCACGTTCCTTCGCGACGTGATCGAGCGGAATCGAACGACCTTCAGGCTCTTCGGTCCCGACGAGACCGAGTCGAACCGTCTCGGTGACGTCTTCACGGTCACTGCGCGGGCCTGGGACGCCGAAACAGAGCCGACCGACGAGGGGCTCGCTGTCGACGGCCGCGTGATGGAGGTCCTCTCCGAGCACCAGTGCCAGGGCTGGCTCGAGGGCTACCTCCTGACGGGCCGCCATGGCCTCTTCAACTGCTACGAGGCCTTCATCCACATCATCGACTCGATGTTCAACCAGCACGCGAAGTGGTTGAAGGTGACGCGCGACATCCCCTGGCGTCGGCCGGTTGCCTCCCTGAACTACCTGCTCTCGTCCCACGTGTGGCGCCAGGACCACAACGGCTTCTCGCATCAGGACCCCGGCTTCATCGACCACGTGGTGAACAAGAAGGCCGAGGTGATCCGGGTCTACCTACCGCCCGACGCGAACACCCTGCTCTCGGTCGCCGACCATTGCCTGCGTTCGCGGAACTACGTGAACGTGATCGTCGCCGGCAAGCAGCCGGCGTTGAACTACCTCTCGATCGAGGATGCGATCGGCCATTGCACGCTCGGCGCCGGGATCTGGGACTGGGCTTCGACCGACGACGGCGCCGAGCCCGACGTCGTGCTGGCGTGCTGTGGCGACATCCCGACGCTCGAGACCCTGGCCGCGGCGGCGATCCTGCGCGACCGCCTCCCGGACATCAAGGTACGGGTCGTCAACGTCGTCGACCTGATGCGCCTGCAGCCGCACACCGAACACCCGCACGGCATGACGGACGCCGAGTTCGACTCGCTCTTCACACATTCGAAGCCCGTGGTCTTCGCCTACCACGGCTACCCGTGGCTGATCCACCGCCTCACCTATCGGCGGACGAATCACGACAACCTGCACGTCCGCGGCTACAAGGAAGAGGGCACGACGACCACGCCCTTCGACATGGTGATGCTGAACGACCTGGACCGGTTCCACCTCGTGATCGACGTCATCGACCGCGTAGCAGGGCTCGATGACAGCGCCGCCCACCTGCGCCAAGAGATGGGCGAGCGCCGTCTGGCCGCCAGGGCCTACACCCGCGAGCACGGCGACGACGATCCGGAGATCCGCGACTGGACGTGGCCGTACTGAGTGACGTCCTCGTCGTCAACGCGGGGTCGACGAGCCTGAAGCTGAGCCTGGTCGACGACGACGAAAGGTCACATCCCGTGGATTCACTCACCACGGCGCCCGACGTCGGCGCGATCGGCCACCGCGTCGTCCACGGAGGCGAGAGGTTCTCCGCGCCGACGGTGATCGACGACGCCGTCACCGCCGAGCTTGCATCGCTGCTCGAGCTCGCGCCGCTGCACAACGCGCCTGCGCTGGCGGCGATCACCGAGTCGCGCGCGCGGTTTCCCACCGCAACCCAGGTCGCCGTCTTCGACACGGCGTTCCATCACACGATTCCCGCGGTCGCACGGACGTACGCCCTCCCACGCCGATTCCGTGACCGGGGAATTCGACGGTTCGGCTTCCACGGATTCTCGGTCGCCTGGGCCGCCGAGCAGATCCCGGTCGACCGGCTGGTCGTCTGCCACCTCGGCGGAGGGGTCTCGGTGACGGCCGTAGCCGGCGGGCGGTCGATCGACACGACGATGGGCTTCACACCGCTCGAGGGAGTGCCGATGGGCACGCGCGCGGGGTCGGTCGATCCCGGCGCCGTCCTCCATCTTCTGCGGCACGGCGTCGAGCTCGACGAACTCGACCACGCACTCGAACACGAATCGGGACTCGTGGGGCTGGCGGGCAGCGATGACGTCGCGGCCCTGGCGGGTGACCCGAGCCCCGAGGCCGTGCTGGCGCTCGACATCTACTGCTATCGCATCGCCCAGGCAGTCGCGGCCATGACGGCGGCGCTGGGCGGTCTCGACGCCCTCGTCTTCACGGCGGGTGTCGGAGAGCATTCGGCACAGATCCGGGCGCAGGTCTGCGCGAGGTTGGGCCACCTCGGAGTCTCGCTCGACGAGGCCGCGAACGACTCGCTGTCCAAGGAGGGCGCGATCGACGCGCCTGCCTCGGCCGTGCAGGTTCGGGTTGTGCACGCGCGCGAGGACGTTGTCGTGGCTCGGGCAGTGCGCGGCCTTCTCGACCAGATGGTTGATCGGTAATTGCCAGCAGTGTGGCCGATCAACCATCTAACGGTGTCGATTCCGCCTCTTCCCGCTCGTCGTCTCTACGGCGGCCTCCAGCCGCCGACCGACGACTGAGAGGAGAACTCATGGCACACCCGGTCATCCACGCCGAGATCCGCTCGGCAGACCCCGACGCAACCCGCGCGTTCTTCGGCGAGCTGTTCGGCTGGACGTACTCGGACGCGGCGTTTCCCGGCTACACGTTCGCCGACACCGGCGTCGAGGGCGCGATACCCACGGCGATCGGGCCGCTGCAGGGAGGCGGCGATTCGGTGCTGTTCTTCGTCGCCGTCGACGACGTCGAGGCGACGCTCAAGCATGCCGAGGAGCTCGGCGGCACGACGATCCAGCCCGCGCAGTCGGTTCCCGGCGTGAGCTTCGGCGTCTTCGCCGACGCCCAGGGGCACGTCGTCGGCGTCGCGGCGAACTGAGTCCCGGAGCGGCCGAGGAATCTCGCCGCGCATCGAACCCCGCGAACCTCGTTCGAACCTCGTTCGAACGAGGTTCGTGCGTTTCCGGCCCGCGGCCCGCAGCGCGCGGATCAGCCGCGCTGCGTGATGCGGTAGACGATGCCGCTGCCCCAGTCGCCGACGAGCACGGAGCCACCGGTCGCGAGCACCGGTAGCGGGTGCTCGAACCCGGAGAGGAACGTGCTCGCGCCGCCGGTGTACGTGGCGCGGGAGGCGTGCAGCGGGACGCGCTTGACGACACCGAGCTGCCACTCGGCGACGAGCGCCGAGGTGCGGTACCGCTCGCCGAGCTGGGCGGCGAGCAGGGCGACACCACCCGCCGCGGCGTGGGCGTCGAGGACGGCCGCCGGCTTCGGCTGCCCCGCGCACGCCCTCGTCTGCTGGCCGTAGCAGCGAGGGAAGCCCCAGTCCTGGCCGGGGCGAACAACGGCGAGCCAGTCGCCGGGTGTTCGTGCGCCGAGGTCGTCGCGCTGATTCATGGTCGCGAACAAGGTGCTCGACCCCGGGAGGTAGGCGAGCCCGTACGCCGCGCGGACATGCGACGCCACGACCGCGAGGCCGCTTCCGTCGGGCCGGAACGAGACGATCGAGCCGGACCACCGCGACGCCGGCATGCAGTGGTCGCACGAGGCCGAGATGCCCATCACGAGCCGCCCGTCGGGGGCGAGCACGAGGTTGTTGTTCTCGCCGCCGGTGACCGGCCCGTCGACGATCACCTTCGCGTGCGCGAAGTGGCCGCCGGCGAAGCCCGAGTACGCGGTGACGCGGCCGAGCGAGCTGACGATGAGCTGCTTCCCCACCCAGGCGAGGCCGAGCGGTGCGACGAGCCCGGAGACCACCTTCACGGGACGTGCCCCGGGACGCGCCACGAGGAAGACGCCGTCTGTTGCGTGGGTGGCTGAACCCGACGTGGTCGCCCACAGCCGGCCTTTCGTGTCGAGCACCAGCGCCGAGACGTGTCTCAAGCCACGGGTGTCGACGACGGCCTTCAGATCCGACGGGCCGGTCAGGCCGGCGCCGATCGAGCCGGCGCTGCTCGAGCCGGCGCTGATCGAACCCGTGCTGATCGAACCCGTGTCGACCGAGGCGCCGCCGCAGGCCGTCGCCAGTACGGCGGTCGAACAGAGGATCGCTGACAGGAGCGCGCGCACGACGTAGATGTAGTCGACCGGTGCGCCCGGGTTCCCACCGTAAGGGCAATTGTTAGGCGACTCTCCAGCAATCCTTAGGTCGCGGTGGTCTGATCGGGTCAACGAAGGAAAGGAGGTACACGGTGACTCGAATGCGCTACATCGCACCGATCGTCGCCGCCGCGGCACTCAGCGCAGGCGGCGCCGCCTGGGCGGCGAGTGGCAACTCGACGACCACCACGCCGAGTTCGACGACGCCGAGCCAGGCTCCAAGCCAGGCGCCGAGCAAGGCGCCGAACGGCTCGAACTGTCCGAACATGGGCTCGAGCTCAGGCTCGGGCTCGTCCAGTTCGAGCGGGGCGTCGTACAACCCCGCGATGAGCAGCCTCTGACCAGACGGTGTGGACGGCGACTGCAGCGCCGTCCACCCCTTCTGTCAGGCGACGCCTTCCGCCACAGCCTCTGCCAACGACAGCGCGCGTCCGCGGCGGAGCAGGTCCTCGACTTGCTCGTCGCCGAGGCGCTCGCGCAGGTCGGCGACGACCCGCTCGTATGCGGCGCGCTCCTCGCCCAGCATCTCGACGCCGATCTCCGCGAACAGTCCGCTCGACGCGCCACAGAGAATTGCCGACCGCTCCAGCTCGGACCCGACCAGTGCGAGCTCGGCGACTGCGGCGAGCGCATAGCCGATCACCTCTCGGTACTGCATCTGGAGCGCGAGCTGCAGGCTTTCACGCGCGAGCTCGCGAGCCCGCGCATGTTGACCGAGCGAAATGCGAGTACGGGCCAGGTTGACCAGCGACACGGCCTCGCCGTCGCGGTCGCCGGTGCTGCGTTGCAGCGCCAGTGCTCGCTCCGTGTACGTAGCGGCCTCTTCGTGATTGCCGCGGAGCCCCTCGATTCCTCCGAGATTGGAGAGCGCAACGGCCAGCCGTACCTCGTTTCCGAGCTCCTCGAAGATCGCTGCGCTCTCGAGATAGCGCGCAGCCGCTTCGTCGAGCTGGCCGCGCGCCATCGCAACGCTCCCCAGCTCGGCAATGCAGCGCGAGATCCCGTCGACGTCGCCGAGGTCGCGGTAGAGCGCGAGCGCCTCCTCCCACCAGAGCCGCGCGGTCTCGAGCTCGCCGAGGCGAAAGACGATCGCGCCACCGTGTGCCCGTGCCGCCGCGCGCAGGGCGGGTTCGGCGGTGACCGTTTCTGCAACCGCGTGCTCGAACACCGAGCGGGCTTCGTGGAGGTCGCCACGCATCACCCAGTACCAGCGGAGGGCGACCGCGATGCGGGTCTCGATCTCGATCTCTCCGACCCCCGCAGCCCAGGCGAGCGCCCCACGCAGGTTGTCCCGCTCGAGATCCAGCGTCTCGAACGCACTGTCGTAGCCGTCGCCGATGAACGACGCGTTCGCCTGCTCTGCGGCGTCGCGGTAGTGGGCGGCGTGGCGCCGGGCGTACTCGTCGGTTTCGCCGGCCGCGCGCAAACGCTCGAGACCGTATGCGCGGATGGTCTCGAGCAGCGCGAACCTCGCTGCGGCGGCGGGTGCGTCGACGCGGCGAACGAGGCTCCCGTCGACAAGCGTCGTCAGGCCTTCGAGTGGATCCGTCTCGTCGGCGACGACCGCTTCGACGGCGTCGAGCGAGAAGCTGCCGGCAAACACGGCGAGGCGAGCCAGAAGTGTCTGCTCTGGCTCCGGTAGAAGCCGGTAGCTCCAGTCGAGTGCGGCACGCAGGGTCTGTTGCCGTTCCGGCAGGTCTCGCGGCCCGTGGGTCAGCAGCTCGAGCGCGCGGTCGAGCCGCAGCGCGATTTGCGCCGGCGGCAGCTGTCGGATTCGTGCCGCCGCGAGCTCGATCGCGAGCGGCAGGCCGTCGAGCCCGCGGCAGATCGCGACGACCGCCTCGAGGTTCTCGTCGGTCAGGGCGAACCCGGGGTCGACCGCCTGCGCCCGAGCGAGGAACAGCCTGACCGCGTCGCTTGCCACCACCTCTTCGAACACCGCACCGCCGGTCGGGAGCGGCAGCGGCGGAACCGGGTACTCGTGCTCGCCCGAGATCCGGAGGGGCAGACGGCTCGTCGTCAGCACGAGCAAGCGGGGCGCTGCAGCGGCCAGAGCCGCGAGCGTGCCGGCGGCTGCTGCCACCTGCTCGAAGTTGTCGACGAGGAGCAGCAGCGAGCGGTCCCCGAGATCCCGTGCGAGCGCGTCGTCGAGGTGCTCGTCAGACTGCAGGACACCGAGGGCCTGGGCGATCGCGAACGGCACGAGCGCCGGGTCGGCAACGGGTGCCAGATCGACGAACGCCGCCCCGTCGGCGAGCTCCGGCGCCAGCTCTTCGGCGACCGCCAGGGCGAGTCGCGTCTTGCCACTGCCGCCTGGCCCTGTGAGCGTCACGATCCGCACGTCGTCGCGGCGTAGCAGCGCGGCGACGCTGGCAAGCTCGAGTCGACGGCCGACGAGCGGCGTCGGGGCTTTCGGCAGCCGCGTCACGGCGATGCTCGGTCGCGCCGGCGCGACGAGCGATTCGTCGTGGCGGAGCACGGCCTGCTCGAGCGTTTGCAACGTCGGGCCGGGCTCGATCCCGAGGTCTTCGACGAATCTGAGCCTCGCCTCGCGATAGGCGTCGAGCGCCTCCTTCTGTCGCCCGCTGCGGTAGAGCGCGAGCATCTGCTGCTCGCGGAGACGCTCGCGATAGGGATGCGCGCCGACAAGCAGCTCGAGCTCCGGGAGCAGCCCGTCGTGCCGGCCGAGCGCGAGCTCCGCCTCGTTCCGCAGCTCGATCGCCTCGAGTCGCCGCTCCTCGAGGTAGGGAATCGCCGCTCGAGCGAGCGGCTGCTCGGCGAGGTCCGCCAAGGGCGCTCCGCGCCAGAGCCGCAGAGCTGCTTGCAGGTCCTCGGCGGCAGTGCCGGCGGAGCCTGCTGCGACTGCCCGCGCCCCTCGGGAGACCAGCTGCTCGAACCGAGCCAGGTCGAGCTCGTCCTGGTCGAGCCTCACCCGGTAGCCGCTGCCGAGTGTCTCGATGCGGTCGGCACCGAGCGCACGGCGAAGCCCGTGGATGTAGACCTGCAGCGACGCGGCGGCGGCCGGTGGGGCCTCTTCACCCCAGATCGCCTCGATCAGCGCCGCTCGCGGAACGACCCGGCCGTTCTCGAGCAGGAGACTCGCGAGCGCCGCCCGCTGCTTCGGCGCCCCGAGGTCGACGCGCTCGTCGTCGACAGTGACCTCGAGCGGCCCGAGTATCCGGAATTCGGTTCTGCCCATGACCCCTTGGCCCCCCACAAGCGAGCGCCAAGCCAATCTTAAGCGGCCTGCGCGACGGTCTCGTTCGACCGGCCGGTTGTGGCCGAACGAGACAAAGGAGAGACCATGATTCGGGCAGGAGACATCATCGAGAACGCGATCACGGGCGAGCGGATCGTCTTCCGCAAGACGTCACGCGAAACCGGCGGCGAAGCAGTGGTGATCGAGACCTACGTGCAGCCGAACGGCTTCGTCGCCGCGGCACACGTCCACCCGTCGCAGGAGGAGCGCTTCGAGATCGTCCGCGGCAGCGTCGGCTTCCGCATCGGGCGCAAGAAGCTCGTCGCGGGACCGGGACATCGTCTGACCGTCCCTGCCGGCACACCGCACCGGTTCTGGAACGCCGGTGACGACGTCGCGCAGTTCGTCTGCGAGGTCCGCCCCGCACTGCAGTTCGAGTCGTTGCTCGAGACGATGTTCGCCCTGGCCGCCGACGGCAAGACGAACCGCAAGGGCATGCCGAACCTGCTGCGCCTCGCCGTGATCGCAAACGCGCACTTCGACACGGTGCGGCTGCCGTTCCCGCCGGCGATCGTGCAGCGCATCGGGCTTGCTCTCGGAGCACCGGCCGGTCGGCTGGTCGGCTACCAGCCCGTCTACACCCCGGCGGGTCCTGACGGCTCACCGGCGACGGCCTGAGCGTTGTGCGGCTCCGGCTACTGCTCGTCGCGCTCGTGCTCGCAGCGTTGCTGCTCGCGGCGCTCGGCGTCCTCTTCGACGTCGGGCGCCGCGCTCGGGCGCGATACGCTGTCCTCCGTACCACCGGGGAGCCTCTGGCGAGAGGCTGAGAGCGCGCTTCCTAGCGCATACCCGTCGAACCTGATCCGGGTCATGCCGGCGAAGGGAGCCCATGTCGCACACGCTCGAAATCGGCAGCAGCGCGGGAGTCGCCCTCGAAGGCGTCACACGCGTGCTCGGCGGCAAGCGCGTGCTCGACGGGCTCGACCTGAACCTGCCGGCTCACGGCCGCCTCGGGATCGTCGGACGGAGCGGCGCCGGCAAGTCGACCTTGCTCGGCCTCGTCGCCGGACTGGACGAGCCCGACGCCGGCACCGTCGCCGTGTTCGGCGACGTTTCGCCCGCCGAACGGCTCGCTCGCTGCGCACTGATGCCGCAGCGCGACTGCCTGCTGCCGTGGCGGACGGCACTCGACAACGCGTGTCTCGCACTCGAGAACCAGGGCCTGCCCCGCGCGGAGGCCCGCCGCCGCGCGGCGCCCCTGTTCGCGCGCTTCTCGCTCGCGGGGGCGGAATCGCTGCGGCCCGTGCGACTCTCGGGCGGGATGCGTCAGCGGGTCGCCTTTCTCCGCACGCTCCTCGCAGGCAAGGAAGTGCTGCTGCTCGACGAGCCGTTCGGCGCACTCGACGCGATCACGCGCTCCGAGCTGCAGGAGTGGTTGACCGCGTTGCTGGCGGTGGAACCGCGAACGGTGGTGCTCGTGACGCACGACGTCGAAGAGGCGCTGCTCGTCTGTGATCGCGTGATCGTGCTCTCCGACGGTCGCGTGACCGCCGAGCTCGACGTCGATCTCCCGCGCGACCGCCCGCGTCGAGAGACGATCGTCGACCGCTCGTTCATCGCCCTGCGCGAAACGGCGCTGGAGGCGATCGCATGAAGCGGTTCGGCCCGTCGCTCGCGTTGCTGCTCGGCGGGATCGTCGTGTGGGAGCTCGTCGTTCGTGTTCGTCACGTGCCCGACTACCTCTTCCCGGCGCCGACCGCAGTCGGGTCGGCATTCGGGTCGGACGCGCACCTGCTGGCGAGCGCGGCCTGGGTGACGGCGCGCGAAGTCCTCATCGGGTACCTGCTCGCGGTTGCGGTCGGGCTCGGTCTGGCGATCTTGATCCACTTCTCGGCGCTGCTGCGACGCGCGCTCCTGCCGATCCTCGTGCTCTCGCAGACCGTGCCAACGGTGCTGCTCGCACCGATCCTCGCGATCGTGCTCGGATTCGGCCTGACGCCGAAGTTGATCGTCGTCGCGATCGTGTGTTTCTTCCCGATCGTCGTCAACGCCGTCGACGGGCTCCGCTCGACCGACGGCGAGCTGGTGCGCATGATGCGCACGCTCGATGCGAGCCGAGTCGCGATCTTCCGGCGCGTCGAGTTTCCCGGCGCGCTACCGGCGATCTTCTCCGGCGCGCGCATCGCCGCGACCTATGCCGCGGTTGGAGCGGTGTTCGGCGAGTGGTCCGGCTCGACGTCCGGGCTCGGCTTCGTCGTGCTGCAGTCGGAGCCATCGCTCGACACAGCCCGCATCTTCGCCGCCGTCCTGATTCTCTCGGCGATCGCCCTCGGGCTCTACGGGCTCGTCTCGCTCGCCGAACGCCTGCTCATTCCCTGGCACCGGGAGGTCGTCAATGCTTCGTAAGGTCGTCGCCGTCGCGGTTGCAGCTGCGGCCCTGCTCGTTCCCGCTGCAGCCGCCGGACCACAACATGTGACGCTGACGCTGGACTGGACGCCGAACCCGGATCACGTCGGGCTCTACTACGCCCGCGACGAAGGGCTCTTCGCGAAGGCGGGGCTCGACGTGTCGATCCACGCGCCGTCCGATCCGACCGCGCCACTGAAGCTGGTCGCGGCGGGCAAGACCGACTTCGGAGTCTCCTACGAGCAGGAAGTCTTCTTCGCCGCAGCCAAGAAGCTGCCCGTGGTTGCCGTGGCGGCGATCGTCCCGCAGCCGCTCAACTCGATCATGTCGATCGACCCGACGGTGAAGCGGGTCGCCGATCTCCGCGGGAAGACCGTCGGGATCACCGGAGTGCCGTCTGACGACGCCTCACTCGACACGGCGCTCTCGTCGGCGGGGTTGCGGCGCAGCGACGTGAAAGTCGTGACGGTCGGCTACAACCTGCTCCCGGCGTTGCTCGCCCGTCGCGTCGACGCGATCCTCGGTGTCTACCGGAACGTCGAGGGGATCGAGCTCGAACGTCGGGGACTGAAGCCGACGATCATCCCGCTGAACCGCGCCGGGGTTCCGTTCTACGACGAGCTCGTGCTCGTGGCGAGCGCGGCTCGCCTCGACTCGGACCCGGCCTACGCCGACACGGTGCAACGGTTCGTGCGTGCGCTTCGCCTCGGTACCGCAGCGGCTCGCAGTCACCCTCAGCGGTCGCTCGCGATCCTCCGCAAGGCGACCGGCAGCGACGCGGGCTTCCTCGCGAAAGCGACGCCCGCAACGCTCGCGCTGCTCGCGGGCACACACGGCGTCGGCTGCATGCGCGCCGCCGAGTGGCAGCGCTTTGGAGCGTGGATGCACCGACGGGGCCTGCTGAAGACGCCCGTTCCAACCTCGGCGGCGATGACGACGCGGTTCTTGCCGAAGAGCTGTTAGTCAACCCGGGCGGACGACGAGCAGCACGCCGCTTGTCAGGGCGACGCGCGCCTCGGTCGCCGCGAAGACGTTCGACACACCCCGTGTCGAGCCCGGAGCGAGCGTCTCGCCGTGCAGCGGATAGCCGAGGCCGTCGGTGACCACACCGTGAGCAGGCCCGTGCAGCGCGAACAACGAGACGAGCTCGCCGACACGGCCCGACAACAGCCGTTCGTCGTGCACGACGTGGACGGTCGCGGGCCCGAGCAGCGCATCGATCTCAAGCGCCCGGTACGGCTCCGCCCCGAGCAGCGACAGCCCCCCGAGCAGGTGATCGAGCCTGCCGGCCGTTCCTCCGAGCACGACGATGCGCCGCGGTTGCCGCGCCGCGGCGGCGGCGAGCGCGAGCTCGAGGTCGGTCGCGTCCTTGTCGCGCGGGTAGCGCTCGAGCCGAGCACCCACCCGCTCGAGCTCCGCGAGCCCGTCCGCAGAGATCGAGTCGAAGTCGCCGACAGCGAGATCGACGGGTACCCCGAGGGCGAGCGCATGATCGGCCCCGCTGTCCGCCGCGATCACGAACGAGGCCGCCGACGACTCGGCGCGCGCACGCCGCGCGAGCGGTCTGCCGCCGCCAGCGAAGATGACGATCGTGTCCACCGCGCCATCATCACCCACCGGCTACGACCGCGAGATCCTGCGCCTGGCGCTGCCGGCGCTCGGGGCCCTGGCGGCCGAGCCGCTCTACGTGCTCGCCGACACCGCGATCGTGGGCCACCTGGGCAGGCCGCAGATCGCAGCGCTCGGCCTTGCGGGAACGGTCCTGGCCGGGGCGTTCACGATCTTCAACTTCCTGACGTACGGGACGACCGCGGTCGTCGCGCGCGCGAGCGGCGCCGGCGAATCCGAGCGCGCCGCCCGTCTGGCCGCGCAGGCGCTCTGGGTGGCGGTGGCGATCGGTGCCGCGCTGCTCGTCGTCTGCGAGTTGGCTGCCTCGCCGCTCCTCGCCGCGCTCGGCGCGCACGGCCGCTCAGGCGACCTGGCCCTCACCTACTTCCGCATCGCGGCACTTGGGCTGCCCGCCGCGCTGATCGCGCTCGCCGGCCAGGGCTACCTACGCGGCGTCGCCAACCTGCGCCGTCCGCTCGAGATCGTCGTCGTGGCGAACATCGCCAACCTGATCCTGGAGGTCGTGTTCGTCTACGGCTTCGGTTGGGGGATGGCGGGGTCGGCCGCCGGCACGGCAATCGCCCAGGCGGGCATGGGCGTCGCGTTCGTCGTCGAGCTGCTCCGGCCGCACGCCAGCTCGAAGCGACCGCGCGTGGCCGAGATGGCGCCGCTGGTGCGCGTCGGCCGTCAGATCTTCGTGCGCACGGCGGCGCTGTACGCGTCCTTCCTCGTTGCCGCTTCCGTGCTCGCGCGTGTCGGGGATGCTCCCCTCGGCGCCCATCAGATCGCGTTTCAGCTCTTCATCTTCATCGCGTTGCTGCTCGACGCTGTCGCGATCGCCGGACAGGTGATCGTGGGGCGGATGCTCGGAGCAGGCGACGCGGCCGGCGCCTACACGGCTGCTCGGCGGATGATCGGCTGGTCGGTCGGTCTCGGCGCGATCTTCGGCGTCCTGCTGTTGGCGCTCGAGCCGTGGCTGCCGCGGCTCTTCACGAGCGATCCCGAGGTACTGCACGCCGCCGACCAGATCTGGGTGTTGTTCGCCGTCATGCAGCCCCTCGCCGGCGCAGTGTTCGCGCTCGACGGCATCCTGATCGGCGCCAGCGATACGTCGTACCTGATGTGGTCGATGCTCGCCGCGTCGTTCGGCGTATTCGTGCCGATCGCGTTCGCGTCACTCGCGTTCGGCTGGGGCATCGTCGGCGTGTGGGCGGGCCTCGACGCGCTGATCGCGGCCCGCCTCATCTTCCTCGGAACACGCTTCGCCGGCCGCCGCTGGGCGGTGGTCGGCTGGACGTAGCGCCTGCCTACTGCGGCTGCGGCACGATCCGGATATACGGCTTGGGCGACTCCCAGCCGTCCGGATACGTCTCCTTGGCCTCGTCGTCCGAGACCGAGCCGGCGATGATCACGTCCTCGCCCTGCCGCCAGTTCACCGGTGTCGAGACCTTGTGCTTCGCGGTCAGCTGCAGCGAGTCGATCACTCGCAGGACCTCGTCGAAGTTGCGGCCGGTCGTCATCGGGTAGACGAGGACCAGCTTCACCTTCTTGTCCGGCCCGACCACGAACACATTGCGGACCGTCTGGTTGTCGGCTGCAGTCCTGTCGGATGCCTCACCCGAAACGCTCGTCGGCAGCATCCCGTACAGCTTCGAGACGTTGAAGTCGGCGTCGCCGATCAACGGATAGTTGGGCGCCTCCCCTTGTGTCTCTTCGATGTCGGCGGACCAGCTGGAATGCTTGTTGGTCGGATCGACGGACAGTCCGATGATCTTTACGTTGCGGCGGTCGAACTCGGGCTTGATCTTGGCCATGTAGCCGAGCTCGGTCGTGCAGACCGGAGTGAAGTCCTTCGGATGCGAGAAGAGCACCGCCCACGAGTTGCCGAGCCAGTCGTAGAAGTCGATCCGGCCCTCTGTCGTGTCAGCCTCGAAATTCGGCGCGGTGTCACCGATCGTCAATCCCATTCTCGTCCTCCTCCGATGTGAGCGTCCCCTTGCGGCGAGATTACAGACCGCCGGCGGTCTCGCGAAGGACGGCGCGGCCCGCGAGGCCTGCCAGCAGGACGCCGATGCCGACGAGCACCGCCGACGCGGGCAGGGTGACCACCAGGACAACGCACCCGATGAACCCGGCGACGTTCAGGGCGTGCGGCCAACGGCGCCGCTCGCCGGTCTGCGTGAACGCCGAGGCATTCGCGACCGCGTAGTAGGTCAGCACGCCGAACGACGAGAAGCCGATCGCGCCCCGCAGATCGGTGGTCAGCACCAGAACCGCGACGGCTGCGCCGACGGCGAGCTCGGCGTGGTGCGGTACGTGATGGCGCTGGTCGACGGCGGCGAGCCAGCTCGGCAGGTCGCCGTTCCGCGCCATCGCGAGCCCCGTCCGCCCAATCCCCGCGATCAGCGCGAGCAGGGCGCCGAGGCTGGCGACCGCAGCGCCGGCCCGCACGACCGGCACCGCCCAGGCCGCGCCCGCAGCCTTGACAGCGGTCGCGATCGGCGCGGTGCTCGCGGCAAGCGCCTCGGGACCGGCCCCGGCGAGCGCCGCGACAGCAACGATCGCGTAGACGACGACTGCGATCCCGAGCGCGATCGGGATCGCCCGCGGGATCGTCCTCTCGGGATCTCGCACCTCTTCGCCGAGCGTCGCGATCCGGGCATAGCCCGCGAACGCGAAGAAGAGCAGACCCGCTGCCTGAAGGATCCCGTAGAGCCCATGCACCCAGAGCGAGGAGATGCCGTCGGGGATCGGCGAACCGGCGCTGCCGCCGGTGGCGATCGCGACGACGACGACCGCGAGCGCGACCAGCGAGAGCGTGACGAGCACGCGGGCGAGCCGGGCGGTGCGCGAGATGCCGCGGAGGTTGGCGCCGGTGAGAACGGCGACGGCCGCGAGGGCGACGAGCCGTTGCGACCACAGCGAGCCGGGCCACGCATACGACGCGAACGTCAGCGCCATCGCAGCGCACGACGCGGTCTTCCCGATCACGAACCCCCAGCCCGCGAGAAACCCCCACCACTCACCCAGCCGCTCGCGGCCGTAGACGTAGGTGCCGCCCGACGTCGGATACTCCGCAGCGAGCTGCGCCGACGAGACTGCGTTGCAGTAGGCGACGCCTGCGGCGAGCGCGAGCCCGATCAGGAGCCCGCTTCCCGCCGCCCGTGCCGCCGGCCCGAAGGCTGAGAAGACGCCGGCACCGATCATCGAGCCGAGCCCGATGACGACCGCGTCTCGCGTGCCGAGCCGGCGGACGAGCGGCGGGGGCGTCACATCGCGGCCGCGACTCGCTTCGCCGCGACGTTCAGCTCTTCGTCGGACACGTTCGGGAGGACGTCCTCCCAGAGCGGCAGCATCATCCCGGAGGCCTCGACCATGCCGAGCGGGCGCGGGATGAACCAGACGTGGAAGTGCGCTCCGCCGTCGCCCCAGCGATAGAGGTGAACGCGCCCGACGCCGCCCAGTGAGAGCACGGCCCGCTCGACGCGCGCGGCGACCCGGCCGAAATCGGCCGCAAGCTCGTCGGGCAGGTCGGCGAACGAGTCCACGTGCTCGCGGCTGGCCAGCCAGACGGCGCCGGGAAGGCTGCCGCCGACGGGCGGGTGCAGCGTCCAGTGCTCGTCGGACCAGACGGCTGACGTCGCCTGGCCGGCACAGATGCCGCAGGGCTTGCCGCCGGGCTCGCCGCGGCGCGGCGGCTCCGGGATCTGCAGGGCGCCGGGCTCGCGCAGGACGAGGGGCTCGGCGTAGGGAAGGCTCATCGTGACTCCTTTCGTCGGATCTTGGTGGATACCGGCCGGGCTGCGCCGGCGATCCCGTTCAGCACCAGGTCGACGACCCGGTCGGTCGCCGTCTCCGCGGGCCAGTTGTGACGGCCGCGCAGGTGCACGTACGTCCAGGCGACGGCGTTGAAGGCCACGTCCGCCGTCTCGACGGCGTCTGCGACGGGAGGCAGCGAGCCGTCGTCGCTGCCTTCGCGCAGAAATCGGATCAGGGGATGCAGGTAGTCGTGCGGCTCGTCCGGCGCCGGCCGCTGGTGGAACGCCTCATCGGTGGCGAGCATCAGCGGCAAGTGCCGGTCGAGCAGGGCGCAGAGCTCGTGGAGCGACCGCTCGAGCCGCTCTCGCCCGCTGCCGCCCGAGGTGAGGATCGGGTACATCGTCGAGCGGAAGTCGGCGGCGAGGGCGCCGGTGAGCGCGGCTATCAGCGCGTCTCGGTCGAGGCCCTGGCGCCAGAGCGTCGAGCGAGCGCGGCCCGCCACTTCGGCGACCCGCTCGAGCGTCAACCCGTCCCAGCCCCGCTCGCGCAGCACCGCGATCGTCGCGTTCCGGAGCTGCTCATCGACCTGCATCTTCGATGTTGCTTTCATGCAACATCAGTGTTGCACGCTCTGCGAGCGACGTCAAGCGCCAACGTGATAGGACCGGCCTGTGAGCGACCTGGCCGGAATCATCGCCGCCTACAACGACGCCTGGAATCGCCAGGACGTCGACGCCATCTGCGCTGCGCACGCGCCGGGAATGGTGTTCGAGAACCACACCGCAGGCGAGCGCGCCGAGGGCGACGCCGTCCGCGGGCACATCGCCACGATCTTCGAGCACTGGCCCGATCTGCGCTTCGACGGGCGCTCGACCTATATCGGCCCCGACTTCGTCGTCCAGGAGTGGACGGCAACGGCGACGCACCCGAGCGGCACGTCGGTCTCGTGGGACGGCATCGACGTCTTCCCGTTCGAGGACGACCTGATCCTGCGCAAGGACGTCTACTCGAACGCGTCCCGACGCGTTCCCGAGCAACTCCAAAGCTGACTCCGTGGCCGACGCGACGCCACGCCCGATCGTCTTTCTCTCCGACTTCGGCTACCGGAACGAATGGGTCGGTATCTGCCATTCGGTGATCGCGAGCGCGGCACCGGGCAGTCGTATCGTCGACCTGTCACACGGAGTACCCCCACTCGATGTCCGGGCCGGCGCGCTGCTGCTCTCCGACTCGTCTCGTTTCCTGCCCGCGGACGCGGTCGTGCTCGCCGTCGTCGATCCGAGCGTCGGCAGCGACCGCGACCTCGCACTCGAAACGAACAACGGACGTCTACTGGTAGGCCCTGACAATGGTCTGCTGGCCTTCCTCTGGCACGTCGACGGAGGCGTCAGGCGCGTCCATTCGATCACGCTCGAACGGATTCTCTTGCGGCCGATCGCGCCATCGTTCCATGCCCGAGATGTCCTCGCCCCCGCAGCGGCGTTCCTCGCAGCCGGGGGCCCGCTCGAGGAGCTCGGCCCGGCGCTCGAGAGCTCGTCGCTTGCTGGGCTGGCGTTCCCATCGGCGACCGTGGCGCCGAGCAAGATCGAATGCGAAGTGCTGGATCTGAACCGCTTCGGCAACGTCCTGCTGAACGTGACGGCCGAGGACTACACGAGCGCCGGCCTGGACGATGCGGAGGCCGTTGCGATCGACGCGACGACCGGCTCGGCGACCGCCCGGCGGGTGTCGACGTACACGGACGTCGAGTCGGGCGATTGGGGCTTGATCATCGACCCGCGAGGCTGGCTCTCGGTGATCCGTGGCAACCCTGCGAACGCCGCCGAAGGACTCGGCGGCGTTCAGCCCGGCGATCCGATCTGGCTGACAGTGCCGCGCGGATCGGCACCATCAGCCAGCTGATCGGCCGCTAACTACGCGTTCGGACCGGGCGCGCCCGGATCCTCGATCGCAGCGGCGGCGTCCTTCACCTTGTCGGTGACGCCCTCATCCTTGCGCGCGATGTCCTCGAGCTCCGTCGCATCTTCCTTCGCGGCCTGCGTGCCACCGCGCTTGTCGAACATCCGCTTCGCCTTCTCGGTGAGCTTGTTCAGGTCCATTCGGCCCTCTCTTCCCTGGTTCTAGCGGTTGACGTCTGTCAGTTGGACACCGTTCGCCGACGCCTTCGCGATCACGGTGTCGAGCAATGCGCCGGTGCTTGCGATGCCCGCGAGGTTTCCGGTGCCCGCCGACCTGAGCGATGACAGCGCCGAGAGCGCCTCCGACAGCGGGTGGGCAAGCTTCTTGAACGCCGGCCCGTCGCAGTTCGCGTCGTGGGCGGCGACCTTCAGCTCGTGGTAGGCGAGCACCGCCGAGGCTCTCGGCATCAGCGGTGGACGGCCAACGACGACCCTTTGGCCTGCTCGTGCAGTTCCATCGGCGATCTCCTCTCCAGAGAACTGCTTGCCCGGCAGTCTCGCATGCCCCACCTTCAGGCGGAACGGTCCGGCCCTTCGGCGGGCGCTGCCGCGGAAGCCCGGGCGATACTTGGAGTGCCAATACAGCACCGAAAGCCATTGCCCAGGGGAGAGACCAGTGAGCTCCGCAGCACTTGCACAAGACAACGATGCGCTCCCGTTCGAGCTCGCGGCTGCCGGGCTCGAGCCTCACGCCACGAGCGCCGGGACGCTCCAAACGCGCCTGACCCTGACGCTGATCGTGGTCGTCCAGATCGCGTGGCTCGCAGGCCTCGGCTACCTGATCCTCGCGTTCGCGTAGGAACCGCTTCCCGACCGCCTGCAGCGAGCGTGCGTCTACCCTGCGGGGCATGACACACGCCATCATGCAGACCAACCACGGCTCGATCGGCCTCGAGTTGTTCGACGAGGACGCGCCGAAGACCGTCGGCAACTTCACGAAGCTCGCCCGCGACGGCTTCTACGACGGCGTCATCTTCCATCGGGTGATCCCGGATTTCATGATCCAGGGCGGCGACCCCACCGGGACGGGCTCCGGCGGTCCGGGCTACCAGTTCGAGGACGAGTTCAACGAGAACCTCGTCGAGCGCGGAGCGCTCGCCATGGCGAACGCCGGGCCGAACACGAACGGCTCGCAGTTCTTCATCGTCACGGCGGACGCGTGCCCGTGGCTCGACGGCAAGCACACGGTCTTCGGCCGAGTCGTCTCGGGCATGGACGTCGTGGACGCGATCGAGAAGGTCGAGACCGCGAGCGACCGCCCGCTGGACGAGGTGCGCATCGAGTCGATCTCGGTGACGTGAGCGCCGCTTCGCGGCCGGAAGGCGACGCGGACGAGATCGTCTGCCCACACTGCAAGAAGTCGTTCCACGCCAATCTGCTCGAAGGGGCTGCCGAGCGATACCGGGGCTTCAAGTGCCCGCATTGCCGGCTGTTCGTGCCGGCCGAGCGCGCGTAGAGCCTGACCTACATACAGTCTCTGAGGGCCTGCGCTTCGGGCAGGCTCTCGAGCTTCTTGAGCGTGTTGTTCTCGATCTGCCGGATCCGCTCGCGGGTGACGCCGAAGGCCTTGCCAACCTCCTCGAGCGTGCAGGGCTGACCCCCGGTCAGGCCGAAGCGAAGCTCGATCACCTGGCGCTCGCGCTTGGGCAGGGAGGCAAGCGCCACCTCGATGTCGGAGCGGCGTAGCGTCAGGGACGCAGCCTCGTCCGGCGTCTCGGTGTTCTCGTCCTCGACGAAGTCACCGAGCGCCGAGTCCTCCTCCTCGCCGATCGGCTTCTCGAGCGAGACCGGATGCTGCGCCATCCGCAGGATCTCGCGCACCTCCTCGGTCGTCATCTCGAGCTCCTCGGCGATCTCCTCCGGCCGCGGCTCACGACCGAGCCGCTGCACGAGCTGCCGCTCGATGTGCACGACTTTGTTCAGCTTCTCGACCATGTGCACCGGGATCCTGATCGTGCGCGCCTTGTCGGCGATCGCCCGCGTCACCGCCTGGCGAATCCACCAGGTTGCGTAGGTCGAGAACTTGTAGCCCTTGCGGTAGTCGAACTTCTCGACGGCCCGGATCAGGCCGAGCGAGCCCTCCTGGATCAGGTCGAGGAAGCTGAGCCCGCGCCCGAGGTAGCCCTTTGCGATCGAGACGACGAGGCGCAGGTTGGCCTCGGTCATCTGTGTCTTCGCGCCCATGTCGCCGCGCTCGATGCGCTTCGCGAGGTAGACCTCCTGATCGGCGGTCAGCAGCGGCACCTTGCCGATCTCGCGCAGATACAGGCGCAGCGAGTCGAGCGACGGCTCGACGGTCAGGTCGAGCTTCGGGGCCGACTTGACCTCCTCTTCGACGAGCGGCTGCTCGTGCGGGAGCCGTTTGTGCTCCTCGCCTTCGACGAGCTCGACACCGTGGTCGATCAGGTAGGTGGTGAAGTCTTCGACCTGCTCCTTCGTCAGTTCGACTTCCTCGATGCCCTTGACGATCTCGTCGTAGGTCAGGAAGCCCTTTTCTTGTCCCGTCGCTACGAGCTTGTGGAGTTCCTCGACGTCGGGAAGAGCAATGTCGACAGTGAGCACCTCAGCACGACCTCCGGCTACGACGTTCGTTGACGGGGACACAACGATTCAACGCACACGGAGCCGGTTTCTCACACGTGCCGGCTCGCCCTCAGCGCGCTGACAATACATCAGAGTTCGCCAAACCGACACGAAATTGTTCGATCGTCGCAACATCTCGCGACGACGTTAACTTTGCGGGATGGTCGCGCTCGTCGTGTTGCTGCTCGGAGCAGTCAAACCACCGGCCGCGTTTGCCGCGCCCGGCCACGTGCGGCTGGCGGTCTCGTCCTGGTGCTGGGGCGCCCACTGCGGCGCGCCGATCGCCGCGTCGGGGCGGCCGATCGTCGTGCACCGCGGTGGCCTCGTCACGGTCAGCTTCGCGGTGAAACCGGCCAAGGTGCGGGTTGCGGTGTCGGGGGCGCCGGTCTCCGTGGTCACGAGCGGCTCGACCATCTCCTGGCGGCCGAAGCGGATGGGCGGCATGACGATCAACGTCACCTACAGCAAGGGCTTCGCCGCCTACGTCGGCCGCCTCGTCGTGAAGTAGCACGAGAGAACGGCGCCGCCGCCGACGCCGTTCTCCGCTGGAGCTATCGCCCCCGCGCTTCCGACGAGGCCCCGCCGCATCGGGCCTTCGGTTCGCGGGTGACAGGCCGAACTCTGAGGCCGCCCCGGCACTTGATCCATCACCCGTTCCGTGCTTGACCGCGCGACTTGACTGATCACCGGTCGGTGATCGGGGCGGCCGATTACCGATCGGTCATCTACGTTTCTGGGCGTGACCGACCGCTTCAGGCAGCGTCTGCGCGACGGGCCGCCGATCGTCGCCGACGGCGGCATGGGCTCGCTGATCACCGCCGCGGTGCCACGGCTGCGCTCCCCCGAGGAGGCGAATCTGCGCGCCCCCGAGGCGGTCGTCTCCCTGCACGTCAGCTTCATCAACGCCGGCGCGGAGCTGATCGAAACCAATTCGTTCGGGGCCAACCGCCGCAAGCTCGCCCAGCACTTCCTCGAGGACGACTTCGAGCGGATCAACTCGACCGCCGTCAAGCTCGCCCGGGAGGCGAGGGAGATCTCAGGCCGCGACGTCTTCATCGCCGGTGCGATCGGCCCACTGGGCGAGTCGGCGACGTCACGAGTGCGCGAGGAGCTCTACAGCGAGCAGGCGAGCGTGCTCGAAGGCCGCGGCGCCGACCTGTTCATGATCGAGACGTTCTTCGACCTCGAGGAGCTGGTCGACGCGATCGGCGCCGTGCGCGCGGTCTCGACGCTGCCGATCGTCGCGTTGATGACGTTCGACGACGGCGCCGAGACGCTCGCGGGCGTCCACGCGCGCGAGGCAGCCGACCGGCTCCGGGAGCTGGACGTCGCCGCGATCGGCGCCAACCACGGCAGCGGGCTGCTGGCCGCGCTCGAGGCGCTCGAGCAGATGACGAGCGACGGCTTGCCGCTGGCAGCACTGCCGAATATCGGTCTCGCGAGCCTCTCCGGCGGCCGCGTGATCTATCCGCACGCGGCGCCGGAGTATTTCGCCGAGTTCGCCGCCCACGCGCGAAGGCTCGGCGCGCGCGTGATCGGCGGCTGCTGCGGCACGACCCCGACGGAGATCGCTGCGATCCGCGCCGCCGTAGAGGAGGCGCGGGAGCCGCGCTCGCAACTCGAGTTCACCGAACGGGAGCTGGTCGAGGCACTCGGCGAGGAGCAGCGCGAGACCGCCCTCTCCCGCGCGCTCCGCGAGGGTGAGTTCGTCGTCTCGGTACAGCTCGATCCGCCGCTCGGGGGCTCGGCTCGTGGCCTCCTCGAGGTCGCGCGCGACCTGAGCGATGGCGGGGTGCGCTTCGTCGACGTGAACGACAACGCCACGGCACGAGCCGGCATGAGCTCGCTGATGGTCTCGGCGCGGATCGAGCGCGAGACGGGCCTCGAGACGGTTCCCCACCTGACGACCCGCGACTGGACGGTGCTCGGGCTCGAATCGATGCTGCTCGGCGCCCATGCCGAAGGCGTGCGGAACGTGCTTGCGATCACCGGCGATCCGCCCGAAGTCGGCGACTACCCGGGCTCGCGCGGTGTCTGGGAGGTCGACGCGATCGGGTTGACGCAGCTGATCACACGCCTCAACCGCGGCGAGGACTTCAACGGGCGCCCGATCGATGCACCGACGTCGTTCTTCGTCGGTGTGGCCGTCAACCCCGCCGCCGACGACCTCGAGGCCGAAGCCGAACGCTTCCGCCGCAAGGTCGAGTCCGGGGCGAAGTACGCGATGACGCAAATCGTCTTCGAGCTCGATGTGCTCGACCGGTTCGCGGACGTGCTCGGAGGAAGCTGGCCGATCCCCGTCCTGGCTGGGGTTTTTCCGCTGACGAGCCACCGGCTCGCGCTCCGGCTGCACAACGAGGTGCCCGGAATCAGCGTGCCGCAGGCGCTGCAGGATGCGCTCCTCGAGGCGGGGCGAGACGCCCCGACGCTCGGCCTGGCTCATGCGAAGCAGCTCGTCGCCGAGGCGCGGGGACGCTGCGCCGGCGTCTACGTGGTGGCACCGTACAAGCGCCCGGGGCGCGTGCTCGAGCTGATCGGGTAGCAGTCAGCAGCTGCCGGTCGAAACCCGGTGCGTCGCACGCGCGAGTGCACGTCGCACCGGGGGAGCCGGGACGCCGTAACCTGCTTTCGAGCCGATCCGGGCCGCAAAGACCGTCGCCTCGACCTGTCCTTGGGCGTTGACGGCCGGCCCGCCCGAGTTGCCGTGCCGAACGAGGCCGCTCAGAGCCGTCACTTCGCGCAGCGAGCTCTCGACGAGCACGTCGGCGGTGTTGCCGATCCGGCCCGGTCGCGCATCGAACGGGCCGTTGACCGGGTAGCCGAGGATCGCGACGGAGTCGCCGGCATGGGCGTCGACGACTTGCAGCGGCGGCGACCTGAGGCCGGGGACGCGCAGCACGGCGACGTCCTGCTTCCGGTCGACGACGAGCGCCGTCGCCGCATGGCCGTTGGCCCGGAGGCTGCTGCCGCCGGCGACGACATGGGCCGCCGTGACCACGATGTGGGGCCGCGCCACCCAGCCCGAGCCCTCGACGCCGAAGCCACACGCGAGCGCGGTGATCCGAACGACGCTCGGACGGGCCGCGCGCACCCCTGACGAGCGGAGCACGCGGGAGTCGGGAGGCGTCGTCGGAGGCGCCGGCCCGGCGATCTGCGGGAACGGGTCGACGCGAGCGAGGGCGCGCAACACCGTCCGGGGCGGCGCCACCTCGTTCAGCCGGTGCAGGATCGTCGACTGCTGCACCTCGGTGCGAAGGCGGGACTCGCCGGGGATCAGGAGCAGCGCGGCGCCGGCGACCCAGACAAGCGCAAGCCCGAGCCCGGCGCCGACGACGAAGCCGCCGACCGAATCGAGGAAGCGCAGTGGCGGGATCACCGACAGCCCGCCGCGGGCGAACGAACCCGCCACGCTCGCCGCCCACTGCAGGAGCGACGCGCCGATCAACGCCCCGACCAGGCCGGCAAGCGGCGTGTAGGGGGAATCGGCGCCGCCGTGCAACAGATGCGGCGCGATGCGCGCGCCGATCAGCGCGCCGGCGATCAGCCCGCCGAGCGAGAGCGCGGTCGCGACCAGTCCGCGGCGGAGCCCCGATAGCGCGCCAAGCACCACGATCGCGGCCGCGACCCAGTCGACGCGCGTCATGCGACCCTCTTCGGCCGGTGTGACCCCCTTCCCTGCCGCCGCTACACTGCGGCGCGCACGGGGGCGTAGTTCAGTTGGTTAGAACGCCGGCCTGTCACGCCGGAGGTCGCGGGT
The DNA here is from genome assembly GCA_963836705.1 of uncultured Actinomycetes bacterium. Taxonomy (GTDB): domain Bacteria; phylum Actinomycetota; class Thermoleophilia; order Gaiellales; family Gaiellaceae; genus PALSA-600. The sequence goes on along the minus strand of CAWIKU010000017.1, from coordinate 4,639 downwards.
TCGAGTCCCGTCGCTCCCGCTATTGACCGCGCGATTACGGGCTCGCCGTTGGGCGAGTTCGTCGGCGGCTCGGAAGTAGCGCAGGAAGGGCTCACGTGGCGTCACAGCCACGATGTGGCCCTGGTCCTGCGACACGCTCTCGACGAGCGAGGCAACCAGCCGACGCCGCTCGGCGGCCTCCGTTTCGTCGTCCCAGAACTTCTGGGCGAACTCGGCCAGAATCTCTTCGGCCTTGTCGATGCGCGGATCGAGCGGCATTCCGGTCCGCTCGAGCTGCTCCTCGATCGCCTGTCGCCGAACGAGATACTCGCTCTTGCTGAGGTCCTCCATGACGTAGAGGTCGCGGAGCCGGTTGAGCTGGCGAATCAGCTCCCGGCGGCGCACAGCGATGTCGTCGGAGCGTCGCGCGGCGCCTCGTAGCGACGAGAGGACGTATGCGCGAAGCTCCTCGTCGGGCTGGAAGTCCTTCAGCCAGTCGATGAGCTGCGCCTCCAGCGGCTCGGCCTTGTCTGATCGGCTGGCCGCAGCCGCCGCCGTGGCGCCGCGTCGAGCACTGGTAGCGGCGAGTCGGCGGCCGGGAGCCGCGCGTGCCGTGCATCCGCGCACCGCAGCGCTCGCAGTGAGCAGCTTGCGCAGCAGGTACTCGTCCGAGGGCCGGCCCGGCTTGACGACGTGCGCGCGCCAGCTCGCGGACCTCCTGCACGCGGTCGAACAGCTCCTCGCTGACGATCGGCTTCGTGCAGCCCCTTGTTCGAGCGGTCCTTGCTGCGCATGCCCGCGACGTAGCCGCAGTAGGTGGAGTTGACGAGCATGTCGCGGACCGTGTCCTTGCCGAACGGCGCGGTCCTTCGTCGTGCAGCGCGCCCTGCGCGTTCAGCCACGCGGCGAGCGTGCGGTCGGACTCCTGGCCGGTGGCGTAGCGCTCGAACAGCTCGAGCACGAGCGGCGCCTGCTCCGGGATCGGGGACGACAGCGCCGGTGTCCGGATCGCGGACGTAGCCCCACGGGAGCGGACCGACGAGGTGCCCCTGCCGCGCCTTCTCGCGCGAGGCCGGTGCGGGTCCAGAACGAGAGCGAGACGGAGTAGTACTCGTCGAACATCTCGTGGATCGACTCCGCGAGGAACAATGACGGGTCGTTGGGGTCGTCGCCCATCGGCTGCGTCACCGAGACGACGCGGATGCCGAGCCGGTTGCGCAGCATCGCTTGTAGCGGCGCGCCTCGACCTGGTTTCGCGCGAAGCGCGACGTGTGGTAGACGAGCACGACGTCGAAGCGGCGCTCGGACGCGTCAACCATCAGCCGCTGGAACTGCGGACGGCCGTCGGCCTGCTTCCAGCCGGAGTGGAAGTCGCAGTACTCGCCGACAGCTCGAGCTCGTGCTCGGCGGCGAACTTCGCGGATCGCCTCCCGCTGAGCATCAGGCGAGAACCCCTTGCCCTGCTCCTCGGTCGACTCGCGCACGTAGGCGAGCGGCGCGCGCCGCTGGCGGCGCCTCAGACCGCCACTGTCGCCGTTCCCGCCTCGGCTTCGAGGACGAGCCGGAGGCCACGGCGGAGCCACCAGTCGACGAACCAGCGCGCGAAGGCGACGACCTCGGGGTGGAACTCCGGGACTCCTTCGTCAGGATCACCTCCTCGGGCATTTGGACTCAGCGGGTCGTCCATGAGACCTCTGTTTGCGGCAGGTGTCAAGCCGCCTCCCGCCTCCCCGCGGGCAGGTCGTAGGGATCCACAAGAGGACGTGGCGGATTCAGCAGACGACCCTCCGAATCCCAGACCGGGCGTCCTCCCGGAGGCTGAATCGGCCGTCGCCCCATTGGCGCCCGAGCGACCACTCGAGCCGCGCCGGCTCGCCGAACCTCGGCATGAGCTCTGCAAGAGACCTCGACTCGCCCTCATCGGCGATGTTGCGCCAGATCGGACCGAGCGGCCCGTCGCGCCGAAGCTCCTGCACCGTCGTGGCGACCGTGGGCCACTCCATGAACAGCTCGGCCATCCGGTGCGGCCGCTCCGACACCAGCCCCTGTACCGACTGCTGAAGCGATCGAAGCCGTCGCTCGCTCGGCACGACGAAGAGGAGGTTGATCGGCGTGCGCTCGATGTAGTGCGTCTTGCGGAAGAGCTGTTCGTAGCGACGAACCTTGTCGCCGAGCCGCCACGCCGTCTCGGTGCCGCGGTCCCACTCGAGGTAGCACTCGATCACGCCACCCGCGCAGACGTACTCGAACCCTGCATCGGGCGCAACGACACGCCTTTCGTTGTGCATCGCCAGCCGGCGCCCGGCTCCCGTCTGCCCCCACCAGGCGGTGATCCCGAGCGTGGGATCCTCGAGCGTCGCCCTCACCAGCTCCGTGACGAATGCGTTCAGCTCGAGGCGATGGACGAGCTGGGGATGAGCGCCCCACTCGTCCCGCCGGGACAGCCCGAGCACCTTCGGCTCGACCTCGAGGCACGCGGCCACGACCTTCACGCCCGCGTCCCCGAGGATCCAGTGAGCCTGCTGCTTGCCCTGCCCGAAGCGGATCGGCGGATAGAAGCGCTCGACGACCCTGTGCTCGTGCAGCCGGAGCAGACGCCTCTGCGCCATCCGCCTCGACGAGAAGAACAGGAGCTCGAGCTGCTCCGTCGTCAGCACCTGGTGCCGGTAGAGGAAGAAGACGATCTCGCGGTCGCGGTCGGTGAGGATGTTCGCCAGCTGAACAAGCTCGCTGAACGTCACCGGCCGCCGCCGCCGCGGCGCACCGCCACTTGCTTCAGTCATTCGTGAACCTCCTTATATGTCGGGTTTTTCGAATTGCCGCGTCGCCCGCTCCGGTGGGGCACAGCGGCTTCTTCGGCCGTCGGGACGACGACCGCAGTAACGCCCGTAGAGACGCCCTCAGAACCGCCCGCCGAAGCGACGCGACGCTTCCAAGCGACATCGAGGATGAGCTCCGCGAGCAGCTCGACTGCCTCGCGATGCTGCTCAGCCGTCATCGGCACCCGCACGGGCGGAAGCAGCCGAATCTCACCAACCTGCCTTGTCATGCCAACCACCTCCTTGTTGACGAAGCCATCCACTACAGAAAGGCCCTCTTAGGCCCCGAAAAGTCACAGCGGTCAGGGAGAACACGAACCCGTCCACTAGAGAGAGGCCCATCTGAGGCCCGAAAAGTCACATCTCTCATCCACTAGAGAAAGGCTCATTTGGCCCCTGAAAAGTGACAACCGGCGCAGCGCATTCCGACCCAGAACCTCGTCGTTGTCGACGCTCCGCATCCCGCCATGCCCAGCGTCTTAGCGGGCTAATGGCATTACGACACGGCCGACCGACGCCCAACACGGGTGCTCGCACTCCGAAGCTTCTCGAGTGCGTCGCTTACGCGGCAAGCAGCCGCGTCGACGTCTTCGTGTTCCCACACCCGAACGACGGTCCATCCGGCTCGCGTGAGAATCTGGGTGTTGTACTCGTCGCGCGTCCGCGTCGCGGCTAATTTTGCCCGCCACCAATCGCCGTTTGTGATCGGGTAGCTGCCATGTTCAGGACAGGAGTGCCAGTAGCAGCCGTCGATAAAGACTACGAGCCTCTCGGTCGGGAAGAGTACGTCGACGGTGCAGCGCAGGCCGGCGACCGGACGAACGTGTTTTCGGAAGCGCAGACCGCGCCGATGCAATGCGGACCGCAAGGCAACCTCCGGGGTGGTGTCGCGGGACCGGTTCGACTGCATGCTCCGCCGCACGCCCGGCGAAGACGCCCACGAACGACCGGCCACACGCGCCATATGCGATCGATCGTACCGCGCTTTTCACAGACCACTTCTGCTGTCTACTCACGTAGACTGTGGTCGTGAATCGGGTTGTCTCCCTGGACGACCTGCTCGATGCCGCGGGTGTCGCAACGGCGGTCGGCCTCACGCACCGGAACAGCGTGACCACCTACATGCACCGATACAGCGACTTCCCGCGTCCGCTGCTCGAGACGAATGGCGGACGCTGTCGTTTATGGTCGCGGGCGGACGTCGACCAATGGACCGCCAACCGACAGAAGCCAAAAGTGTCCAAGAGCGCATGAGCAATTCCCCGAAGAAAACGCCGCCGCCCGGAACCGTCATCGACCTGTTCGCCGGCTGCGGCGGCGGGTCGCTCGGTTTCATCGCGGCAGGTCTGCGCCCGGTCGCCGCGGTCGAGATCGACGCGGACGCGGCGGATGCCTACGAGAAGAACGTCGGCGTCCGGCCGCTGGTGAAGGACATCCGCAAGGTCAGCGGCGAGGATCTTCTTGGCGCCGCAGGGTTGAAGGCTGGTGAGTGCACGCTCTTGTTCGGCTGCCCTCCCTGTCAGAGCTTCACCGACCTTCGGCGTGGCGCGCTTTCCAGCCGGCGCGACCGCGCGCGCAACTCTCTTCTCCGCGAGTACCTGAGACTTGCGGCCGACGTTCTTCCCCACCACATCGCATTCGAGAACGTGCCCGGAATCTTGAGTCCGAGGTGGCGGCCCCGCTTCGAGGAGCTACTCGAGGTTCTCGCCGATCTCGGCTACGAGCACGTCTGGGATGTCCTCGACGCGGCCGACTTCGGAGTGCCACAGCGCCGACGGCGCCTCCTCGTCATCGCGAGCAGGTTCGCGAAGCCGACGCTGCCGGCCGCCTCGCACGGTGAT
>CAWIKU010000016.1:0-99017 GCA_963836705.1 uncultured Actinomycetes bacterium | reverse complement strand
CGAAGCATACGGCCCTGCAAGTACGCCGATCATGGGCCTCAAGTCGTGTTCGGGACCGGCCGATGGTGGAGGTGCATGAAGCTTCGGGTGGCGATCGGAACGGCGTTGGTGGCGCTGCTCACCTGCCAGGTTGCGGTGGCCGCAGTTGCGCCGCGCCACAGCAAGGTGCAGGCCGAGCGCAATCTGCTGCGGGCGACGCGCGTGCTCGCCCGCTGGCAGGTCGGCCTGGTCAGCCCGCACACTGGGCTCCTGCTGCAGAACACCACCGCGACGTGCAGCGGCGCCGGCACGCCCGACTCGGGGCGCTATGCGCGGTTTACGTGTGTGCTCCACCACGGGACGATTCGGGTTCGCGTCGCCTACTTCGCGCAGCGAAACGGCGGCTTCGCCGTCCGCCGCCTACCGACGAGCTGACGCGTCGTCCTTGCCCGAAGGCAGAATGGTCCGTCCTTGCGCGTTCTGATTGCAGACGACCATCGGCTGATCGCCGAAGGCATCAAACGGTCGCTCGAGGAATCGAGCGACTTCGAGGTCGTGGCCGAAGCGAACACGGGCAGCCAGATCCTGCCGCTGATCCGTCGCACGAACCCGGACGTCGTGCTGCTCGATCTCCGTATGCCGGGCGTCGATGGCCTGACGGCGCTCGAGCAGATCAAGCGCGACCACCCGGCGATCAAGGTTGTGATCCTGTCGGCATCGTCCGACCAGCAGGTGATCCAGGCTGCGCTCGCAAAAGGGGCGAGCGCGTACGTGATCAAGAGCGTCAACCCGGTCGACCTGGCATCGACGCTTCGTCAGGTGATGGAAGGGAGCGTCTTCCACGCCGTCGGCCTGCCGGCTCAGGGCCAGGCATCGTCGGCGAGCGAACTCGGGCTGACGGCGCGCGAGGTCTCGATCCTGCAGGCGCTCGCGCGAGGCTTGTCGAACCAGGCAATCGGCAAGGAGTTGTTCGTCGCCGAGCAGACGGTCAAGTTCCACTTGACGAACATCTATCGCAAGCTCGAGGCGACCAACCGGACCGAAGCCGTGCGCCTTGCCTACCAGCGCGGCATCGTCGACAACCCGATCTACGACACCTAGCTCAGGAGATCAGCGACTGGCGCAGCGCCGTCGCAACAGCCTGTGTGCGGCTATCAGCCTCGAGCTTGCCCATCACGTTCCGCACATGCGACTGCACCGTCTCCGCGGTGATCCCGAGCTCGGCCGCAACCCGGTCGTTGGTGTAACCGTCGGCGACGAGCGCGAGGACCTGCCGCTCGCGGCCGGTGAGGGAAGCGGACGGGGCAGTTGTGGTCGCCTCGGCGCCCACCTTGGCGAGAGCCGCGTCGACTCGTTCGACGAGCATCGCCATCGGGAACGGCTTCTCCAGCAGCTCGCCTTCCAGGCCGGTTGGCGCTGCGTCGCCGGTGTAACCCGACATGAAGACGACCGGCGTCCGCGGAGCGTCGGCCAGAACGCGTTGCGCGAGCTCTGCCCCGTTCATGCCAGGCATCACCACATCGGTGAGAAGCAGGTCGACCGGCTCGTCGTTTTCGGATCGTAGGCGCAGCGCCTCGTCGGCGCCGGACGCAGCGAGTACGTGATACCCGTTGCGCTCGAGCGTCAACTGCACGAGGTCACGCACGATCTCCTCGTCCTCGGCGAGCAGAACGGTCTGCTGCCGCGGTTCGACAAGAACGGCTCGAGTAGGGAAGTAGAGGCGGAACGTGCTACCGACTCCGACCTCGGTGTCGACGGTGACGAAGCCACCGCTCTGGGTGACGACTCCGTACACGCCCGCAAGCCCGAGACCCGAACCTGCTCCCTGTGGCTTGGTCGTGAAGAAGGGGTCGAACGCGCGCGTCTTCGTGTCGGCATCCATGCCGGCACCTGAGTCCTCGACGGAGAGGACGACGAAGCGCCCGGGCTCGACACCGTTTCGCACCGCCTCCTCGTGGTCGAGCTCCGCGGTGCCGGTACGAATCACGAGCCGACCGCCGTCCGGCATGGCATGCCCGGCGTTCACCGCGAGGTTGAGCAGCAGCTGCTCGAGCTCGCTCGGGTCCGCCTCGAGCACAGCGCTGGCGGCCTCGTGCAGCACGACGACATCGACCGATTCGCCGACCAGGCGGCTGACGAGCCCGACCGCGTCGTCGACGACCGCGACGAGATCGACCCGGCGAGGCTCGAGCACCTGTTCGCGACTGAAGGCGAGTAGTTGCTTGGGGAGGTTGGACGCCTGCTCGGCGGCACGCTTGATCTGCTCCGCCTCTTCCCGCAGCGGGCTCGACGAGTCGAGTCCGTCGAGCAGCAACTCGCTGTAGCCCCTGATCCCGGTCAGCATGTTGTTGAAGTCATGCGCGATGCCGCCGGCAAGACGACCGACGGCCTCGAGCTTCTGTGCCTGATGGAGCTGCTCCTGAAGCCGGTCTCGGTCGGCTTCAGCGCGCTTGCGCTGCGTGATGTCCTCGACCTGGCTGACGAAGTGCAGCGGCGTCCCGTCGCTCATGCGAACCAACGAGACCGAGAGCAGTACCCAGACGACGCCGCCGCTCGAGTGGTAGTAGCGCTTCTCCATCTGGTACGCCGGGATCGAACCAGCCAGCACCTGCTGAAGGCTCTCGAGATCGAGCTCGAGATCGTCGGGATGAGTGATCTCCTGAAACGTCTTCTGGGCGAGCTCGCCGGAGCTGTAGCCGACGATCGCGCACAACGCGTCGTTGACCTCGAGGAAGCGCCCTTCGATGTCGACGAGCGCCATGCCGATCGCGGCCGACTCGAACGCGCGGCGAAAGCGCTGCTCACTCTGTAGCAGGGCCTCTTGCGCCTGCTTTCGCTCGCTCACATCGTGCACGACGGCGAGCACGCCCGACGGACGGTCGCCGTCGACGAACAGCGTCGAGGTGACCTCGATCGGCACCCAGCTGCCGTCCTGGCGGACGAGCATCGACTCGTCTGGGCCGGACCCGGATTCACCGGAGATGCGCCGTCGAAAGCTTTCCGCGGCAGCCTCCCGGTGGTCAGCGGCGATCAGATCGAGCGCTGTGAGGCCGAGGAGCTCCGCGGCCGGGTGGCCGGTCAGGCGCTCGCCGGCCGGGTTGATCGACGTGAATCGCCCCTCCAGGTCGAGCGTGCAGACCATCGTCTCGACGTGATTGAAGAGGAGCTCGTAGGCATCCGCCATCGCGGACGATGCTATCGGCCCGCGGCGGCAATGCTTGAGCGCCGAGTCGGTCCACTTTTGTGGGACAAGTGCCCCGATCGGGGGATGCTGGCTGCCGCACCAGCTCCCGATTTGACGGGACAGGCGCGCGACCGCGTGCCGTGAATCCGGTAGACGCCACCAATCGAGCGGCGAGAGAGTTGAGGTATGCGGTGCGCAAGCAACGGAAGATCCTGATCACGAGCAGCATCCTGCTCGTGCTGGCGGTGGGGCTCGGTGCCGGCAGCTTTGCAACGTTCAACGCCCAGACGAATAACCCGGGCAACGTCTTCGGGCACGGCACGATCGTGCTCAGCAACACCAAGCAAGGCGGCACCGCTTGCCTGTCGACGGCAGGCGGCAACACGAATACGAACGTCAACACCGGCTGCGACCAGCTGCTCAACCTGACCGTGAAGAAGCCCGGCGACTCGGGCTCGGCGAACGTGACGCTCAAGAACGTCGGCTCGCTGCCGGCGACGAGCTTCAAGGTCTACTCGCCGCTCTGCACGAACGGCGACGTCGTCGCAGAGACCTACCACGGCACGGGCACTCCGTGCAGCGTCTTGCAGTTGACGGTCCAGCAGTGGTCGGACGCCGCCTTCACCGTGCCGCTCACCTGCCTGTACGGCGCAGCGACGGGCAACACCTGCAACTACACCGACCCGACGAAGACAGTCGGCGCCTTTGCCACCGCGTTCCCGAGCTCGGGCGCGGGACTGACGATCGGTTCGGGGCTCGCCGCCGGCGCATCTGCGTACTTCACGATCGGCGTGCAGTCGTCGGCTACCGCCGACAACACGTTCCAGGGCCGCCAGGCCTCGCTCGACTTCGACTGGTTCATCGCGCAGTAACGAGATGGCGGCAACCGCGCACCCGCACCGCAGCCTCGCACCGCGGCTGCGAATCGCGCAGCACGCTGTGACGGCGAGCCTCACGCTCGCCGTCACAGCCGCGGCGCTGCTCACGAGCCTGCTCGTGGTCGGCCCGCAGCTGTTGCCCTACCGCATCTACGCGGTCGAGAGCGGCAGCATGCGCCCGACGCTGCCCGTGGGCTCGACCGTGGTGCTTCGGCCGGTCGCCGCGAGCCGGATCGTGGTCGGCGACATCATCACCTTTCACCGTCCCGGGACCAGCTCGACGCTGGTCACACACAGGGTCGTCGCGGTGGAGCGGAGCGGTGGCCACACGTACTTCGTCACGAAGGGCGATGCAAACGGCGCTCGGGACGCCTGGCGCGTACCCGCCGCCGGCACAGGCTGGCGCTACTCCTTCTCGATCCCGTATCTCGGCTACCCGGTAGCCGCCCTCAAGCAGCCCGTGGTTCGCTTCGGCTTCGTCGCCGCGCTCGCGCTCGCGCTCGCCGCCGTCGCCCTCGTCCGGGTGTGGCGAGTGCCTTCGACCCGCTGACGCCGTGCTACCCCGCCGCCTGACCGCGACCGCAGGTGCGTGTGCGGCCGCACTGCTCGCTTGCACCCTCGCCGGCGTCTCGACGGCGTCGTTCGCGGCGCGTACAGCCAATCCGGGCGCGACCTACGCGCTGACGGCTCTGTACGCACCGACGGGCCTGACGGCGACGACCGCGGGCGCCGGGGTCGGGCTGAGCTGGACAGCGGGCCGGAATGGCAGCGGCTATGCGGTGCTCGGAGTCGCAAACGGGACGAGCAGCAACTGCGCAGCGGCAGCCACGGCGGCGCTCGGAACCGCGAGCGGCACGACCTACGCCGACGCTTCGAGGAGCACGCCGCAAGGCACGTTCTTCTGTTACGAGGTGAAGACGACGTATGCGAGCTGGACGAGTGTCGCAAGCAACCCTCGCGTAGCCGCACAGATCGGCGTCGTCGTCTCGAGCATCGTCGCGGCGAACGGCGGCACGGCCGGGAGGCTCGACCCTGGCGACACGATCACGGCCACCTTCAATCAGCCGATCACGACCACGACCGGGCCGAGCGGCACCAACTCGGTCTGCGCGATCAGCGGTGCCACGGTCGTGATCGGCAGCACGACGACGAGCGGCACGTGCGTCGCCACGGAGACGACCAACTTCGGCAAGCTGACGGGCGGCGCATCGAGCGCAAACGCCCGCTTCGCAGCAACCTATACGTGGAACACGGCGCATACGCAGCTGACGATCCTCGTCGGAGCGAGGTCGAGCGGGTCCGCCAACGTGACCGCCGCCGGCACCTGGAACCTCGGTCCGACGACGACCGCGACCAAGCTGCTCTCGACGACGGGCAATCTGCACACCTGCGACACGAACACCGGCGGGGGCAGCTGCCTGCCGACCATGACCGGCAGCTTCTGATGCGGCGGCACGGCGGCCCCGAGGGGAGAGGATCGGGGCACGCCGGCCAACCGCGGCGCTCCGGACTGCGACTCGCCGGACGCCACTCGACGGTTTCGCGGCCGCGACGAGCCGTCCTGCGACGGACTCCTAGCCAGGGCGCGAGCTGTTGGTGCGGACCGGCGTGCTCGCCGACTTCGTCCGCGACGGTGGCGAGCTCGGAGTGCGGAACTTCGAGGCGATCACTCGATCGAGCTGCTCACGCTGCTCTGCGGTTGAACGCGGCCTCGGCTTCGGCGACATCGGAGGATCCTACAGCGACCGCGCCCGCGAAGACGCACGGCCTGCGGTCGCCGGGAAGCGGCGACGCGCCGATCCGTAGCACCTCCGCCGAACCGCCGTCAGAAGCTGCGATCTGGTCGCCGGGCTCGGGCAGCCGACCGAACGCAACGGCAAGCCGGTAGCCGCTCGGGACGGCCGAAAAGACCACGTATTCGAGCTCACCGGCCGGAGCCCGCCGTGCGGCGGTCTCGAGCTGCCGGAGGCGCCTCTCGACGCTCGAGATCCGCTCGAACGCCTGGTCGATGCGCGCGCCGGTCGCTTCGAACAGCGCCGCCACACCGGTGCTCCTCGCGACCTCTACCTCCTGGCGGACGAGCAAGCTCTCGAGCCGGCGACCACCTGCCGGAAAGACATCCGCACTTTGCACGCGTCTCCTCTTCGTGAGGGGAGCTGTCCATTCCTTTTTCGCTCAAGGAACGATCCCGACAGGCCGATTCCTTGGTTGATGAACGGTCAGCGTGTGCTCGATCAGGTGATCCGGACGCAGGCTGCCCTTGCGATGCCCGGGTTCGACCTCGATCTGGTCCTGAGGGACGTCGCCGAGGAGGCGCGTGCCCTGACCGGAGCCGAGACGGCCGAGGTCGAGATGCCGTCGGGACGGCTGATCACCTCGCGGCCGCGGCGGCGCTCGCGGCACCCGCGGTCGGCGCTCGTCGTCTCGCTGCCCGACACCGGCGACCGGGGCGCGCTCCGGGTCTATGCCGCCGAGCGATGCGCGTTCGGCACCGAGGCCGAGCTCGCGCTGGAGTTGTTTGCGGGGTTGGTCTCGTCCGCACTCATCCGTGCCGCCCTGCCGGCGACGGCCGATCGCCTTCGGACGCCGTGAACGGGACCCGTGCCACGGCGAGCAGGAACCAGAGCAGGCTGAGCGCGAGCATCCCGATGTCACCGGCGATCGTCAGCCTCGAGTGAACGCCGTGGACCGCGATCTGCGCGCCTAGCAGCACAGCACCGACGAGCCAGGCAACCGTCACGACGTAACCCGTCGAGGACGCCCGCACCCACTTCCAGGGCCGAGGGACGAACCGATCGTCCTCGAGTGCGCGCCGTTCGTAGAGCAGTTCCGCCAGCCGACGTTCCGCCGCTCGCGCACGGAGTCGCTGCCGACGGGACCGCCGGATCTCGAGCTCCGACGCAGCCGAGGCGATCAGCGAGTCGAGCACGATGCGCCGGAACTCGGCCCGCCCGGTCGGGCCGTGACGCGAAAGGCGAGGGCCGGCGTCGGTCACGGCCGTCAATCGGTCGCCGCCAGCTCGACGATCCGCTCGGTCGCCGCCGCCAACTGCGGCGCACCGAAGAGATACGGCACGGCGTTCGGCACGTCGTGGACCGGGGCATCGAGTCGGGGAGAGCCGGCAGCCGCGTTGATCGCGTACCGCACCGGGATCTCGTGGCAGATGACGAGCACCGTCGACTCGGCCCGCTCGAGGAGTGAGCGATATGCGCCGGCATAACGCCTTGCTGCGCCGTCGAGACTCTCGCCGCCCCCGGGGAATGGCTCGGTGCGGCTCCGACCGTGCTTCCACACCCGATAGTCGGCAATCGTCTTGCCTTCGAGCTCGCCGATCTTGACGTCATCGAGGTCGGGGATGATCACGTGCGGAACGTTCCGCGTGGCGAGCGCAAGCCCTGCGGTCTGCTGCGCACGGGGAAACCGCGACGTCACGACCAGTTCGATCTCGAGCGCGGCGATCTGGCGTCCGAGCTGGCGCGCCTCCGCCTCGCCGGCTGGGCTCAGACCTGGGTCGCGGCCGGGGTCTGCGTTCACGATTCCTGCCACGTTGAGCTGCGACTGGCCGTGTCGAGCGAGCAAGAACGTCCTCATCGATCAGACGTTAACCGTTCGCCTCCGAGTCCCTGCGAACACGACAGGCAGGCGACTCAGCTGCCAGGGGGAGAGGGGATTGGCAGCGTTCCGCCCGCCGTCGCTCGACCCGAACCGGGCCGCAGGGTCGCCGTCTCTCGTCGTACTCGAGCAGACGACCGGCGCCAGCTTACGACGTTTCGAGGCACGTTGTCGAGCGCAGGCGCACGGCGGCCTCGAACGGGTGAAATCGCTCGCGGAGCCTCAGGTTCAGGTCGACCAGCAAGGGGCGCACCCGGCAGCCAGCCGGGCGCAGAAAACGAGGGCCGCCGCAGGGCGGCCCTCGTTTGTCCCGAGGGACAGGGGTTACAGACCGACAAATCGGGCACACTCCCCCTGGAACTCGTAAGCGACCAGCGGATCGGGGATGGCGAAACTACGAATCTTGCTGGCTGACGATCATCGTCTGATGATCGAAGCCGTTCGTGTCGCACTCGAAGCCGACGGCGATTTCGACGTCGTCGGCTGGACGACGGACGCGACGAAGATCGTCGGGTTGGTCAGCGAAACCTCACCGGACGTCGTCGTGCTCGATGTGCGAATGCCTCTCCTGGACGGAATCGCCTGCCTGAACCGCATCCGGCAGCGGTCGCCGAACGTGAAGGTGGTGATGCTGTCGGCATCGGAGGACCCCACTCTGGCAGCGCAGGCGCTGGAGGGAGGCGCGAGCGCCTTCGTCCTGAAGCAGATCGATCCGCGCGACCTCGGCAGCGTCCTGCGCCAGGTCGTCAACGGAACGGTCTTCCAGACGGTCGGCGTGCCGGCGACGCTGTCCAGCTCACGACAGGCGACCGCGGCGGGGCTGACCGCCAAGGAACAGGAAGTGCTCGCGGCGCTCGCGCGCGGCCTCTCGAACCAGCAGATCGCCAAGGAGCTGTGGCTGGCGGAGCAGACCGTGAAGTTCCACCTCTCGAACATCTATCGCAAGCTCGAAGTGCGGAACCGCACCGAGGCCGTGCAACACGCCGTCCGTCGCGGATTCGTCAGCAACCCGATCTTCCACGAGGTCTGAAAGCGGCCCGGAGCCGATCCGGGCACGGTCGTGCTTCGACCTTCGTCCAGACTTGCTCCCCTATCGGTCCTGAGGCTCTTGACCTCGCCGACACTGCGGTGAAAAGGTGGCGGCGCAAGGCGCAGGGGGTGATTGCCGTCAGTCCCGAGACCTCGGCGCCGCCACACCCGAGCTATCGGCGGCGCCCGGGCTCGCCTTGAGGGTGCAGGCGTGAGATAGTGAGCGTTGGAGCCGGATGATGTTCTGGGGCTCCTCGGCTGCGGCTACGCGCCTACTGCCCTTACTGACGGCGGACATCGTCCGGCTCCGCCTCCGGCCAGGTCTTCGCTCAAGGACGTCCGGCGTCCGGCCGACAATCATCAGGTGGAGCGGCGACGGCCAGACGGACCGCATGCCCGCGCGCGCACCTCGTCACTGCTCGGTGTCGCGCTTGCCTGTCTCGCGCTCGCCGGCCCTGCGCTCGGTGTCGCGAGCAGGCACCGATCCACCAGGGCGAGTGCTCTCGACGATGCCATCGTCGCCCAGGTCAACGCCGTTCGGGCGCGAGCCGGCCTTCGTCCTCTGCGCCAGAACGCGGAGCTCGCCACCGCCGCACGCGCTCACTCCTCGGAGATGGCAAGCCTCGGCTACTTCTCTCACGAGTCCGCGAACGGCGAGTCGATGGCGAGCAGGGTGCGTGACTCGTACCCGGCCACGAGCCGTTGGACGGTCGGCGAAAACCTGCTCTGGTCGTCACCCAGGATCGGCGGCCGGCGCGCCGTCGACCTCTGGATGGCATCGCCGGAGCACCGTTCGATCATGTTGACCGCCGGCTGGCATGACGTCGGCTGCGCAGCCGTCCACAGGCATACCGCGCCGGGTATCTTCGCCGGTCTGCCCGTGACGGTCGTCACGTGCGATTTCGGCGTGCGAAGCTGAACGATGCGACGCGACATTCGCCGGCCGCTCCGGCTCTTCGGGACCCTCCTGATCGCGGTCGGCGTCCTCACCTTCGCGTGGGTCGTCGTCGTGTGGCGGTGGGAGGACCCGTTCACCGCGATCCAGACGTACTTCAGCCAGAAGCACCTGCACGCCGCCTACGATCGGCGCAGCGTCACCTTCCAGCGGACGCTGCCGCCGCCTGCGCAGACTGCCGCCGGCGCCTGGCGCGAAGCGGCGAAGGCGGCGCGTGCGTACCAGGCAACGCTGAAAACCGGCAGCGCGGTCGGCCGGCTGAAGATCGGCCGCCTCGGGCTCGACATCTTCGTCGTCGAAGGCACCGATCACGAGAGCCTCAAGAAAGGCCCCGGCCACTATGTCGACTCCGGCCTACCCGGCCAGGGAAAGCTGATCTACATCGCCGGCCATCGCACGACCTATCTGGCGCCCTTCGCCCGCATCAACGACATCCGTAACGGCGACTACATGACGCTCGAGGTGCCGTACGGGACGTTCGAATACCGGGCGGTTCGCCACTACATCGTGCCCTCGAACGACCTTGCGGTGTTGCGGAATGGAACTCACGAGATCTTGCGCCTGCAGGCGTGTCACCCCCGGTTCTTCGCGACACACCGCTATCTCGTCGACGCGGCGCTCGTCTCGTTCACGCCCGCGGGAACGAGCACCCTCTACCCCGCTCGCAGCCGCCGCTGATCGTCGACGAGCTCGCGATCGCCGCCGAGGACGAGCGCCTTCGCGCGCGCGTATTCGTCCGCGTCGAGGTGCCCCGCAGCGGCGAGCGCCGACAGACGCTCGAGTTCGGCGACGACGTCCGACGGGGGTGAGCCGCCTTCTCTCGCGCGCGTGACCAGTCGGCGAAGCTCGGCAAGAGGCCCGGTGTACGAATCGAGGTGCGACCGGTGGATCGGGACGCAGTTCGGCAGCTTGTAGACGTCGCGGTCGCTCGTGCGTGGGTGTCGCGTGCGCTTGCGCTCCCGGCCCTGGAAGCTCGGCGACGAGATCTCGATCCAGCCGGAGACGAGGTGCATCCGAACCTGGATGCCGGTAATGTCGCGGTAGAAGATCGTCGCCGCCTGCGTGCCGAAGGTCGTGCCCGCGTGAAAGCCGCACTTCAGGACGACGAGACGGTCATCGAGGCAGACGAGCGCATGTCCGAGATCGCCGCGGGCGCAGAAGCGGACGCGCTCGCCTTCGAGCACGTGCCGTGCCAGCTCACGCTGGAGGCGGCGCGTGAGGATCTCGGGCCCGCCGACCCGGGGTCGCCGGGCGAAGCGGCCGGAGCGCGGCTCGACGCCGACCGCTTCAGCTGGAACCAGATCCGTGCCCATGCTCGTGCCCGCCATGGTCACGGTCGTGACCAGGGGGTCCGGTGTGCTCGTGGTTGCTGTCGCCGTAGCCGTAGCCGGGTCGCGTGTCGCCCGCGGGCGGCAGGGGCGGTGTCGGTGAATCCGGAGGCTGCGGCACCGGAGCGGTGGGCACGCCGGGCGACGGTGGCGTCGGCGGCGGGGTGGGCGGGCTCGGCGCAGGGGCGGGCGGTGCCGGAGGCGCGGGAGCGGGCGGCGCTGGTGCCGGGCGAGGCGCAGGTGCGGGCGGCGCAGGTGCGGGCGGCGCTGGTGCCGGGGGCGCAGGTGCGGGCGGAGCGGGCGTCGGCGTCGGAACGGGCGACGGCTTCGGCGCCTTTGGCTTCGGCTTCGGCTTCGGGTTGGGCGCCGGCGTCGGCTTGGGCGTCGGGGTGACGTTGACGACCGGAATCGCCTGCGGCTGCGCGACGGGTGCCTTGGGCGTCGGCGGGTGCGCGGCCGGCGACGTTCGAGCGACCGCGATCCCGACGGTCCGCGCGATGCGGTTCGTCTGCAGCGTCGAGGTCGCGCCGGGACGCGCGACGATCTCTGCAGCTTCGATGATCTGCCGGCGGGGCGGCGTCGTCAGACGATGGGCGCGGATCTGCCGATCGACTCCAGCGATCGCAACTCCGACCGCTCCGGTTCCGGCGTGCAGAACGCGAGCGACGGGGCCTGCGGAGCCCTGGTCGAGGGACTGAACCCAGAGACGTCCCAGCGCGATGCAGATCGCGGACGCACAGGCGACGAAAATGGCAAAGCGAAGCGGGCGCACAGCGAAAGGGTCGCAGCGGGACCGGACGGCCTCGCGCCGCGCCGTGGCTAGTGGTGCGAGCTGCGGGCGTCTGCGGTCGTAGAGACCTCGACCCGGTTCTTGCCGCGCCGCTTGGCGTCGTAGAGCCGTCGGTCGGCATCCACCAGGAGGTCCTCGGCCGCGACCGCGAGTGGGAAGCACGAGACACCGAAGCTCGCAGTGACGTGGATTCTGTCCGCATCGCTCTCGATCTCCGCCGACTCGAGCGCCGAGCGAATCCGCTCCGCGAGGTTGGCGGCGCCGGCGAGATCGGTGTCCGGGAGCAGGACGGCGAACTCCTCGCCGCCGAGCCGCACGGGCAAGTCGACGTCGCGTACCGCCTCGCGAAGGATGTCGGCGAAGGCTCGCAGGGCCCGGTCGCCTGCCTCGTGGCCGGACTTGTCGTTGACCTGCTTGAAGTCATCGAGGTCCGACAACACGATCGCAAGCGGCGAGCCGCTTCGACGGGAACGCGCAACCTCGGCGTCGAGCTGCGTCAGGAACCGCCGGCGGTTCGCCAGCCCGGTCAGCTCGTCGGTGACCGCCTGGCGCTGTACGAGACCGTGGAGATGCGCATTCTCGAGCGCGATCAGCGCCTGGGCGGCGATCCACGCGGCAGCGTCGCGAGCATCCGCGGTGAAGCCGGCCGAGGGCGGATGGAGCACCAGCTCCGCGGCGCGGCCGTCGGCTACCCGGAGCGGGAACACGAGCGGGTCGCCGCCCGCCGGCGCCGCGGTGCCGCGAGACGCAAGCACGACCTCGCCGCTCGAGATCGAGCCGCCGGAGGCGTCGGTCGCCTCGATCGCCGCCTGCAGGATGACGGGCAGAAGCGCGTCAGGATTGTGCGTCGCGGCGAGCGTCTCCCCCACGAGAGCGACGGCGTCACGGACCGTGTTCGGCGGCGGCTCGGCGCGCCGCCGTTCCTCCGCACGGCTGAACACACTCAGCGTCACACCGCCGGCGAGTAGCCCCGCGAGCAGCGGCCAGAACCAGCCGAGCGGGATGTGGGGCGTCGCCCGGAAGGCATACACGCGTGCGCCGTCCGGTCCGTCGCTCGCCAGGGGCAGCTGATCGCTCGACCGCCGGTCCAGCTCGGCCGCGAGCTCGGGTTGCGCCGTCGGGGGTGCGGTCGCGCGCACGTCGCTGCCCACGACGGACCAGAGAGCGACGCTCGGATGTGAGCGCCGCGCTGCGTCGAGCAGCCGAGTCGTCGGCGAGGCGCTGACCACAACCATGCCGAGCGACGCGCCGCCACCGTAGACGCCGACGGTGACGTCGACGCCGGGCACCGCCCGGCGGCCGATCGTCGCGCCGTTCCACAGCACGAAGCCGACATCCGGCCGCGCGTCGGCAATCGACTGAAGCGCGTCGGCGCGATGAGTCACGAACGCGTCCTGAACGACCTGCGACGAGGCCAACGCCGAGGCGGCGCTACCCGAATTCGCTGCGCGCAGGGTGAGCAGATGACGGGCGTCCTGCAACGCGGCCCGCATTTCTGTGCGCCCGTTCGCGCGCTCTCGACCGAGAATCGCCTGCTCGATGCCCCAGGTGACGGCGGCGACCGAGACTCCGACGACCACAGCGGCGAGAACGACCGAAGCGCTGGTCCGTCTACGCAGGCGTGTCACCGCAGCCGTCGACGTTCGAAATCTGCCCTGAAATCGTGTGCCGCCCCTTCTCCCCAAGGAAAACCTTGCAGAATCTACTGCATGACAGCTGCAGGATCGTCCTCGTATCCCCCGAAAGGGGGACGCTGTGGCCACAGCCCGGCAGCTCGAGACGCGGATGGAGTCGGCGCTGCCGATCGAGGCAACACGCCGTCTCGTCGCGGTGAGCACCGGCGAGGAGGACTACCCGGATCGGCATGCGATCGCGGTCGCGGCGTGCGCGGCCCAATTGGCGAATCGACTGTCCCTCGGCGAGCGCACGCGGCAGACCGTCGTCGAGGGAGCGCTGCTCCACGACGTCGGCAAGCTGCTCGTCGACGATCGGATCCTCGACAAGCCGGGACCGCTGACGTCCGAGGAGCGCGAGCAGATCAACGCGCATCCGATCGAAGGCGAGCGGATGATCCGCCGGAACGTCGAGCCCGAGGTCGCCGTCGTCGTCCGTGCCCATCACGAACGGTGGGACGGCTGCGGCTATCCGCACGGACTGGCCGCGCAGGAGATCCCGCTCGCCGCCCGGGTCGTCGCGGTCGCCGACGCGTACTTGGCGATGCTCGAGCAACGCCCGTATCGCGCACCGCTCACCCAGGCGGCGGCGCTGCGCGAGCTCGAGGACGGTGCCGGCTCACAGTTCGATCCGAATTGCGTGGCCGCGCTCGTCAGCCTGGTCGACCCCGGCCGCTGGCCGGAACGCTGAGTTAGTCCCCGGCGACGTCGCGCCGCAGGAACACGAGGTAGGCACCGAAGAGCGGCAGTCCGATGTAGAGCGCGCAGACCCACAGCGCCCGCGTCACCGGCACCCAGTCGGCGGGGACGCGCAGAAAGCCGTGCCAGGCATCGAACTGCGTCGCAAGCAGGTAGGGCCGGATGCTCTCGGTCCCCGGGAGCACACCGAGCAACTGCATCAGGAGCGCCCACATCAGCGCACCGACGACCGACGCGGCGCTGTTTCGCGTGACGGTCGAGAGGAGGATCCCGAACGCGGCGATGCCCGCCAGCGCGAGCGAGTAGATGACCAGGCTCCCGAGGAGCAGGACCAGGCCGTGCGCGGGCGAGACTTTCGTCCCCGACAGGGACGTCAGTGGGTGGAAGCCCCAGGCGACGCTGCCTGCGACCAGCCCGACGACGCCCATGGTGAAGACGAGAGCGATCGTGTACGTCCACGTCGCGAGCACCTTCCCGGCGAAGACCTCGCCGCGCTCGCGCGAACGCGTGAGGATCGTTTTCAGGGTGCCGTTCTGGCTCTCGGAGGCGACGATGTCCCCCGCGACGAGCGCGGTCACGAGCGGCAGGCCCCAGATCGACATGAAGAAGAGGACGACGAACGGCACAGCCAGCCCGGTGTCGCGGATGTAACGCCCGAGCGGCACGTCGTTGGGGCCACCGGTCTGCAGCACCAGCACGACGACGAAGATGATGGGGACGGCGATCGCCGTCCCCAGGCCGAGGTACGTGCGCTTCTGGGCGAGCAGCTTGACGATCTCCCACCGGTAGACACTTGCAACGGCGGTCATACGGCGACCGCCACGGCCGCGCTGTCGTGATCCGACGATTCGCCTCCGGTCATACCCAGGAAGAGCTCCTCGAGGCTGGCCGACTCCGGCGCGAGCGCCGTGAACGCGACCCCAGCCCGGCCGAGTGCGACCGACAGCGCCGCGACCGTCTCCTCATCCGCTGTGAAACGAAGGTCGCCGTCGCGCAACTCGACGTCGCCGACACCCGGTTGGGCGAGCAGCGCCGCGCGTGCCCGCTCCGGATCGAGCGCCCGGAGGCGGTAGCCGCTGGCCGCCGTGGCCATCAGGTCGCTCAGCTCGCCCTGGTAGATGATGCGGCCCTTGCGAATGATCGCCACCCGGTTGCAGAGCTCCTCGACCTCGTAGAGGAGGTGACTGGAGAGCAGGATCGTCAGTCCCTCGCCGGCCAGCCTGCGCACGAGCTCACGCATGTCGCGCATCCCCGCCGGGTCGAGCCCGGTGGTCGGCTCGTCGAGCAGCAGCAGCTTCGGCTGACGCAGGAGCGACGCCGCGATGCCGAGTCGCTGACGCATGCCGTGTGAGTAGCCGCCGACCCGGTCCTTGGCGCGGTCGCGTAGCTCGACCAGCTCGAGCACCTCGTCGATGCGCGCACGCGACGACGGTTCGTCGTAGTCGGCGAGCAGCCGCAGGTTGCGACGTCCCGAGAGGTAGGGGTAGAACCGCGGTCCCTCCACGAACCCCGCGACTCCCTCGAGCGCTTTTGCACCCTGGAGCAGCGGGTCGCGCCCGAAGAGCTGCGCGGTGCCCTCGGTCGGCCGGATCAACCCGAGCAGCATGCGCAGCGACGTCGTCTTCCCCGCACCGTTCGGGCCGAGGTAGCCGAACACGTCACCACGCTCGACGACCAGGTCGACGTGGTCGACCGCAATCGTCTCGCGGTAGTTCTTGACGAGACCGCGCGCCTCGACCGGCGGCGCCTCGCTCACTTCACCGCCCGCGCAGCCGCTTCGGCTGCGGCGGGAGGCAGCGATCCTGCGAGGACGAAGCCCGTGCCCTGCGACTGCCATTCGAGCACGGTGCCGAGCTGCGTCGCGAGCTCGTGCGCGGTCAAACCGTCGAGCGAGATGCTCGGCAGGCTCGACATGGCGCCGCTACTCGCGGCCGCGTCGGGCTTGCGCTCGACGAGCGCGATCCCGCCGAGTCCTTGACCGTAGAGCACGAGCGCGGTGTCGCCACCGACGAGCCGCACATCGCGGCGTGGCAGACCGACCAGCGTGTCGGGTGCGACCACAGGGAAGTCGGCGGCTGCCGTGACCGCAGCGAGCCCGGTCACTGCCGGTGTGTTGGAAGCCTGCTCACCGCTCGACGGTGTGCCGAGGTCGACGACCTTCGCGGTCGACGGCGGCGTGACGTCCACGTCGCTCGCCGGAACTGCTCCGTAGGAGATCTCCGTCACCGCAAGCTCGAGCGCCGGGGACGATGCACCTTGCGCGTAGACACCCGCGCGCAGCGGCGTGCCGTTCACCGCATCCCACGCAAGCTCGACCGAGCCGAGCAGGCCACCGTCGTGCTTGGGCGAGACCTGAGCGCTGTAGGCCGCTTGACCCCCGACGTTCACAGGGGTGGCAGCGGACACCGCCCAGTGGACACCGAGGTCGGCCAGGAAGGTGTCGATCTCGGCGAGAGTCGGGGGCGTGTCCTGGCCGGCCGGGGAGCTGTGCTCGGGAAGGTTCACTCGGTAGACGGTGTTCGACGAGGCGTCGAAGATGCTGAGCGTCGTCGGGTTCCAGACGATCTGCACGTCACCCGCGTCGGACTGGAGCTCGATCCGGCCGTGTCCGTCGGGCGTCACCCAGAGCCGGCCCGAGGCGCCCGAGAGCAGCGCGGAGCCCACCTGCCCGCCGAGCAGCGCACCCGACGGGAACAACTTGTTCGTGAAGGTCACACGCGCGGTCACACCGTCCGGGGTCGGTGCCGCGAGCGCATCGTGGATCGCCTGGTCGAGCGGCTTCGGCGGCGGCGTCGGACCGCTGCTGCCGGCGGCGACCGCAATCGCTGCGCCGCCTGCGAGCGCGAGCACGGCGACGACGAGAACGATCAGGCTGCGGGTGGAGAGTCTGCGTAGATAGCTCACGGCGATCCTTTCTCTTGCTCCTCTGGAGCCGTTGTACCGATCGACTCTGAGAAATCTCTGAGACGTGGGAGCTCGATCGTGAAACGCGAGCCGTCGACGTACGCCCGGCCGCCGTGACGCTCGGCGGTCGCGCGGACGATCGCCAGGCCGAGGCCGGAGCCTGTCCCGTCGGCACCGCCGCGCCAGAAGCGCTCGAAGGCGCGATCTGCGTCGGCGCCGAGCAGCCCAGGGCCTTCGTCGCTGACGGTCAGGGTCGCCACCTCGCCGACAGCGCCTGCTTCGACCGTCACCGGGCCGCGCCCGTGGCGCCGTGCATTCTCGACGAGGTTCGCGAGGCCCCGTTCGAGCGCCGCCCGATCACCGCGAACGACCACGCGCTCGGGCGCGACGACACGATCGGCGCCGGTCGCCCGCACCAGCTCATCGAGCGACACGACCTCGTCGGGAGAGGCGGCCGCTTCCTCACGCGAGAGAGCGAGGAGGTCGTCGGCGAGCGTCGCGAGCCTGCGCGTGTCCTCCTTGATCTCCGAGACCAGCTCGTCGTTCGCCCCGTGCCGGGCGAGGTAGTCGACGTTGCCGACCAGCGCCGTCAACGGGGTCCGCAACTCGTGCGAGGCGTCCGCCAGGAAGCGCCGCTCGGCGTCGCGGGAACGTTCGAGCGCGCTCAGCATGCCGTTGAGCGTCTGCGCCAGTCGGCCGATCTCGTCGTCGCTCGTCGCCTGAGGTAGGCGCCGACGCGGATCGCTCGTCCGTTCGATCTCCGCCGCTGCGCGCGCGAGCGTACCGAGGGGGCGAAGCGCACGGCGCATCAGCACCGCAAGCGCGGCCGCACCCGCGGCCGCGGCGATCAGGGCGGCGACGAGCACGAGCAGCCGGACGGTCGCCAACGTCGAGTCGACGTCGTCCGTCGAGGCGGCGACGGCGACAGCCCCGCCCGCGGCCGGCCCGCCCTCTTCGGCGAGCGGTGCGACGTAGACGCGGAGCTTCTCGGAGCCCAGCTCGGCGCCGACGTACCGGCCGGTCCCCGTGACCGTCGCGGCGTGCAGGGCCGAGCCGACCGGCAGCACCTTGCCGCCGAGCGCGAGTGACCGGGCGACGATCCGCCCGCGCCGGTCGACGACCTCGACGTTGATCTGCTGCCCGCCGAGGGACGCGTCGAGGGTTCCCGGGGCGGCCAGCAGCGCCGGCGCCGAGGCGCTCAGCTGAGCGACCTCGACGGCACGGCGTCGGAGTGACCGGTCGAGCGAGCGGTGCAGGTTGCGGGCGACGAGCACGTCGACCCCGACCCCGACGACGACGAGGGCCAGCAGGATTGCAAGCACCGCGGCGATGGTCGAGCGTGCGCCGAGGGAGCGCGGGATCATTGCTCGAGCACGAAGCCGACACCGCGCACGGTGTGGATCAGCGGCGGTTCGCCCAGCTTTCGACGCAGGTACGAGACGTAGCGATCGACGACGTTCAGGCTCGCAGCCGCCGCGCCACCCCAGACGTCCTCGAGCGCCTGCGCGCGGCTGACGACCCGCCTCGGGTTGCGGAGGAGCAATACGAGCAGGGCTGTCTCACGCGCGCTCAAGGCGATCTCCGTCCCGCCTCGCCGGCAGATGCCGGTTCCGACCTCGAGCACGACGTCGCCGAACGCGAGCACCTCCTCGGGGGTCGCGCCTCGGCGGAGCAGCGCGCGGACGCGCGCGAGCAACTCCTCGGTCGCGAACGGCTTGACGAGGTAGTCGTCCGCACCGGCATCGAGACCGGCAACTCGGTCGGGGACGGCATCGCGGGCAGTCAGCAGCAGAATCGGCACGGCCAGCCCTTTGCGCCGGATGCGCCTGCAGACGGCGAGCCCGTCCACGCCGGGTAAACCGACGTCGAGCACGAGCAGATCGGGGACCGATCGCTCGAGCGCTGCCAGCGCCGCCCCACCGTCGTCGGCGCCGGTGACGTCGTAGCCGTCCGCCACCAGCGTGCGCTCGAGCATGCGGCGGATCGACCCGTCGTCGTCGACGACGAGAACTGACGCGGACACAGGGCTGAGGGTAGCCCGGCGCCGGACGTCTAGCTCCGGGTCGCCGCCGCGACCAGCGACACCCCGGGGATCTCGAGGCCCGTAGGCGTGGCATACCGGTCGATCGCCTTGCGCGCGCGTTCGCGCAGCGCCTGTGCGACCGGCTCCGGCAGCATCGACAGCCTCCGGGCCAACAGGCCTGCCAGCGCGGCGGTGCGATTCCACCACTCCTCGACGGATGCCGCGCGGTAGGGCGTCGAGACTTCCTGGACGTCGACCGCACTGAAGCCTGCGCCGGCGAGCAGGACCTCGACTCGGCCGGCATCGTCGAGCGAGAACGGCCCGGGAACGCCGGGCGGAGGCACCGGGGTGCCGAGCTCCACACTCACTGCATCGAACACGACGGCGAGCCACGGATTGCGTTCGCGCGGTCCCCAGACGGCGATCGCCACGCGCCTGCCCGGCCGCAGCCCTCTGGAACCTGCTGCTGCGCGGTGGCGGAGGAGCCGTTCCGGTCGCGGAGCAAGCGTGGTACCGGGCTGTGCTCTCGACGAGCCCGACCCCGAGCGGCAACTGCGCCTGAACGCAGCCAACTCGCGGCTCGGAAAGGTCCGGCTCGGCGCAGTGCTCGAGGTGATCCGCGCGGCGGCGCCGAGCGACCCCGAGATCGATGCGCTGTGGGAACGAATCCAACGCGAGTACCACGCGAATCAGCGCGCGATCGTCGAGAGCGTGGCGCAAAAGGGCGGCCTCAGGACGGGACTGGACGCCGCCCAGGCGGCGGACATCATCTGGGCGGTCAACCACCCCGACGTCTGGCAGCTGCTCGTCGGCAGGTTTGGCTGGTCGCCCGCGCGGTATGAGCAGTGGTGCGCCGACACCGCCTGCCAGCAGCTGCTCAGGATCACCTAGAGAAGCGCCGCGAGCCGCTCGTCAGCTGAGCTTCCAGATCATCCGGAGCCCGGCTCTCGCGCTCTTGCGAAACGTCACCAGCGCCACCACCACGAGACCGGCTGCGACCACCGGCACGAGCGAGCGGACCTCGGCCTGCAGCGCGTTGAGATCGGCGTCGAGCCGCTGTCGCTCGGCGGCGATCTCGGTCCGGATCTCCGCGCTGCCGCGCTTCTCAGACATGGGCTTTCAGCGTCTCCAGCGTGCGGTCTGCCTCCTCGATCGCCTGCGCCGGCTTCGGAGGCGTGGCTTTGCGGATGTAGCGCATCGCCAGGTACCCGGCGATCGCCGCCACGAGGACGAGGAGCCCGGCCACGATCAGCAGCGACAGCCAGAGCGAAAGGGTCTCGCTGAGCCCTGCCGCGATCGCGGCAAAGGCAAAGCCGATCGCATAGACGATCAGGAGGACGGCGAGAGCCGCGAGACCTCCTGCGATCCCGACGGCCGCCGCTTTCTGCTTCCCCTCGAGCTTCGCCAGCTCGAGGTTCAGCTGCACGAGCGACAGAGTGCGGTTCTTCACCGCCTTGACCCGGGCCACGACGCCGAACACAGCGCGAGCATACGCAACCACGAGACACTGGCCCTACCTGAAGGAAACGCGCCCGGTACCTCCCCCCTGCGGCGTGACGCCGTGGCGGGTCGACGGAAAACAGGCCTCAATAGAAAAAGCCCCGTTTCCAGGGCTTTCTCCGTAGCAGGCCTGTAAGCCGGATTCTGTCGAGGGTGACCATCCCTCTTTGCAGCTACCCGGGCCCTCGGCGGGCAGCGTCTGCGGGCCCTGTTCGCCTTGCACCGGACGGGGTTTGGCTAGCCGTCGCGTCGCCGCGACGCTGGTGGGCTCTTACCCCACCTTTTCACCCTTACCGCCGTCGCCCCGAGGGACGCCGATGGCGGTGTCTTTTCTGTTCCACTTTCCGTCGGCTTTCGCCGCCTGGCCTTGCGCCAGCGTCCTGCCCTACGGTGTCCGGACTTTCCTCGACGCGCCGTCGAAACGACGCGCCGCGGTCACCCGGCCTGCAGCGACGATTCTAGCCCGGCAACGATCGCCTGCTCGTCGGCGAGTTGGCTGCCGCACTCCGGACAGAACACCTCCGCCTGGGCATGCATCACGAACTCCCCGCAGACGAGGCATTCGAGCGAGGCGCCGCGCAGCAGGGCGACGAGCTCCTGGTCGAGCGTCCGGTGCAGCGAGGCGATCGTCATCTCGCGTGTCCTAGAGCTCCCGGAACACCCCGACGACGCGGCCGAGGATCTGCACGTGGCGCGCGTAGATCGGCTCGAGCGACACGTTCTCGGGCTGCAAGCGGATTCGCTTGCCTTCGCGGTAGAAGGTCTTCACCGTCGCCTCGTCGGTCGACTCGTCGTCACCGGCGAGCGCCACGACGATCTCCCCGTTCCGTGCGTCTTGCGCTCGCTGGACGATCACCAGATCGCCGTCGAGGATTCCGGCGTCGATCATCGACTCGCCCTTGACGCGAAGCAGGAAGTCGCCCTTCGTCGATGCGGGCATCGGGAGGTACTCCTCGATGTCCTGCTCGGCGAGCGTCGGGCCGCCGGCGGCGATCTGCCCGAGCAGCGGCAGATGGGCGACGGTGCGCTCGTCGTACTGCTCCGGCTCGCGCCGTTCGCGGCCGATCAGCTCGAGCGCGCGCGGCTTCGTCGGGTCGCGATGCAGCAGCCCCGCCCGTTCGAGATTGGCCAGGTGAGCGTGGACGGTCGAGGGCGAGGCGAGCCCGACGTGCTCGCCGATCTCGCGAACGGTCGGCGGGTAGCCGTGCCGGTCGACGTATTCGACCAGGTAGTTCCAGATCTCCTGTTGGCGGGCGGTGAGCACCGGATGGTTCCTCCGAATCTCGACGTCGGGGACGAACGTGTGTTCGCCGTCAGAGTAGAGACTCCTGCGGACGCCGTCAACTCGGCAGGCGGAAGGCAAGCCGCCCCACTCTCGCAGGGACGGCTCGATGCGCTGGAGAGGACTTGAACCTCCACGGCCTTGCGGCCACTAGGCCCTCAACCTAGCGCGTCTACCAATTCCGCCACCAGCGCCTGAGAGCGGGCCCAGTGTAGCCGCGCGCCGTTCGTCACTCGATCGGTGCGAGCTCCCGTTCGAGCGTCGCCCGCTCCGACTCCAGCCACTCCGGCAGCGCGAGCGAGGTACCGAGCGACTCGCGCGGCTCGTCGACCATGAACCCCGGCGCGTCGGTCGCGATCTCGATCAGCATCCCGTCCGGCATGCGGAAATAGACCGAGTGGAAGTACTTGCGGTCCTGCACCGGCGTAGGGCGCAGACCGAGCCCGGCCAGCCGCTCCTGCCACTCCTGAAGCTGCGCGTCGTCGTCGGCCCGCCAGGCGACGTGGTGCGTCGTCCCCGGCCCGACCAGCGCCGGCTCCTCGAGCGGATCTCCGAACAGGAGCTGTCGATCCGGCTCGAAGAGGCCGGCGTACAGATCGGGGTTGCCGACGACGGCAACGGCGTGCAGCGCCGGCTCGGCAGCGGGCTCGAGCCGAAGAGAGAGGCCATCGGGATCGGCGAGCTCGGTCGGCGCCGTGACAGCGGGGGTCGCAAGACCGAGCCAATCGAGCGTGCCGCGTCCGATTCGTCCGGCCTCGGCGCGCGGCCACTCGAAGAAGGTAAGCAGCGTCCCGGGCGTGCCGACGGCGTCGCCGAAGTAGAGGTGATAGCTGTGCGGGTCGTCGAAGTTGACCGTCTTCTTGACGAGTGTGAAGCCCAGCTCGCCGCGGTAGAAGTCGAGCGTCTGCTGCGCGTCCGAGCACACGCACGTGACGTGATGGAGCCGCGCAAGCTGCACGCTCCTGAGTCTAAGGCGCGCCTACTGCAGGAGCCGGAAGAGCAGCACGGTGTTGAGGAAGAACAGCACCGCGAACAGGAGCGTCAGCCGGGTGAGGTTGCGTTCGACGATGTGCGTGCCACCCTGCGACTGCGGGGTGAAGCCCATCCCGGCGAGCCCCGAGTCGCGGCCCGAGTGCATCAGGATCAGCCCGACGAGGGCCGCGGAGAGCAAGACGTGGACGACAGCGAAGAACGGCAGCATGCGGCCGGATTGTAGCCCGCCGGGACTAGCGTCCTCCGGCCTCGAGGATCGCGTGCACGAGATCCTCGGCGATCTGATCCTTGGTCACGTACGCCGACGCACCCGCGGCGCGGGCACGCGCGACGTCGCTGGTCGCCGCAGAGCCCGTCACGACGACGACGGCCGTGTCCGGCAGCTCGGCGCGAATCGTGCGCGTCGCATCGATTCCGTCCATCACAGGCATCGCGACGTCCATCACGACGACGTCCGGGCGAAGCTCGCGCGCCAGCTCGACCGCTTCGCGTCCGTCTCCGGCCTGCGCGACGACGTTGATCCGTGCGTCGGTCGAGAGGATCGCGGTCAGCGCCTCCGCGAACATGCGGTGGTCGTCGGCGATCACGACCTTCAGCTTCCGCGCCCTCGACCTCGCCCCCATCGCGGACTAGCTTATGCGCGTGACCGACGACGACGTGCGCCAGAAGATCCACGACCTGCTGGTGACCGGCGACAACCGCCTCAAGCAGGGGGTTTCGCCGCTGAAGATCCGTGCGAGCTACGAGCAGGCCCTGGCACTCGCGACGGAGCACGGGCTCGCCGATTCGATCCGGCCGCTCGTCGAGGTCAGACTCGCCGATCTCGAACGGCTCGCACGAGAACCTCCTCCACCCGAGCGGCCTGCGTCCTGAGATCGTGCGGCTCCGCCGCGACGCGCGCGGCGGGGTTCGGCGACGGCAGCGACGCCGCCACCTCGAGGGCGCGCGCCAGCTCTGCCTGATCGAGCGGATCGACGAGCACGCCCGCATCGGCCGTCACGAACTCCGGCGGGCCCCCGATACGAGTCGCGACGACGCTACGGCTGCAGGCCATCGCCTCGAGCAGCGCCTGGCCGAACGGCTCGATCAACGCGGGTCCGCACACGACGTCGGCGGCGCTCAGCCAGCCGGGGATCTGGTCGTGCGGAACCCGGCCGACGACGCGCACTCGGTTGCGCCCCTCGAGTCTCGTCCGCAGCGGCCCGTCGCCGACGAACGTCAGCGAGCCGCGGCTGAGCTGGGCGAAGGCATCGGCGAGCCGGATGACGTTCTTGCGATTCGTCAGCGAGCCGACGTGCACGAACGCGGGATGCTGGAGCGCGGCGGCCGGGGAGACCCCGTCGAACCGTTCCAGATCCACGCCCGAGTCGATCACCTCGGTCTTCCCTCGCGCGTCCGGCAGGCGTTCCTCGAGCTCACGCCGCAGGTAGTCGGAGACCGCGATCACGGTCGCAGCACGCTGTACGACGCGCCGGGTCAACCGTGCGACGCCCGGCACGGAGCCGATGTTGCGAACGTCGCGGCCGTGAGCGGTGACGACGAGCGGTGCATCGACCTCGGCCGCGAACAGCCCGGACGGCACCAGGAAGTGCGCCCACACGACGTCCGGCGTGGCCGCTGCTCGCACGCGCCGCCGCAACTCGAGGAAGCGCGCCTTCCCGCCCGCACGCCGGTCGAGGACGGCGAGTGCGACCTCGTGGCCGCGGTCGCGAAGCGCCCGCTCCTGCTGAGCGACGAACGCTCCGAGGTCGGGATCGGCCGGCCCCGGATACATCTGCGAGACGATCAGGATCTTCACACGGCACGTCCGGAGAACCGGGAGGTGCCGGTCAGGGAGCGCCGAGCGACTGTCGGGTCGATCGCCAGCAGCACCAGGTCGGCGATCAGGTTGAGCACGATGATCGCCGACGCGGAGACGAGTGTGATCGCGAGAATCACGGGTAAGTCGTAGCCCTGCAGGCCGGCGAGCGCACGGATCATCGTCCTGCCGAGCCCCGGCAGGCCGAAGACCGTCTCGACATACATGGCGACCCCGATCGCCGTGCCCGCATCCATCGCCACCATCGTCACGATCGGCGCGATCGCGTTTCGCAGCGCGTGCGAGCGAATGACGCGTGCCTCCGATGCGCCCTTGGCACGAGCAGTCCTCACCCACGGTTCCTCGAGCACCTCGAGCATGCGCGCACGCACGATCCGCATGTACAGCGCGACGAAGAAGAGCGCGAAGGTGAGCCACGGGAGCATCAGGTGCCACGCCCACTGGCCGGCACCGCCACAGGGAAGGGGCGTTCCCGACGGTGCGGAACGGGCGGCTTCCGCCACGACGCGTGCCGACGGCTTCGCGAGCGTGCAGTACCCGGAAGCCGGCAGCAGCTTCCACCGGTTTCCGACGAACAACTGCAGCAGCAAGCCGACGACGAGCGGATGCGTCGAGATCGCGGCGATGCCGAGCGCGACCGACAACCGGTCGGCGAACGAACGCGGCCGCGTCGCGGCGAAGACCCCGAGCGGAATCGCGACCATGAGGATCAGCACGAACCCGCCGAGTAGCAGCGAGCCGGTGACGAGAGCGGCCCGTCCGACCATGGGACCGACCGGCGACCCCGTCGTCGACCCGCCGAAGAAGCTGATCGTCGCCCACGACGTGCCGAAGTCGCCGTGCAGGAGCCGTTCCATGTACTTCCCGTACTGCACGATCGCGGGCTGGTCGGTGCCGAGCAGATGGTGGGCGTTCGCGATCTGCTGGGGCGAGGCGTGCTGCATGTCGACGAGGAAGCCGGCGGGGTCCGCGGGCACCTTCAGGTAGATCGCGAACGTGATCACCGAGAGGATCCAGAGCAGGATCACGGCGACACCGAGGCGGCGGGCGACGTAGCCGACCATCATCCGATCACCTCACCCCCCGCGGGTCGGTCGCTTCGCGCAGTCCTTCTCCGAACTGGTTGAGCGCGAACACCGTCACGAAGATCGCGAGCGACGGGCACAGCGTCAGCCACGGTTGCGTCGTCGCCGGGTTGTACGGATTCGGGCTCAGGATCGAGCCCCAGGTCTGGGCGAGCAGCGTGCCCCAGCTGGCCGTCGGCAATCTGATCCCGGCGCCGAGGAACGTGACACCGACCTCGATCATCACGTTGGTCGCAACCAGCAGCGTCCCGTAGGCGAGGAGCGACGGCACGACGTGCGGCAAGAGGTGCGTCCGCATGATGCGCGAGTCCTTCGCCCCGACCATCTGCGCAGCCTCGACGAACTCCCGGGAGCGCAGCGACTGGATCTGAGTTCGGACGATGCGCGCCGGGTAGAACCACGTGAACGCGCCGATGATCAGGATCAGCTGGAAGACACCGTCGTTGAGTAGGCCGCCGAACGTCCAGCGCGTCAGCCCGTACGAAAACAGGCTGCCGATCATCACGAGGAAGAGCAGCAGGGGAAACGCCATCACGAGCTCCGTGAAACGCGAGATGACTCCGTCGACGAGGCCGCCGAAGTACCCGGCGAGCGTGCCGAGAATGACGCCGATCAGGAGCGCGAGCAGGGCCGCGCCGATCGCAACCTCGAGCGAGACTCTGCCGCCGTAGAGGATGCGGAGGAACTCGTCGCGGCCGAGCTGGCTGTCGGCACCGAGCAGCAGCAGCGTCTTCGGGGTGCCGTTCGGCGGCGGGGTGTGATGGAACGCGAACGGCTGGTCGTCTGCGAGCCGTGCCGTGGCATAGGTGACGGTGAACGGCCCGGCCGGCCGGAGCCCGACGCTCACCGAGTAGGGGAAGAGATCGTTCGGTCCGTGCCCGATCGCCTTTGCGTAGATCCGCGCGCCAGGCCCGACCGCGAACAGGATGACCAGAAGCAGGATCCCGCAGCCAACTGCGAGCCGGTCGCGCTTGAGCCGCCGCCACGCGAGCGCCCACTGCCCCTGCGGGCGCGTCGCCGTCATCTCGCCCAGCTCGACCACCGGCGATCAGCTCGGCGCGCGCTCGTGGTCGTACATGCCCCACGCTTCCCGGAGCACATCGCAGATCTCGCCGATCGTGCAGCGTGCTCGCAGCGCGTCGCGCATCGGCAGCAGTAGGTTCGACGTGCCTCGGGCGGCGTCGCGCACGGCCGCGATGCCCGCAGCCGCAGCCTCCGGGCTGCGTTCGGCCCGAACGCGCGCCGTCCGCTTACGTTGTCGCTGCTCACCGGCAGGGTCGATCGCGTGCAGCTCGATCGGTGTCTCCGATCCGGCCACGTACTCGTTCACACCCACGATCACGCGGCTGCCGCTCTCGACCTCCTGCTGCCAGCGGAACGCGGCGCTCTCGATCTCACCCTGGACGAAGCCCCGGTCGATCGCCTCGACTGCACCTCCGAGCGAATCGACCCGCTCGATCAACTCCCACGCGCGAGCCTCGAGTTCGTCGGTGAGCGCCTCGATGTAGAACGAGCCCCCAAGCGGATCCGCGGCGTCCGTCGTCCCGGCTTCGCTCTGCAGGATCTGCTGGGTGCGGAGCGCGATGGTGGCCGCACGCTCCGTCGGAAGGGCGAGCGCCTCGTCGAACGAGTTCGTGTGCAGCGACTGCGCGCCGCCACACACCGCCGACAGGGCCTGCACCGCCACCCTGACGATGTTGTTTTCCGGCTGCTGCGCGGTCAGCGTCGAACCGCCCGTCTGGGCGTGGAAGCGCAGCGCGACGGCCTTCGGGTTCGTGGCACCGAACCGCTCGCGCATGATGCGGGCCCAGAGCCTGCGCGCAGCCCGGAACTTCGCCACCTCCTGGAAGAAGTCGTTGTGCGCGTTGAAGAAGAACGACACACGCGCGCCGAAATCGTCGGGCGACAAACCGGCCTCGACCGCCGCCGCGCAATAGGCGATCCCGTTCGAGAGCGTGAACGCGAGCTCCTGGACCGCGGTCGAACCAGCCTCGCGGATGTGATAGCCGGAGATCGAGATCGTGTTCCACGACGGAATCCGCTCGGCGCAGTACGCGAACAGATCCGTCGTCAGACGCATCGACGGCCGCGGGGGGAAGATGTAGTTGCCGCGCGCGATGTACTCCTTGAGGATGTCGTTCTGCACCGTCCCGCGCAGCGCGGTGGCCGGGATTCCCGCCTGCTCCGCCACCAGCTCGTAGAGCAACAGCAACAGTGCGGCCGGAGCGTTGATCGTCATCGAGGTCGAGACCTCGGCGAGTGGGATCCCGTCGAGCAGCACTTCCATGTCGGCGAGCGAGTCGATCGCCACGCCCGTGCGCCCGACCTCGCCGAGCGCGCGGGGGTCGTCCGAGTCGTAGCCGAGCTGCGTGGGCAGGTCGAACGCGATCGACAATCCGGTCTGGCCCCGCTCGAGGAGGTAGCGGTAGCGCTCGTTCGACTCCTCGGCGGAGGCGAAGCCGGCGTACTGCCGGATCGTCCACGGCCGGCCGCGATACATGTCGGGGTACGGGCCGCGGGTATAGGGATACTCGCCGGGCAGATCGTCTGCGCCGTGGACGTCCTTCGAGGTGTAGACCGGCTTGACCTCGATCCCCGATTCAGTCTCCCGTCGGTCGGTGGCCGCCACGCCCGGATCCTACGTGCGCCCGTCCACGGTTACTCTGCGGCCGTGACTGTCACCGTGCGGCTCTTCGCCGGCCTGCGCGAACGGGCGGGCTGGTCGCGCCGCGAGATCGTGGCTGCGACGGTGGCCGACGTCTGGCCGGCGCTCTCGCTCGGCGACGAACCGAGAGGGCTGCTGTACGCCGTGAACAAGAGCTACGCGTCGCCCGAGCACGTGCTCGAGGCCGGCGACGAGGTCGCGCTGATCCCACCGGTCTCGGGCGGCGCGTTCCTACTCAGTGAGGACGAGCTCTCACTCGACCATGCGATCGGCGAGGTGCGCGACAACCGTGCGGGCGCGATCGCCACCTTCACCGGCACGACACGCAGCGAGTCACGTGGCCGCGACGTCGTTCATCTCGACTACGAGGCCTACGAGGGCATGGCCGAGCAGGTGATGGAGGAGATCGCGCGTGAGCTGCAGGAGCGTTACGAGCTCTGCGCGATCGCCATCCACCATCGCACTGGGCGCGTCGAGATCGGCGGTACCTCCGTCGTGATCGCCGTATCGGCGCCGCACCGAGCCGACGCGCTCGCCGCGTGCAAGGATGCGATCGACCGCCTCAAGGAACGTGCGCCGCTCTGGAAGAAGGAGGTCTACTCGGGCGGCGAAGAGTGGATCGGACGAGGCTCATGAGCTACGACGACCTTCGCGACTACGACCCGATTCATCCGCGTGGGCGCGACTGGCGCGGGGCGCTGCGCCGTCTGTTCGGTCCGATCATCGCGGGCGCCATCGCGCTTGCGAAGTTCTCGTTCGTGCTCGTCAAGTTCGGCAGCATCTTCCTCGCCGTCGGGCTCTACATGCTCTTCTTCCGCTGGCAGTTCGCGGTCGGCTTCGTCCTGCTGATCCTGCTGCACGAGCTGGGCCACTACCTCGAGGCGAAACGCGAGGGCCTGAACCCGAAGCTGCCCGTGTTCATCCCGTTCCTTGGCGCGTACGTGAAGTACTCACGCGGGAACCC
Organism: uncultured Actinomycetes bacterium; assembly: GCA_963836705.1. Classification (GTDB taxonomy): domain Bacteria; phylum Actinomycetota; class Thermoleophilia; order Gaiellales; family Gaiellaceae; genus PALSA-600. The sequence continues at coordinate 69,655 of CAWIKU010000016.1, read as the reverse complement.
CTGGCAGACGGCCCGGATCGCGCTGGCCGGGCCGATCCTGGGCGGCGTCGCCGCACTCGTCTGCTATCTGATCGGGCGGGCCAACGGCTCCGACCTCTTCCTGGCGCTCGGCTATACCGGCTTCTTCCTCAACCTGATCAACCTGATCCCGGTCGGGATTCTGGACGGTGGCGCGATCTGGCGGTCGGCTCGCTGGCTGCGGGTCGGCGGCGGTCGCTCGAAGGCGCTGATCGTGTACGCCCTCTACGCAGCCACGGCTGTCGCGCTCGCGATCGGGATGATCGCCGCCCACGTGCCGCGTAGTCGCGTCTCGTGACCGACGACCGCAAGATCCTCGATACCGGCACATCCGACATCGACGAGTCCGTCGCGCGGATCGCCGCGGAGTTCCGCGCCGGCTTCGAGAAGGTCGCCGAGATCGACCGGCCCGCAGTTGCCCTGTTCGGCTCCGCCCGTGTCCACGATGGCAGCGAGCCCTACGCGTGGGCGCGCGCCGTCGGGCGCACGTTCGCCGAGGCGGGCTGGGCGGTCGTCACCGGCGGCGGCCCCGGAGTGATGGAGGCTGCGAACCGCGGCGCGCAGGAGGGCGGCGGCCTGTCGGTCGGATTCAACATCGAACTGCCCCACGAGCAGGGCTCGAACCCGTACCTCGACATCTCGTTCACGTTCGACCATTTCTACGCACGCAAGGTGTGCTTCGTGCGTCCGTCGGAAGGATTCGTGATCTTCCCGGGCGGGTTCGGCACGCTCGACGAGCTGTACGAGTCGCTGACGCTGATCCAGACCGGCAAGATCGAGAACTTCCCGGTCGTCCTGTTCGGCTCGGACTACTGGGGCGAGATGATCGACTGGATCAAGGGCGAGTTGCTCACCGACGGGATGATCTCCGACGAGGAGTTTGCGCTCCTGCACGTCACGGATGACCCCGACGACGCGGTGCGCGTCGTGCTCGCGCACTTCGAGCAGCGCCGCGCTAGATCGTCGAGGGGATGACGATGTAGGGGCCGGGCGGTGTCCTGCCGGGGCCGTAGACGGTGGTCGGGCTGTCGGGGATGTAGTGCGAGCGGAACGTGTTGCTCTGCAGGAGCTTGCCCTGCGCGTCGTACACCTTCCGGCCGACCGTGACGTCGAAGCCCTGCTCGCCGGTGCCTGCGACGACCTTGACCGAGCCACGCGGGGCCCGCGGGTCGACGGCGTAGTTCATCGAGGGGCCGGTCCAGTTGGTCTGCGGCCCCGTCGTTGCAACGACCCGGCGATGCTCGTTCGTCCCGTAGAAGGTGAACGTGAGCGTCGAGTTCGTGTACGACGTCTTGATCAGCAGTCCGTGCTTCAGGTCGTTGCGGAACTTGAAGTCCGGACCGCCCCACGACACCGTGGCGTCACGGCCGATCGGGTAGTGCGAGAGGTAGAGGTTGTGGTTCGTGCGCTCGAGGATCGGCAGGCCGAGCTCGAAGGCGTCGTTGAACAACGTCGTCGCGGTCTGGCACACGCCACCGCCGATCGATGGGAGCACGAGCGAGCCGATGATCTCCTGGCCCTCGAGAAAGCCACGCTCGGCGGTCCGCTCGCCGACCACGTCGTTGAAGGAGAAGTCGTCGCCCGGTTCGATCACCGTGCCGTCGATGAAGTCGGCCATCAGATGCACGTTGTGGATCCGGTTCGACGACGATTCGCCCATCTGGGTCGTGTACGAGACGAGCTTCTGGCGGATGCCGAGCGCATCCGCGTCGGCTGTCGTCAGATCTGGGTCACGCGGACCGAGCTCGACCTCGGCAGCCCCTCCGTCGTCGTGGGCGGCCGCCGTCACCGTCGCGGCGAGGCGTTGCGGATCGACATCGCGGCCCGGGCGTGACGGGACGACGTGCACGCTCTCGCCGGCGACTGCGAACTGCGCGTTGTGCGCGTGCACGGTCCACCGTCCGACTCGCGGGCGAACGAGACGTGCGAGCGCCTCGGGATCGAACGCGACCGCGTAGCGGTGCTTCCGCGCCTTGATACGCAGCGACCGTGCGAGCTGGATCGGCGTGAGCGAGCCGAGCCGTGCACCGTGGTAGGCGAGCGCGACCGGACGATCGAGCAACACGCGCGCGGTGGAGCCGGCGCTGCGCGCAGCTGGATCGAGGATCGCGGGCTGCACGTCGGAGAACGGCGCGTCGACCGTGCTCGCGTCGCCGCCGAGAAGCTCGAGGAGCGCAGCACGATCGAGCTCGCGTCCGACCCTCGCCGGTGAGACGACCACGGTCGTGCCCCGAAGCGCGACCGACGCCGAGACTGCCGGCCGCTCGGCGCGACCGATCTCACGCAGCACGTCCGCTGCTCCACCGGCGCGGGCGAGAACGGGCGTCACCTCGTCGTGCGACGGCACGACGAGCGCCACTGGAGAGCCTGCGCTGAGAGCGCGCTTCGACGTCGCGCGAGCGTCGACCGAGACGAGCCAGCCGCGCGGGACATGGTAGGAGCGCCCTCCGGCGCGAATCGTCACCGGGCGTTTCGACCAAGAGGCAAGGTCCCGCTCGATCTCGGCGCGGGACTGGCCGCCGACGTCGATGCCGAGCACGCTGACGCCGGGCTTCGCCGCGCCGTCGTACTGGATCGCCCGGGCGACGGTTGCCCCGACTGCGGTGAGCACGATCAGCCCGGCCGCGACGAGAATCCCCCGTTTCACACTGACAGTGAAGCAGCGACGACGGCGGACTATCGTGGCAGCCGTGGAGCTGCGCGATCTTCCCTCGGTCGACGAACTCGCACGGGAGAGCGGCGATGCGCTCGCGGTCGCCGCGGCGCGGGAACTGCTCGCTGCAGCACGGGAGGAGATCAGGTCGGGCGCCGACCCCGGCGACCTCAGAGAACGCCTGCAGGAGCGCCTTGCTGCAGCGCACCGCCCGGCTCTGCGACGTGTCCTGAACGCAACCGGGGTTCTCGTGCACACCAACCTGGGCCGCGCACCGCTCTCGGCGGCGGCGGCCGGCCGGGTGGCGGAGATCGCCCAGGGCTACTCGAATCTGGAGTACGACCTGATCGACGGCACTCGCGGCTCACGACAGGATCACGTGGCCGGAGTCCTGCGGCGGCTGACCGGGGCCGAGGCGGCGATCGTCGTCAACAACAACGCTGCGGCGATGCTGCTGGCACTGGCCGCACTCGCCGAGGGGCGCGAGGTGCTCGTCTCGCGCGGCGAGCTGATCGAGATCGGCGACGGCTTCCGCATCCCCGATGTGCTCACCCGATCGGGAGCGCGCCTCGTCGAGGTCGGGACGACGAACCGAACCCGCGCGGCCGACTACCTCGACGCGTCCGGTCCGGAGACGGCGCTGCTGCTGCGCGTCCACCAGTCGAACTTCCGCGTGGTCGGCTTCACCGAACGCCCCGCCCCCACTGAGCTGGCCGTTGTCGCCGGGCAGCTCGGGGTCCCGCTGCTCGACGACCTGGGATCGGGCGCGTTCACGGAGATCGCCGATGAGCCGACCGCGCGCGCAGCGCTCGCCGCAGGAGCCGACCTCGTCTGCTTCAGCGGCGACAAGCTGCTCGGCGGCCCGCAGGCCGGTGTCGTGGTCGGCCGCGCGGATTTGATCGAACGGCTCCGCCGGCATCCGTTGCACCGGGCGCTGCGCATCGACAAGCTGGGCCTGGCCGCGCTCGAGGGAACGCTGCTGCTCTACCTCGACCCTGAACGCGCGTTGCGCGAAGTTCCCGTGTTGCGGATGTTGCGCGAGCAGCCCGCGGTCGTCCGCGCTCGCGCCGAGCGGCTCGCAGCGAGCGTCGGCGCCGACGTCGAGGAGACGGTGAGCCGCGTCGGAGGTGGCGCGCTGCCGCTTGCGGAGCTCGAGTCGTTCGCCTGCGCGGTCGACGAATCGCTCGCCGCGAAGCTCCGCACGTGCGATCCCGCGGTGATCGGGATCGTTCGCGACGGCAGGCTTCTACTCGACTGCCGGACGCTCGCCGACGACGAGCTGGCTGCCGTCGCCGCGGCGGTGCGCTCATGCCGCTGACGGTCGGCACCGCGGGCCACATCGATCACGGCAAGACCCGGCTGGTGCGGGCGCTGACGGGCAAGGACACGGATCGCCTGCCCGAGGAACAGCGGCGCGGAATCTCGATCGACCTGGGCTACGCCCCGCTCGAGCTTCCGGACGGTCGGCGTCTCTCACTCGTCGACGTCCCCGGCCACGAGCGCTTCGTCCGCACGATGATTGCCGGCGCCACCGGGATCGACCTCTTTCTCCTCGTCATCGACGCCCAGGAGGGGGCTCGCCCGCAGACACTCGAGCACCTTGCGGTGCTGCGGCTGCTCGGCGTCGACCGCGGAGTGGTCGCCGTCACGAAGGCCGATGCGGTCGATGCCGAGACCCTGGCACTCGCGCTCGACGAGGCGCAGGAGCTCGTGCCCGACAGTGAGGTGATGGCGGTCTCGGCGAAGACCGGGACCGGGCTCGACGAACTGCGCGCCGCGCTCGCGCGCATCGAGGTGGCAGAGCGACGCCCGGACGCGGCGACACGCCTCTACGTCGACCGCGTGTTCACGCTCCGCGGCGTCGGGACGATCGCGACCGGAACGCTCTGGGCCGGAACGATCGCCGCCGGCGACCTGCTGCGCAGCGAGCCCTCGGGCCGGACCGTCCGCGTGCGAAGCGTGCAGGTGCACGACGCCACCGTTGAGCGCGCCGACGCCGGCCAGCGCGTCGCGGTCAACCTCCCCGGGTTGGAGCGAACCGATCTCCGACGCGGCGACGTGCTCGTCACGCCCGGGCACTACCCGGTGTCCTACCGGCTCGACGTGGAGTTGACGCCGCTCGACGACATCCCTGCAGCCGTGACCGTCCACGTCGGCACGACCGCGACCGCGGCACGGGTGGTTCGCAGCGGCACGTTCGCCCAACTCCGGCTTGCCGAGCGGGTGGTCGCCGCGCGCGGCGACCACGTGATCCTGCGGACCGAGACGACGGTCGCGGGCGGGGTGGTGCTCGACCCGTCGCCGCCGAGGCGACTCGAACCAGAACGACTCGAGGTGCTCTCGAGCGGCACCCCCGCGGAGATCGTGCAAGCCCTCGTCCACGAACCGATCAGCGGCCGCGAGCTGCAAGCACGCGGCCTGCTCGAGCCGGGCGAGCTGGCGGCCGGGCTGGCGACAGTCCGCGCCGCAGGCGAGCACTACTTCTCGGAGGGCTGGCTCGCCGAGCTCCGCGCAAGCGTGAAGAAGCGCCTCGCTGCCCAGCGCGAGATCAGCCCGCTCGATCCGGGCCTCCCGCTCGCCGAGCTGCTGCCGGCCGAGGCATGGACACCCCATGTTGCGAACCTGCTCGAGGTCGAGCGTCGCGGCGCGAAGCTCTACCTTCCGGGCGCCGCGGCAGGCCTTGGCGAGCAGGCCGAGGCGGCGGCCGAGCTCGAGCGGCAGCTGGCGCAGGACGGATTCGGCAGGCTCGAGGACCGGCGGCTCGGGGCCTTCCTCGAGGAAGAAGGACGGCTGCACCGAGTCGGTGACGGCTTCGCCGTCTCGAACGAGCTCTACGACCGCGGCCAGGCTGCATTGGCGACGCTCGAGCCGATCACGCTGGCGTCGTTCCGGGACGCGCTCGGCGTGGGCCGCAGGACGGCGCAGCTTCTCCTCGAGCGGTTCGACGCAGACGGCTTGACGCTCCGCCGCGGCGACGTGCGCACACTCCGGCGCGCAGGCGGTCGCGACTCGACCTCTGCTTGAATGGCGCGCCTTGGAGTGGCACGGGCCCGGTGGCCCAACCGGTCTTCAAAACCGGTGAGGCGTGGCAGCCCCACGCTGGCCCGGTTCGACTCCGGGGCCGCTCCGTCCGAGGCCTAGACCGAGGTGGGCGGAAACAAGCCGTAAGTCGGGCACGAACGGTGACAGCCTCAGCTAGACATAGGGGCGACGGGGGTCGTTTGGAGGGGGGAGAGGATGGCTGCGGGCCGGGAGAGACGGAGGGTGTGGTTTCGCCGTGCAGCGCTCGGTGCGGTGGCGCTCGCCGTCCTGGCTGTGTCGTGGAGCGAGCGTTCGCCCTTCCTCGGCAGCAATGCCGCCCACGCCGCCCCGCAGGCCGCCGGTGTTCCGACGCTGCCCGCAGGCTTCCAGGACCAGGTCGCGATCAGCGGGCTGACGTTCCCGACCGCAGTTCGCTTCGCCTCCGACGGACGCGTCTTCGTGGCGGAGAAGAGCGGCCTGCTCGAGGAGTTCGACAGCCTGAGCGATTCCACGCCGACGCAGATCGCGGACTTCCGCACCGAGACCGACGACTACTGGGACCGTGGGTTCCTCGGGCTCGCGCTCGATCCGAACTTCCCCGCGAGCCCGTACGTCTACGCGTTGTACGCCTACGACGCACCGCCCGGCCAAACGGCGCCGGTCTGGAACGACGACTGTCCGTCGCCCCCAGGCCCGACGACCGACGGCTGCCCCGTGCAGGCAAAGCTCGTGCGTCTCACCCTGTCGGGTAACTCGGTCACCGCGTCGACCACGTTGCTCGCGACGGGCTGGTGCGGCCAGTTCCCGAGCCATTCGGTCGGGGATCTGAACTTCGGGCCTGACGGCAAGCTCTACGTGAGCTCGGGCGAGGGCGCCAGCTTCACCTTCATCGACTACGGCCAGGCCGGCGGCGGCAGCGGCTCGCCGACGGCGAAGAACCCGTGCGGAGACCCACCGGCCGGTGCCGGCGGCACCGAGACGCCGCCGACCGCGGAAGGCGGTTCGCTCCGCAGCCAGAGCGTCCGGCGTCCGGCCGGCGAGCCCGTCTCTCTGGACGGGGCACTGCTGCGGATCGACCCTGCGACGGGCGCCGCGGCCAGCGACAATCCGAACATCGCCGCGAGCAACGACAACGCGAAGCGGATCCTCGCCTACGGCATGCGGAACCCGTTCAGGTTCACCTTCCGGCCCGGCACCGGCGAGGTCTGGATCGGCGACGTGGGCCAGGACACCTGGGAGGAGATCGATCGCGTCACGTCGACTGCGAGCATGGTCAACTTCGGCTGGCCCTGTTACGAGGGCAACGACCCGATGCCAGGGTTCCAGGCCGCAGGCCTGAACGCCTGCGCGCCTCTCTACGCGACGCCGTCATCGGTCGTGTCCCCGTACTACACCTACAACCACGCGAACCACGTCGTCACCGGCGACAACTGCTCGACCGCGAACGGCTCGGTGATCTCTGCGATCTCGTTCTACGCCGGCGGGTCGTACCCCGCGGCGTACAACGGCGCACTCTTCTTCGGCGACCACTCGCGCGCCTGCATCTGGGCGATGATGCCCGGCGCGAACGGCCTGCCCGACCCGTCGAACATCCAGACGTTCGACAGCCCAGCCGGTTTCCCGGTCGACCTCGAGGCAGGGCCGAACGGCGATCTTTTCTACGTCGACTTCGACGAGGGAACGATTCACCGCCTGAGCTATCAGAGCTCGACGTGCTCGGCCGGATCCTTCCATGTCGACTACTTCAACAACACGACCCTCGCCGGCTCGCCTGCACTCAGCCGCTGCGAGTTGGGGATCGACGACTCATGGGGATCGGGCAGCCCGGACCCGTCGATCACCGCGGGTCACTTCTCGGCCCGCTGGGACGGCAACTTCACCTTCGCGGCCGGTACGTACACGTTCACGGCTTCGACGAGCGACGGCGTCAGGCTGTGGGTCGACGGAATACCGGTGATCGACCGGTGGCAGGACCAGGCCGAGTCCACCTCGACGGGCACGATCGCGCTCGGCGCGGGGAGCCACGAGGTGAAGGTCGAGTACTACGAGTCGACAGGGGCTGCAGCGGCGCACGTCAGCTGGGCCCCCGCCCCGCCCGTGGACGCTCCACCTGTGCCGGTGATCGATTCGCCGTCGTCGTCGCTGACGTACGCGGTCGGCGACCGGATCGATTTCTCCGGGCACGCGACCGATCCCGAGGACGGCGCCCTTCCGGGCTCTGCACTCTCATGGACACTCCTGATTCACCACTGCACGACACCAACCACCTGCCACGTCCACGTCGTGCAGACGTTCTCCGGCGCAAGCGGTTTCTTCAACGCCCCCGATCACGACTACCCGTCGTTCCTCGAACTGCAACTGACCGCGACCGACAGCCAGAACATGTCGACGACGACCAGCGTCTCGGTGCAACCGAAGACCGTCGTGCTGACCTTCCACTCGGCGCCGACCGCGATGACGCTCGCCGTCGGGGCGTCGAGCTCGCAGACGCCGTTCAGCCGCACAGTGATCGCGAACTCACTCAACTCCGTGAGCGCTCCCACACCGCAGTCGCTCGGCGGCGCCGGCTACGACTTCTCGTCCTGGTCGGATGGCGGCGCGGCGACGCACAACCTGACGGCCCCTGCGAGCAGCGCAACGTATACGGCGACCTACACCGCGACCGCCGGGCCACCCCCGCCACCACCACCGCCCCCGCCACCACCGCCGCCCCCGGCTCCGGTTCCGGCACCAGCCCCGATCGCGCAAACCCTCGACCTCGCCGTCACGCTGGCCGGACCGGCCACGGCTACCGTCGGCCAGACGCTGTCCTACACGGCGCACCTCGCCGCGACCGGGACTGCCTCGGCCCACGACGTCGGCTTGACGCTCGTCATCCCGGCCGGCCTGACGGTTGCAAGCCTCCCGAGCACCTGCTCGGCGGCCGGCACGGTGATCGTCTGCCACCCGTCGGGCGTCGTCACGGGCGGCGCAGCGGACTCGTTCACCGTCTCGTTCACCGCCACTGCAGCCGGGGCCGAGACGATCAAGGCGTCCGTCGCCTCCGCGCAGGTGACCGATACGAACAGCGCCAACGACAGCGCATCGGTCTCGACCTCGATCGCAAGCGCTACGACGAAGCTCGCGACTCGTCGCGCCGAGGTCGCCCCGGCCAAGCCGAAACGCGGAAAGGCGCTCGTCGCATCGATCGCCGTCGTGCGCGCGACCTCCGGCGCCTGGATCCGACCGACCAAGATCTCGTGCTCCGCCCACGTAGGCTCACGCCTGGTCAGGGCAGTCGGCGGCTACCGCGCAGGGCGGGCTTCGTGCAAGCTCATCGTTCCGCCAACCGCTCACACGGGCTCGGCGATCAAGGTCGTGCTCGGTGTCACCGTCGGGCCTCAGCACGTGACGAAGCGCTTCACCACGCGTGTCGCCTGAGGGGCCGCGCGTCAGAGCCTGATGCGGAAGGTTCGCCGGAGCACCTTCACACCGGGGCGTGGCCCGGTCAACGCAACGACGACCGTCAGCGGCCCGCGGATGCGCCCGGCGTAGCGCGCGTCGACAAGGCCGCGGGTACGGGCGAGCAGTCGCCTTGGTTCGCCGTGCAGGCGCGCGAGTACCCGACCGCGCCCGACGAGCCTGAGCTCGAGTCGCCGCCGCGGGAGCCACTCGTCCACGTTGCCGCGGTTCGCAACCGATACCTCGAAGAGCACCTGTCGGCGGTGCCGTTCGACGCGCAGGCCGCCGACGGCCAACCGCCGCACCACGGTCCCGGGAACGCGAAGCACCACCACGACTCCGATGCGCAGGTGCGCCAGCAGCGCACGTCCCGTCGGTAGGCGCGTCGTGAGCAGGACGACGAGCGCGTGGTCGCCGGGCCGCGCCGCGGCGGTTCGTGTCGCGGTCACCGTCAGCTCCACCGCCGACCGCCCCGCGAGCGCGATCCGAGCCGGGTGAACCCGGACCCAGGCGGCGAGCGCACCGGCAGCCCCCAACCGCGGGCGGCCGTGAAGATCGAGTCGATACCCGGACGGCGCCGCATCGATCACGACCGGGTCGCCGCCGGGATTCTCGACGTGGATCGTGGCACGGCCGGGAGCCGTGAGCACGACCCGCGCCGGCCACGCAGCGATCGCGAGCGCCGCCGGTTCCCTGCTCGCCCCCGCCACGGCGGGAGCGAGCAGGGTCAGTGCCGCAGCGAGCGTTGCGGCGCCTCTCACCGGCTGAGGACCGTGAAGGTGACAGCCGCCGAGTACCGGCCCGCGGGCACAGCCGGCAGCGCAGCCGTGAACCCGAGCGTGGCCGGCCAGACGTCGCCGTTCACGGCGCTTGGACCCGCCGTCGTCCCGACCACGAGGTCGGCCGCAGGCGAAATGGGGATCCCGGCTCGCGCTCCGCCGGCGAGCCCTGCTCCGAGCTGACCACCCGTCGGCGCGCTGGTCGCGATGCCGAGCGGGAGATCGGCCGGCGCGAACGCCGACCGGTGCACGTCGAGCGAGTAGCCGGCTGCGACGTTGCCCGTGACGGTCAGCGCCTCCGAGAGCGGCGACGGCACCGTCCCGGTCCGAACCTGACCGAAGCTGAGGCTCGAGCGCTCGAGGGTGATCGACAGCAGCGACTGGACGTCGACGTCGACCTGTGCGCCCTGAGACGCGCTGCCGCTCGGAGGCGGAGAGCCGGCACAGGTCACGGCCGGCGATGCCGAGTTGCGGGGCGCGGGCGCTGCGGATGTGAAGTCGGCCGCGTTGTCGCCGGAGTCCGTGCACCCGGAAGCGTTCCGCTGAGCGGCGGTCGTGCTCGACAGCGCCGGCGCCGGGCCGGTGCCTTCGTAGTCGCCGGCGCTGCCGTAACCGACGAGGTCACGGATGGATGCGGCAGCGGCGCAGCTTCCGGGCGACGCGCCGCAACTGAGCGCAGTCGCATCCTGGACGAGCGCGATCTTGCCGCCCGATGCCGCGAGGTTGGTCGTACCCGTCGCATCCGGCGTCGGCAGCGCCGAACCCACCGCAGCAGTCGATGCGAGCTGAACCAGATACGACCGGCCCGCCGCAATCGAACCGCTAAGCGGGGTCTCCGACCAGCTGGTGCTGCCGGCGCTCGCGTACTGGAGCGTCCAGCCGCTGAGATCGACGCTTGCGGCGGTGGGGTTGAAGAGCTCGACGAAGTCGTTCGCGTACGTCGCGCCGGCGTTGCCGCCGCCCGCGTACACCTGGCTGACGACGACTCCCGGCGACGCGCCGACAGCCGATGGGGTAAGCACGGCGAGCAGTGCGAGCACGAGGCCGAGGAGGGCTGAGACTCGATTCATGGGCGGCTCCGATCTGACGTGGACGAGGTGCCTCCTTCGTAGCCGCCGCTCGCGCGCCCCGAAAGTGTCCGTTCGGAAACCGGCACGATGTCGGCGCTGTTCCGTGACGAAGCGTGCGCCTCAGGCAGCGAAACGGGCGAGCTCGTCGGCGCACACGTGCAACCAGCTCTGCGAGCGAGGAAGTGGCACAGGCGCCCCCCACGGAGCCCGCAGCGCGACGCCGTGCACCGCACCGGCGAGGAGCGTGTACTCGCCGTCGGCGCCCGCTGAAAGCGCACGCTCGAACCCGTTGCGGGAGCTCCCCGGTGCCACACCAGGCACGCCCGGGAACGCCCGGTCGAGCCGACCGTGGACAACGCGGAACCGCTTTCCCCGCAGACCCGCGAGCGACAGGCGCTCGGGCAGCCAGGGCGCGAGTCCGAGCACGCCGACCACCGCCGACTCGCCGGCGACCGCGGCCGAGACCGCCCCGCCCATCGAGAAGCCGAGCATCAGCGTCCGCGGCGCGGCGACGGCGGCGATCGCCTCGTGCGCGTCCTCGATGCACCAGTCGAGCTGCTGCCAGGACTTGACGCGATAGCGCACCTCGGCGAAACGCAGAGACGGAAACTGCGGCGCGAGGCGATCGACGAGCCACTCGAGCGAGGCACTCCAGGTACCTTCGACGCGCTTGCTCCGGCCGCCGTTGACGCAGATCACGGCGTCACCTGTCGCCGGCCCGCGCACACGCAGCTCTGCTCCGGCAGGCAAGGTTGCCACGGTCGGCGACGATACCCTTGCTACGGTGTGCACACGGACGCCTCATGGCGCCGTGAGATCTGGCTTCTCGTTCCTCCTTTGCAGGCGTTCGAGTTTTCCGCATCTCGAACCCTGTTTCAGAAAAAGGAGTCGAACCCAATGTCACAGACATTCCAGACGCTTGGCGTCAGCGCGCCGCTCGTGCGCGCTCTCGCCAAGCACGAGATCACAACCCCGTTCGCGATCCAGGAGCTCGTCGTCCCCGACGCGCTCGCGGGTCGCGACATCCTCGCCCAGTCGCCGACGGGATCCGGCAAGACCCTGGCCTTCGGGCTGCCGCTCGTTGAGCGCGCGAACAACGGCGGCCGGAAGCCGTCGGCGCTCGTACTCGTCCCGACCCGCGAGCTCGCCACCCAGGTGGCAGCCGACATCCAACCGCTTGCCGCAGCCAAGGGCCTTCGCGTCTGCGCGGTCTACGGCGGCAAGTCGGTCGACTCGCAGGCCCGGCGGGCGCGCGAGGCTCACATCCTGATTGCGACCCCCGGTCGTCTCAACGACCTGCTCGAGCGCAAGCTGATCTCGCTCGAGGGTGTCCGCGCCCTCGTCCTCGACGAGGCCGATCGGATGCTCGACATGGGCTTCCAGCCGCAGGTCGACCGCATCCTGCGCACCGTCCCGAGCGCACGGCAGACCATGCTGTTCTCGGCGACACTGGAAGGCGCTGTCGGCGCGCTGGCCGACAGATACACGAGCGATCCGGCACGCTTCCGCGCCGAGCTTCCCGTCGAGCGGCAGGCCGGCGACATCGAGCACGAGTTCGTCGCCGTCACTCACGACAAGAAGCTCGACCGCCTGATCGAGCAGCTCGAGGCGGACCGGGGACTCGCACTAGTCTTCGTGCGCACCAAGCACGGGGCCGACAAGCTCGCGAAGAAGCTCGCCCGTCGGGACATCGGCGCCGTCGCGATGCACGGCAACCTCTCGCAGAACGCTCGTGAGCGGGCGCTCAAGCGTTTCGAATCGGGCCATGTCTCGACGCTCGTCGCGACGGACGTGGCTGCGCGCGGCCTCGATGTCGACGACATCACCCACGTGATCAACTTCGACCCGCCCAGGGCCGACGAGGACTACGTGCACCGTGTCGGCCGCACCGGCCGGGCAGGCCGGAGCGGTACGGGCGTCACGTTCGTGCTCCCGGAGCAGCAGACGGACGTCGGCAAGCTCGCCGTCCGTCTCGGTCACGGCGCCGCGTTCGCCGCGTCGGGCATGCGCCAGACCGCCACAGCGCCGCCGGCTCGGCGCCGGCGGCGCGGACGCTAGGCGCTACCGGCGAAGGCCGAGCCCGCGACCGAGGACAACGACGCCCGCCAACAGGCCGACACTCTCGATCGCGCCTCTGACCAGACCCTCGACCCCGCTCGACTCGAAGACTGCGCCGCTGACGGTGACGAACCCGGCAGCGAGCAGGCCGAGGGAGACGAGCACACCTGCCGCGTGCCGCTGAAGCGGCCGCGGCAGGTCACCCGACAAGCCGACCGCGGCGCCGATCGGCGCCGGTGCGATCCGCACGGCTCGCACGAGCGCGACGGCCGCAGCCGCGAGCGGGACGAACGACACCGCCGCGCCGGCGACCGCAAGCCGTGTCCACCAGCTCGGCATCGGGCGCAGCTCGAGTGCGTGCAGGAGCAGCGACCCGCTCGTCAGCGCGCCGGCGGCAAGAGCGACGAACGCACGCCGGTGCACCAGGCGGAGATCGGCGCCTGACGGATCCCTGCGTAGGCCACGTACCAGTGTGAGTACGCCCGCGACGAACGCGATCTGGCCGAACGCAACCATGCCCAGTCCGCTGAGGCCGACGGTCCAGGGCTGTGCGGCAGACGGTGGATAGCCGCCCGCCGCGCCGATCGCACGCGCCACGCCGAGGAGGATGAGCGCGGCCAGCGCGAGTGAGCCGAAGCTCGCACGCGCAGCGACGCGCGTCCGTGCGGCTCCGAGCTCGAGCGCGAATCGCTCGGCGACGAGCTTGGGCAGTCCGAGCTCGGCCTGCGGGTCACAGCGGAGATGATCCTCGACCTCCGCGACGACTCGCTCGACGAGCCGGCGGCCGAACCCGAACGAGCGCAACTCGGCGCGAAGCTCGGAGAGGTATGTCATGTGAGCACCGCATCCACGGCGTGCGCGAAGCCACGCCATTCGCCGCGCCTCCGTGCGAGCGCCCTGGTCCCTCGCCGGGTCAGACGGTACGTCCGGCGCTTGCGACCACCCACGGTCGACCAGGTGCTCGACAGCAGCCCTTCGGCCTCGAGGCGATGGAGCACCGGATACACCGTTCCCTCAGCGAGATCGAATGCGCCTTCGCTGCGGGCGCGCAGTTCGTCGATCACCGCATACCCGTGCAACGGCGCGGCTTCGAGCGTTGCGAGCACGAGCGTGTCGAGATGGCCTTTGAGCGACTCGGCCCTCATACCTACCGATGCTATACCTCGTCTTGCTAGGCGTCAATGTTGCGTCGCACAGAACTTGTCGCCTGCAGTCACTTCATCGAACAGCCGCAACTGTTGATGTTCCCACGCGACCTTCGCCCGGTCGCGGGGGTCCCACGCGCCGGGATCGGTTGTCTCGGCGACGACGTCGGGGGTCACGCCCGGACCGACGACGCTGATCCGGTAGCGGTTGCCGTTGCCCGCCGGTCGCGGCGGCGAGCCCGGCAGGGACGCGTCGTGCGTCGGCCAGAACGAGTAGCAGAACGCTCCGGTCGGGTTGCGGAACACGATCGACGTCTCGCGCGCCCAGCCTGGCCCGTACGGCGAGTCGTGGGTATCGATGTAGAGACTCCGCCCGTACCCGTCGGTCGGCGCGCCCTGCGAGGTCGTGTGGAAGCCGTGCACCGGCTTGCCGCCGTACGCCAGGCGGCCGAAGATCCCGTGGGCCGCGCCGTCGAAAGCCCAGTCGGCATACAGCTCGAGACGGGCGAGCGGCCCGCTCCAGTGCGAAAGCCGCAACTCCTGGGCGCGCTGCCAACTCGTCCACGGCGCGAAGCCGCGATGGGGCAGATTGCGCTGCCAGCGCTGCACCGCCCAGTACGAGCCGTCGGCCGCCTTGCAGGCGGCGACCAGATAGGCGAGCGGCGGGCCGTCATAGCGACCGCACCGGTGACCGAAGCGCCGCCAGACTGCACGACCCTGCGTGCTCAAGCCACCGCTGTAGTCGTGCCGGAACCGGACCTGCGGCACATTCGGGTCGGGTGTCAACGCGTTGACCGCGCCCCACGCCAACACATGCCGGGTCTCGCCGCGTGCCCGATACGTGACGAGTGCCGTCGACCCTCGCACCGCGAGCGTGACGTCCGTCGCATTCAGGTCGAGCAGGTCGGACGCGTGCGCACGCGGCACCAGTACGATCGTCACCGTGAGCGCCAGGACGATCGCCGCGGCCCTGACGCCACTCCGGGACGGCGGAGACGCACTCGACGAAGCGGCGTTCGCGCCGTATCTCGACTTCCTGGCGACGAGGGGCATCGATGGTGTACTCGCCCTTGGGTCGACGGGCGAAGGCATCCTCCTGTCACGGCTCGAGCGTCAGACCGCGCTGGCCCGCTTCGCCGCAGGCCCTCTCCCGGTGCTTGCCCACTGCGGAGCGCAGACAACCGCGGACACCGTAGCGCTCTCGGCGTACGCCGCCGAGCTCGGCGTCGAGGGGGTCGCGGTGATCGCCCCGCCGTACTACCAGTTCGACGACGACGCCCTGCTCGCTCACTTCGCCGCGGCGGCCCGTGCCTGCGCGCCACTCCCGTTCTACGTCTACGAGCTCGAGAAGGCCTCCGGTTATGCGATTCCCGTGACCGTCGTCGAGCGGCTGCGCGAGACCGTCGACAACGTCGTCGGAATGAAGGTGAGCGACGCTCCGTTCAGCAAGGTCGAGCCATACCTGCTCGATGGGCTGGACGTCCTGATCGGAGCTGAAGCCCTGATCGGCGAAGGGCTCGCGGCGGGCGCCGCGGGGGCGGTGTCCGGGCTCGCCTCGGCGTTCCCGGAGGTCGTCGTCGAGGCGGTCCGAAGCGGCGACTCGACCGCTGCAGGCAGGCTGCGGGCGACGGTCGAGCGGTTCCCGCGCCTGGCCGCGCTGAAAGCGGTCGCGGTCGCACGCGGCGTGCCGATGCGGGAGGACATGCGGGCTCCGAACCGTGGGTTGACGGACCCGGAGCGGGCTGAGCTGCTCGCGGCCGTTCTCTAGGTCTAGGAGAGCTCGTCGATCGAGCGGCGCGCGCGCTCATGCACATCGGCGCGCCGCGCATCGACGTCGTCGGCCGGCTCGGCCTTCTCGACGGGCTCAACCGGCTCCGGCTTCTCGACCGGCGGTGGCTCCGCGAGCGGCGGGGCCTCGCCCGCCGGCTCGACTGTGGTGCGCGACTCGGCGAGCTTGGCGCGGAGCTCGTCGGCGGGCGGCGCCGTGGTCCGACGGCGGTGGCGGAGCCACGCGCGCACACCGAATGCTCCGGCGGCGAGGGCGAGCAAGCGCTTCACAGGCCGGTCACGCGGGCGATGCTACACTCCCGCCGCTTCTCGCCACGCCCGTCGCGCCGTCCCCGAAACGGCGTTCAGGAGGCGGGGCCGATTCAGTCCATGAGAAGGAGGAATTCGGGCCGTTGAACGACTACGAAATCATGCTGTTGCTGGACCCCGAGCTCACCGACGAGCGGGGCGATGAGATCATCCAGCGGATCCGCACCTCGGTCGAGGGCGCGAACGGCACCTGGGACGGCCACGAGCCGTGGGGCCGACGCCGCCTCGAGTACGAGATCGACCACAAGGGCGAAGCGGTCTACCACCTCTTGCTCTTCACCGCGCCCGCCGAGACCCTGGCGGAGATCACGCGGGTGCTCAAGATCACGGACGGCGTGCTGCGGCACGGCGCCTACCGGCGGGTCAAGGGCGCCAGCCTGAAGGCGCCTGCACAGTCGCCCGCGCCGACACCGGCGGTTTCCGAACCGGCTGTCTCCGAACCGGCTGCGACGGAGCCCGTCGCGACGGAGACCGAGCCCGAGCCGATTGAGGCAGCCGAGCCGGTCACGTCCGAGCCGGCCGATGACACCGCGCAGGTCGCGGAGTAGCCTGGGTCCCCGACCCTAGGAGAGGAGCTGAACGATGGCTGGTGACATCAACAGAGTGACGATCGTTGGACGGCTGACGCGCGATCCTGAGTTGCGCTCGCTTCCGTCGGGCTCGTCGGTGCTGCAACTCGGCGTTGCGGTGAACGGACGGCAGAAAGATCAGAGCGGCAACTGGTCCGACAAGCCGAACTTCTTCGACGTGAAGGTCTTCGGCGCACAGGCGGAGATGCTTGCGAACAACCTCGCGAAGGGACGGCGCATCGGCGTCGACGGCCGTCTGGACTGGTCGTCCTGGGAGGCCCAGGACGGAACGAAGCGCTCGAAGGTCGAGATCGTCGCGCAGTCCGTCCAGTTCCTCGACAGCAAGCTCGACAGCGCCGGCGACAGCGGCGGCGGTAACCAATTCGTCCCAGCAGGCGCGTCGAGCGGCGGCGACGCCGACTTCCAGGGCGCCGACGACGACATCCCGTTCTAAGGAGAGAGCTTTGCCGGCACCCAAATCCGATCGGAACAGCAGCACCCAGGGCAGAAAGCGCGGCGCACCCACCGGGCCAGGCCGCCGCAAGAGTTGCTTCTTCTGCAAGTCGAAGGTCGACGAGGTCGACTACAAGAACATCAACGAGCTGCGGCGGTACGTGTCCGAGAAGGGCAAGATCCGCAACCGCCGGATCAGCGGCGCGTGCCGGCGCCACCAGCGTCAGGTTGCAGTCGCGGTCAAGCGCGCGCGCGAACTCGCCCTGCTCCCCTACGTCGGAGACAAGTAAGCGCGATGGAGGTCGTTCTGAAACAGGACGTCGACGCGCTGGGACTGCGCGGTGACGTCGTCAACGTCGCCCGCGGCTACGCGCGCAACTTCCTGCTGCCGCGCGGTCTCGCCGAGCTCGCAACCCCGGGCCTGAAGCGGGAGCTGGAGCGCAGGGACGAGCAGCGCGCACGCCATGAAGCGAAGTCCGTGGACGAGGCCCGCGCGATCGCAGCGCGGTTCGACGCGCTCGAGCTCCGGTTCGACGTCACCGCCGGCCCGACAGGGTCGCTGTTCGGCTCGGTCACGGCGACGAACGTCGCCGATCGGCTCTGGGAAGCGGAGAAGCTACGCGTCGATCGCCGCAAGCTGCAGATGGACACGATCAAGCGGATCGGCCGCTACACCGTGGCGTTCGAGGTCTTCCCCGACGTCGTCGCCGAGCTGAAGCTCGTCGTCGCACCCGAGGGCGAGGAGCTGCCGCCCGCCGAAGAGCTGGCAGCGCTCGAGGCCCAGGAGATCGCAGAAGCCGAGGCAGCGACCGCAGCGAAACAGGCAGCGCCCGAGTACCTGCCCGAGCTCGACGAGGCCGGCGACGGACCTGCGGTCACACCGGCCGAAGCAGCGGAGCGCGCCGACGACATGACCGCGCGCGACGCGCCCGCGCCGGCGGATCCGCAGGACGAGGCCGTGCCATACGAGGCCGTGCCAGACGAGGCCGAGCCAAACGAGCCGGGCGAGGACGAGCCCGCCGCCTGAGCCCCCGTCCACAGGCTCTCCACCGGCCTGGGGACAACGATCCACCGACTGTCCACAACGGGCCAACGCCTGTGGATTTCGGCCGGAACTTCCCGCAAAGACCGTCCTGTTCGTCCACTACCCGAAGACGAACATGTGTTCTATCATCCCTGCACGTGAGCCGCCGATGCCGCTGACACACCGCCTTTCCACACCCTTTCGCCGACCCGCCAGGGGCAGTTGACTACTCGCGGTATGGCAATGCCTGCCCAGGCGCTCGTGACCGCCCCGATCCCGCCTCAAAACCTCGACGCGGAGGAATCCGTGCTCGGGGCGATGATGCTCTCTCCCCTGGCGATCGGGGCGGTCACCGAGTCAACCAGCCTGAGCGCGGCGGACTTCTACCGCGAGAGCCACGGCCAGATCTACAAGGCGATCCTCGCGCTCTACGCGAAAGGCGAGCCGGTCGACGCGATCACCGTCGTCGACGAACTCGACCGCACACAGGCGCTCGACGCGGCAGGGGGGCAGGAGCGCGTCCACGAGCTCGCGACGCTCGTGCCGGCCGCCTCGAACGCGCCCCACTACGCGCGCATCGTCAGCGAGATGGCGACGCTGCGCGGACTGATCCGCGCGGGCAACGACATCGCGCGCCTCGGGTTCGACCGCCCCGGCGAGACCGTCGAGCTCGTCGATCGTGCTGAGTCGATCGTCTTCAACCTCTCGCAGCAGCGCGTCTCGAGCGAGTTCGCGCACATCGACGACCTGCTCAAGGACTCGTTCGAGACGATCACGAAGCTCTACGAAGCCGGCAGCGACATCACGGGGACTCCTGCCGGGTTTCGAGACGTCGACAGGCTCACGTCCGGTTTCCAGCCGGGCAACCTCATCATCGTCGCCGCGCGCCCATCGATGGGCAAGTCGGCCCTCGCGCTCTGCATGGCCGCCAACGTCGCCGTCCGCCACTCCATCCCGGTGGCGCTCTTCACGCTCGAGATGTCGAAGGCGGAGGTTACGCAGCGGCTCATGTGCGCCGAAGGCAAAGTGGAGTCGCAGCGTCTGCGCACCGGCAAGCTCGCGGTCGACGACTGGCCCCGGTTGACCGCGGCGTGCGACAAGCTCGCGAAGGCGCCGATCTACGTCGACGACACCGGCTCGATCACGATGATGGAGATCCGCTCCAAGCTGCGCCGGCTGAAGATGAAGCAGCCCGAGCTCGGCCTCGTGATCGTCGACTACCTGCAGCTGATGACCAGCGGAACCTCGGTCGAAAACCGTGTCCAGGAGGTGTCCCAGATCTCACGGGCCCTCAAGGTGCTCGCACGCGACCTCGAGGTCCCGATCCTCGCGCTCTCGCAGCTTTCCCGCGCCGTCGAGCAGCGTCACGACAAGCGGCCGATCCTGTCCGACCTGCGCGAGTCCGGCTCGATCGAGCAGGACGCCGACCTCGTGATGTTCGTCTACCGCGACGAGTACTACAACCCGGAAGACACCGAGTCGGCCGGCATCGCCGAGCTGATCCTCTCGAAGCACCGCAACGGCGCCACCGGGATCGAGAAGCTCGCCTTCCAGAAGCGCTACGCGAAGTTCGCCGACCTGGCGGCGGGCGCATGACGACGGTCTGGCTCAGCCCCTCGGCGACGAGCTTCGCCTGCCTCTGCGAGCCGTGCCTCGAGTCGGCGCGCAGCTCGGGGGCGTTGTTCGCCGATGCCCTTGCGCTCGCGTCTGTGCGCGGCTCGATCTCGCTCGAGATCGATGCGACCGAGACCCGTTGCGCGGCCGGGCACCAGCTGCTGCTGCGGCGGGTCTCGCGACCGCCCGGCCTGGTGCACCGAGACGAGAGGCAACTCCAGCTCACATGATCGAGCGGCAGCACGTCTGGCTCGGCCCGGAGGCGACGACCTTCGTGGAACCGTGCGAGGCGTGCCAGGCCCTACGCGAGCCGGTCGACGGCGACCTGCTGCTCGTCCAGGGAACGCTTCGCAGGGAGGCCGACGTCGGCTTCACCACCTGCCGTCGCGGGCATCGGATCGTCGTCCGTCGGATCGCGCCGGCGAGTCCGCGCCGCCGTCTCGTCGCGACGTTTAGTTAGCCTGCTGCCGTGCCCTCGACAGTGATCGTCGGGGCGCAGTGGGGCGACGAGGGCAAGGGCAAGATCGTCGACCTGCTCGCCCAGCAGTGCGATGTCGTCTGCCGTTACCAGGGCGGGCCGAACGCCGGGCACACGATCGTCGTCGGCGACGAGACGTTCAAGATCCGACAGACGCCGAGCGGCGTCATCTCGGGCAAGACCTCCGTGATCGGCGCCGGCTGCGTGGTCGACCCGCAGGTCCTGCTCGACGAGCTCGACGAGCTGCGCTCACGTGGGATCGACCCATCGGTCGTCGTCGTCTCGGGAAACGCCCATCTGATCATGCCGTGGCACGTGGCGATCGACCAGGCGTCCGAGCGACGGCTCGGCTCGCTGCAGATCGGGACGACCCGCCGCGGCATCGGGCCCGCATACGCCGACAAGGCCTCGCGAATCGGCATCCGCGTCCAGGACGTCCTCGACCCGAAGATCCTGCGCCAGAAGATCGAGGTCGCCCTCGCCGAGAAGAACGTCTGGCTGGAGCGTGTCTACGAGGTCGCGCCGTTCGACCTGGAGACCGTCTGGGCCCGGTACGCCGGGTACGCAGAGCGACTCGCGCCGTACGTCGGCGATGTCTCCCTGCTGGTCGACACCGCCCTGCGTGACGGGAAGGACGTCCTCTTCGAAGGAGCACAGGCGACGCTGCTCGACCTCGACCACGGCACGTATCCGTTCGTCACGTCGTCGAACCCGATCGCATCCGGCGCCGCCACCGGTGTCGGCATCGGACCGACCCGCATTGACCGCGTGCTCGGAGTCTCGAAGGCGTATGTCACGCGCGTCGGCGAGGGGCCGTTCCCGTCGGAGATCGCCGGGCCGACACAGGACCGGCTCCGCGAGCTCGGCGGCGAGTACGGGACCGTGACCGGCCGCGAGCGCCGTTGCGGCTGGCTCGACCTCGTCGCGCTCCGGTACGCCGTGCGGGTCAACGGCATGACCTCCCTCGCGCTGACGAAGCTCGACGTGCTCTCGCCGTTCGAGGAGCTGCCGGTCTGCGTCCGCTATCGGTTGCGCGACGGCGCGGAGACTGAGCACTTCCCGGCGCACCAGTCGGACTTCCACCACGCCGAGCCGGTGTGGGAGACGCTGCCGGGCTGGGGGCAGTCGCTCGACGATGCCGCCTCGCTGAGTGCACTGCCGGCCGCCGCGCGCGACTACGTCGACTTTGTCGAGCAGGCCCTGGAGGTGCCGATCGAGCTGGTCGGCGTCGGAGCCGCGCGCGAGCGCGTGCTCGTGTGAGGTACCAGGTGCTCGCGGCGACCGCGAGCGGTTGGACCGAGGTGATCGTCGCGCTCTCGATCTTCGTGCCCGTGATCGTCACCGCGCTGATCACCTACTACGTCCTTCGCGGTGCAAAGGACGACCCCGACGAGCAGCGCTGGCGCAGACTCGAGCTCGAGCGGCGTGAACGCGAGCAGTAGACTCGCCGCGTGAAAGTGCTCGTCGTCGGCTCGGGCGCGCGTGAGCATGCGCTCGCCTGGCGTCTCGCGCAGAGCCCACGTCTGACGGAGCTCCACGCGGCCCCGGGAAACCCCGGCATCGCGACACTCGGGACGTGCCACCCGGTGCGCGCCGACGATGGCGACGGGCTGCTTGCACTGGCACTCGGCCTCGAGATCGACCTCGGGGTGATCGGCCCCGAGGCGCCACTCATTGCCGGCGTCGCCGACCTGTTGCGGCGAAACGGCATCGCCGTGTTCGGGCCGAGCGCCGAGGCTGCGCGAATCGAAGGGTCGAAGGCATTCGCCAAGGACGTGCTGCGGGCAGCCGGCGTGCCGACCGCGGAGACGCTCTCGGTGGCGCGTGCACCGTGCGTGCTCAAGGCCGACGGGCTCGCCGCCGGCAAGGGCGTGTTCGTCTGCCACACACGCGAGCAGCTCGACGCCGCGCTCCCGGCCGTTGAGGCACTCGGGCAAGGGGTGGTGATCGAGGAGCTCCTCGAGGGGTACGAGGTGTCTCTCTTTGCCCTCTGCGACGGGCGCGGCGTCGTCCCGCTCGGCTCGGCCCAGGACTTCAAGCGGGCCGAGGACGGGGACGCAGGCCCGAACACCGGCGGGATGGGCGCCTACTCCCCGGTGCCGGCCTTCGACGGCGGGGCACTCGTCTCCGAGATCCACGAACCGGTGCTCGAGGAACTCGCACGGCGCGGCATTCCCTTCATCGGCTGTCTGTTCGCGGGCCTGATGATCACCGCCGACGGGCCGCGTGTGCTGGAGTTCAACGCCCGGCTCGGCGACCCCGAGACCCAGGTGCTGATGCCGCGTATCTCAGGCGATCTGCTCGGTGCGTTGAGCGCGGCTGCGAACGGCGATCTCTCCGGCACCGACCTGACGCTCGACGAGCGAGCGGCGGTCACGGTCGTGCTCACGAGCCCCGACTACCCGAGGCGAAGCGACTATCCGGGCCTGCCGATCGCCGGGCTCGAGGACGCCGCTAGTACCGGCGCTCTGGTCTTCCAGGGCGGCACTGCGGCGCGGGACGGGCGCGTGATCACGCGTGGCGGCAGAATCCTCTCGGTGACCGCAACGGCCGACACGATCCCAGCTGCGCGCGACCGTGCCTACGAGGCGGTCGAGCTCGTCTCGTTCGAAGGTGCCCGCTTCAGGCGCGACATCGCGGCGGCGGTCGGGAGCTGACATGAGCGCTGCTCCGCAGGTCGGGATCCTGGTCGGCTCCGAGTCGGATCGTCCGCGGATGCAGGCGGCGCTCGACGAGCTGGACGCGCGCGGCATCGCCTGGGAGTTCGAGGTGCGCTCGGCCCATCGGGCTCCCGACGCCGTGGCCGAGTACGCGAAGAGCGCTGCGGGCCGCGGCCTGAAGGTCCTGATCTGCGGCGCCGGTCTCGCCGCCGCGCTCCCGGGCGTCGTCGCCGCGCACACCGAGCTCCCGGTGATCGGCGTGCCGCTGCGCTCGTCGATGTCGGTGCTCGACGGCCTCGACGCGCTCCTGTCGATCGTGCAGATGCCTCCCGGGGTGCCGGTGGCCACCGTGGGCGTCGACAATGCGAAGAACGGCGCCGTTCTGGCCGCGCGCATCCTCGCGTTGGCCGCCCCGCCTTCCTGAGCCCGCTCTACACTGACCTGGGTGATCGCCCGCTACTCCCGTCCGGAGATGAGCCGGATCTGGTCGGAGGAGGGCAAGCTCGCGCGCTGGCTCGACGTCGAGCTCGCTGCGCTCGACGGCTGGGCGGAGGTCGGCGCCGTACCGGCGACGGACGTCGCCGCCGTGCGCGAGCGTGCTGTCGTGCCGAGCGCCGCACGGGTCGCCGAGATCGAGCTCACCACCGACCACGACCTGGCCGCCTTCGTCGACGCGGTCGCCGAGCAACTCGGGCCTGAGGGCCGCTGGGTTCATTACGGGCTCACCTCGTCGGATGTGGTCGACACCGCGCTGGCCCTCCAGATCAGAGACGGCGGTGCCGTGCTCGTCTCGGGGCTCGACCGCGCCCTCGCAGCGGTCGTCGCGCGGGCCGAACAACACCGACGAACGGTTTGCATCGGCCGCTCACACGGGATCCATGCCGAGCCGATGACGTTCGGCTGGAAGCTCGCGGGCTGGGCGTTCGAGCTCGACCGCGCACGCGAACGGCTGGAGCGGGCGCTCGAGTCGTGCCGCGTGGGTCAGCTGTCGGGCACGGTCGGCACCTACGCTGCGATCGATCCGGAGGTGGAGCGCATCGCCTGCGAACGGCTCGGCCTCGAACCGGACCCCGTCTCGACGCAGGTGATCTCGCGCGACCGCCACGCAGAGCTGCTCGGCGCGCTCGCGATCTGTGCGTCCTCGCTCGATCGGTTCGCAACCGAGATCCGACATCTGGCACGGACCGAGGTTCGCGAGGTGGAGGAGCCGTTCGCCGCCGGCATGAAGGGCTCGTCGGCCATGCCCCATAAGCGCAATCCGAAGGTGGCCGAGCGGATCAGCGGCCTCGCCCGCGTCGTCCGGGCAGCGGCCGGGGTCGGGCTCGAGAACATGCCGCTCTGGCACGAACGCGACATCTCGCACTCCTCCGCGGAGCGGATCGTGGTGCCGGATGCGTTCCTCGCGCTCGACTACATGCTCGACCGGTTCACGTGGATCGTCGACGGGCTCGTCGTCCACCCGGAGCGCATGGAGCGCAACCTCTGGGCGTCACATGGCCTGTTCTTCTCGCATCGCCTCCTCCTCGCGCTCGTCGCCAACGGCTCGGATCGCGCGGACGCGTACCGCATCGTGCAGCGAAACGCGATGCGCGCCTGGGATGAGGAGCTCGATTTCGCGACGCTCATCCGTGCGGACGCCGATGTTGCGTCACTGCTCGCTCCCGCTGCCCTCGACGAGGTGTTCGACCTCGACGCGACGATTGCCAACGTCGACCGGACGTTCGACCGTCTCCGCCGCCTGTCCACGAAGGAGGAACCCGCCCATGTCTGAAGCCACGCACGTCGGCAGCGGAAAGGTGCGCGAGCTGTACGCCCTCGACACCGACCGCCTGTTGCTCGTTGCGAGCGATCGCATCTCGACCTTCGACGTCGTCCTGCCGACGGAGATCCCTGACAAGGGACGTGTGCTCACGGGGCTGTCCGGCTTCTGGTTCGCACGCACGAGCGACGTCATCCCGAACCATCTGCTCGAGCTGCGCGACGACGGACGCTCGACCGAGTGCCGTCGGCTCGAGATGCTGCCGATCGAGTGCGTCGTTCGCGGCTACCTCGCGGGCTCCGGCTGGAAGGACTACCTGGCGACAGGCGAAGTCTGCGGGCACACGCTGCCGGCGGGGTTGAGCGAATCCGAGCAACTGCCAGAGCCGATCTTCACACCTGCGACCAAAGCCCAGACGGGCCACGACGAGAACATCGATCGCGCCGCAGCCGTCGGCCTCGTCGGCCGCGAGCGGTTCGACGAGGCCGAGCGAACCGCGCTCGAGCTCTACGGGTTCGTCTCCGCCTACGCGCGAGCGCGCGGGATCATCCTCGCCGATACGAAGCTCGAGTTCGGCATCGACGAGACAGGCCGGCTCGTGCTCGGCGACGAGGCGTTCACCCCCGACTCGTCACGGTTCTGGCCGGTCGACGACTATGAGCCCGGGCGCACGCCACCCTCGTTCGACAAGCAGTTCGTCCGCGACTACTGCGAAACGTTCGGTTGGGACAAGACGGCTCCTGGGCCGGAGCTCCCGGAGGACGTCGTCGCCGGGACGCGTGGGCGCTACATCGAGGCGTTCGAGCGCCTGACCGAGATCCCCTTCGCCGACTACGTCGCCGACCCGGGCGTGGTACTCGCATGAGAGCGACGGTGCTCGTCCGCCCCAAGCAGGGCATCCTCGACCCGCAAGGCCAGGCCGTCGAGAGCTCGCTGCGCCACCTCGGCTTCGACATCGCCGAAGCGCGCGTCGGCCGGTTGGTCGACGTCGAGCTCGCGACCGACGATCGTGAACAGGCGCTCGCCGCGCTCGAGCAGATGTGCGAGCGCCTGCTGGCCAACCCGCTGATCGAGAGCTACTCGATCGAGCTCGCCCGCGCATGAGCGAGGCTCCCCGGCCGACCGTGGCCGTCGTCGTCTTCCCGGGCTCGAACGACGATCGCGACGCGCAGCACGCGCTGCAGCTGCTCGGAGCCGAGGCGCCCCGGATCTGGCACACGGCAGACGAACTGCCACGCGAGACGGCCGCCGTCGTCGTGCCGGGAGGCTTCTCCTACGGCGACTACCTTCGCTGCGGTGCGATCGCCCGTTACTCGCCGGTGATGGGCGCCGTGATCGACTTCGCCGCGCGGGGCGGCCTCGTCCTCGGCATCTGCAACGGCTTCCAGGTGCTCACCGAGGCGGGCCTGCTCCCAGGCGCGCTGCGCCCGAACGCCTCGCTGTCGTTCGTCTGCCGTGACGTTCCGCTCGTCGTCGAGCAGACCGAGACGCCGTTCACTTCGCGCTGCGCACCCGGGCAAGAGCTCACGATCCCGGTCAAGCACGGCGACGGCTGCTGGTTCGCCGACGACGCGCTGCTCGGCCGGCTCGAAGCGAACGGCCAGCTCGTGCTGCGCTACGCGGACGGCGCCAACCCGAACGGGTCGATCGGGGACGTGGCGGGCGTCAGCAACGAGGAGGGCAACGTTCTGGGGCTGATGCCCCACCCGGAGCACGCGGTCGAGCCGCTGCTCGGGTCGACCGACGGTGCGCTGATCCTGGGGTCGCTGATCGACGCGGCTCGATTGTCGCTCGCGGCGTCCGTCTAGGCACCACCGCCGCTCACGTGCCGCCTCCGAAGAGCCCGAGTGCGTCGGCTAGCTCGGGTGTCTGCTCGAGTGCGGTGTGCAGGCGGAGCACGTCTCGGGCACGCAGGGTGACCGGCCCGCGCCGCGACACACCATCGGTGGAGTAGGCGAATCGCACGAGCCGCTCGCCGCGCGAGCCTTCGAGCAGCTCGACGACGGAGGAGAAGCGCTTCTCGCCGGCGCGCTGCGGCAGCGTCACCCGCTCGATCAGCGAGGCTTCTCCCCAGGGTGTGGTCAGCTTGGCGCTCATGACGTCGAGCCTAGTGAGGCAAACGTGACACGTGGGAAACGCCTCTGTGACAAAAGAGCGCCGATGCGACGCCGTCAGGCGTCGATCGTGACGTGGCCGGGCTGAGCGGCGACCCGCTCGAGCCACGCCCCGATCGCCTCGTACGGAGCCAGGTCGAACCCGCCCTCGTGCGCGACATGCGTGTAGGCGTAGAGCGCGATGTCGGCGATCGTCATCGTCTCGCCCACCAGCCAGGGTCGGCCGGTGAGCTCGCCCTCCATGACGTCGAGCGCGCGGTAGCCCGCTCTGGTTCGCTCGGGCAGCCGGTCCTCGAACAGCTCCGGCCGTCCCGAGTACGTGAGCCCGAACCGCGCGACTGCGATCGCCGGCTCATGCTCGTACTGCTCGAAGAACATCCAGCGCAGCACCCGGGCACGGTCGAAGCGGTCGGCCGGAACAAAGCGTGTGCCCTCGCCGAAGTACCAGCAGATGGCTCCGGACTCGGCGAGCGCGCGCCCGTCGTCGAGCACGAGCGTGGGCACCCGGAGCGCAGCATTGAGCTCTCCGAGCAGCTCACGTCGGCCGGACCGGTCGACCACGTCAACGGTGTGACGTTCGTACGGGATGCCCAGGTGCGCCAAGAGCAGCCGCACCTTGTAACAGTTGCCCGAGACAGGGCTGTCGTAGAGCAGCACCGCCCAGAGCGTAGTGCTCAGCCTGCGAGCGCCAGCAGCTTCTGCAGTGTCTTCCAGTTCCGGGCGGTTGCCGTCGCGCCGAGGCTCCGCTCGGAGAGCTGCTTCGCGAGCTCCGACCGCCCCACGCCATCGGGGTGCCACGAGTAGATCTCGCGGCCGTTGACGGCAAGCCGCTCGGGCGAGAAATCTTCGGCGGCGAGCCGTGCTTCGCGGTCGGGATCGAGGGGCTCCCGCAAGAACGTGACGAGGTAGCGCGATCCATCGACCGCGTCGGAGCCGAGAGGGTCGCGCGCGAGCACGGCTTCGAGCTGGCTCGGCGTCCGGACGAACACGTCGACGTCGAAGCCCAGGGCGCCTGCGAGCTGCTGCTCGACGGCGGCCTCCAGCCGCGCGGGCTGGAGCGCGCTCTCGAGCACGACGTTGCCGCTCTGAACGTAGGTGCGAACGTCCTCGTAGCCCGCAGACCCGAGCAGCTGCCGCAGCGCTTCCATCCGGACCCGTCGGCTCGGGCCGAGGTTGATCCCGCGGAGCAGCACGATCCTCGTTGCCACCGCGCCGTTCTACCACGGCAGGTTGGCGCCGTAGGCGGGCCTCTACGAGGAGCCGATGATCTCGATCCGGTAACCGTCGGGGTCGCGGACGAAGCAGAGCCACGCTCCGCCTTCGCGCACCTGGTAGGGCTCGCGCTCGGGCTCGATGCCCTGCTCGGCGAGCCGCGCCAGCGTGCCGCTCAGGTCCTCGACGCCGATCGCGATGTGGCCGTAGCCAGTCCCGAGCTCGTAGGTGCGCCCGTCGTGGTTGAGCGTCAGCTCTAGCTCCTCGTCTTGGCCGGGGAAGCCGAAGAAGTAGTTCGTCGCCTCGCGCTCGCCGTTCCGGAGGATGTCCATGTCACGGCGAAACTCGAGTCCGAGCGCCTCGTAGAACGCACGGCTCGCGGCGGGATCGGTGATCCGATACATGGTGTGCAAGTAGGTGGACATGCCCGCATCCTGCCAGGGGAGCCGCTGCTCGGAGGCGGCGAGGTAGCCTGCGCGCGTGGTCGTCGCGGCAACGCTCCACTACATCGTCCACTGGCCCACCCAGGGCGGCTACAACTTCATCAGCGGACCGCTCGCAGACATCACGCTGATCACGGCGTTCGCGAGCACGCTCTACTTCTTCCTCCGACGGCACAACTGCCACGTCAACCGCTGCTGGCGCCTGGCGTGGCACCCGCATCCGGTCCACGGGCATCCGGTCTGCAAGAAGCACCATCCGGAGGCCAACAGCATTCATGCCTAGCCATCGAACTCCTCGCGGAGGAGCGCGAACTGCACCGCGTCCTGCCAGACGCCGTGGCGCAGGTATGCCCGCCGCTTCACCCCCTCGCGCACGAAGCCGACGCGCTCGGCGTGCCGGAGCGCAGCCTCGTTGAAGCCGTAGCAGGCCAGCTCGAGGCGATGGAAGCCGAGGTCGAGCAAGAGGTAGCGCTGCAGCAGGCGAGCGGCTTCGTCGGCGACGCCGCGACGGCGGAAGTCTGGATGCACCGCCAGCACTTCGAGCTGCGCGATCCGGTGCGCCTCGCTGACCTCGTGGTAGCCCATCGTGCCGGCGCGGGCGCCGTCGACCTCGACGACGAGGCGCCCGAAGCGGGCGGGCTCACGCTGCGAGCGCTCGACCTCTGACCGCACCGCGGCGACGTCCTTGGCGCGGCCACCGCCGAGAAACGGCTCGACGTCGTCGTCGCCGTAGAGGGCGGAGAGCCACTCGACGTCGCGTTCCTCGGCCCGCCTGATCGTGATCATCCGCCTCAACGTAACGATCGGACGCACGCTGCGACGCCTCCGTCAGGGCCGTCCTCACCCGGAGGTACCATGCTCGCCTGGCTGCCGTTGCCGACCAGCCGTTGCATCGTTCTCTCGGTCTGACCGACTGGGAGTTCGACCGTATCCGGACGCTCCTCGACCGGTCGCCGAACGATTTCGAGCTCGCGGTCTTCTCGTTGCTCTGGTCCGAGCACTGCGGCTACAAGCACTCGGCGCGGCTGCTCACACGGTTGCCGAGCGACGGCGAGCGTGTGCTCCAGGGGCCCGGCGAGAACGCGGGAGTGATCGACCTCGGCGGAGGTGTGGCGGTCGCCTTCAAGGCCGAATCCCACAATCACCCGTCGGCCGTCGAGCCGTTCCAGGGAGCCGCGACCGGCGTGGGCGGCATCCTGCGCGACATCGTCGCGATGGGCGCTCGGCCGGTGGCGCTGCTCGACGGGCTGCGCTTCGGCCGGCCCGATTGGCACTTTCGCCGAGCGGTCGCCGGGATCGGGCACTACGGCAACTGCGTGGGCGTCCCGAACGTCGGCGGCGAGTGCGTCTTCGACGACGCCTACGCCGCAAACCCGCTCGTGAACGCGATGTGTGTCGGCCTGATGCCGACCGAGCGTCTGTTGTCGGCGAAGGCGCAAGGTCCTGGCAACGCGCTCGTGCTCTACGGCGCGCTCACCGGTCGCGACGGCATCGGCGGCGCGTCGGTGCTCGCGTCGCAGGATCTCGCCGGCTCGGACGAGAAGCGCCCGTCGGTCCAGATCGGCGATCCGTTCCGGGGCAAGGCGCTGATCGAGGTCTCGCTCGAGCTCGTCGAGCAAGGGCTCGTCGTCTCCCTGCAGGACTGCGGGGCGGCCGGGCTCGCCTCGTCGCTGGCCGAGATGGCGCGCGACGGGATGGGGGTCGACGTGCACCTCGACCGGGTGCCACTGCGCGAGGCCGACCTGGAGGCCTGGGAGATCATGATCTCGGAGTCCCAGGAGCGCATGGTCGCCGTCGTCGCGCCCGAGCGGCTCGATGCGGTGCAGGAGGCCTGCGCGCGCTGGGAGCTGCCATGCACGGTGATCGGGGAGGTGACCGATCACGGCGAGTTGCGCGCCTACATCGACGACGAGCCCGTCGGCAGGATCCCCGCCGCGCTGCTGACCGACGAGTGCCCCAGATACGGCCTCGAGCCCGAGCGCCACGCTGTCGCGCCGGCCGCGGTCGACCCGGTCAACGACGAGCCGAAGACCTGGGTCTTCGAGCAATACGACCAGCTCGTGGGCTCGCGCACGATCCGGCGCCCTGGACTCGACGCCGCCGTCCTGCGCATCGACGGGACACGCGGCATCGCCGTCTCGCTCGACGGCCCGCCGCTTGGTGAGCGCGACCCGTTCACGGCCGGCTACCGGTCGGTCCTCGGCGCCGCACTGAACGTCGCCTGCGCCGGCGGCGAGCCTCTCGCTCTCACCGACTGCCTCAACTTCGGAAGCCCGGAGAAGCCCGGCGTCGCGTGGGAGCTCGAGCGAGCGATCGACGGAATCGCGCAGGCCGCCGACGAGCTCGGCATCCCGGTCGTCTCGGGCAACGTCTCGCTGTACAACGAGACCGGCGGACGCTCGATCCCGCCGACGCCCGTGGTCGGCTGCGTCGGCCTCGTCCGCGACGTGACACGCATCCCCGACCGGTGGCGGCGCGGCGACGGGATCTATCTGCTGCGCGGCAACGCCGCGGCGCTCGTGCGCTTCGTCTGGGAGCAGGCGCACACGTTCTCGCTGGCCCACGACGTCACGGCCGGCCGCCTCGGGCGCGGGCTTCGCGAGGCAGCCGCCTGGTCGCGCCGCGAGCCAAGCCACGTGACCACGTGCGACTTGGACGGTCACGCGGTGCTGGTCGCCGCCGCCGAACGGCCTCCGTGGGCCGACGTCGTCGAGCTGGGGACCGTCTGATGTGCGGCGTCTTCGGTGTGCGCGCCCCGGCCCGCGACGTGGCGCGGCTCACCTACTTCGGGCTGCACGCGTTGCAGCATCGCGGCCAGGAGTCGGCGGGGATCGCCGTCAGCGAGCACGGCAGGCTGACGGCCCTGCGCGACCTCGGGCTCGTCGCCCAGGTCTTCGACGAGCGAAGCCTCTCGGGACTGCACGGCGAGGTGGCGATCGGGCATACGCGCTACTCGACGACCGGTGGCAACGGTTGGGAGAACGCCCAACCTCTGCTGCATCACGGCCGCGTCCGCACCGTCGCACTCGGGCACAACGGGAACCTGGTCAACGCCGAAGCGCTGCGCCAGGGGGCCGGCAAGCGGCTCGCGTCGAGCTCCGACTCGGAGGTGATCGCCGCGTTGATCGCCGACGACGAACGGCCCCTCGAGGACGCCGTGCCGGCTGCGATGGCGAAGCTGACGGGTGCAGCGACGGTCGTCGGGCTCGCCGACGGGCGCCTGTTCGCATTCCGCGACGCTCACGGGTTCCGCCCGCTGGTGCTGGGGCGGCTCGGGAGCGATCCGGTGATCGCCTCCGAGACCTGTGCACTGGCGCTCGTCGGTGCCGACTTCGAGCGCGAGGTTCGCCCGGGCGAGCTCGTGATCGCCGACGACGACGGCCTGCAGACGATTCAGGCCCTCGAGCCGGCCGAGCGCGGCGCGCTCTGCATCTTCGAGTTCTTCTACCTCGCCCGGCCGGACTCGCGCCTCTCGGGCGTCGAGGTGCACGGGGCCCGGGTGCGGATGGGCGAGCGGCTCGCAGCGGAAGCGCCGGTCGAGGCCGATCTCGTGCTGCCGATCCCCGACTCGGGCACCCCCGCCGCGATCGGCTTCGCGCGCGCCACCGGCATCCCCTTCAGCGAGGGGCTGATCAAGAACCGCTACGTCGGCCGCACGTTCATCCAGCCCGAGCAGGGCATGCGCGAGCAGGGCATTCGGATGAAGTTCAATCCCCTCGCCGAGGTGAACGGCAAGCGCCTGGTCGTCGTCGACGACTCGATCGTCCGTGGCTCGACGACGCGCCAGATCGTCGCCATGCTGTTCGACGCCGGGGCGGCCGAGGTCCACGTGCGCATCTCCTCGCCGCCGGTCGTCTCGCCATGCTTCTACGGAATCGACCTCGCCTCCGAGGACGAGATGATCGCCGCGCAGGCGACCGTCGACGAGGTCCGCGCGGAGATCGGTGCGACGAGCCTCGGCTACCTCTCGCTCGAAGGGCTTCAGGCGGCGACGCGGCGGCCGGAGAACGCGCTCTGCCGCGCCTGCCTGACCCGCGACTACCCGACCGAGATCCCGGAGCGCTCGGCGAAGCTCCGCTTCGAGTCGCCCGTCTAGAGCGTGTCCGCTCGCCCGTACCGCACCGCACGGTGCACCTGTCGCGGGTCGAGCCCCTGTTCGAGCAGCCGTTGACGTAGCTCGCCCTCGGCAGCCATCCGCAGGAAGAGCCAGACCAGCAGGGCCAGGGTGACGATCGAGCCCTCGGCCATCATCACGATCCCGCCGAGATTCAGGTCGTGCGCCGGGGTGATTCCCCACTCTGGCGGGTGGCGATAGACGGTGTAGAACATCGAGCTCGACCACATGAAGACGTTGCCGAGCACCGTCTCGATCAACCGCACCGAGAAGATGTACCCGATCTTCACGCCGGTGCCGAACCAGGCAGGCGCGGGCAGCGTCTCGAGCACCGGCTCCCAGATCAGGCAGCCGCAGGTGAAGAAGAGCATGTGCTCGAGCGCGTGCACCGCGTCGTGGTGAAGCGCCGCGTCGTAGAGGAACGGCACGTGCCAGAGGTAGAGGTTGACGGCCCAGATCGGCAGCGCAACCAGGGGGTGCGTCAGCACGCGAAGGCGCTCGACGACGCTGAACTTGAGCACCGGACGGAGGATCGGCCCGCTCAGGCCGGCGACGAAGCAGAGCGGGGCCAGGTCGCCGATGATCACGTGTTGCAGCATGTGCAGGAAGAAGAAGTGCTCCTCGCCGAGCGAGTCGATCGGCGAGTTGAGCGCCAGCACGACCAGGGCGATCCCGGTCCAGAACGAGATGCGCTTCCAGATCGAGACCGGCTGGCCGCGCCGGGCGAGTGTGCGCGTGCGGCGGAGATAGAGCGCCGCGGCGACCACGGTCGGCAGCAGCTGAAGGGGCTCGAACCCCCACGGACCGAGAAGCGACGGCGAGTCCACGCAGTTGGAAGACTAGATGGCCGATCGACAGTTCCCGCCGCCGCGGCTGGGGGTCCGCACACTCCGCATTGCGCCCGCCTCGCCCGGCACCAAGGCCAACCGGCCTTGCCACCGGTCGAGTCGACCACACTGCTTGGTGCGTACCCTCCCCGCGACAACGTGAACTATCAATCGGCCATCTAGACGACGTGCAGCTCTTCCACTACCACCTCGTCACGAGCGAACTTCGTGACGTCGAGGCGCGGTACCTCGGCAAGCTCGGCTTCGACCTGGTCGCCCGCTACGGACGGATGGGCGACGAGCACATCTCGGTCGAGCCCGGAGTCTCGTGGGAGCAACTCGACCGCGACGGGTTCAAGCTGCGGCTCTCGGAGCTCGAACGTGGCGCCGTCAACGTGGTCGTGCAACCCGGTCACTGGGGGATTCCGCGACTCGACCACCTCGGTGTCGCTCTCGACGACGACGGGTTCCAGGACGTGCTTGCGCGGGCCACGCAGTGGAACCTCCGGATCCAAGAGCACGGCGGCAGACGGACGTTCGTGGCCACGAACGCGGGCTACCGGCTCGAGGTCCATCCACCGCGCGAATGGATCGACGAGCTGCTGGCGCACCGCGACATCCTCTGGCTGAGCGAGCTGCAGCTGCGGGCAGACGAGCCCGAGGTGAAGGCAGCGGCGCTCGGCGACCTGCTCGAGGCGGAGGTGTCGCGCGGCGACGTCCAGGTCGGGGAGACGCTCGTGCGGTTCCTGCCGGGAGGGCCTGAAGGGCGGCCCGAGCTCGTCGCCGAGCGCTTTGCCTGAGCACGCCGGGCCGGCCCGTAGACTTTCCGGCCTCGTGACCCCGCCACGCAGCTACGGCGCTGCCGGTGTGTCGCTCGACCGAGCGGCGTCGGTCGTCGAGCGCCTCCGCGCCGCCGTCGAATCCACCGGAGCACAGGGCTTCGGTGCCTTTGCCGGGCTGCATCCGCTCGACGCGGACCGACTGCTCGCCGCGTCGATGGACGGCGTCGGGACGAAGCTGATCGTCGCCCGCCGGCGCGGACGGCTGCGCGACTGCGGGGCCGACCTCGCGGCGCACTGCATCAACGACGTCGCGACCTGCGGCGCCGAACCGCTGCTGCTGCTCGACTACGTGGCGGCCAACGAGATCTCGCTCGACGAGGTCGCCGAGCTCGTCGACGGCGCGGCTGCGGTCTGCCGCGAAGCGGGCGTCGCACTGATCGGGGGCGAGACCGCCGAGCTGCCGGGCATCTACGCGGCGGGCGAGCTCGATTTCGCGGGTACGTGCGTCGGCATCGTCTCGCGGGCCGACGTGATCGACGGGCGTGCGATCGAGGCCGGCGACGCCGTGATCGGCTTTCCGTCCGCAGGCGTCCACGCGAACGGCTTCACGCTCGTTCGGCGTGTGCTCGAGGAGGAGGACTACGCCGGCGACGACCTCCTGGCGCCGACGCGGCTCTACCTCGGGACCGCCCGGGCGCTGCGCGGGCGCGCCAAGGCCTTCGTCCATGTCACGGGCGGCGGCCTGCAGGGCAATCTCGAACGCGTCCTTCCCGACGGCCGCAGCGCCGAGCTCGCCTGGGACTCGTGGCCGCGACCGCCGGTCTTCGGGTGGCTGGCCCGCCACGTCGACGAGCTCGAGTTGCGGCGCGTCTTCAATCTCGGCATCGGCTGGTGCGCGGTGGTCGCGGAAGCCAGGCCGGGCGAGACCGTGATCGGCAGCATCGCGTGATCGGAGTGCTCGTCAGCGGCGACGGCACGAACCTGCAGGCGCTCCTCGACGCGGAGCTCCCGGTCGTCGCGGTTGCAGCCAACCGAAGGGACGCTTACGCGCTGATCAGGGCGCGCGCAGCGGGCGTGCCGGCGGCGACCTTCAGCCTCGACTGCCACGCGGACCGCTCCGAACGCGACCTCGTGATGGCGACGTGGTTGGAGGAGCACGGCGTCGAGCTGGTCGTGCTCGCCGGGTACATGCACCTCCTGACCGCTCCGTTCCTGGCGCGCTTCCCCGACCGGGTCGTCAACGTCCATCCCTCGCTGCTGCCGGCCTTCCCAGGTGCGCACGCGATCGACGATGCGCTCGCCGCGGACGCCGAGACCACCGGAGTCACCGTGCACTACGTGGACGAAGGGCTCGACACCGGCGCCGTCATCTGCCAGGAGGCGGTCGCGGTCGAGCCCGGCGAGACGCTCAGGGAACGGATCCACGCGGTCGAGCATCGGCTGCTTCCCGAGGTAGTGAGCGGCCTGTGCCTCGTGCGCTGATCAGCGTCTGGGACAAGGACGGCGTCGACGAGCTCGCACACGGCCTCGTCGAGCTCGGCTGGGAGCTCGTCTCGTCGGGCGGCACGGCCGCATTTCTCACCGAGCACGGTCTCGCGGTGACGAGCGTCGAAGAGGTGACGGGCGCGCCTGAGCTGCTCGGCGGCCGCGTGAAGACACTCCACCCGGCGATCCACGCCGGAATCCTGGCGCGGCGCGACCTGCCGGAGGACCTCGAAGTGCTCGCCGAGCAGGGGATCGAGCCGATCGACCTCGTCTGCGTCGACCTCTACCCGTTCACCACCGCCGCCGCGCGACGCGACCGCACGGAAGCCGAGATCGTCGAGCTGATCGACGTCGGCGGCCCGACGATGCTGCGCGCCGCGGCGAAGAACTTCGCCCACGTGACCGCCGTCTCGTCTCGAGCCCAGTACGGCCAGGTGCTCGACGAGCTGCGCACACACGGTGAGGTCACCCTCGCCACCAGACGGCGGCTGGCGACCGAGGCGTTCGCGACGAGTGCCGCCTACGAGGCGGCGATCACCCAGTGGTTCGGCGGCAACGAGGCCTTCCCCGCGCAGCTGACGCTGACCTTTCGCAAGGTTGCCGACCTGCCGTACGGCGAGAATCCACACCAGGCGGCTGCGTTCTATGTCGAGCCCAGCGGCCGCAAGCACCTGCTTTCGCGCGTCGAGCAGCTCGGCGGAAAGGAACTCTCGTACAACAACCTGGCCGATCTCGAGGGCGCCCGGCGGATCAGCCAGGAGCTCGCCGACCCGGCCGTCGTGATCGTCAAGCATGCGAACCCGTGCGGCGTGGCTGTCGCCGAATCGCTCGACGTCGCGTGGGAGCGCGCGCTCGCCGCCGATCCGGTCTCGGCCTTCGGCTGCGTCGCGGTCGTGAACCGGCCGGTGTCGGCCGACCTCGGCCGGCGCATCGCCGAGCACTTCGTCGAGGTGCTGCACGCGCCGGCCTACGAGGACGGCGCGGTCGAGGCGCTCCAGGCCAGGAAGGCGCTCCGCATCCTCGCCGACACCGAGCGCCGCTCCGAGACGCCCGGCGAGCGGGATTTCCGGCGTGTGCTCGGTGGCATCCTGCTGCAGGACCGCGATCTCGGTTCGGTCGAGCAGAACGGGATGCGCGTCGTCGCCGGCGCGCCCGACGACGAGCAATGGGCGGATCTGCTGTTCGCCTGGACGGTCTGCAAGCACGTCTCGTCGAACGCGATCGTGCTCGCGAAGGGCCGCCAGACGATCGGGATCGGAGCAGGCCAGATGAGCCGCGTCGACGCGGTGCGAATCGCGCTCGAGAACGCGAAGCGGCATGGCCACGACCTCACCGGTGCGGCACTCGCCTCCGACGCGTTCTTCCCGTTTGCGGACGGGCCAGAGCTCGCGCTCCAGGCCGGGGTCACCGCGCTGATCCAGCCGGGCGGCTCACGCCGCGACCCGGAGGTGATCGCCGCCGTCGCGGCAGCCGGCGCCTCCCTGGTCCTCACCGGCCGGCGCCACTTCAGGCACTGAGCACACCTGCGTGCGGTTCAGCTGGCCCCACCCGAGCCCGTTTTGACACGATCAGGCATGGCCGTCGACGCCGCCCATCGCATCGGACGCGACGAGGTCGTCTGGGCCTGGCCCCGATCAGCCGAGTGAAGGAGTTGCCGAAATGACCGGACCCGACCCTCTGAGGTGGAAGGCGTTGACGATCGTCTGCGCGGCGTTCTTCATGACCGTTCTCGACGTGTCGATCGTCAACGTTGCACTCCCCTCGATCGGTGAGGCCCTCTCCTTCTCGCGCGACAGCCTCCAGTGGGTGATCACCGCCTACTCGATCACGTTCGGGGGCTTCCTCCTGCTCGGCGGCCGGGCCGCCGACCTGCTCGGTAGGCGGCGAATGTTCCTCGCCGGCGTCGTGCTGTTCACGATCGCCTCGTTCCTCTGCGGTCTCGCGTGGTCCGAAGGTGTGCTCATCGGCGCGCGCGCGCTGCAAGGGTTGGGTGCAGCGCTCATCTCACCGGCAGCACTCTCGATCATCATGACCACGTTCGAAGAAGGCCCTGAGCGCAACAAGGCGCTCGGCATCTGGGGCGCGATCGGCGGCGGCGGAGCTGCGGTGGGCGTGCTGCTCGGAGGCGTCCTGACGAAGTATTTCGGCTGGGAGTGGATCTTCTTCGTCAACGTCCCGGTCGGCGTGATCGCGTTCGCACTCGCGCCCCGCTTCGTCCGCGAGAGCAAGGTCGAGCGCGAGTCGACCCCGGACGTCGCCGGCGCCATCACCGTCACAGCCGGGCTCGCGCTGCTGGTCTACGCCGTCTCGAAGGCGCCCGCGAACGGCTGGGCGTCGGCTGAGACGCTGGCACTCCTCGCGATCGCAGCGGGACTGCTGATCGCCTTCCTGGTGGTGGAGTCGCGGGTCAAGGACCCGCTGATGCCGTTCGCGATCTTCCGTGTCCGGACGCTGGCGGGTGCCAACTTCGCCGGCTTCCTCCTCGGCATCGCGCTGTTCGCGAACTTCTTCCTGTTGACGCTGTACGTCCAGCAGGTGCTGGGCTGGTCGGCACTCAAGACCGGCCTCACCTTCATCGCGACGGCAGGCACCGCGGTCCTCTGGGCGGGCGTCGCGCAGGCGCTCGTCACCCGGATCGGCGTGAGGATCGTGATGGCCGTCGGATTCGCCGCGATGATCGCCGGGATGCTCTGGTACACGCAGATCCCCGTCGACGCCTCGTACTGGTCCGACCTGCTGCCCGGCTATCTGCTGGTCGGCTTCGCGATCCCGTTTGCCTTCATTCCGGTCTCGATCGCGGCGCTCGCAGGGGTCGATCGCGACGAAGCCGGGCTCGCGTCCGGGCTGATCAACACGGCGCAGCAGATCGGCGGCGCGATCGGAGTTGCGGTCGTCTCGTCGGTCTCCCTGAGCCACTTCAACCACCTGGTGAAGACGGGCGTGTCCGTACCGAGCGCGTTCACGTCGGGCTCGCAATGGGGGTTCTGGGTCTGCGTCGGGGTCAGCATCGCCGGCCTCGTGGCGACGATCCTCTTCGTCCGCGACTCCGAGCTCGGGAGCGTCCCGGAGGAGGCGGCCGCGACCGCGTAGCGGCGAGAGGACCGCCGGTAGGCTTCGGCCGCCGATGGCGCACGAGTACCCAACCGTGATCGACCTCGTCGGGCACACGCCGATCGTGCGCCTCGACCGCATCTCGGAGGACGTGCCCGGCACGATCCTCGCCAAGCTCGAGTTCATGAACCCGGGCGGCTCCAACAAGGATCGGATCGGGCTGGCGATGATCGAGGCGGCCGAGCGGGACGGGAAGCTCCGGCCGGGCGGCACGATCGTAGAGCCGACCTCGGGCAACACCGGCGTCGGGCTGGCGATCGCCGCCGCACGCAAAGGGTACCGCTGCATCTTCGTGATGCCCGACAAGATGAGCCAGGAGAAGATCTCGATGCTGCGGGGCTACGGCGCCGAGGTCGTGATCACGCCGACCGCGGTCGAACATGACTCGCCGGAGTCGTACTACTCGGTCTCCTCCCGTCTGGCGGAGGAGATACCCGGCGGGTTCAAGCCCGACCAGTACTCGAACATGGCGAACCCCGATGCGCACTACCGCACCACGGGGCCGGAGATCCTCGAGCAGACGGGTGGCGAGATCGACGCGATCGTCATCTCCGCAGGCACCGGCGGCACCATCAGCGGCGTCGGGCGCTACTTCTCCGAGCACGCACCGGAGGTGCGGATCGTCGGGGTCGATCCCGAGGGCTCCGTCTACACGGCGAAGAGCGAATCCGATCTGCATCCGTACCTCGTCGAAGGGATCGGCAAGGACACCTGGCCCGAAACGATGGACCCGAAGGTCGTCGACGAGTGGGTCCGGGTCTCGGATCGCGACTCCTTCCTGACCGCGCGGCGACTCGCGCGCGAGGAAGGACTGCTCGTCGGAGGCTCGGCCGGGTCGACGATCGCAGGCGCTCTCGTGTACGCCGCCAAGCTTGGGCCGGCGTCGCAGGTATTGACGGTGCTGCCGGACTCGGGACGCTCCTACCTGTCGAGGTTCCTCGACGACAACTGGATGCTCGAGCACGGATTCCTCGAGCGCTCGACGAAGACGCCGACGGTACGCGAGCTGCTGCGCGCGAAACAGGGCGAGACCCCGGGCTTCGTGACGATCTCCGCACACCAGAAGGTTGCGGAGGCGATCGGCGTGATGGAGCGGCATTCGATCTCGCAGCTCCCAGTCGTGCGCGACGGAGAGGTAGCGTCGCTGGCCGACGTGATCGGCTCGCTCCAGGATCGGGCGCTCCTCGACCGCGTGTTCAAGAACGCCGACGCGCTGCACGAGGACGTCGCCTCTGCGATGCAAGGACCGCTCGCAACCGTCGAGGCGGACGCCTCCGTCGACGAGATCGTGACGGCGCTGACCGGCGGCTCGAACGCCGTGGTCGTCGCCGATGCAGGCAAGCCGGTGGGGGTTGTCACGCGCTCCGACCTGCTCGACTACCTCGCGCACGCGCGCTGAGCACGCCGCCGCTAACGTCGGCTGATGTGAACGAGGTCACGCTTCCCCAAGCCCGGCGGATCGCAGTCCGCGCCCAGTTGCTCGACGGCAGCGCGACCAGCGTGCTCGACACGGTGCGACGGCTCGGCAGCCTTCAGCTCGATCCGACCGCGCGCGTGGCACCGACCCAGTTCCTCGTCCTCTGGAGCCGCCTCGGACAGTACGACCGCGCCGAGCTGCAGCGTCTGCTCGATGAACGCGAGCTCTTCGAGTGGATGGCGTTCGTGTACCCACGCGAGGCGCTGCCGGCGCTGCGCTCGCGCATGCAGCGGTGGCCCGGGAGCGGCGGCGTGTGGCCGCAGCGTGTCGCGGACTGGCTGCAGGCGAACGCCGGGTTCAAGCGCTATGTACTGCGGGAGCTCGAACGGAACGGCCCCATGTTGTCCCGGCAGTTCGAGGACCGCGTGAAGGTGCGATGGCCGGCGGGCGGCTGGACGGGCGAGCGCAACGTCGGCCGGATGCTCGAGTTTCTCGGTGCGCGCGGCGAGATCGCAACCGTCGGCCGGAGCGGCAAGCAGCGGCTGTGGGATCTCTCCCACCGCTGGTACGGCGACGTCGTTGCGCTCTCCCACGACGAAGCAGACGGGTACTTCGCCGAAACCCGCTTTCGCACGCGCGGCGTCGAGCTTCGCAACGGGCGCTGGATCGCCCATCCCGACGCCGACGACAAGCCTGTGCGGAGGACGACGCTGCTCTCGCCGTTCGACCGGCTGATCCACGACCGCGACCGAATCCAGGCTCTCTACGATTTCCACTACCGGCTCGAGATCTACGTCCCGAAGGCGCAGCGGAAGTACGGCTACTTCGTGCTGCCGGTGCTGCACCGTGACCGGCTCGTCGGGCGCATCGATCCAGAGGTCGACCGCAAGCGCGGCGTGCTCAAGCTCCATGCCGTGCACTGGGAGAGCGACCCCGTCGAGATCGAGCGTCCGGTTCGCTCACTCGCACGGTTCCTGGGAGTCGAGGAGATCGAATGGCCGTGAAGCTCGCGGCGATCCGCCGCCTCGTCGTCGGCAGCCAAGGCTACGCGTCGCGGTTTCGCCGCGCAGCCGAAGGCGACGTCGAACAGGCGATCCGCAGGCT
Source organism: uncultured Actinomycetes bacterium (assembly GCA_963836705.1). GTDB lineage: Bacteria > Actinomycetota > Thermoleophilia > Gaiellales > Gaiellaceae > PALSA-600. The sequence continues at coordinate 28,207 of CAWIKU010000016.1, read as the reverse complement.
GACCGCCGTGCAGCTCGACTCGATCTCCGCGGTCGACCGCGCGCATCGGCTGACGATCGCGTCGCGGATCGGGGCGTTCAGCGACGACACGGTGCCGGCTCTGCTGCGCACCGGCCGGATCTTCGAGTACTGGGCGCACGAAGCCTCACTGCTGCCGATCGAGCTGTGGCCGCATTTCCGCTCCGTGATGGAGGGGGCGGGCCACTGGGGCGCGCACGACCGCGCGGTCCGCGACCATCCGGAGCTCGTCGAGCCGGTTCTGGAACGGATCCGCGCCGAAGGGCCGCTCGGCTCGCGCGACTTCGAGGGCAACGGCGGCGGCGGTGGGATGTGGAACTGGAAGCCGGCGAAGATGGTGCTCGAGGCGCTCTGGGACCGAGGTCACCTCGCGATCGCCGGCCGAAAGAGCTTCCAGCGGCAGTACGACCTGGTGGAACGCGTGATCCCGAAGCACGTGCTCGAGGCGCCGACGCCGACCGAAGCAGAGACGCTGCGCACGTTCGCACTCCTTGCCGTCGGGGCGCGCGGCGCGCTGACCGAGGCTGCAATTCGCGAGCATTGGCGGTTGAAGGGCGGCAAGGCCCGCCTGCACCACCACCTGCTCGCGCTCGTCGACGACGGTTGCCTGACCGAGATCGCACCGGACGACGACGGCGCACCGTTCTATGTGCTCGCAGGGACCGAGCTCGACGGCGAGCTCGCCCCACCCGTGCTCGTCTGCCCGTTCGACAACCTGGTCTGGGACCGGCCGCTGCTCGATCGCCTCTTCGGGTTCCGCCACGTGATCGAGGTGTACAAGCGCGAGCACGAGCGGGCGTACGGCTACTACGTCCTCCCGCTCCTGGCCGGCGACCGCTTCGTCGGCCGAGCGGACCTGAAGGCGGACCGCGCCGAAGGCGTGCTGCGCGTCCGCCGGTTCACGCGCGAGCCGCGTGTGCGCGGCGACGTCGAGGCGAAGCTCGAGCGCGCCGCGACGAGACTCGCCCGCACGCTCGGCCTCGAGCGCGTCGAGCACGCCTGACGGGGCAGTCACGCAGGGCCGGTCGGCGCGAACCGCTTGCGAGCTAGGCTCCCGCAATGGACTTCGAGACCCGTGCGATTCACGTCGGTCAGGAACCCGACCCGACGACCGGCGCGATCATCACCCCGATCTACCAGACGTCGACCTACGTTCAGGAGGCGGTCGGTGTCCACAAGGGCTACGACTACGCGCGCGTTGCGAACCCGACGCGGAGCGCACTGCAGGAGGCGCTCGCGAGCCTCGAGGACGCAAAGCACGGCGTTGCGTTCAGCTCGGGTCTCGGCGCGACGACGACGCTGATGCACCTCGTCGACCCGGGTGACCGGGTGGTCCTGATCGCAGACGTCTACGGCGGCGTGTACCGAATGACATCACAGATCTACGAGCCGAAGGGGTACCGCTTCACGTACGTCCCGGCGAGCGAGTTCGACGACAACCTCGCCGCGTACCTGGACGACGACGTGCGCATGGTGTGGGTGGAGACGCCGTCGAACCCGATGCTCAACGTCGTCGACATCCGTAAGGCGGCGGCCGCGACACACGCTGTCGGCGCGACGCTGGTCGTCGACAACACGTTCGCGACGCCGTACCTGCAGCAGCCGCTGTCGCTCGGGGCCGACGCGGTCGTCCACTCGACGACGAAGTACCTCGGCGGGCACAGCGACACGGTCGGCGGCTTCGTGGCCACGAACGACGACGCACTCGCCGAGAGCCTGCTCTTCCTGCAGAAGTCACTCGGCGCAGTCCCCGGCCCGTTCGATGCCTGGCTCGTGCTGCGCGGGATCAAGACGCTCGCCGTGCGGATGCGCCAGCACTGCGAGAACGCGCGTCGCGTAGCCGCGTTCCTCGACGGCCACGACGCCGTCGAGCGTGTGCTCTACCCGGGCCTGCCGGCCCACCCTGGGCACGACGTGGCGCGGGCGCAGATGCGCGACTTTGGCGGCATGGTCTCGTTCCTGGCCCACAGCGAGGGCGAGGCGCTCGCGCTGGTCGCACGGACGAAGCTGTTCAAGCTCGCCGAGTCGCTCGGGGGCGTCGAAAGCATGATCGAGCATCCCGCCCGCATGACGCACGCGTCGACGGCCGGAGCTCCATTCGCGCCCCCGTCGAACCTCGTGCGACTCTCGGTCGGCATCGAGTCGGTCGACGACCTGCTGGCCGACCTCGAGTCGGCGCTCGTCAGACGGGCTGCGACCGCGCCCGCGTGATCGCCGGCGTGCGCGGCACGTCGGGCCACGGCAGCAGGCCGAAGCGGGCGAGCGCACGCGGCAACCGTCGGCGCGAGCGCATCTCGGCGGTGTGCGCCCATTCGCCTTCGAACTCCCAGAGCTTCAGCCGGGGGTTGGCTCGCCGAAGCTCCGTGGACAGCGCACCCGCCTCGGAGTACTGATCCGTGATCACGCGATCCCGCGTGCTCCAGAAGATCTGCAGGGGCACGCCCGCGAACGCGATGCGCCGAACGTAGTGGTCGGGGCTACGGAGTGCGTAGGCCCGCGGGACCTGATCCGGGGTCCCGCCAACTTCCTCCCGAGCGAGCCGCTGCAAGGTGCGCCCGCCCTTGAGTGCAGCGAAGTCGTAGTAGCGGCGCCGTAGATCGGTTGCGGGGTCGAAGGCCGCCGCCCCGGCGAGCAGCCTCGGGTGGCGGGCGACGAGCAACAGCGTCTCCTGTCCACCCATCGAGCCGCCGAAGGCGTAGATCCGGTGACGGTCGACGTCGACCCCGTGGGCACGCGCGACTGCCGGCATTCTGGCGAGGTCGGAGATCTGCCCCGCCGCGCCCCATGAGAACCAGTGCAGTCGCCGGCCCTCTCCCGCCGGATTGATCACGGCAAAGTCTCCCTCGCCGGGCAGGTCGCCCCAGATCAGCGCGTTCTCGTCGGAGCCGACACCGCGCCCGTGCGGCGAGATGATCAACGGGATCGGCCCGTGCGTCCCGATTGGCAACAGCAGCCACGCCGTCCGCCGAATCCCGTCGTGCGCGATGTAGTGGATCAGGCGTGCCTCGGTGTTGGCGAGCGGCTGGGACGGCGCGAATTGCGCGCTCGCCACAGGCACGAAGACGAGCGCCGCAATTACCACGATCAGCCAACGCATCGCGGGAACGCTAGGAACGCGAGTGCGAAGATGGGGTTATGGGCACGTTGAGACTGATCGATCTCCACTTCGCCGGCCGCGAGCGCGCAATCGGCGTCTACGTCGTCGAAACGGACGACGGCCTGGCGCTGTTCGACTGCGGGCCGACGTCGACGTTGCCTGCCCTCCACGACGGTCTTGCGGCGCACGGCCTCGAATTGAGCGACGTCCGTCACCTGCTGCTCTCCCACATCCATCTCGACCACGCGGGGGCGGCGGGGCCACTCGCACGAGCTCATCCTGAGCTGACCGTGTGGGTGTCGGACGTCGGCGCGCCGCATCTCGTCGATCCCTCCCGGCTCGAGCGCTCGGCCCGCAGGCTGTACGGCGATCTCTTCGACATACTCTGGGGCGAGCTCGCTCCCGTGCCCGAGAGCAACGTCCGGATCGCGGGCTCCGACGTGCTCGGCTGGGACTGCTTTCCGACCCGCGGGCATGCCTCCCACCACATCAGCTACTTCCGCGACGGCACGTTGCTCGCGGGTGACGCAGCCGGTGTCCGGATGCCGGGCTCGCGCTACGTGTTGCCGGTGTCTCCCCCGCCGGACATCGATGTCGAGGCGTGGCACGAGACGGCCGATGCGATCCGCGCGCGAACTCCCGAGCGCCTCGCGCTGATCCACTTCGGTGTCCATGAGGACGTGTCGTCGCACCTCGACCGGCTCGAGGCCGAGCTCGACCGCTGGGCAGCGCGAGTGCGCGACGGCATGAGCCAACAGGCGTTCGTCGACGCTGCGCTCGCGGATGCCGGCGACGACGCGGAGGCGTACGACCGGGTCGCGCCGTTCTGGCAGTCGTGGCAGGGCCTGACGCGCTACTGGCAGACGCGTCCGTAGCGTGAGCCGGCTCGGCGCATTTCGGGAGCGGGAGTTCCGCCTGCTCTTCGCCGGCCGCACGATTTCGATGGCGGGCAGCGCAATGGCGCCGGTCGCGCTCTCGTTCGCAGTGCTCGACCTGACCGGATCGACCACGAAGCTGGGCATCGTGCTGACGGCGCGCCAGGTGCCGACCGTGCTGTTCATTCTCTTCGGCGGCGTCTGGGCGGATCGCCTGCCGCGGCACCACGTGATGGTGGCCTCGAACGTGATCAGTGGTGCAAGCCAGGCCGTCGCGGCGGTGCTGCTCATCTCCGGCCACGCGGAGCTGTGGCACCTCGCCGTGCTGGCGGCGATCAACGGCTCCTCGTCCGCGTTCTTCTTCCCCGCCAGTAGCGGCGTCGTCCCGCAGACCGTGCCGAAGTCGCTGCTGCAGCAGGCGAACGCGACGCTGCGCCTCGGGCTGAACGCGACCAACATCACCGGCGCGGCCGTCGGCGGCCTGCTCGTCGCGCTCACCAGTCCCGGCTGGGCGCTCGCCGTCGACGCGGTCAGCTACGGCGTCGCGGCACTGGCGATCCAGGCGATGAACCTGCCCCCGGGCCAGCGGGTCGCCGGCAGCACCGTCCTGCACGAGCTCCATGACGGCTGGCGCGACTTCTGGTCGCGGACATGGCTCTGGGCGATCGTGCTCCAGTTCGCGCTCGTCCTCGCGGTCAACAGCGGGGCGATCTACGTCCTGGGGCCTGAGGTCGCGAAGCAGGACCTCGGCGGCGCCGGGGCGTGGGGCGCCGTGCTCGCAGCGACCTCGATCGGGCTTGTGCTGACGGGCGGGGTGATGTTGCGTTGGCGCCCGCGCAAGATCCTCCGTACCGCCACGTTCGGCGTCTTCCCGCTTGCGCTGCCGCTGATCGCCCTCTCCGGGCCGGCTCCGCTCCCGGTCGTACTCGTCGCGGCGTTCGCGAGCGGGGTCGGGATCGAGGTATTCGGCGTGCTCTGGGACACCGCTATGCAGCAGGAGATCCCCGGCGAGAAGCTGTCGCGGCTCTCCGCGTTCGACGCGCTCGGCTCGATCGGGCTGACGCCGTTCGGGCTGGCGGTCGCGGGCCCGATCGCGGCGGCGATCGGCAACCGCGCTGCCTTTCTCGGCGCAGCCGCGGTGATCGTCGTCGCCACCGCACTGGTACTGCTCTCGCGCGAGGTGCGGACGCTCGAGCGGCGCGTCTAGGCGGACCGCAGCACATTCGCCCCGGAGGTCTGGGCGAGCGCCATGACGACGATCTCGTCGACGTTGACGTTCGCCCGCCGGGTCAAGGCGAACATGATGCAATCGGTGACATCCTCGGCCCGCAGCGGCCCGCCCAGCGCGACGTCGGCGTACACCGCCTTGGCCCGTTCTGCGTCGCCGTGAAAGCGCACGGTCGAGAAGTCGGTCTCGACGAGCCCGGGAGCGACGTTCGTTACACGCACCGGTAGACCTTGCAGGTCGTCGCGCAACGCGCGCGTGTAGCCGTGGACGGCGAACTTCGAAGCGACGTATGACGAGCCGTTCGCGTACGACCAGATCCCGGCAACCGAACCGAGGTTGACGATGTGGCCGTTGCCCCCGCCGATCAGGTGCGGCAGGCAGAGCCGCGTCATGCGCATCAGGCCGAGCACGTTCGTCTCGATCACCTCGCGCTCGTCCACGTCGCCGGCCTCCCAGACGGGGTCGCGGCCGCGCGCGAGTCCGGCGTTGTTGACGAGGATGTCGATGCCGCCGAGCTCGGAGAGCGCCGTCTCGACGAAGCGCTCGCAGCTGGCCGGGTCGGTGACGTCGAGGTTGCCGTCGCGGCGTGAACCCGTGTGCACGTTGGCCCCGGCCGCCTCGAGAGCGCGAGCGGTTGCAGCGCCGATCCCACTCGAGGCGCCCGTGACGATCGCCCGTCTGCCGTCGAGAGCCGCCATCCGCGGGAGCCTACCGGCGCCGGGGTTAACGGCTCCCTAAAACCGAACCGGCCTGCCGACGTCTAAGTTCTCGCAGCGCATGCAGCCGCTCGAACGGAACACCGGACGCAACGCCCGCCTGGCGCTGGTCGCGCTGGCCCTCCTGGCGCTGCTGGCAGTCGTCGCGTTTGCGAGCCGCAGCGGGTTCGGGCATTCCTCGAATGCGCAGCCGACCCCCGGCTATGTCAACTACGCGTTCACAGCGTTCCTGATCGTCTTCGTGCTGGCGATCCCGGTCGCCGTCTGGGGCTTCATGATGCAGGCCCGCGAGGGCGGCTTCAAGCGCAAGAGCTTCGGGGCGCGCGTGATCCAGAACCTCTTGACGGTCGCGTTTTTCATCATGATCGGGATCGTCATCATCTACATCAAGCGGCACCATGCGCACCTGTTCGGCAACAACGACTCGGGGTTGCGCAAGGTGCAGGACACGCTCAACAACGCGCGCGCGCGACAGACTGCCTCGAAGTACAACCCGCAGTTCGAGTGGACCGTGTTCTGGATCGCACTCGTCGGGATCGTCGCGACGGCTGCGGCCCTCTACTACGGCCACCGCCGCCGGAAGCGCCGGACGGCAGTCGCGATCGACGATGCATCGACGGTCACCGCGGACCTCGTCGCCGAGATGTCCGATGCGATCGACGACCTGGAGGCCGAGCCCGACGCGCGACGCGCCGTGATCGCCGCGTATGCACGGATGGAGGGCGTACTCGCGCGGCACGGGCTGCGCCGCACCCCGAGCGAGACGCCGCTCGAGTATCTCCGTCGCATCCTGATCGGACTGGCGGCTCGGCCCGACGCCGTCAAGCGCCTGACGTCGCTCTTCGAGCAGGCGAAGTTCAGCCGCCGCGAGATCGACGGCGAGATGAAGCGCGAGGCGATCGGCGCGCTGCGTGAGATCCGCGACGACCTGCGCGAGGCTCCCGCGTGAGACGGCACCTGCTGGACCTGATCATCCTGTTCGTCGTCACCTCCGTGATCGTCGCGTACGTCGCGGCGTCGCAACCCGGTGTTCGGAACGTCGCCTTACACACGTACGTGTTCGTGGTCGGGGGTCTCCTGATGCTCGGCGTCGTCGCAGCCGCGGGTGACGCGATCCCGCGCCGGCTTCGCTCCGAGTTCGATGCGGCACTCGCCGCGACGGCCAGCCCGCAGAAACAGCTCCCGGAGATCGAGAAGCTCGAGCGCGAGGTCACCCTCGCAACGGCCTCGGCCTACGACCTGCACTACAGGTTGCTTCCTCACCTGCGTGAGATCGCACAGGCACGGCTCGAGCGCGCCGGCCGCACGCCGGGCCCCGAGACCCTCGGCTGCTGGTGGGAGTTGCTTCGCCCCGACCGCCAGGCTCCCGAGGACCGCTTCGGCAAAGGGATCTCAGAGGCGGAACTGCGCGCCCTCGTCGCCGACCTTGCGAGGATGTGACGGATGACGATCGACCTGGACGAAGTCGGCCGCATGTCGAACCGCGTCCTCGACGAAGTCGAGAAGGCCGTGGTCGGCAAACGCGAGGCGCTCGAGCTGCTGATGCTCGGGCTGCTCGCCGACGGCCACGTCCTGATCGAGGACTATCCAGGCCTCGCGAAGACCTTGATGGCAAGGTCGTTCGCCCGTGCGACCTCGCTCGACTTCTCGCGCATCCAGTTCACGCCCGACCTGATGCCGTCGGACGTGACCGGATCCTCGATCTTCAACCAGCGCGAGGTCGATTTCGAGTTCCGGCCCGGCCCGATTTTCGCCCACCTCCTGCTCGCGGACGAGATCAACCGCGCCCCGCCGAAGACCCAGGCGGCGCTGCTCGAGGCGATGCAGGAGCGGCAGGTGACGAGCGAAGGTGAGACGAGGAAGCTCGAGCCGCCCTTCCTGGTGCTGGCGACGCAGAACCCGATCGAGTACGAGGGCACCTACCCGCTTCCGGAAGCGCAGCTCGACCGCTTTCTGCTGCGGATGTCGGTCGGCTACCCCAGTCGCGCCGACGAGTGGCAGATGCTCGCGAGCCGCGCCGAGCGCGGCCAGGACGAGGTCGACCTCGAGCCGGTCGTCGACCGTGAGACGCTGCTTGCGATGCAGGCGGCCTGCGAGGTCGTGCACGTCTCGGAGCCGGTCGGCCTCTACATGATCGACGTCGTCACGGCGACACGAGAGGCGCAGTCGATCCAGGTCGGCGCATCGCCGCGCGGCTCGCTCGCACTGCTCAAGCTCTCCCGCTGCCGGGCTGCTCTGGACGGGCGCGACTACGTGACGCCCGACGACGTCAAGTCCGTGGCCGTCCCCGCACTGGCGCACCGACTCACCCTGCGCCCCGAGTTGTGGGTGCAGCGCGTCTCGGCCGAGGACGTCGTGCGCGAGCGACTGGAGACCGTCCCGACTCCGTCGGCCGAGGATCTGACGGTCGAGGCGTGACGGTTGATGCGTAATTCGCATTGCCGTGGCTGGGGGCCTGTACGCGGCGCATTGCGCCCGCCTCGACCGGCACCAAGGCCCACCGGCCTTGCCACCGGTCGAGTCGACCACACTGCTTGGTGCAGACCCTCCCCACGACAGCGAGAATCACCCATCACCCGTCTGCAGCCCGCACGGTGACGCGCTACGCGACGCCGAAGCTCGCGGCGTACGCGAGCGTCTCGGCTCTCGGTCTGCTGACCGCGCTCGTGCTCGCACGCCCCGAGTTGGTCGCCTTGACCGCCCCGTTTCTGCTCGCCCTCGGAGCCGGGCTCGCGCTCGCGGTGCCCCCTGCGCTCAGCGTCGATGTCTCCCTCGCGACACCACGAGCGCTGGAGGGAGACGAGATCGGGGCACGGATCTCGATCGAGGCACGAGCGCCGATCGACCGTCTCGAGCTGTACACCCGTCTGCCTGACGGGATCGAGCTGGCAGAAGGGCGAAACCCCGTTGCCCTTCGCCTCCGAGCCGGCGAGCGGCGCGAGCTCGAGCTGACGCTGCGCGCCGTCCGCTGGGGCGGGCACGTGATCGGCCCGACGTACCTGCGCGCACGGGATCCATTGGGGCTGCTCGCCTGGGAGGGGAGCGCCGACACGAGGCCCGAGCTTCGCACCTACCCGCGCGAAGACGTGCTGCGGCGAGTGGTCACACCGGCCGAGACTCAGGTCTTCACGGGCAACGAGGTCGCCCGCACGAAGAGCGAGGGAATCGAGTTCGCCGACATCAGGCTCTGGACGCCCGGCGACACCCTGAAGCGCGTCAACTGGCGGGCGAGTGCCCGGCGTGGCGACCTGTGGGTCAACGAGAGTCACCCCGAGCGCAACACCGACGTGATCCTCTTCGTCGATTCGTTCGCCGAGGCACGGCTCGGCGACCAGGGGACGCTCGACCTCGCCGTCCGCGCTACGGCGACCCTCGCCGACGCGTACGTCCGGCGCCGCGACCGGGTCGGTCTGATCAGCTTCGGGGGCATCCTGCGGTGGCTCGTCCCGGGGACCGGAATGATCCAGCTCTACCGCATCATCGACGCGCTCCTCGACACACAGATCTTCCTCTCGTACTACTGGAAGGAGATCGACGTGATCCCGCGGCGGACGCTGCCCCCGAGCGCGCTCGTCGTCGCGCTCTCGCCGCTGCTCGATCCGCGCTCGGTCGGAGCGCTCATCGATCTGAAGGCGCGAGGCTTCGACCTTGCCGTCGTCGACGTCTCCCCCGTCCCCTTCACGGCACGTCCGAGCCGAGGCCTCGATGCGGTCGCCTACGACATCTGGACGCTCCGACGTGACGCGCTCCGCCACCGCCTGCAACGGGCCGGAGTCGCCGTCGCCGAGTGGGACACGAGCGCCCCGCTGCAAGCCGTTCTGGAGGAGGTGCGGGAATTCAGGCGTTACGCCCGGCACGCGCGCGCCTGATCACCGGCGCCGGAGCGCTCGTTGCGCTCGCAGGAGCGAGCGGCTACGCCGCGTCAGCCGGCGGTCGGTTCGAGGGTGCGGCACTCGGGACGGCTGCGCTCGCGTTCGCCCTGCTCACGATCGGCCTCGTGCTTCGCTGGCCGGCGACGATCCCCTGGGCGGTCGTGATCACTGCGGCCGGCTATGTCGTCACGCGCGAAGGCAAGCCGGTGGTGGACGGCTGGGCGGCGGTGATCGGCGTGTTGCTGCTCGTCTCCGCCGAACTGTCCTCCTGGTCGATCGACCACGACAGCCGCGTCAGGTCGGAGCCGTCGCTCGTCGTAGGACGCGTCGTCACGCTGGCCACGCTTGCGGCTGCGGCGCTGCTCGTCAACTTCGTGCTCCTGGCGGCCGCCGCGGTCTCGTCGTCGGCCGGCGTCCTGATCGCAGCGGTCGGAGTCGCTGCCGCTGTCACGGCGGTCGCGGTCGTGCTCAGGCTCGTGCGCTCCTAGCCAGCCGGAGCGCACGAGCCTATGATCGACACGAGCCTACGATCGATCCGTCAGGCGGTGGTGACCGTCGCGGTTCGGTTCTCCGCGTGGCCGTTCTGTTCGACGAGTGTCGCCTGCACACGGTAGGTGTGGCGCTTGACTGGCTTGAAGTTCGCCGTGAAGGTGACGGACTGATCGCCGGCGAGAGACGCGCTCGCCTGTCCCACGGCCACCTGCTTACTGCCGTCGAACACCTTGTAGGCGACGCCGATGGTCGATCCGATCTGTGCGTAGTAATTGAGATATGGAACGTAGACTGGAATGCGCGGCGAGACCCCTGCTTTGCCGGCGACGGTTGTTCCGTCGATCGCGCGAGCGAGTGACGAGAAGGCGTTGTAGCTCGGCTTGTTGGCCCCCGACGGCAATCTCAGCCCGCTCTGCCACGGGTTGCCCGGGCTGTCGCGGAACGTGAACCAGATGAACATCTGGACGTTCGGGTCGTTCTTCGCAATCGTCAGTGCCTGTTTCGCATACTTGGCCTGGATCGCCGGCGAAACGCCTTGCGGATCTCCCGGCTTCGTCTCGTGCCCGTACTCCGTGATCCAGATCGGCACAGAGCGATGGAACCACTTCTTCAGATCCTTCTCGAACTGCGGCATGGTCGAGAGCGCCACGTTCGGATACCGGACCTTCTGCGTCGGCGGCAGCCGGTTCGCCGACGGATATGGATGGTGCGCCCATGCGTCGAAGCGCAGTCCCTTGGTCTGCGCAACGAGCCGCGCGAAGGTTGCCGGTGCCACCGACGCGCTCGCCGTTGCCAACGGCTTGTCGCGGCCGCGGGCTGACGTCTCGCCGATCGCCACATGCGCAGCCGGGTTTCCGGCCTTGATGCCCGCGTACGCAGCCTTGTACAGCTTGGCGTAGTTCGCCGGTCCGACGATCTTCTTCCCTGCGTACTGTGGCGAGAGGAAGAGTTGCAGGTTGGGCTCGTTCCACACGGAGTAGAGGCCGACCGTCCCGTGGCCGGTCAGTCCGTTGTACCGCGACGCAAGCATGTTGGCGAACGTCGTCAGATCCGAGAGGCGCGTCGGCATTCGGTTCGGCGTCTTGCCGCCGTTCGCCCATTTCGGAGTGCCGGTGATGTCGATCATCACGCGCTGGTGGTAGAGGGCAGCCTTCGCGACGAGATCGTCGAGATCCGAGAGCTGGTACGCAGGATCGCTGCCGTCGGCAGCGTCGGCCGGCCGCGTCGGCGCGAGTCCCGGCCAGGACGCGGTCGTGTGGATCACCGTGCTGCCGGCGGAAGCCGCAGCCTGGAGATTCTCTTGACGTGCGGCCGACCAGCGGAACGACGGATCGTCGTAAAACCCAACCGGCATGCGCACTGCTGCCACAGCGACTCCAACGGGGGCGAGCAGCAGGGCTGCGAATGTCACGAGCACCAAGCGCGCCGGAACACGCATAGGCGATCCTCCTTCGATAGCGTTCCTGGACGAAGCGGCGCACTGTAGCGAGGCCTCTTATGGGGTCTGTAAAGACGCCGCTTCGTTACGCTGGCCGCCGTGAAGCCCCGGCGGACGACGTTGCCGACTCTGCTGGTGGTCGTCTTCTGGCTGGGCGCAGCGGCGGCGTTTGCCACGGCTACAGCGCGGGTCGCGGACTGGTTCGTCATGACAGACGAGTTGCTCTACGAGCGGCTCGCGCTGAGTGTCGACAGGCTCGGCACCGTCGTGCCCCACGTGCACGGCGAGAGGGTCGCGAACCTGAATCAGCTCTATCCGCTGATTCTTTCTATTCCATTCAGGCACGGCCAGATCCTGCACGGCCTCCACGAGGCGCACGTCATGAATGCGTTCGTGATGACGTCGGCGGCGCTTCCCGCGTACCTCCTCGCGCGCCGTGTGACACATCACGACTGGATCTCACTCGTGGCGGCCTTCCTGACTGCAACGGTCGTCTGGATCACGCTCGCCTCGTTCCTGCTGACCGAGGTGGCCGCATATCCGGCCTTCGTCTGGGCGCTCCTGGCGGCCCACGTCTGTGTCACCAAGCCATCGGCCCGGAACGACCTGCTTGCCGCTGCGGGAATCGCTATCGCAGTTCTCGCCCGGACGCAGTTCTACGTTCTCGCTGCCGTGCTGGTGGTTGCGATCGTCGCGCAGGCGGCGACCGAGCGCCGGGTTCGCACGACACTCCGCCGTCATCTCGTGCTCGGCGGTATCTACCTCGTTGGCGCTCTCGTCGCCATCACACTCTCCGCGACCGGTCATCACGTCCTCGGCACGTACGCCCAGACCGCGAAGGGCAACCCGCTGCCGGCCGGAATCCTCGGTTCTGCTCTGGCGCACCTTGCTGTCGTCTCCTTGTCCACGGGCCTGCTGCCGATCCTGGTCGGCGGCGGCTGGCTCGTCGCGAATCTCCTGAGAAGCGAGAGTCGGGAGCGGCAGACGTTCGCGTGGCTCGGCGTGACGACGATCGTCGCTCTGACGCTCGAAGTCGCCTCGTTCGACATCCGGTTCGGCGGCGGCGTGGTCCGCGAGCGCTACCTCTTCTACCTCGCGCCGGTCCTCTTCGTCGCGGTCGCTGCGGCGCTGACGGCCGCTTCCCTCCCCCGCTGGTCGATGGCCGCCCCGCTCCTGCTCGTCGCAGTCGGGTTCTCGCAGACGCAGTTACCGACCTTCGTGAAGCTGAACGCAGACACGCCTGCCTCCGTGCTCGACGACTGGCTGCGATCGACGATGCACGGGCTCTCCGGGGCGCGAGCCTTCCTCGTGCTCGCTGCGGCGGTTCTCATCCTGGCCTTCATCGAACTGGCCGCCCTCGCTTCTCGCCGAACCGTGGCCGCCGCAATCTGCATACCGCTCGTGCTCGCGGTGCCGGCCGAGACCGCGTACGCCTTCAAGCGGCTGTTCGCGGTGGCAGGCACGTCAGGGCTGCCGGTGACCCTCGACCAGAGCCCGGTCTTCCAGTGGGTCGATCGAGAGATCAACACCGAGTCGCGGGCGGTGATGATTCCGTACCCGGTGATCCAGGGGGACTACTGGGCGAACGTCGGCTTCTGGTGGGACATGGAGTTCTGGAATCGGTCGGTCGAGTACGAGGCCGGCCGGCCGAACGAGTTCTCGGGAACGCCGCCCGGAAGCTTCCCGAAACTGGCGCTCCGGTTCGATCCGCGCACCGGTCGCGCGAGCATCGATCCAGATGCCTTCGTCTTACAGGCTACGAACGAGTCGCGGTTCCATATCGCCGGCACGCGTCGGACGACCCAGCGCGGCGTCTACCTCGACGCGCCCGATCGCCCGTGGCGCGCCGACTGGGTCTCGCACGGCCTCTACGACGACGGCTGGACGCGTCCCGGTCGCACTGCGCGGATCCGGGTCTTCGCGAAGCCGGGCCAGCACAACAGACAAGGGCGCGTGGTCACCGTCGCAATCGGATCCCCGCAGACCGTGACCAAACACGGTGTCGTCCTGCGCTCGAATGCCGGCACCTGGCGGCTGCAGGTCGGCGTCGCCGGCGCGACGCAAGCCGTTAACGTCTGCGTTCCGGCTCGCGGTTTCGCCGACATCACGATCGTTGTTCGCGGCGCAACGGCGATTCCCGGAGACCCGAGGAACGTCGTGACCTTCGCCACGCAGCGGCAGGGCGGCGTGCAGTTTCAGCAGATCGCCGAGGCGGACGAGATCAGTCGCTGTTAGGAGGGCGTGCGGCCCAGCTGCCGAATGCCGCGAGCAATGCCTGCTCGGCATCCGGCCTCAGATCGTCGGTCGTGATCGTCCCTGTGAGCGAGATCGTGCGCTGCAGCTGCGCGAGATACTCCGTGCATCCGCTGCAGCCCTCGATGTGGCGGTCGAAACGACGCCGGTCGACTGGATCGAGCGCTCCTTCCAGGTAGTCGGTGACCAGCTCGACGAGCTCCTGGCAGCTGAGTGACTCGGTGTCGATCGTCATACGGGGGCGAGATAGTCCTCGAGGGCCTGTCGTACCTTGGCGCGGGCGCGGTGCAGCAGTACTCGTTGATTGACCTCCGAGATGTCGAGTGCGTTACGGACCTCGTCCGACGACCACCCCTCGACGTCGCGCAGCCTGATCACCGCCGCCTGCGTCGCGGGTAATGCGTCGATCGCCGCCGCGATCAGCTCTCGCGTCTCGGCGGCCAGCAGCCGTTCCTCCGGCAGCTCGCGCGGCGGCGCGAGCCAGTGGCCGGGGTATCGGTCGTCGTCCTCCGGACGGAAGCGGTCCGGATCGACTGCGGCCTCCGGCACACGCCCGGGGTTCTGCAGGGCCGAGAACGGCAGTACCCGACCCTCGCGTTGCGCACGCGTCTTGGCGGTGTTGACGAGGATGCGGAAGACCCAGGTCTTCAACGACGAGCGACCTTCGAACCGATCGAGCGCGCCGAGCACGCGTAGCCAGGTCTCCTGGACGACCTCCTCGGCTACGGCACGGGAGGGCGCGAAGATCTGCGCGACGCGCAGCAGCGAGGGATGCCAGTCGCGAACGAGCCGGGTGAACGTCGCCTCGTCGCCGGCGCGCAGGGCGGCGACGAGCTGGGAATCGTTGGGATCCACCGCCCGGAACGTACCTCAGTCATCGATCCTGATCCCGGTGGCCTGGTCGAACAGATGCGCCTGGTTGAACGCTCAAGCCCGGCGGGCCAGACGCCGATATGGCGTGAGATGGACGACAACGTCGACTACAGCCTGCTCCGGCACTGGCGCGCCCAGCGCTGGCCCGCCCTCTACGCCGCAGCCGCAGAGTCGGACGGCGACGAGTTCGAAGCGCGCGTCGCCGATCTCGCGGAACGCCTCGACGCCCGCCGGGCCGGGCCGCGCTCGAACGTCGTCTCGTTGATCGGCCCGGACGACCGCTAGCGCCTTCGGCCTCCAGGACCGGGCAGGTGCTCCGCGACGGTTCGGGCTTGGTTCGCGCTCAGCTCAGCGTTGCGTCTGCCGAAGATGTTCAGCAGCAGCAGGAAGACGTTGAGCACGTCGAGGAAGATCGACGCGGCGAGCAAAGGCGCCGCGCGGATGTCCTTGCTGCGGCGCAGCCGCTGGAAGTCGACGAGCGTGAAGCCCGCGAAGATCACGAGCCCGAGGATCGAGTAGATCAACGCGCCGTTCGGAATCCGCACGAAGATCGTCACGATCCCGAAGACGATCAGCGCGAGCAGCGCCCAGAAGAGAATCCGCGCGAGCGGTTGGAGGTCGCGCCGAGTCGCATAGCCCGCGGTGCCGAACGCGGCGATGAAGAGCGCCGTAGCGCCGCCGGCCTGCCACACGGCCTGCGGGTCGGTGCTCGCGTAGTACGCGATCGTGGGCGCGGTGCCGAGGCCGATCAGCACTCCGAACGCGAAGAGCAGGCCGATCGCGAGCTGCTCGGACTTTCGAACCGCGACGTTCAGCCCGAGCAGGCAGCCGAAGGCGGCGATGAACCAGAGAAGGCCGAGTCCCTGCGACATGTCCCGGCCGAGATAGGCGCCGACGGCGAACAGCAGGCAGGTGACCGCGACCAGACCCATCGTCTGGCTGAACAACACGCGAGTCTGGTCGCGCGTCGCGTCGTGCTGGAGCGTGGTGTCCGGATAGCTGATGCCGGGTCCCCCTAGTGCTTCGGGAGCTGAGCTACGACGGCCGCGAGGTTCTCGTCTTTGTTCGGCCCGGTCGCGGCGATCACGATGGGGTAGCTCTGGGCAACGGCGGCGTTCGGCAGTGCCGACTTGATCTGCGGCACTCCGGCGTTGAACGTCTCCATGCTGGTGAACTGGAAGGCCATCATCGTGTTCGGGCTGGTCGTCGCACCGTGACAATCCTTCGCGACGGCGAACACCCTCGTCAAAGCAAGACCCTGGACTTGCGAGAGTCCGGGCGGCGCCGACTGCTGCTCTTCCCCGCATACCTCGAGTCCGGCGGCCTTGAGTGTGGTGTGCGCCGGGTCGTAATTCGGAGAACCCGGGTCGGAGCTCGAGCTATTACTCCCTCCGCCGCAAGCACCGAGCACCGAGACGGTCGCCGCGACCACGAGGGCGAGAACAACTCGACGGCGACGGCGAAACTGCTGATGCCCGGGGATGGTGTTCACGACCTGATCATCTCACGAAACGATGGGGCAGGCCGCACGAGGCGGCCCACCCCATCAGGTCCGATCGATCTAGACAGCCTGTTCGGGGTAACCCTCCCACCGGACGCACAGCGCGTACACCACGATGATGTTCAGCGTGATGATCACCAGCGACCAGAGCGGATAGGCGGTCGCTCCGAGCCAGCTCAGCTGGACGAGCGTGTTCAGGCTGACGAGCACGATCGTGAGCCACCTCGCCCATCCCGCACCGGCCCAGAGCGCAAGCCCGACGAGGAGCAACGCGATGCCCCAGAGCATCACGATCCAGCCCCAGGTGGTCGTGTCGAACACGATCAGCTGGTTGCCGTGGAGCACGTAATAGTTGTCGCGGAAGATCGCGATCAAGCCCTCGAAGAAATCGAGCGTGCCGATGACCAACATCATCACCGCCGCGAACGCGATCCAGCCTGCCATCGGTGCCTTCATCGCTTCACCCTCTCTGCTTGACGATATGCCGGAGTCCGACGTGTCGCAGCTGATTCTCGCCCAACGGACCGGTCGGAGTCCAGCGCCTTGGTTCAACGCCAGACGCGGCAGTCCTACGCGATGTGCCCCGTTTCGGCCCGACGATCAGACGGGCGAGCGCGTGGCGATCCCGCAGAATCGAGTTAGGGCCCGATCGACGCAGACCAGTCCGAGCAGCCTCCCGTCATCGTCGACGACGACGACGCGGCGGGTCGGGTTACGCGCGGTCGCCTCGAAAGCCACCGCGGCCGACTCGGTCGGTGAGATCGTCTCGACATTCGGCTCGACGTAATCACGGGCCGGCGAGCCGGGCTCGGCGTCGTCGGGGATCTCCACAATCGCGCCACGGAAGGTGCTTCCGTCGGCAAGCAGGAGCAGTTCGACGCTTGGATTCGCGAGGATGTGTCGGACCTCCCCGACCGTCGCATCCCAGGGCACGGTCTTCGGGTCACGGAGCATCACATCGGTGACGCGATCAGTGTCAGCGATCGATGCGGGCAGGCCGCTCATCAGGCATCGATGCTATCGAGAACCGACCTGAAACCCAGACGGAGGGAAAATGAGATGAAGCTCAGCACGCGGAACCAACTCGCCGGCAAGGTGCAGGACGTCAAGCTCGGCACGATCATGTCCGAGATCACCGTCGATATCGGCGGGCAGGTGATCATCGCAGCGATTACGCGAGGAAGCGCCGACGAGCTCGAGCTTGCGCCGGGCGATGACGTCACCGTCCTGATCAAGGCGACCGAGGTGATGCTCGGCAAATAGCCCGACGCGCCGCTGGTGTTCATGGGCGGTGAGGGGTTCGAACCCCCGACCCCCTGCGTGTAAAGCAGGTGCTCTCCCAGCTGAGCTAACCGCCCGCGCCAGTGAACGCTAGCGCGACAATCAGTCGATGGACGTCAAGCCGCTGCCGGGCCTCGAACATCTGCCTTTCGCCGAGGTCTGGCTGCGCGAGCCAGACGAAGCCGCCTGGCGCACTGCCTCCGCGGCCGCCGGCGCGATCGGCAAGGACGGCCTCGAGGTGTGGACGACGGACGAGACACCCGAGGTGGTCTCGTTCCTCGAGGCCCGCGGCTACGAGACCGTCAGGCGCTACCTCATCTCGGAGCTCGACGTCTCGGCCGCGCGAGAGCCGAAGCGTTCTGAGATCCCACTCACCACCTTCGGGGCACGCCCCGACCTCGCCGAGCAGCTGTATTCGATCGCCTGCGAGGCGTATCCCGACCAGCCCGGACGCGCGGAGACGCGGCTGTCCCCGTTCGAAATCTGGCGCTCCTGGGGGCTCGATCCGCACCCGGCCGACGCCTACTTCATCGCACTCGACGGCGCCAAAGTGCGCGGCTACGGCTACCTCGAGCTCGACGGCGAACAGTGGCGCAACGGCTTCCTGGCGATCGCCCGCCACGCGCGCGGGCACGGGCTGGCGCGGGCGATCAAGAACGCGCAGCTCATGTGGGCGAAAGCGCATGGGGTGCCGACGCTGCGCACGGCGACCGAGCTCCGGCTGACGCAGATGCTCGCCCTCAACGAGGGATACGGCTACGTCCCGCTCTACACCGAGGTGGTCCTCCGCGGGCCTTGCGCCTGAAGTACCCCCAGCGGGATTCAGAGTGTGCTGCTATTCGACGTTTTCTGCCAGCGGGGGTAGGACGGGTCAGAACCGCCCGATCACGCATGAGCGACTTCCAGCAGCGGGCCGTACTCGATCTCGGTCTCGTCGACGAGCACATGGCTGTACGTGTTCGCGGTCACCGCGAGGTTCCGCTGCCCGACGAACTCTCCGATCCGCGCCCACGGCACCCCGCGCAGATGCAGCAACGAAATACGGCGGTGTCGCAGGTCGTGCGGCGAGAACAGCGGGACTGCCGCGCTCTTGCACGCTTTCGCGATCGCCGTGCGAAGAGCGTCTGAGCCGGACTCCGAGAAGAGTCGAGCGTCGGGGTTGCGGAACTTGCGGTGCGGCAGCGTTGCCTCGATCGCTTCGGCCAGAACGTCCGGCAGATCGATCCAGAGCGCCCGCCTCGTCTTCGTCGTCGAGGCACGAAGTCGGACGCGACGCCTTGTCTCGTCGTAGTCACCGACGAGCGTGTGGTCGATCGCGCTGACGCGAGCACCCGACCAGTCGAGGAACAGCAGCGGTAGGCGATGTTGAGCAGGGAGCAGTCGATAGACGCCGATGACGTGCTCGGCAGACGGCGGGTTGATCTCTTCCGGCTCGTTGTGCGGCATGCGCACCACCGTCTTGTCTCGGGCGGGGTTCGGCTTGACCCCGGCGTGATCGAACGTCATCGCGACAGCCTGAACGACCTTCCTGAGATAGCCGAACGCAACGCCCTCGCCGTGCAACTGCACGACCATGCTTGCGATGTCGCCCGCTTGCAGCCGGTCGATCCGGTGTGAACCGATCACTTGCACGGCTCGGTTCACTGACGTGCGGTTCTGCGTCTTCGTCCCTTCGGAGACGTCGATGCGCGAGTCGAGCCACGCTTTCGCAGCCACAGCGAACGTCGGTGCTTGAGCTTCTTCGACGGAGAGCAGCGAGAGATCAGGCACGCGAAGCGCCGCCAACTCGCCCGCGATCCAGTCGCGTCTGATCTTCGCTTCGCGCTTCGTCTTGAACGTGCCGCCGTAGCGACAGCGTGCACCCCGCCCTCCCAGCGTGTAGCCGACGCGGTAGCGCGTCTTGCTGGTCTGAGTCTCGCGCTTGGTGATCCACACGCTCGCCATTAGCTGGCTGCGAGCGTGGATAGGGTCAGTTGCACGGTCTTGACCTCCTTGTAGGTCACGATCCAGTCCGGGCGGGGTCGTTGTCGCGATCCCGTCCGGGCGCTCTGTCGAAGCGCGCGCGGATGGTAGAGGGCCGCTCGTACAGAGCGCTGATCACGTTGGCCTCACTCGGTTCCCGCAGCGATCGCAGTACGTGTTGCCGTCGAGCAGAGCGAGATAGTCGCGAACGCGCACGAGCGGCCTTGAGTAGCCGGGGAGCACGACGATTGGGCACTCGCGGAAGACGACGTCGACTGCGCGGCGCTCAAGACCAAGCTCGCGCAGATCGCTTCGCGAGAGCACCGCCTCGGACACGCGCACACGTTCAGCCGCTGACGGGCGCTGGGGCTTTCGTTTCTCTGCCGCAATCGCGGCGTCGCGGTCGTCGCTCGTCTCGCGCGTCACGAGTCGTCTTCCTGCCACTTGCGGGCGCGCTCAGCGAGGCGCTCGATCTCGTCCTGATCGACGTCACTGATCGGAGGGTGGTTCCGGCCGTCTGGAACCACTTCGGTTCTTAGGTCAGCGGCGGTGGTTCCGGGGGCCTTATAGGCCCCTCGGGTGGAACCACCACCCGCGTCGAACCCGGAGCGGGTGGTTCCGGGTGGTTCCGGTGGTTCGGAACCACCCCCGCGTTGCTGGCGAACGAGGTCGAGAATCTTCTTTCGGTTACCTTCAATCGCCTCGTCGACGTCGTTCGCAGACGCGTCCGGGTGCTCGTCGAGGTACTCGCGCACGCGCTCTTCCAGTTCGTCTCGATACGCGCGCAGGCGCAGCGTCCGGGTCGTCGGGTCGAAGCCGAACGAGAGCGTGAACGGCCCGACCGCTTCCGCCTCGCGGTGCTCTGCGTGCAGCGTTCGCCTGCCGTCCTTCTTGGCGAGGGTGAGCTTCGACTCCCAGTACGCCTCAAGGTCGGATGAGCCGCGCTGCCGCGTCCCCTCGTGGCCGGTGTGATGCACGTAGCCGACCGCCGCGCCGCTTGCTTCGCGCAGATCACGGAGGAAGTCGAGCACCGGCCCGATCTCGCGCTGCACGTTCTCGTCGACATGGCCCTTCACGCGTGCGAGCGGGTCGAAGACGATCAGCCGCCAGGGGTGCGCGCTGGCGGCGTCGAGCAGTCGCTGCTTCCAGACATCGTCGTCGAGTCGGACGCGTCTGTTGGCCGCGAAGTGGAGATCAACGAGGCTCTCGGGCCGCAGCGCGCGTCCGCGCACGAGCATGTCGAGACGGCGGTGCAGCGCGGCTCGTCCCGACTCCTCCAAGATCAACAGCACCGGGCCAGGGTTGGGTACCCCGAAGCGACCGAGCGCCTGCTCGCCGGTCACAACGGCGATCGCCAGATCACCTACGACCCAGGTCTTGCCGAGCTTCCACGAGCCAACGATGCCGACGATCGCCTTGTCGACGATCACATCCTCGATCAAGAACGGTGTCGGGCCAGGGTCGGGCTCCGCGAGCAGGTCCGAGGCACGCTCGTACCAAGCCGCGGAAGACATGACCCCGTCGCGGGGATACGTGTCGCGCACGAATGCGGCGAGACCTTCGATCTCGTTCGGCTCGGCCGTCATAGGAACGCATTGCCGCCCTCGACGGCTGTCGTCGTCTCTGCGTCGCGCAGTTCGCGCACGATCGCCTGCGCGTAGCGCCGCGACTGCATCACGCCGATCGCGCGCTCGTAGTTCCTCTGCATCGCGACCCGCGCGTCGTGCTCCGCCTCGTACGCGAGCATGAGATCGAGCAGATCGCGAGCGACGACGCGACCACGGTGCGCGTAGCTGATCAGGCCCGCCTCTTCCAGCCCGTCGCAGAAGACGATGAACCGTTCGGCACGCGAGCGAGGGGTGCCGTCCCATGTCGGCGTGTCGATCCTGCTCACGACGTCCCTTCGCAGTCGTCGATCGCGGTGAAGAGCCTGACCAACGCCTCCGTGATCTCTTCGATCAGATCGCGCTCTTCCAGATCGAGCAGCACGCGCCGCTCTTCCGCGCTGTTCGTCACGTCGAGATACGCGTACGCGCCCGCCTCGACTCGCAACGCCACGACGACTCCGGGCGCACTCATCGCGCGCCCTTGTGCAGCAGACGCCCTAAATGGGCGGGATCGTCAGATCGTCTTCGTCGAGCAGGCGAACGGGCGCTGCAACGTGTGACGCGCCGACGACTGCGCGGTGCCCGCGATCTCGGACGTGCCCAGCCGCAGGGAAGACGCCGCTCGCGACTCGACAGCACCACGCGCGCTCCGAGAGCAACACGCGACAGCTTCGTGAGCCGCACGGCAGGCGACGAGAACGCGAGCGCTGCCGGTGTCGAGCGCGCGAACAGCGTCGCGCCTCCGAGCTTGCGCAGATTCTCGACCGACTGCTTCCGCGCGACCAGCTTGTCGTCCTCAGTCTCGGTCCCGGTCGAGTCGGACTGCTGCTCGCGCACGGCGCGCAGAGCGGCGATGAGCTTCGCCTTGTCGCTCAACTCGATGCGGGGTGTCGGGTACTGCCCACAGTCGAAGTCTAGGCGATCCCGCATCTCGTACGCGTACGATGAGAGCGTCGGCGCTGCCCACAACAGCCTGACGAGCGGGCCTCTTCGGAGGCCCGCTCTCGTTCTACGATGCGCTGGTGAGCGGAGGCGAGCAGCGGATCGAGAGCACCCCGCCCCGCCTGCTCCATCGACTCAGCGAACACGGCTACACCGCTGACGTTCACGCAGCGATGCCGCACGAACCGGAAGCCGTCAGCGCGAACGAGCAGCAGCGACAGAGCGCGCAGGCACATCGCATCGGGGTCGAGCGTCGTCGACGTGCGTGGATCGACTGCGCTCGCGCGATCGACGTCGCGCTCACGAGCTTCTCGGCCGTCGTCGGCACCGATCGCGCGCTGCAGCGCGAGGTTCACGTACTGCGACGCGGCTGCGAACGAGTCAGCAGACAGATCCGCTAGATCGAGCGAGCGATCGCAGCGAGGACGTCGTCGAGACGCTCTGGCAGCGTCCCTCCCGTCACCGCAGCAGCAGCAGCGCGCTCTCTGTCAGCCCGCGTCGCCTCGCTCACCTAGACGCTCTCGACGTCGAGCGGCGAGCATGTCGACCTCGACGAACGGATCGAGCGGGTCGAGCACGGGCGCAAGCTCGGACTCGTCGACGCGAGTGCGGGAAGCTCCCCAGCGCTCGGGATGCTGGCGCTCAAGCAGCCACGCGGCTGCTCGCCAGCCTCCCCGCTGTGCTGCAGCCGTTGCGACGAGCGCGACCAGTCTCGGCTCGTCGAGCGCCCGCGCGAGCGCTTGCTGCAGATCGTCGCTCGCGGTCAGTCTCTGCTCGGAGGCTCGCTCGCGCTCACGAGCGGCACGCTGCCTGCAGGTGGCGTCGTGGTAGCGACGATCGGCACGCGCGAGCAGCGGCAGATCGCGTCCGCACCCTTCGCACTGACGCACTGTCGTCGACATGAGCGAAGCGTACGCCGAGCGTGCTGTAGATCCTCCCGCGAGTGGATCTACGCCGAGCGTCGCGGGATCGACCGAGGATCGCATGGCTGCGTGCGTAATCCGTGACGCGAAACCAGGCGGGCGGTGTTTTTCGCAGAAGAGTCGGGGGGTCGGCTTGACGTTGCCGAGCAGCTCCTACCCCACCCCGTCGACGTCGGTGCCGCTTGTGAGCGCCTCCATCGGCTTCGGCCACCACTCGTCTCTCTCGCGAAGCCAGGGCGACGGTGCACGCGCGGGCACGTAGTCACGCAGCGACGGCGTGATGCTGACGGCTTCGGCCTCGACTGCGTCGAGTACGTCGTGCAGCGCAGGAGCAGAAGCGTGCGGCGTCAGCATCGCTCCGGTCGTGTTGCTCCAACTCTCCCAGTTGTACGGCCCGTTGCGCGGGTTGCGGGCCGCGAATTGCTGACCCGTGGCGTACTTCGGCTGCGCAGTGCGGGGCATGACGTTGAACACCGGCATGTTGTCGACCCAGTGCTCGTTCAGATCGCGACCTTCGATCAGTTCAGCGCGCAGCGTTGGATCGACGGAGACGTTCGACTCGGGCGGCGCGAGGTCGAGTGCGCGAAAGAGGTTGCGCACTGCGATGAGCGTGAAGTGATGCTCGATCGCGGCGATCCAGACGTCGCCTCCGTCGATCGGGCGGTGATCGAGATCAGCGCGAACGAAGCGCGCGACTAGCGGTTCCCAGCGCTCAAGCTGCCGTCGCGTTGCCACCGTCCAGAGCAGCCGCTGCCGCGCGACCATCAGATCGTCGAAGTACGGGCCGAGAGTCATGACGGGTCGCGTCAGCGTAGGAAGAGTGTCGGACGCCCGGTTGTCCGACGCTCCCAGCCCTGCGCGCGGGCCGGGGACAGTCGCCTGCGCCAGTGTTCCGGAACGACGCCTGAGCAACTGCGTCCTACACTTATGAACATGACCGGTCAGACGAAGAAAGGGCCGAGGTTCCGCGGGCCGGACATCCTCACGGTCAGTCTCGGACTGATTGTCGCCTGGTCACTTGCCGGTGCGCACGGATATCAAGGTGGCTGGCTCATATTCGCAATCGTGATCTCAGCCGGTTTCGTAGTTGGTGTCGGCCGCCGCCTCCTTCGCCTCAGATAACGGCCGCCGTTCGATTTCTCGACTGCGCCAGTGTTCCGGAATGACGCCTGACCTTGCTCGGAATCGGCGATTAGCGCAGTTCGTTCATGGCGGCTCTGACGGGTGGACTGTCATGACCTTTCCACGCCGCCATCACGTTGTGTGCTCCGACGGTGTGGGTCCTGCCTTTCCCGCCCAACAGGACGCTGTAATAGACCGGGACATTGCGGTAAACGTCAACCTCGACGTCGAGATCTCCTGTCGTCCCGAGCATCTCGGCAGCGCGGATACCGCCAGTCATCGCGACCCCGCCGCCAGCTAGGCGAATCCCGTGATGGGCGAACGCCGCTTTCACCTCCGGGACTGACCGCAACACTTGCGGCCGAGCGGTCGTGGTCGACGCCGGTTTAGCGGCCCGTCCGCCACACCCAGCGAGGCTCAGTAACACGACACCCACTGCGACCCGAGCAATCACTCACTGAGACTAGTCAGTCGAGACGCGAGCGCAAGGTCGTCCCTCACCTGGGCCAGTGTTCCGCAATGACGCCTGAGCGAGTGGCGGCTGCCGGTGGCAGCTTGACGGCGGGTGTGTTCTGCCCGATCGTCAGGTTGTGAGGTTTGGAGTCGGGGTCGCGCTTCTGTTGACCTTGCTCGTTTCGGGCAGAGCAACGGACGCACCGAGTCGCGGTGGTCGGACCGAATCGTCAGCGCAAGCACTGAGAACGTGTGTCGATCGCTGGAACCAGGGCAACATGCTCGGCTGGCGGTCGCGGTCGGTGCGAATCTCGATCCGCGCGCTCACCGCCACCGAGCGCTCCGTATTGTCGCTGCCGGATCACGCGCAGCGACGCTGCACCCTCTCCCTCGCAGACCGCCCAGGCGAGAACACCTCGATCTGTCGCATCCTCGACTCAGGCGGCTACGACTGCCCGCTGGTCACCTCGGACGGGATGCCGGTCTTGAAAGACGCGAATGCGACGACCAACAAGCGCGGCGTCCTGACGCTTGACATGCCATTGGCAGGAACGCACCCGACGCCCCCGCTTGCCTGGCAGCACTACCCACATACGGACGGATTCATTCTGCCCTGGACGCCTGCAGGAACACTTCGACCAGGCCTCAGTTTCGTCGAAAGCGAACGCGGCAGATGCGGCTTCTTCGTCGAGCACGTAGTTCCACAGTCGGCGGGCCGCTGTGTCCTCCCCAACGGCGCGATCTACGAGCCGTGCTTCCCGCAGCACCGGGACTTCGTCGTCCACGGCTCGGCGGCCTGCGGCTCCCCGGGCAGCAGACACTTCGTCCGCTTTGTCGTAACAGCTCGGCTGTAGCCACGCTTGGCTGCGCCAGTGTTCCGGAGTACACCCTGAGCACTGGTTAAGCTCGGCGCGCGCTTGCTGGGCGGTCGACTAGGGCAAGATCGCTGCGATGTCGTGGTTACGCATCGCGATCGGAGCCGCTGGCGTGCTGCTACTCGTGGCGAGAACGGTGACGATCTGGGTTTTGATTCGCGCCGGGACACGCGAACATCACACATGGACGACGGAGGAAGCGGTGACCGTGGCGCTTTCTTCGGCACCGAACATCATCATCGGTGTCGCGTTCATCACCGGTGCACTGTGGCCGTATCCAGGGGTGTTCTGGGTAGCGGGTGCGCTTCTTCTGGTCGTCGTTCTCGGTCGTTGGCGGCTGGGGCGGCACCGAACAGAGACGTTAAGGCGCTAGCTTCGTCGCGGTCCTGGCCCTGGCTTGCGCCAGTGTTCCGGAATGACGCCTGAGCGTTAGCGCGAGCCCTCGCCGGGTCGAGACGCCACACTCGGCTCAGCTGATGGGAACCGCGTGCGCGGGGGCAGATAGGTGCACCGGTTCGTTCCAACCGCTGAACGCGACGACGACACGCGCCGTGCCTGCGTAGGTGCGTTGCTCGACCGGAAGCGGCGCGCCGGTGGCGCGAACGTACAACTGTTCGGTGACTTGGCGGCCAGCCTGTGAGAACTGAGTCTGGACACCGACTACGCGGCTGCCTCCCAACGTCGTGGTACCCGTGAGCCGCAGTGCATGTGGCATCTTCAGCTCGTCGATCGTTGATCCGAGGCGGACGCCCGCGGCGACCGTGGTGAAGCCGGAAGCAGTATGCGGCAAGAGAAGCCATCTACCGGCATAACCGGCGGCGGTTCCGGCGGAAAACCCCATGTAGTTCGTGAGCGTGAACGCGTCGCCGCGAATGTAGGCTGTGTTCGCGACGACACGGACCGTGACGTGGCCGACGCGACCTGCCTTGCGATAGGTGATGTGCTGAATACCGCGATCGACCGCGGCATCGCCGACCATGACTATGCCGGTGGTGACGCCAGGATAAGTCTGCGTGACTGCATAGTGAACGGAGCGCTGCCCACGCGCTGCGGTCAGCGCAGAGGAAAGCAACCGGCCCGGCGAAACGGTCGCAGACGCAGGGCCAGCGATCAACAAGACCGCTGCGGTTCCGGCAACCATGTTCCTGAAACGCGACCCCACGCATCGCATGTAACAACATCCTTGACGCGGCGACCTCCCTCAATCGAGTGAGGTGGCTAGCAGCGAAGCCATCGGGCGAACGGTCCCGTGCGCGAACGTTGGCGTGACGGCTGACACTTGCTATCGACACCCGACTGAACGCACTCGGCTGCGCCAGTGTTCCGCAATGACGCTCCTATGACGTGTCAAGTCATCAGTGGTTGTTGTTCGAGTAGCCGGTAGAGGTGGCGGGCGACGTAGCGTTTGAGTAGGCGTGTTGCTTCCCGCCGGCTTTTGCCTTCAGCGATCCGTCGTGCGATGTAGTCCATGGTCGCCGGGTCGTGGTGGCGGCGGTGGAGGACGATTGTGTGTAGAGCGCGATTCAGTTGCCGGTCGCCGCCGCGGCTGAGGCGGTGGCGGACGGTCTGTCCGCTGGATGCTGGCAATGGGGCGACGCCGGCGAGTCGCGCGAAGGCGGCTTCGGAGCGCAAGCGTCCGGGGTGTGACCAAGCGACGAGCAGCTGCGCGGCGACGATCGGTCCGACACCGGGTTCGTCGAGCAGCGCGGGTGCAAGGATGCGGACGTGCTCGACGATCTCGCGTTCGAGCTCAGTCGCTTCCGCGGTCGCTGCTTGGGCGCGTCGCGCGAGCATGCGTAGCGTTAGCCGCGCCGCCAACTCCTCCGGTGGCGCTGCCGCTCGCCTGCGAAGGCGGCTGCAGCGATCGAGTAGCCGTGTGGTCGGCAAACGGCGCAACTGTTCGCGGAGTGCGTCCGGGCAAGTGACGATCACCGCCCTCATTTGGACAAGCGCGTGACGGCGGGCATCGACGGCGCTGCGCCGCGTGATCAGTAACAGCCGCAGCGCTTCGCGGCGACCGCCGTCCCTGGGGACCGTGCCCGCCTCACTCGCGAGTTGCCCACGCGCAGCGAGCAGCGCGTCGAGCGCGTCGTCCTTGCCTTGCGAGCGGCGCTGAGCGCGCGCCGGCCTACCTGCCTCGAGCACAGTCTCGCCACGTTCGACCAGCATCCGCGCGAGTCCGGCGCCATAGCTGCCAGCGCCCTCAATCGCCCATACCCGCCGGCCGGCCGCGAACCGGTCCGCGAACGCAAGCGCACATCGGTAACCGCTCGAGTCCGCGCGCACCGCCCGCTCCGCCAGCACCGCACCGCTCGCCGAGACCACAACCAGCGCATGCTCGTCGCGGTGAGTATCGACGCCGATCACGTAGTCCAGTTCGTCTGCAAGCATCCGATCGATCCTCCGATCACCGTAGGGTCACGTGGTGCCGGCCTGGAGGCACGGAAACCGCAGCGGCAAGGCTGTGATGAGTCACGCCAACAAACGGCGGACAAGCTCCTGATCAAGCCAGCAGCGGGCGCCGGGCCGGCGCCGCCGTGCCAGCCGGACGGGTCATTGCCAAGACACGAAGAAACGGTCAACACCCTGACGAGTCACGACCAACACAACGACACCAACCCTGGCGAGCGGCCCAGACAGACCGACCTCACAAGTCTCACAACACCCTGAGCCGTCCCC
>CAWIKU010000015.1:0-170840 GCA_963836705.1 uncultured Actinomycetes bacterium | reverse complement strand
GCACCGCGACTCGCACGCACTCGCGGTTGTCCACGTCGTGAGTGGAGTGGTCGTCTTTGAGGCGGATGTCGCCGCAAGCGGCGACGGTTACGCAGCGGCGCTGGAGCTCGTCGAGGAGCATGCGCCGGGTCGGCGTGCGTTCGCGATCGAAGGTACCGGCTCGTTCGGTGCCGGTCTCACACGCTTCCTGACCGGCCGCGATGAGCGGGTGCTCGAGGTCGGCAGGCTGAGGCGGGAGCGCCGCTCGGGCGGCAAGACCGACGCCTTGGACGCTGTCAGGGCAGCCCGCAACGTGCTCGCCCAGCGGCGGCCGGCGACGCCGCGGGCGGGCGGGGAACGCCAGGCGTTGCAGGCGTTGGTGGCCGCACGGGAGGGAGCGGTCAACGCCAAGCGTGCCGGGCTCTGCCAGCTACGCGACCTGCTGATCACAACACCCGAACCGTTGCGCAGCGAGCTGCGGCCGCTCACCCGCGCACGACTCTTGCAACGCCTCGCAGCATCTCGACCGCACGGCCAGCGAGACGCTGAGCTGCGCGGCAGCCTGCTCGCGTTGCGTTCGATCGCCCGACGGGTGCTGCAGCTGACCGCCGAAGAACGCGAGCTCGCACGCGAGATCGAGACACTCACTCGTAAGCTCGCACCGCAGCTGCTCGCTCAGCCCGGCGTCGGACCGCACGCCGCCGCCCAGCTCGTCCTCTCCTGGTCACACCCCGGCCGCATCACCTCGGAAGCAGCCTTCGCGCGGCTCGCCGGCGCCGCGCCGATACCTGCTTCCTCCGGCCAAACGATCCGCTACCGCCTCGACCGAGCAGGTGACCGCAAACTCAACCGCGCACTGCACATGATCCTCGTCACACGCAAACGCACACACCCCGCCACGATCGCCTACATCACACGACGCGTCGCAGAAGGCAAAACCCGACGCGAAGCAAACCGCTGCCTCAAGCGCTACCTCGCCCGCAACCTCTACCGGCTCCTCGAACACCCGCCGATGACGACTTGACTTTTATAGAAGCATCACTGGCGCACGCCACCGATCTGCCACGGCTCCGAGAAACTCGCGAACCAGATGCACAGAAACGAATCTGGTTCGGTTCTTGACGGGCCTGATATGTCCGCTGGGTTGACACGCCGGCCCGGCGGGCGAAGAATCGACTTTTCGTCACTTCGCGACAGGAGGACGGCCGTGTCTTGGAGCATCGCCGGAACGTATTTCGAGACCTGCTCGTGCGAGCTGATGTGCCCCTGCAACTTCTCTTTCGATCATGGGGCGACCTACGACTATTGCCGCGTCACGCTCGTCTTCGACATTCGCAGCGGCGAGGTCGAGGGGACGGACGTGAGCGGACGGACGCTCGCACTGATCGCCGAGACACCGAAGGTCATGACCGAGGGGAACTGGCGTCTCGGGATCTTTGTCGACGACGGCACGTCGGACGAACAGCTGGAGAAGCTCACAGCTGTCTTCGGCGGCCAGATGGGAGGACCGATGGCCGGCCTCGCCCCGCTGATCGGCGAGGTGCTCGGTGTCGAACGGGCGCCGATCCAAGTCGTCGAGGAAGGACTCAGGCACAGCGTCCGCATTGGCGAAGCGATCGACTTCGAGGTGAAGGACATCGTCCCGTTCGGCATCGAGACCGGCGAACCCGCGCGGCTCACGGGAGTGTTCCATCCCGTCGCGTCCGAGCTGACCGCTGCTGAGGCGACGCGCTCGAGCATCAGCGCGTTCGGGATCGAGTACGAAGGGAAGACCGGGCTCTCGTCGCCGTTCTCCTGGGCCGCCTAGGCACGTGACGGTCGCACACGAGCAAGCTCCGGATCGGGGCGGGCTTGGTCCAGCCTACGCCGCCTCGCGCACGCGGCTCGGACTCGTCGCGGTGCTCGTGGCGCTCTCGGCTGTCGGTTGGTGGTGGACCGCACGCGAGATGAACGGCATGGACGAAGGTCCTTGGACCGCGCTCGGAACCGCCGCCTGGTTCCTGGGTGTGTGGGTCGTGATGATGGGCGCGATGATGTTCCCTTCGGTCGCACCGACTGTCGCGCTCTACTCGAAGCTGAAGCACACGCGAACCCTCAGTGCTCCGCTCCTGTTCACATCTGGCTACCTCCTCGTCTGGAGCGCCGCAGGGCTCCTCGTGTACCTGCTCGCTACGGTCGGCGGCCCGCTCTTCGGTGACGCGCTCGCATGGAACCGCGCCGGGCGTTACGTCGCCGGGGCCATTCTGCTCGTGGCCGCCGCGTACGAGCTGACGCCGCTCAAGGACGTATGTCTCGGAAAATGCCGGACACCGCTCGGATTCCTTCTCGGCAGCTGGAGAGACGGGCTGTCGGGCGCCGTCAACATGGGCGTTCGCCACGGTGCATGGTGCCTCGGCTGCTGCTGGGCGTTGATGGCCTCGCTATTCGCGCTAGGCGTGATGAGCCTCGTCTGGATGGCGGTCGTCGCAGGGCTCATCGCGTTCGAGAAGTTGATCCCGTCGCGTCGCGCAGCGACGTACGGCACAACGGCGGTCCTGCTCGTTCTCGGGGTGCTCATGCTGTTCGCGCCGGACGTCCTCCCTGCGCTGACGATTCCGGGTACTGGACAAATGTCGCCGATGGGCGCATGAGCGACGAGACCGTCGGTCGCCGACTGAGGAAGGCGATCCTGCCGAACTGACTTCGACGCAGGGCGGGATCTCGTGGTTGAGCTCGACGCCGCTGCCGACCAACCTCGACGATGCCTGGTCGGTCAGACGTCATTCCGCAACGGCCGGGCACTCCATACGGTCTGGCGCAGTCGAGTGTGCCGGGCGCGAGCCCGCGTGTCTGTGTGTCTAGTGCGTTCAGCAGATGACTGTGGATGCTGCGGTCGTCGCGCTTGCTCTGCACCCGTTTCGAGAACTTCCATCCTCACCGGGCTTTGAGAAGGTCGAGCGAGACGGTCTGCTGTTCGTCTTCCATTCATATCCCACGGCGCAGCTTGTCGAGCCGCTCGATGTCGAGGCTTCCGACGTGCCGTCGGCGATCGCGACTGCCCGCAGAACAGCGCGGGAACGAGGAGTCGGCTGCGCTGGCGCAACCTTCGGCGACGCAGGCATCAACCTCTTCGGGGGCGCAGTTCTTCCCAGGTCGTGGACCTGGCGTCTACCGCCAGCCGACGAGGACACGGTAGGAAGAAGCCGTCGAGCGAGGCTCGCCTGCTTTGACCGTCCAGGCAGGAAGAATGTCCATGCCTATTCTCGCCAAACTCGGCTTCTCGCCCCTCGGAGAAGCACGCGTCTATGTAGACGATCTCGGACGGCCTACGAGCAACCCCTAGGTGTTCGCTCCGGCATCGAGGCGCAGCTCGGACTTCGACGGGGGCGGGCGTGCATCGCGCGCCCGCCCCCTTTAACCGCAGTCCGTTCAGTTGCCGAGATCGTCGTTCTTGTGGCCGTGCAGCGGGGTTGCGATGGTTGCGATTACCTGTTCTGCGACGTTGCTTCCGAGGGTGGCTCCGTCCTCGCAGGAGAAGCGGTAGTGGAAGCCGGCCCAGATGCGCGCGTTCTCCACCTGCTGCACGGCGTCCGCGAAGGAGGTGAAGTCGCGGGTGACGCCGGTCATGGTCGCGGAGGTGACGGTGAACGCGGTGTCGTTGCCGTAGAAGGCAGCGAGCACCGCTGCTGGGGCGGCGCTGACGGTCGCGTGTGCGGAGGGGTACTCCTGGAACGCCGGGGTAGCGAGCAGCGGTGACCATGTGGGGTCGCTCGTGGCCCGGATCGCGGTGACGGGGCGCCAGAAGTTGTAGGTGTTCTTGGCGTTGAACGTCGCGATCATCGCGTCGGCCATCGAGATGTTGACGAGCGCGAGCAGGCGTGCGTTCTCGGTCGGGGTTGTGTCGTGCGTGTCGGCGAGGTCGTCGGCGACGCGGTTCCATGCCGCGACCGGAGTGTCCGATTGCCAGAACTGCGCAGTCTCCGTTTCCCAAGGCGTCCGCACCGAGCTTGTGGCGCTGCCGTATGCCTTCACTTCGGCGAGATCTTGTGCAAAGCGTGCGCTTGTCAGTGACGGCGGACCGGCGGGCAGGAACTGGGAGGGCGAGGTCATCGCCCAGGGTGTCATCGTCGCGAACTGGCGGAACAGTGGCTGACCGAAGAGCGGCGGCGTCGGCTGCCAGTCGCCGGGCGCCGTCCCTCCGACATACGGTGGCAGTACCGCGGTGAAGCCGTCGTTGGCACGCCAGGCGAGGATCGCGTTTGCGACTGTCTTGCCCCAGTCGAGACCACGCAGGACGGATTGACCGGGATGGTTCGGATCGTCTGTGATCTGCGCCAGTGTTGTCTGCAGCTGTTGGTCGAAGAGCGGTTGCTGCGAGGGGATCAGTGCGACGAGCGCCGTGTATGCCGCGCTGGCGGCTGCGGCAGTGCGGGACGTGCCGCGTGGCGCGTCCGAATCGACGTGGTACTGGCTGTAACGACGATCGATGCCGTTGACGGCGTCGAAGACGGACGCCTGTACGATCGCGCCGATCCGCGAAGAGGGCTGTGGCCCGACCTGCGCAGCCTCGAGGCCCGAGACCATCGTCCGGTTCCAGTCGGTGACGACGTCTGCCTTCGCCACCCCCGGGACAGCGAGTATGACCGCGAGCACGGCGAGCACCATCAGCGTTTTCATGGCTCCTCTCTTTCCGACGGGATCGCCTCGACGACACGAAGCGCCTTTAGCTGGGCCCGTTGCGCAGCCAGCGCAGCCTCTCGGGCCGAAGGAGCTTCGAACGTGAAGAAGCAGATCTCGTCCTCGGGGACGTGAATCGACCCTTCGAAGGCGACGCGCGTCCCTTCTCGCGTCATCTCCCTGGCAGCCGACTGGGCTCGCCGCTCGCACGATGTACGCGCGCCTTTGGCGCCGCGTGCGAGGAACGTCTCGACGAGGTAGCTCGGCATACGCTCGACCGTAGGCGAGCGTCCTCAGCTCGAAATCGTGAGTTCCCCCGAACTTTCCTCATTCGACCGAAATCTGCGTGCGAGCTCGGCGCGCGAGCGCACACCGAGCTTCGCGTAAACGTGGGTCAAGTGCGTCTCGACGGTGCGCTGCCCCAGGAAGAGCGCCGTGGCGACCTCGCGGTTCGTCCGACCCTGGGCGACGAGCACGGCGACGCGCTGTTCCGCCGCCGTTAGACCCTCGACGCGCGTCCGACCGCCGATCCGGCCAAGTTCAGCGCCGGCTTTCTCGATCCAGGTCGCCGCACCGAGCCGCTCGAACTCGCCGAGGGCCGCGCCGATCGCGTCGCGGGCGGCACGCTTCTGACGCTCCCGCCGGAGAACCACGCCCAGCGCGAGCAGCGCACGGGCCCGCCCGAAAGCATCCCCGACCGTCTCGTGCTGCGTGGCTGCGTTCTCGAGGAGCGATGCGGCCTCGGACACGTCTCCGCGAGCAGCTGCTACGAGCCCACGGCAGCGCGTCACGTGTGCGAGCACCCAGGCGCGTTCGAGTCGTCGTGCATCCGCCTCCCACGCGTCGATGACCCGCTCAGCGTCACCCGGCCGATCGAGAACGAGGAGTGCCTCGACGTGGTCCGGCACCCACCAGCGTTTGCCTGCCTCACCCCAGCCGAGCCTGGTGGTCGTCGCCTCCGACTCGCGGAACCAGTCGAGCGCCACCTGTGGGTCGCCACCCTGAAGGGCGACGACACCAAGTGTTCCCAGATGCACGGGCGTGTGCAGCCCGAACTGCTCCTCCCCGAGCTGCAGGGCTCGCTCCGAGTGCGCACGGGCGATCTCGAGCTGGCCACGATGGGCGGCGATCACTGCGATCGGCACATGGATCCACGGCACCTCTAGCCCGTACTGAACCTTGAGCTCATATCCGCGATCTGCGTACTCGGCCGCGAGCTGCCAGCGGCCGGCCCAGAGCTCGACGTTAGCGAGCAGGATGAGCGCATCCGCGGCCAACAGCTCGTCGCGTTCACGCCATTCCTCGTACTCGCGCTCCATGAGCACACGCGCCTCGTCCACGCTCCTGCGCGCGTCGAGCACGGTCGCGATTGCCTCGTTCGCCTCGAACAGCAGCCGCGCGTCGCCGACGGCGGAGGCGAGGTCGTGGGCTCGTGCGGCGTGCGCCGGAGCCTCGCGATCCCCGACCGCGCAACCGAGAGACGCCAGCATGGCGAGCGCGTCGATGCGGAGCGCGTCGTCGTCGAGATCGTCGGCGATCGCGAGCGCTGCGCGGGCGTGCTCGAGAGCTACAACAAACCCGAGCTTGAAGCGGGCCGTCCACGCGAGGCGGCACTCGATGACGGCCTGCAGAGCTGGCCGAGACATCGCCTCGCGCAGGGCCTCCTCGAGCAGCACGACGGCCTGGTCGAGACCCTCGAGCTCGGCCAGGAGCAGGAGTGCCTCGGCGCGCAGCGGACCGATGTCGCTTTCCGCCAACAGGTCGGTTGCGATCGTACGGGCGCGCGTCCATTCTCCAGCCGCGCGCTGCGCACGAGCTGCCGCCAGGGCGCGACGTCGGCGATCGTCGCGATCGTCCGGCGGCGTCAGTCGAAGCGCCTGCTCGGCGAGTTCCGCCGCGGCGGCGGCTGCGCCGCGCTCGCCGGCGAGCGTGGCGGCATGCTCGAGGGCGGCGGCGTCGGGGGCGTCAGGTATGTCGGTAGAGAGTGCGAGGTGACGCGCGCGGAGGAGCGGGTCCTCGACGATCCGCGCAATTCGTCCGTGAATGTTGCGTCGCTCGTCGCCCAAGTCGAGGTAGAGAACAGACGAAAGCAGCGGGTGCGTGAACCGAATCGTGCCGTTCTCGCGCTCGACCACGTGGGCCGCGACCGCTGGCGCGAGCGCGCCTTCCGAAACGCCCATTCGCTCCAAGAGCGACTCCGACGGCGTCCCCAGTGCCGAGGCAAGGGCGAGCGCCTCCCGCGTCACGGCGGGAAGTCCGGCGAGTCTCGCGCGGAGGAGCTCGTCGAGCCGCTCCGGAACCGCGAGCGGCTCTAGCGGGTCAATCTCGACGTCCAGAACGCGTGCCAACTCCAGGGCGAAGAACGGATTGCCACCGGATTGCTCGTGAATGCGGAGCAACGTCTGACGGGCGAACGACCTATCGAGTCGGTCGTGCAACAGCCGATGGAGCGCGCCGACACTGAGCGGGCCAACCCTCACGCGCTGGACACGATCTGGATCTAACAGGTGGTCAAAGCCGGACGATTCGGCACCTGCAACGGCTCGCCGGGCAACCAAGACGCGAACGGGCCCGATCCCAAGCCGTCGCAGTGCGAAGGCAAGCACCCTGGACGAGGACGGGTCGAGCCACTGGACATCGTCGACTGCCAGCAGGACCGGCCGCTGCTCGCTCAGCAGGCGAAGCACGTCGCGTACCGCCACGCCAAGCGCACGGTCATCAACGGGATCCTCTCCAGGCTCTTCTCGGAGCAGCGCGACGTCGAGCGCCCGTCGCCTCGGCACCGACATCGAAGCGACTACGTCTCTGAGGTCATCCTCGAGCAGGTCACTCAGCCCTGCATGGGCGAGGCCGCGCTCGACCTCAGCCGGCCGGCACGAAAGGACGCGCAGCCCACGTGAACGAGCCAGCTCGACGCCGGCTAGCCAAAGCGTCGACTTCCCGATCCCGGCCTCACCCTCGAACACGAGCACAGACAGACCGTCGTCCGTTCGCTCGACGAACGTCCGGACGGACGCAAGCTCCTCTTCGCGCCCAGCGATGCTCGTGGCCACTTCTCGTACTAATGGTGACAGAGCGAGCGACAAAGAGATAAATGTTCCCCGATCGAGGTCCCGCGGCGATCGCGTCGATCGAGAAAACGGCGGAGGGCAACTGCTGGCGCCCTCCGCGATCTTTCTCTTTGCAGGGACTTCATCGAGTGGGCGGTACCGGGCTCGAACCAGTGACCCCCAGCTTGTCGATACGGCCGGAGACGCGAACGCGCGCCAACAGAAGTCAGAGGTCGCTTGGAGTCACGGCGCTAGATCATCCAAGAACAGGTCACGCCAATGCGGAGGTTGACCACGGGTTGACCGATCTGTTTCCGTTCTAGTCAACAGAGATCACACGAGCATCGCCAACCGCAGAGGCGATCGTCGGAAGTTCGAGCCCTGCCCGGCCCATCGACTGTCGCCACCTTGACAACGCGCGGCCGACTCTAGAGGATCGCTGTCCGGTCCACGAGCTGCCGCGCGCCCAGGCCCGCCGCCGCACATTTGACGGAGAGGATGGTCGCGTTGGGAGAATTTAGGAAGCTACGGATCACGCACGGCGCCGTGCTTGTACTGGCAGCGTGCGTGGGAGCCTTCGCCTGCCTGGTGGCACCGCCGAGCTCGTCGGCCGACGGCGGTTCGACCTCGGTCATCGGTGAGGTGATCCCGGGAGGCATGGTCGTCGACCCGAGCGGCACACCGGCCGTAGCCGGGACGAACAACAGCTGTCAAACCTCGATCATCAGTGGCTGCCTCGTGATCGACAATCCCTCCGCTTCGAACTTTGCGCCGCTCACGGTCAGCGACGGCTTCAATCTCCAGTCGCCTGTGCCGGTCCCATGGCAGGGACTCGAGCAGTCCGCCGAGGCGACAATCGCCAATCTGCGCGGCGTGCCCGCAGACCGCCGGAACCGGAACTGGGCGCGTCCGGAGATCAACGCGTCGATGTTCCTCGATCTGATCGGCCTGATCCACAAGAAAGCAGATGGTGAGACGCTCACTGATGCTGAACAGGCAGATCTCGACGTGCTCGCAACGGCGTACCAAACGTACGAGAAGAACGTCGCCGATCGCGCGCTCCGCCTTTACGACGAGTGGGCCGCCGACCCGTGCGACTTCCTGGTCCCGGTCGGGACCTCGCCGCGCGCCTACCTGGACTCGCTCGGCACGACATGCGCGGGGCCGGTCCTCGGCACGATAGCGACCGTCCCCCCGCCGAAGGCCGAGCAGTTCACCGAGTGGGCGCGGGAGCTCGTCGGCGACGACCTTCGCCGGTCGCTTGTCCCTCAGGTGCTCCACTTTTCGCAGGTGTCGGGTGCGCCCGCGATGACCGCCGACGATGCCGATGCGGAGATCGCGCTCGAGTACCAGAACGCGATCGGCTCGCTCGAGAAGGGATTTTCATTTCTGGCCGCCGCCGCTCACGTGGCAGCCAACGCACCTACGGCCACCCAGCCGGAGGCGGCGGGTGAGGTGGTCGACGAGATCAAGGAAGCAACGACTGAACATGGCACGGATCGCTTCGTCGAGGCGTTCGGCGACGTTATCGAGTCGTCGGTCAAGCTCGTCGGGCCGTTCCGCGAGGGGTTCTTCGGTATCGAGCAGCAGGCGGCAGAGGCGTTGCAGAATGTCTCGGGCGCCGACAAGATCGGCTACGACACGCCGATCGGGCCGTACACCGAGGTGCAGCAGGAGCTCGTCGACCTGATCACCGAGGAGCTCGAGTCCGCGGAGTTCGAGGCGGAGATGGCCGAGCTGTTTGCCGAGGGCATCGAGATCGGCGGCGTGGTCATCGGCGCAGCGGAGGTGATCACCGCCGAGGCGATCCAGGTCGGCCAGGATGCCAACGTACTGCCGACGCTGCAGTCAAACCGCGACGAGGCGTACGCAACGCCGGATCTCGAGGAGCTGACGCAGACGTCGGAGGGTTGGGCGAAGCTCGAGAACGCCTTCGTCAACGAGCTGATGCCCGACTTCACGTTCAGGAAGCTCCGCGAGCCCGCCCCCGACGGCGCGGCACCCGCTGCGTCCGTCAACGACCCGCAGTTCCAGATCAACCCCGACGGCGCTCCGTCGCAGATCACGACGTCGCCTTCGA
The DNA here is from genome assembly GCA_963836705.1 of uncultured Actinomycetes bacterium. Classification (GTDB taxonomy): domain Bacteria; phylum Actinomycetota; class Thermoleophilia; order Gaiellales; family Gaiellaceae; genus PALSA-600. Next base: position 161,075 of record CAWIKU010000015.1, on the reverse strand, counting down.
TCCTCGTGGACGACTGGGCGCGCCCAGGCATGCCGCAGGCGATCTCGGTCGGCAACGGCTGGGTGACGCGCCGACCGCTGGACGGCGTTGCGTCCGACAACGTCGCGCTGATCGGCGGTGCACCGACGCCCGGCAAGGACGTTCTCGGCCAGGCCGTCTCCGACACCACCTTCAATTACATCGATCCGAACGGTGACTGGTGGCGGGCGTGGCCGGTGCGCGGTTCGATGATGCAGGTGCGCTTTGCGAAGAGGCTCACCGGCGATGTCAGCGTCTACCGCTACCTCAGCCAAGGGATACCTTCCGACATCCCGTGCCACGACAGCAGCTTCGGCTTCACAGTCACGCCGAAGAACAATGGCTTCAGTTGTGTAGTCGGTTCGGGTACGCACTTCGCGAGCGAGCTCGCCGCTGGAGACTTCGTCATGCTCGGTGACGAGGTCAAGAAGGTGGATCACGTGTTCAGCGACACAGCGTTCACGACGACATCCCCGTTCAAGGGCAGCTCCGGCGCCTTTGAGCCGATCGACGTCGGAAGCTCGGTGGTGAAGATCGTCAGCGGCGACGAGAACTGCTTCAGCGACGGCAATTGCCGGTACAGCGACTCGGTCGACTACGAATCGGGCCGCGGAAGCGGAAGCTTCCCCGGCTTCTACACCGCAACGATTGGCGATCGCCCGCCTGTGATCGCGCCGTCGATCACTGGGACGCTGCATTCGGGCCCGGTCCAGATCGGGCAGACCTGCGACCCGGCGGGCAATTGCACCACCCCGTCCGTGCCGACGTGGTCGTTCGCGCCGGGTGAGCAACTGACACTCGACACGCATGCATTCGACCCGGATGCCGGCGACAGGGTTCAGATCCTCAACTGGGACATCTGCGACGACGAGACACTTCCTCTCTGCACGATCATCGGCACCGCCCCGGGCTCAGACGGAAACGGCCTCGCCCACACGTTCGATCACGCGGGCACGTGGTCGGTCGACATCTTTGCGGTGGACCAGTCCGGCAAGAGGACGGAAGTCACCACGACCCTGAAGGTCCGGAAGGCCGACCAGGAGATCACGGATCATGGAGCCTTCGGCTTCCCTGCTCCTGATCCCGTCCCGCGCTACGGCAAACACCTGACGCTGGTGCCCCTCTCGAGCTCGGGTCTCCCGGTCGACGTCACATCGGACACGCCCAGCGTTTGCACGGCGACCGGTACCCACGGAACGACGATCACGTACGTCGGCGTCGGACACTGCACCATCGAGGAGGCACAGCCCGGGAACGCCACGTACAACGCAGCCACGACGCTCACCGACCTCTCGTTCCCGGTGTTCAGCGCCGTCGCCATCGTGACCGCCAGCCCGTCCGTCCAGTACTCGGACCAGTTGCCGAACCTCAACGTGCCCAATTCGGTCTCCGGGCTCGTCGGTACCGATCAGCTCGCGGGACCGCTCACCGGCTGCACGGCAGCCACTGTCACCACGACCGCGGGCAACGTCACATCGCCGGCCGGCGCCTACGCGCTCACCGGTTGCAGCGGGCTGACCGGTGCGAACTACATCGTCGACTACACCGGCTCGCTGACCGTGACGCCGGAGGACGCGACGATCACTTCGACGACACCCGAGCTGGTCGCGACTGCCGGCTCGACCACGACAACGGCCGCCGTCCCATTGTCGGCGACCGTCGCTCAGGCGGCCGACGGACACCTAGGCGACGTCACGAACGCGCACGTCGACTTCCTCATCTGGAGCTCGACGAACACGACTGCGACACCGAGCTACACCGTCGCGAATGTCGCAGCGAACGCCTCGGGCATCGCCTCCACGTCGTTGTCGCTGCCGGCGGGCGCCTACCGCCTCGTCGTCCGGCTCAGCAACCACGACTTCTTCACCGGCGTTGGCGCGATGGACAGCATCCTCGTCTTCCAGCCGCAACCCGGCCTGCGCGAGAGCGGCGCTGGGTGGGTTACCGACTCGACCGCGGGCGGCAACCACAAGTCTCACTTCGCGTTCAATCTCGCGAACGCAAGCAACGGTGCGCCAAGTGGCGCGGCCACGTTCTCGTGGATCGGTTCGACCGACGGTTACGCGTACACCGCCAGCTGCTCGAACTGGAGCGGTGGCGGCTTCCGTTTCTCCGGCACGAGCGTCAGCGCCACGTGCGTCGGCACCGTCACGGCGGTCAACCTGAGTACGGGTCAGGTTGTGGCCGGGATCGGAGGCTCCGGCTACTCGATCGTCCTCAACGCCACCGACAACGGATCAGGTGGCAAGAGCGACACGTTCTCCGCGCTCGTGAAGGCGCCCGGCGGCGCCACGGCGCACAACCTCTCGGGTGCGGGCGGCGCGCAGGTGACGATCGGCGGCGGAAACATCACCTTCCAGAAGAAGTAAGTCGCACGGACCAGCCGTCGTCGGCAGGAGCAAGGGCCACCCGCACGAGCTGCGGGTGGCCCTTCAGCACCCAAGGCCGCGCAGTCGCCGCTCGACCCTGAAGAGCTCTGACTCTCCCAGCCGACGGCGCTGTGAGCAGCCAGATCGGTCGCAGGTTCGAGACCTGCCCGGCCCATTCACCTTTTGGCGCCACGCCGGCAACCGCGTCGTGAAGCCAGACGAACTGTGCGATTCGTGCCAAACGCGAGAGGCGGTGCTGACCTCCGTACTGACCTCGATTCTCGAGGCGGGATCGAACGAATGGACGGCGCTCGCGCGAACGCAATGGCACAAACCAGAGACAGGCGACGCGGCGGTATTGATCTGACCCCCAGCTTGTCGATTCCGCGCATCGAACACCTGACACCAGCTGACACGAACCGAACTGCGCGAATGCGGTTTCGCGCACTTGGCGTGGATCTTGGGTGGTGTCCGTTGGTGCCCGAACGCTAGACGCCCGCTCGACCCAAGCGACCGCGATTCCGAGTGCCGGGCTTCCAACGAACGGTGCGCAGCCGCCGCTCCGGGTGAGAGGACGTTGCCGCAGCTCACCGCACCGGACCCTGATGCGGGGCACACCACCCTTCAGGCGGTGTGGGCTGACGAGATGTCCGCCCAGAGCTCCTGGAGCAGCTCGGCCTTCTCAGCCTGAATCTCGTGCTCGATGACTTCTCGCGACTCGCCGCCAACACCATCAACTGAAAATCAATGACAGCCACAGCCACTTACACAAAGAATCTGACAGTCCCCTGGCTCGAGTACCCGTTCGCGCTCGAGCGCGGCCTTTGCTTCCTCGCCGCCGGTCGCGTGGATGAGACGTCGCGGATCCTGCACTCGCTGAGGCGGAGTCGCTGCCCGCCGCCGCGTAAGTTCTGGTCGACGCTCGACGGGGTCTTGCATGCGGCTAGTTCGTACTCCGGGAGGACGACGAGGCTAGGTTGCGGGCGGCGGCGCTTCGAACTACCCGGATGGATTTACGTGCCCGACACGTTCCGGAAGTCCACTGCGCCAGGCCGCCTGAACTCGCAAGCGCCAGGAGGCGCCCCCGGTCAACACACAGGGGCGCCTCCGTTTGCTGGGGGCACGTGCAGAGCTAGAAGCCCGAGCACTGGCTTTTCTTGGCTCCGCCGGTGACGGTGTTGCCGCTCCCCGTCAGGGCGACGTTGTCGTTGCACTTGAGGTCGCCGCCTCCGATCGTGTTGTCGGTGATCGAGGACGTCGCCTGGTTGCCGGTGAACTGGAGACCGCCGGTGATCGTGTTGCCGCCGCAGATGCCGCCGATGTTCCACGGCGAGTTTGGCCCGCTGTCCGCAATGGTGAGCCCGTTTCCGATCGTGCTGTTGCAGATCACGTTCTGGCCCGAGCTCGCAAGGTCGCCGGCTGCCGACGTTTCGCTGGCCTTCACGTTGCCGGAGATCGAGGAGTTGCGGACCCGGACGCCGCTGCTCGAGTGCAGGGTCAGATTCCCGGTGATGTTCACCGAGACGAGATCGCACCAGGTACCGGACGGCACGTTCACGTCACCCTGGATCGTCGTGGCGTTGATCGCCTCGTTCGAGCACTCGGTGGCCGACGGGCCTGCCGCAATCGTGACCTGTGTGGACTCGGGCAGATGCGAGACGTCGTCGGCATCTCCGACATAGACCGTACGGGTGCCGGTTGCGAGCACCCACCGCTGGGTGGCTTCCGACCAGTACGACAGCTGGCGCGGAGCGACGTGCATGCTGATCGCCTTTGTCTCGCCAGGAGCAAGGCTGACGCGATCGAACTGCGCCAGGGCCCGGACGGCAAACTGCACGCCCGCCGGCGGCGAGTCGGGTGCACCGAGGTAGACCTGAGCGACCTCGTCGCCCGGCACGCTGCCGGTGTTCGTCACTCTGACGGAGACGTCGAGCCCTCCGTCCTTCGCGGACTTCACCGTGAGCTTGGAGAACGAGAACCCGGTGTAGGAGAGGCCGAAGCCGAACGGGAACTGCGGGGCGAGCCCTTCTTTGTCGAAGAACCGGTAGCCCGTGAAGATCCCTTCGGTCTCGTTCGTCCCGCCGCCTGCTGCCCCGTTGAGTCGTTCCGGGTGCGTGCCCGTGGTGTCGCCCGGGTACAGAGGCACTGGCTGGTTGTAACCCCAGATGTCGTCGTTCTGGCCGACGGGCCACGTCATCGCGGTGTGGCCGCTCGGGTTGGCCTGACCGAGAAGCAGCCGCGCAGTGGCGACGGCTCCCTCCTGGCCGCTGTTCCACGTCTCGAGCATCGCCTTCACGTTCGGCAGCCAGTCGGACACGGTGTCTGCGTAGGCCGACTGGAGCACGACGATCGTGTTCGGGTTCTTCGCCGCGACCGCGTTGATCAGGTGGACGTAGTTCGAACCGATGCCCGCGACGACCGAGGTCGGTCCTGATGCGGCAGCGACCCCCTGGTCGTTGGCGAAGACGATCGCGAGACCAGTCGACGGCTCCGCGGCCACCGCGTCCGCGATGTCGCCGTTCGTGCGCGAGTACGCGAAGCGGAAGCTCGCCGGGCTCGGGGAGGCCGGCGTCGTGTCGCTGATCAGCAGCGGGTAGTAGGTGCCGGCCGCCGGGTTGAGATTGCCAACCACGAACTGCCGGTTCTGCAGGCCCGCGTCCGTGTAGCCGGCGTTCGTCACGGTCACCGGGACGTTGCCCTGGTACTGGCCGTTGTAGAACGTCGACGCATTGGACAGCGAGCGGCTGGTCGGGCTTCCGGTCTGGGTCGCCCAGGCAGCCGCGCAGGAAGTCGTGCTGGTGTTGATCCCAGCCGGCCCGTTCACGACCGCGCCGCTCGCGTGTGCTCCGGTGAGCGCGGCCTGGAGGGTGATGCCGGTGCCGTTGTTGCCCGCGGTGCCGACCGTCGCGATGACTGCCGGCTCGAGGTTCGGAGCGGTGTCGATCGTGATCGTCTGACCGGCCACGAACCCGGTGACGCTTGCGACCTTGATGTTCGTGTCGCCGGCGGCCGAGGCCCTCGACAGCGTGGTCGTGGGATCCAGCCCGAGGCCGAGGGTGACGGTGCTCCCCGGCGTGTTCTGGAAGCGGAGTGTGTAGTTGTCACCACCGGCCGGGACGTACAGGCAGCCCTTCCACGAGTAGAGCGTGTTTGCCGAGGCAAGCTGGTTGCCGTTGACGGCTGTGAGGTCGAGTTGCGAGTCCGTCGACGGAGAGCCCGGGCCGGCCGTGCGGTCGAGGCCGCTGCCTGCGGTGCCGGAGACCGTGCTCAGCGCTGCGGCGGGAACGGGCTCGCCCGTCGGGCTCAGCGCAGGGAAGTACGTGAATGCATTCGCGTGACCACTGAGGTTCGCCAGGGTCTGCAGCGGGTTGACCGTGAGTCGATCCGGAAACCCCTGCGAGGCCTCGCGGCTCGGCGAAGCGATCGCGTATTCCGCGCCGGGACCTGTCACGAAGACGTTGTTCGCGGTGAGGTCGGACGCGTTGATCGGCAGCGCGGGCGTGCCGCTCCCGGCGCGGTTGTCGTTTTTGAAGAGGACCGAGCCTTCCTCGGAAGTGAGTTCGGTGACGGCCGCATCGCCGCTCTCGGTTCCGAGCGAGGAGACGGGCGAGGCGCCGCTCGCCGGCCCGAACGGGATCAACGCGTTGCCGGAACGGTCGGGGCCAATGCCGCCCGGGCTCTTGCAAGTCGCGGTCGGCATCGGGTCGCAGCCCAGCATCCCGAACCGTTCCTCCTGGTAGAGCACCCGTGCGAGCGACTGGTTGAGGACCGAGATCGGGATGACGCCGTTCTGGACGGCGGCGTTTAGCGTGCAGCCGCCCGCGCCGGTGGTGCTCGTCGGGGCGGGGCAACCCGTTCCGGACGACCCCTGGAAGTGATTCGGGATGCCACCGACGTGCGAGACGGGGTCGCTGGTGTCGTTGCAGGGAGCTACGTCACCGGGCGTGTGCGTCGTCGCCGCGGTCGTGTAGGCGCACGTGCTGCCGGTCGGGTCGTTGGTGCCGTTGCCGCCGTTCATGAAGCCGTTGGTGGTCGGCATCTCCTGCTCCATGCCTTGCATGATCCCGGAGGTCGAGTGCTGTGCCGGGTAATCCGTGCCGACCATCGCCGCCGAGCCCCAGAGCCCACGCAGCGTGTAACTCATGCTGAGCGGCTGCTCGCACGAGAAGTGCGACTCGTTGAGCGGCCACGTCTGCGGCTCCTCACCCGCCTGTGCGTACGGGCTCGTCTGCGTCAGCGTCGAGACCGGATCGGCAAGCAGCGGGTTGGTCGAGGTGTCGCGCCAGATCTGGTACGAGCACATCGTCGCGGCCGCGCGGCCGCTCACGAACCCGTTCTCGTACGGCGTGAAATAGAGCTCGTGCGCCGCCTGGTCCTGCACGTCGGTGTTCGTGTTCTGGTTCTGGCCGTTGTACATCGTGAAGTGCTTCATCTCCGACATGAAGCCCTTCGCCTGGATGCCGTTGATCTGGGCGGCGACCAGTTGTCCGCTCAGATACGGATCCTCGCCGCCCGTCTGGTGGCCCCGTCCCCAGTTCGGCAAGCGGTTGAGGTCTGTCTGCGGGCCGAAGAGGCCGGTCATCATCAGCTCTCGGCCTTCCACCGCCTCGGTCTGCCCCCAGACGTTCATCAGGCTGCGGTCGAAGGTGCTCGCGTCGCCGAGGATCTCGTTCGGCGAGCTCGTCAGTGTCTGACCGTTCGGGGCGCCGCCGCCGGGGCCGCTCGGGCCGCCGGTCGGGTTGATGCCCTGAGCATCTGCCCAGCACAGCTTGGTGATACTCGGCGTCGTCAGCGTCACATAGACGGCCCCATTACTCAGGTGTGTCTTCGCAAGCGGCGCGCTGAGCGTAAGCCCGGTGCCGGTCGCACCCGCGGTGCCGACGCTCGCGATGGTGACCTGCTCGGCGTCGGAGGTGTTACCCACCCAGATCGTCTCGCCGGCCGTGAAACCGGCGACCGAGGCGACCTTGACGATCGGGAACGTCGCCCCAGCAGCGGTGAGCCCCGGGTTGTTGGTCACAGCCTCGCCAGCCACATGCGTGTTGGCGAGTCCGGTGCCGCCACCGCTGAAGGGCGGGCCGAGCACGATCGACGTCCCGCTCGATCCGGCGGCGGTCGTGCCCCACTCGGCTGTCGCGCCGCTGCCGATGTACACCGTCGTGCCGACCACGGTCAGGCCGGTGCCGCTGGCCACGGTGATATGGGTGGAGTCGACCTCGGTCGAGAGCGTCGTCGCGTTGCCCGCCAGCGTCGTGCTCGTCGGATTGCCGGACGCGTCGAGGCCAACCGGCCCACCTACCGGGCCGACAGCGTGGCACGTCGCGTTCGTACCGTCGTGCAGCAAGGTGGTCTCGTTCTGAATCTCCGCCAGCGTCAGCGGCGGTGACTCGAGCTGGGAGATGAGGCTGAGGACCGCCGGCGTGTAGGGCGCCGACGCATCGACCGGCGGTGCGGCCGTGTCAGTCGGGAGGGCGACAGGGAGCTGGTAGGGCACGAGGTCCGCCCCGGCCGCCGTCATGCCGACGACGAGCGCCAGCGCTATCGCCGCACCGAGCGCCAACAACGCCCGCGTGAAACGCCTTCCCGCCGTGAGACGCGTGCGCGTAGGTGTCAAGTCGAACCCCCCGGTCTCGCTGGACGAGCCGCTTGGCAGCGAACGGTTCGATCAGCCCTCCTCGTGCTCTTCGGGAGAAGGCGAAATCCCGCGCGCCGGAAGCGACAAAATCTGTGCGCAGGAACATAACAAGGCCTTATTGCCATCTGTCAAGTCGACTGCATTCACCGGATGCTCCAGCGTTGCAAGAGATCTCTCAGCGGCGGCAGCGCCTGGTACGGGCCGGCGATTTCCGCCGCGTACCAGAACAACTTCCGCGCAACCTCGATCGATTCTGGCACCGATTTCTGCCTGCCAAAGTTGTAGAAGAAGAAGATGAGCGGCGCGCAGCCGAACACTCGCGTCGTCTCCTTCTCGCGGGCGTTGCTCGACGCCGCGCCGAATCGGCAGGTTGCGAGCACCTTGTCGCGCGTCCCAGGTGTGTAAACGACGTCCTGGTAGACAAAGCTCCGGATCTCGGGGTGACGGCTGTACAAGCGGACGATCGCCCGCCTTGCCTGCGCGAACGTGACGGGGCGCACCGGACCGGTGAGTATTCTCGGCGGCAACGTAGTATCCGTCGCGGGCACGGTCGCCGGGGAAAGCGTCGCCTTCCCATGACCGCCACAAGCGGTGAGACAGGCCACCACCAGCGCGGCAACGGCGAGCCGGGCGATCAGGGGTCGACGTCTCACGCGCCGCGCATGATGGCAGCTCGGCAATGCACTCGACGTGTGGGGTACGTAACGACGCACCTCTAGACCCGGATCGGGGTCCCGCGGCGGTAGTGCCGGTCGAGGGGCACGGGGCACTGGCGCTGGTTTCGAGGCACTCGTCCGATTACGTTTGTCCGTCACCGCAACCCGCTCCGCAGAAGTGCGGTTAGCGACCCGTCTGGGCGCAGACGAACGATCAACGAGGCCGGCTTCGCCGGCCGCCTTGTATCGACCAACCCACCTGCGCGCGCAGCGCACGCTCACACCGGCCGCGGACGCTGCCGTCGTCAACGTCCACCCCCGCTCGATCACCCGCTCCGCCAACAACCTACGACCACTCCAACTGAGAGCCGCGTTACGGTGAAGCCTCATCCGGATGCCTCCTTTGGACTGAGATGCCTTCGACAGCTCTCAGCCTCCAAGGAGGCCCGGATGAACCAACGTCCTTAGGAACTACAACTAGACACGGCTGCCCGCCAGCGCTGCGGCTTGTCCGGTCAGTCGTGGTCGGTGATTTCCGCGGCGATGGCTTCGCCTCCGCTGGCGGCCCAGCTCGCGAGCAGGTTCAGGGCCTCCTCGCTCTTCGATCCGACTTCAGCGGTGAACGCGAACATGACGAGGTCTGGGGCAGCTGCGAGGGTCATCCCCTCATAGGTGAGCTCGAGGTGCCCGACGAGCGGATGGTGGAGGCGCTTGACGCCAGCGTCGTGCGTGCCGACGTCGTGACGTGCCCAGCGGACGCGGAAGTCTTCGCTCTGGGTCGAGAGCTCGCCGATCAGGTTCGTCAGACCATGATCGTGTGGGTTGCGTCCTGCCTCGGCGCGCAGCACGGCGAGGGAGGCGTCGGCGGTCTCGTCCCAGTCGACGAAAAACGTGGGCGCGCGTGGGTCGAGAAAGCAGAATCGGGCGGTGTTCGCGGGGCGGCGCGGGTTGGCGAAGATCTCCGAGTAGAGCGCCTCGCCAAGATTGTTTGTGGCGAGGATGTCCATGCGGCCGTTACGGATGTAAGCCGGTGCGTCGATCCGGTCGAGGAGCAGCTGCACGCCTGACCGGATTGTCTGTGGCGCCTGGAGGCGGCGGCGTGTTCGCGCGACGGGCTGCTGCGCGCGCACGAGGTCGAACAGATGGGCGCGCTCGGCGTCGTCGAGTTGCAGCGCTCGTGAGAGGGCCCTCGAGGACGGTGTCGGAGACGCCGGAAGTGTCGCCGCGTTCGAGCTTGGTGTAGTAGGCGACGCTGACGCCGGAGAGCGAGGCGACCTCCTCGCGGCGCAAGCCGGGAACGCGGCGCGAGCCACCGCCGAAGGTGTAGAGGCCCGCCTGTGCCGGCGTGATCCGGCCTCGCAAGTCGCTGGCGAAGTTGCCGTATCCGAGTTCATCAGCGCTCGCTGCCTCATCGCCGGCTGCGCCACGAATGACGACCATTCCGTCTGGAATAAGCGAAGCAACGCGCGCATCAAGTTCCTCGCCTTGCGTCCACGCCCGCGCGCGCCAGAGCGTTCCCCACAACTCCTGCGGCTGCTGAGGGGGAAGTCGCTCGAGGAACGTTCTCGTGTATCCGACGAGGCGCTGCTGCGCGTCTCCCTCAGGAAGGAAGCTCACGCGCTTTCCACTCGCGCGCAGGTTCCAGAACTGTCGAAGCTCCTCCGGGCTTGGACGAGGTCTTCGAGAACGACCGCGCGCACCAGGAAGGCGACGTGCAGCGGCCGGTAGCGGATGCTCAGCGAGGCAGTTGGCATCTAGGCATTCTCTGTCAGCCATCCGGATGGCGCCGCGGTGACCCAGCGGGAAGGCCGCCCAACGTCTCGCGCGCGTGATGGGGACGGGGCACGAGCGGTATCCTCCGGAATGCTGATTCATCCCGGCGGAATCGGCCCCGGGACGGCGGACGGCGGCAACGCCGTGGCGAAGGGCCTCCCCTCTTCGACCCGGCGGCGCGACGGGAACCCGATCCTGTCCCGGTCCCGCGAGGCGCACCCGAAGCCTCGCGCGCGCACGTACGTACGAGCGTCGTGTGACGGGAGCAGCCGTTGGTGCGACAATGTGGTCGTGGCAGATCGCTGTCCGGCACGGTTGCGGGACGGCTCAGACTGCGGCCGGATTCCGCCGAGTGGGACAGGCCCGTTCTGTCCCGCGCACCAGCGTCTGATCGATAAGGGAGTTGATCCCGATCTCTCGAATCTCGCCGCGGCGCTGTTGGTCGATGAACGGCGTCGTCCGGCAGCCCGCGGCGCCCTCCTCGACCGATGCGACTGCAGCGGGACCCCGATTCGGGGGGCAGCTTTCCTGCGGCTTCGGGCAGTCGCTCGGCTCCGGTGGCGGGACGGTTCCTGGGACTAGGGGCGCGGTGGGGATGGGCCGTCCGACCATACGGATCGCTTTGAGGCGCGTAGAGTGGGTAACTGCCTGGGCGATCCGGGTTCGGGCAAGCCCTTGCTTTTCGCGAATCGTCGGTTAGCGTCGCCCTTGTACAACGGAGCGGTCGAGGTTCGTGGACGCCTGACGGAGCTCTTCTCTCTGGGTTGCAAAGGGGGCGCGTTCGCGCTCCCGTAACCGGCAGGGAGGGTAAATTGCGTCTACCGATCTCGGATTCGGTCGTGCTGGGTCTCGCCGCTTGCGGCTCGAAAGTATCTCGCTGTAAGCGTTTGTTCGTGCTCTTCGCGCTCGTGATGTTCGCGGCGGCGGCCTGCTTCAGCGGGATGGTGGGGCCGGCAGGCGCGGTGAACGACGTATGTGGCGGCGGGGTGCTGCCGGTCATCACACCGTTTTTGGTCACCTGCAACTACGCGCCGGGGGACCTGGCGACGTTCTACGTCCCCGCGGGGGTCACGGGGCTCCACATCTCGGGCGCGGGCGGTGCGGGACAGCCGGGCGAAGCCGGGATGGACTTCGACCCCGCCGACTGCGCGGGCTTCTTCACGCCGCCGTCGTCGGGCGGTCCCGGCGCGGCCTTCGACGGAACTGTCTCCGTCGAAGCGCCCGGCGGCGCCGTTGGCAGTACGACAGTTGCGCAAGGAGACGCGCTTCAAGTCAATGTCGGCGGCACCGGTAATGTCGGCGGCCAGGGCGGCCACGGAAGCCACTCCTTCATCACGGAGTGCGGCGAAGGGGTTGCCGTGCTCGCACCGGTCACTGCCGGCAACGGCGGCAACGGCGGGGACGCTGCGACGATTCTCGATACGTCCGTCCCGCACGGCAGCTCGGGCGTCGACGTCGTCGCCGCTGGCGGGGGTGGCGGCGGCGGCTCGAGTTACGGCGCACATATTTCCGGTTTCGGCCAACTGCCAGGCGTGACGGGCGGCTCGGGCGGCGACGCGGCGTGTGATTGCGCCGCCGGCAACGGAGTTTGGTACGTCGTCACATCCGTCGGCGGGAGCGTCCAGGGAGGCGGCCAGGGTGACTGCCAGGACCCGAACCCTGACACGAACGGCTGCGCCGCCCCAGATCAGCCGGCGGGCTCAGGGCTGGCCGGCGGCGGCGGCGGAGGTGCCGGGGTGATCGGTGGCGGCGCCGGAGAATCGGCGGTGTCGGGCGTTGTGCCGGGAGGCGGCGGCAGTGTGCCGGGAGGAGGCGGCGGCGCCGGGAACAAGCGCAACCCGTTCGACAGTTCGGCGAACTCGTCGGGGGGCGCGTGGCTCTCGATCTCCTGGGCGAACAACTCGAACCCGTCGATCGGGATCGCGCTGATCCCGACGACTCCGGACGGCGCGAACGGCTGGTACGTCAATCCTCCTGGCATCATCGTCGTCGCGACGGAGAACGGGAACGCGGGGGAGACGTTTTGCAGCCTCGATCCGTCGACGCCCCCGACGAACATCTCCGACTTCAACGGCAGTCTGCCGGCGGGTCACGGTCCGGGCTGTGATTCGAGCAGCCTCTCGGCTGCCAGCGCCGACGGGCAGCACACCCTGTACGCGATGAGCGAGGACACCATTTCCGACCGGACGAGCGGCGTCATCTCGAGGTCGTGGAACCTCGACGCGCACGCGCCGACGATCGGGCTCGGCAACATTGCCGGCCTGGAGAACAGCGACGGCTCCTTCTGGACCAATGTGGGTGTGATCTCGTGCGCGACCGACGGCGGGTCGGGGCTGGACGCTTCGAAGATCCCGGGACTCGAGGGCGACGGCTGCGTCAACCAACAGTTGCAATACGCGGACGGCACGACCCAGACCACGCAGCCCGTGACGTTCTACGACGTCGCTGGGAACCAGAGCACCGCCGGACCGGTGACCGTGCGGTTCCGGCAGAACACGCCGCATGATGTCGTGCTCGCCGGCAACTGCGGTTTCGGACCCGACTGCCAGAATTTCCTGACGAAGCCGGAAGGCGGCAGCGTCTCGCTCGTCGGCGACATCCTCGTGCCGCCCGGCGACGACGGCACGCTGTCGATCGACTGGGGTGACGGATCGACGCTGACGCAGACCCCGTACCCGTGCGCCCAAGGCGACCAGTCCTGTCCGTTCCAGGCAGTGGACGGGCCGCCGAAGCAGCTGGCGTTCACGTTCCACCACACGTACGCGAACAACCCGCCGGGCGGCTCGACCTACACGATCACGGTCAACAACATTGAGCCGGTCGGGACGAAGACCGTCACCGAGACCGCGACCGTGACCAACGTGCCGCCAACACTCGCGCTTGAGCCCGACTGCGCTTTCTGCGTGAACCCGACCGGGTCGACGCTGACCGTGCCGAACGGCCAGCCGGTGAGGCTCGCCGGGCAGGTGTCCGACCCCGGCACCGACAGCGGCACAGTCCTGATCCGCTGGGGCGATGGCTCGACGTCGACCGTGCCGTTCGACTGTGCCACCCAGGGTGAGCTCTGCCCGACGCCGTCGCAGCAGAATTTCGGCTGCGGACTGATCAACTTCGACAAACCATGCGGCTACTTCAGCGACGTCGAGCACACGTACGCAGCCCCAGGCACGTACACGATCATGGCGACTGCCACCGACCAGGACGGCGACTTCTCGACCTCGAGCACCTCGGCGAACATTGTCGCTCGACCGCTTGTTGAGACGCAGCCGCAGAATCAGAGCGTGTTGGACAACCACACAGCCACGTTCAGTTCGACCGCGAACGGGTCCCCGACGGTGCAGTGGCAGGTGTCGACGGATGGCGGCCAGACGTTCCACGACATCCCAGGGGCAACGTCGACAACGCTGTCGTTTACGGCGCTGCAGGCGATGACCGGGTACGAGTACCAGGCGCTCTTCACCAACGCGGCTGGTTCGGTGGCGTCCAATGCGGCGACGCTGACGGTCAGCACGGCTCCGGTTGTAACGACGCAGCCGACTGACACGACGGTTGGTGTTGGCCAGACCGCGACGTTCACCGCTGGGGCGTCGGGGGTTCCGACGCCGACGGTTCAGTGGCTGGTGTCGACGAACGGCGCGACCTTCTCGCAGATTCCGGGAGCTACCTCGACGACGCTGTCGTTCACGGCGGCGCTGTCGCAGTCGGGGAACGAGTACGTCGCGATCTTCCACAACTCCGGCGGCAACGACACGACGCAGACAGCGACGCTCACGGTCGGTCTGGGACTGGCGATTACGACGCAACCAACGGACCACGACCTCCACGCCGGTGAGACGGCGACGTTTACGGCCGGTGCGTCGGGAACCCCGACACCGACGGTTCAGTGGCAGGTGTCTGTGAACGGTGGGGCGACGTTCTCGAATGTCGCCGGCGCAACCGCGGCGACGTTGTCGTTCACGGCCCAGCAGTCGCAGTCGGGCAATCAGTTCCGGGCGGTGTTCACCAACACCGGTGGATCTGCAACCACCAACGCCGCGACCCTGACGGTGAGCACGCCGCCGTCGATCACGACTCAGCCCACGAACCAGAGCGTGACGACAGGACAAACTGCGACCTTCACCGCCGGTGCGTCGGGAACCCCGACACCGACGGTTCAGTGGCAGCTCGCCCCGAACGGAAGCCTGACGTTCGGCGACGTCCCGGGTGCAACCTCGACCACGCTGTCATTCACAGCAGCGTTGTCGCAGAGCGGAAACCGCTACCGCGCGGTATTCACGAACTCCGCCGGGTCGGCGACGACCAATCCGGCAACGCTGACTGTCGCCAATCCGGTTCTCGTCCCAACCAACGGTGCTCCACTGGCCGCGACGGAGGGCAAGGCGCTCTCCAACGCCGTCCTCGGCTCGTTCACGGATAGCAACGCGGCGGCACCAGCGAGCAGTTTCGTTGCCACGGTCTGCTGGAACGACAGCGGCACACCACCGAGCGGCGACTGCGGCCCCGGCAAGGTAACGGGCAGCAACGGCCACTTCACCGTCACGGGTACCCACACCTACGGCGAGGACGGAACCGACGCTGCTGTCACCACGATCACCGACGCAGCGAACCACACGGCGAAAATCACGACGAGCGTCAACGTCGCTGACGCATCGCTGACGCTCGTCAGCCCGATCGGCCTCACCAGCACCGGCAACACCGCGAATGTCCTCCTGACATTCGTCGACGGCAACAAGGCGGCGCCAATCGGCGATTTCACCGCGACGATCGACTGGGGCGACGGCACAACCACCACGGGACAGATCGCCGCGCAGAAGAACAGCAACTGGACGGTCGCGGGCACGCACAGCTACGTCCTCAGTCGCCAAACCACTTACACGATCAAGATCACCGTCCACGACGTCGGCGGCGCCAGTCTGACCGGCACCGCGGCTCTCAAGTTCCACTAGCCGAAGAGGTCTGCGAGCTGAGGCCCCGTCTCGCGGGGCCTCAGCTCGCCTACCCAGGAGCGTGATCTGCTCCCGCTGGTCTGGATGCATCGGTGCGGTCGCAACAGCGCTTCGGGTTGACGCAAACCCCTCGCCGCACGACCGATCGTGAGGTCAGGGCTCTGACCGGCCTATAGCGCGCAAGCAGCCGGGCGTGACTCGCCTCGCGCGCACGCGCGCGCGATAATTCTGTAGAGATGCCCGTTCCGCGCTGTGCCGCTCTTCGCCGCGACGGGCGTGCCGGCGGCGCGCTCGTCACCGGCCGCGACCTACTGCCGCCACCACCGACGCCTCGGAGCATGTTCTTGCCCAACCGCAGCGTGAGGCGTAGGTTCGTGGGATGTCGAGCTTCATCGAGAAGTTTCGCGCCTGGTTGAAGGGCCTCAAGAAGTAGCAGCGGGTCGCGCGCACCACCTGGGCGCAAATAGCAGGACCAAAACCCACTCTTGTGATCAACGGCTCTGGTCGGGAAGGAAAAGTGCGTGCCCCCTTTGGCGGCTGGCAGGCGCCCGCGGGTGGGCTGGTTGCTCACAGGGCTGGCACGGGCCGCAGACGCGGCCCGACACGGATCGTGAGCGACGTGTGGAGGAATCCGGTTCGGTGCTCGAGCGCAACGGGCACGCCGGCGGAACGCTCGGGCTCGAACCAACTACCCGGAGGGTACGTTTGCTTTGCCCCTCAAGTGCGCACATCGCCTCTTGAACGCCAGGACGTTTGAAGTTCTTGGCTGAGCAGGCGTCGTCTTCGATGACCCTGCACATGACCTGCACGATCCGCCACCCGCGCCGCACACACTCGGCGGCGATACACGCCGCTGCGCCTCGAGACCTGCACGGCTGTAACAGAAACCTAGAGCGGTGCGACCTCGAGCACGCCGTTCAGCGGTCCGTCGACGAACTCGGCGGCGAGCGCATCGGGAATCACTGACACGACGCGGTAGCGTACGAAAAGGCCCAGCGTCCCCGGGCCCGTTCGTCACGGAGTTCGATCGAGCTAGGCGACTGTGAGGACGCGGTCGCTCTGTGCGACGACCTTGCCGCTCGTGATCTTCGGAGCGTTCGGGATCGCCTTATCGAAGTGCTCGTCCGTGATCCACTTCGAGACGAGCATCGTCGACTTGTCAGCCTGCTCGGAGGTCTCGAAGAGACCGAGCGAACTGAGGACGCCGCTGCTGCCCTCGATCAGGAAGTAGCCGGCGAAGCCCGGGAGCTCACGGAGCTTCGGGACGAGCGTCTCGTTGACCTTGCCGACGACCTCATGGGTGCGGGTCGTGTCGACACCTTCGTAGCGACGAATAGTGGCATGCATGGGTGTGATGCTCCTTCTGTATCTCCTACAGGGCAGCGCACTCGATTGGGCACGCTGCGGCGTCAGGCCAGGGGTCACAGTCGGAGAGGAACGTTCAACAGCCTCGGCGGCTTCAACAGCTGAGAGCCAACGCCGATGACTTCTCGCGCTAGCACGCTCATCTGCTGAGCCAGAAGTTCGTGGTCGATGTCGGCCGGCTTTTCTTCTGCCATCCGCCCGTCCTTTACACGAAACCGGACAGTTTAGAGCGTCCGGCGTGAAATGCGGCGTACCGGTGAGGGGCTGGCGTGTCGAGCTCGAAGCCGGGTGTTTCTTCCGATTCTTGTGGCCGGACGCGGCGCGCCGTCAGTCCCCGCTCTCACCCCTCCAAGAGAAACGAGGCGAGAGCTACGCGCGCCCGGCCAGTACACCTATTGCCGCTGTCGGCCGCTGGGAAACCGGGCCGTGAGGTGCGCGCAATCCCCCATCCGGCGCAATCCCCCACCCGGGACGAGGCTCTCGCTGGTTTTCCGAAGCTGTCGAAGATGTCGCCGTCGGTTGAGACGAGTGCGAATCGGAAGCCCATCGGTGTCTCCGTTTCCGGGGTCGGACGGCACCAGAAGCCTACCCGGCTCCCGCCAGCAATGACTAGCTGTTCCGGACTTGGAGTCGGGGCTCCGACGCCTTCAATTGAGACCCGAGATTGGTCCGCCGCGAGTTCCTAACCCCGAAGACCCCGACGAGCTCCCCGCGAACCGGCAGCACCGCGGCGACGGCCCCGCCCTCGGTCGGACCCCGACGGTGCGACGGGCCCCCTGTGCTGGGTGGGCTACGTAGCGTAGCCCTCGTGCTGTGGGAGTTCGTCGCGGATCTCGTCCCACGACGCCTTCGACCCGACGAAGATGTGGTGGTCGGGCAGCCGCGACGGTGCATCCACGAGCGAGCCGAACGTCACGTGCGCCCACCTCCCGTCGCGGACGATCGAATACAGGAACGACCCGCAAACGCGGCAGCGGAAGTCACCCGCATCAGGCTCACCCCAGATCAACATCGGTACGTCTTCGCGCGTCACGCGCAGCTTCTCGCGCTCGATGCCGCCCATCGGCTTGTACGCAGAGCCGGTGGCGGCACGGCATTTCGAGCAGTGACAATTCATCGCGTAGACGAACGCATCCTCGACCTCGTACTCGGTTGCGCCGCATGCGCAGCTGCCGCGTAGCGCCGTCACGGGCGCTCATTCTCGTTCGGGTTCAGCCGCCTTCGCACTCCTTCCATTCTTGATGAAACCCGCCGACGTCTGCGTTGTGTGGTGTGAGTTCTCGCCTGCGCGAGACCGTATGGAGTGCCCGGCGCCTCGCTCGTAAGTTGTCGCGGGTTGCCGTCGGGAGTGGCCCGGCGGTAGAGCCGCTATTACGGGAGGCGCCGGTTATGAGCGAAGGTAGCTGGGTCGGTCTGGATGTGCATGCGCGGTCGGTGGCCGCGGGTGTGATCGATGGGGTGAGCGGTGAGGTGCGGTCGTTGCGGGTGCCGCCCGGCTGTGATGCGACGGTGGCGTGGTTGGAGACGCTGCCGGCGCCGGTGCGGGTTGTGTACGAGGCGGGCCCCACTGGGTACCGACTTGCGCGTGCGTGTGCCGCGGCGGGGATCAGCTGTGTTGTCGCGGCGCCGTCGCGGATCCGGCCCGCGGCCGACCGAGTCAAGACCGACCGGCGTGATGCCGAGCGCCTGGCGCGGCTGCTGCGGCTCGGTGAGATCTCTCCGATACGTGTCCCGACGCTAGAAGAGGAGGCTGCGCGCGACCTCGTTCGTGCGCGCGAAGACGCGCGTGGCGATCTGATGCGGGCTCGCCACCGGCTCTCGAAGCTACTGCTGCGACACGGCCTCGTATACGACGCGACCGCGTGGACGCGGACACATGACGCATGGCTTCGCCGGCAACGCTTCTCAAGCGGACCGCTCGCGATCGTCTTCGACGAGTGCTACGGGCGAATGATTGACGCGAAGAGCAGACGCGACGCGCTCGACGACGCAATCAGCGGGCTCGCTGCGACGCCGCCGTATGTCGATGTCGTCAGCCGACTCGTTTGCCTGCGCGGCGTCTCGACGCTGACAGCGTTCGCGTTGACGGTCGAGCTCGGCGACTGGCACCGGTTTCGTCCCGAGTCGCTGGGGCCGTTTCTCGGTCTCACCCCCAGTGAGCACTCAAGCGGCGAGCGGCGCCGACAAGGCGCGATCACCAAGACCGGCAACTCACACGTCCGCCGCCTCCTGATCGAAGCCGCCTGGCACCAGCGCAGCCCTTCACGAAGGAGCATCACACTCGAACGCAGACGCGACGGCAAGCCGCTCGCGGTGCAAGCCCAGGCAGAACGCAGCGCCCGCCGGCTGCACGCACGCTGGCACGCGCTCGAGGCGCGAGGCAAGCCGCGCTCGATCGTCGTCGTCGCTGTAGCGCGCGAGCTCTCTGGACACTGCTGGGCGCTGGCGACGATGGAGTAGCCCCGCTCTCAACGGCTCGGCGGGGAGAGCGCACCGGCGCAACGACGCGAGGAGCGACCCGAGAGAACACTCGGAGCGGCCATCAGCGGCCACGCTCGACGCGAGAGAACGGCAACGCTCCTCATTTCGCACATCCGGTCATGCGGCACCAACCCGCGCATATGAGTCGCGACACAGACGTCGACGACAGCCGGTGCGCTCTCCCCGCCGAAACCCAACCCGACAAACACCGGGGCGAATAACCCCTGCCCGGTTGACAGGCCACACTCCATATGAGTGTTTCGGGATGACGTCCGAAGAACCGCGCAGGCGCTTTAGCTCAGCTTGTCGAGCAGTTCGAGATCTTGGAGGTGATGCGCGGGTAAGGCGTAGCCGCTGTGCGCCTGCAACTGCATCTCGCGCGAGAGACACCGGACGCCCCGACCGTTGATCGCACCGGTTGCGCCCAGCCCCTCGGTCGTGAACGCGTACGGCACGTTCCAGAGCATCTCGACGTCCTGATCATCGGATCGCCGCACCACGTGCACATCAACTTCTCGACCGTCGACATGGCGATAGACAAATGCAGATGGCTGCTCCAATGTCCGCACCGGAAACACGTTGATCAACCTCTGGTCAACCTTCGTGCTGACGCGCCCTGTTCTGGCCTGGTGCTCTAGGCAGGGACGTCCGGAGCGATCCGAATCAGACGCTTGCCGAGATTCTCGCCGCGGTACAGCCCTGCGATCGAACCCGGTGCCTGCTCGATTCCGTCGAGGATGTCCTCTCGATAGCGGATCTGTCCGTTGCGTACCCAACTCTCGAGTTCTTGCAGTGCCTCGGGACTGCGCCGGACATGGTCAAAGATGAGGAAACCCTGCATTCGCGCGCGTTTGACGAGAAGATGACGCTCGACCCGTGGTCCCTGGGGTGGCGGCTCCCAGCTTGCGATGGACGCCGTGCCGCAGATGACCACCCGTGCTCCGACATTGAGACGTCGCATGACGGAATCGCTGATAGGACCGGCCGTGTTGTCGAAGTAGACATCGACGCCCTCAGGGCAGGCAGCATCGAGTGCTGACTCAAAATCGTCAGCCCCGTAATCGACGGCGGAGTCGTAGCGGAACTCCTCGCGACACACACGCACCTTGTCAGGCCCGCCGGCAATGCCAACGGTGCGGCACCCCTTGATCTTGGCGATTTGGCCGACGCACGACCCGACCGCTCCCGCCGCCGTCGACACGACCACGGTCTCTCCCGCCTTGGGCTGACCGATCTCCAGAAGCGCGAAATAGGCGGTCAGACCGTTGAGGCCGAGGACGCCGAGCGATGTCGAGATGGGCAAGCCTGAGCCGCCGACCTTGCGCTCGATCGCCTTGACGTCCACCACGGCGTAGTCCTGCCAGCCGAACATGCCAGTCACGTATTCGCCCGGACGAAACTCGGAATTCCGCGACTCTTCGATCCGCCCGACGGCGAGCGAGCGCATGACCGCACCAAGCGCTACAGGCTCGGAATAGTTGGTGACCGCACTGACCCAACCGCGCATCGCGGGATCGATCGACAGGTAGACATTGCGCACCAGAACCTGGCCATCGGAAGGGGCCGGGACAGGCCCCTTGACGATCTCGAAATGCTCCGCCTGGGGAATGCCGGAAGGCCTCGATTTCAGTCTGACCTGCCGGTTCACTCGTTGATGCACACCCAGTAACCCCGATACACCCTAGCGCTGGCGTCTTGCCGCGCCGTAACCGCACAACCGCCTCCGAAGGCCCGCTGCACCTTTCGCCAAGCGTGGCTATCGTGGCGCGCGTGAGCGGGAACCCCCCTGGAGCGCAATCGCTGCGCTATGTTCGCGTCCACGACGGCAACGACGGAGAGACGCACTTCGAGGACGTGGACGTGGAACTCGAATTCGCCCCCTTCGCGCCGCCCGCTCCGCCAATCGCAGTCTCCGATTCTCTCCCCGCCTCCGCTGTCGTCTTCTTCGGCGGGCCTGCGAACTGGTTCGGAGATTTCCACCCCACTCCGCACCGCCAGTTCTGCATGATCTGCGAGGGCCAGGTCGAACTCCAAACAACCGACGGCGAGACGCGCCGGTTCAGCCCGGGCGACCTCCTGCTCCTCGACGACCTCAGCGGTCGCGGTCACATCTCACGCGTCGTCGGGCCTAACCCGCTAGCGGGAGTGTTCGTGCAACTCCGCGAGCCCGGACAACCGGCGCGCTGACGCTCACTCCATAACGGTGAGCGATCGCCCGGGCCAGGTCGAGAACCCTCTTCGCCTCCGCTTCCTACTCGATCATGTGTCGCGTCGATTGGCACCGTCACCGGCACCTCGACACGGTGAGAGCGGTCCGCGACCCACCGTGCTCGGCAGCTACCCGGCAAGCGATCTCGATCGCCTCGGACTCCTTCGCGTCGGCAAGCCAGACGAGGATGCGCCCGTAGGTCAACGACGTGTCTCCCTCCGCGGTGCAAGCCAGTTCCATGTGCGCCGGGCCCGATGAGGCTTTGCGCCCGTTCGGCCACACCGCCAGGTTGGGCGCGCCACCCTCAAGATCTCCTCAAAAGAGCCAGCAGTTGCCGATATCGAGGACGATCGTCTTCAGGTCGGTCATATCGAGCATCGTGTCGACGTGAACGCTCGCGCCAGGCTCGACGTGTTCACCGCAGCCTGGAGCCCCAGATCCGAGGATGGGTGAGTGTTGCTCGTTGTCTGCGCTGCAAACAGTTTGATCAACCTCTGGTCAACCTTCCTGCTGACGCACCCTGTTCTCGCCTGACGCAGACCGCTGACTTCGAGCCGTTTCTGGTGTCCACTGCCGTCCACTGGTGCGCCCGTCCAACATGCTAAGTAGGCGTTCAAAATCAGTCGCTCGTCGGGGTGCACCCAGGGGAGCACCGGACAGCCATTACCGACCCGTAAGACAAACACGGCCCGCATGGTTGACGGGATTTCGGTCAACCATGCGGGCCGGGATGGGCGGTACTGGGCTCGAACCAGTGACCCCCAGCTTGTCGAGCTGGTGCTCTCCCAACTGAGCTAACCGCCCAAAACATGCCTATTGCAGGCATTTATTACTAGTGCGATGCGCTCAGCTCTCCAAAACTAATTGCTGAGCCCGACCAGAATACCTTCTGCCCCGCGACGTCTTCTGCGGATCGGCGTGGTCTCCGCTGCTCTGGCGGTTAGGAGCGAACGCTGGCGCAGCCGAGAGCCACCTGATTTTTCGACCTACTACAAACGGGCGGCACCCGCCCAGCGCCAGCCGACTGCCGGGATATCCCCGGCCTCAATCGCCAGATGTTCCTCCGCCTCCACGGCGGGCGACCGGAGCCAGCGGTGAAAATACGGCACCCACGCGAGTTCACGCTCCACGTAGCAACGCCGCAACGCGCCGAGAACGACGTCGTGCGGATGGAGGTGCGGGTGGCGACGCCGCCAGTCGTCGACCCTTTCCGGGGCCCGCACATCCCCCGCGGCGGACCGACGCTCCTCGTACCACCCCTGCGCATCACCGACGATCAGGTCGGGAGCGAACTCGTCCACGACCAGCAGCGGCGCGAGTTGCGCCAGCAACGCCACTCCATCGTCGAGCGAGTCGACATGGTGAAGCACCCGCGCGGCGACGATGGCGTCCCACCGCTCCGACGTCAGCGCCGCCGCAACTTCCTGAAACTCGCTCCGCAGATAGCGGTCGCCAGCCGGCGCTCGCGGATCGACGCCCACCACGTCGTACCCGCGCTCGGCGAGCTCCGGAACGAGCCCTCCCACATCGCCGCAGCCCACCTCGAGCACGCGTGCCGGCGGGGGCGGTAGGTGACGGAGGACAAACGGCAGGAAATCGTGAGCCTCGCGCACGGCGCTAGTCGTAGCCAAATCCACTCCGGAAGCCAAGAGCGCGCAGGTCGGTGGTCAGCGACGTCGGCGGCAACGGCCAGCGGAACGCGTGGAAGAGGCTCGTCGACCGGTAGGCGCTTCGGCCGGCGCCTGCGTCTGAGGCATCACGTGCCGATCTGGCCGACGGTCGCCGATCCGCCGAGCGGCGGGCGGGCACGCGGAAGGTCGGCGGCGGCGCCGCGCTGCTCGGGCTTGGGCTCGGGCGCGCGCTCAGCATCCACCTCCACCTCGCCCCCGAAGCGGAGAGAGTCGGCTCGTTCCTCGGCGCGCGCCTCGAGCGAGATCCGTCTGGTCGTTACCGTCGCATGCTCCTGCAGCCGGTGTACCTCGACGAGATCAGTGGACTGGAGCGCCGAGGCGCTCCGCTCGTACGCGCCGCCCGTGCTGAAGAGGTGGATGAGCTTGAGCAGGATCGCGACGAGGTCGAGGGAGATCAGGAAGGCGAGGAAGAACAGGACGTACTTCCGCACAGCCGGGTTCGCGCGCTCGACCCGATCAAGCGCCGCCTGCCGGGAGAGAAAGTCACGATCGGCTTTGATCGCGGCCGTCCGGCTCGCCAGCTGCGTTCTCGCGGCCTCACGCCAAAGCGCGATCTTGTGCCGGTCGGCGGCGATGGTCGCCTCGATCTGCGGGCGGGCGCTCCTCAACGCAGCCGCGGCAGCCGCGGCGCGGCGCGCGTCGCGCTTGCAGTACGGCCCACATCCGAGCTTGTGGGTCTGCGAGCAACTCGTCTCGCCGGCCTCGCACTGCGACAGGAACGTACTGTTCGTGACCTGCCGCTGCAGGCTCTCCTCGTTGGAGCGAGCCGCGTCGATCTCCTTCTGCGCGGCGGCGATCCTCGCGTCGTAGGTGCGGGTGATATCGGCGGTCGCCTGTTGGATCCGGGCCGTCGTCGTCTTGCTCACCTCGTCGTTGATCGATCCGCTGTAAATCACCTGAGCCATCGGAAGCCCGACGACGAGCGCGATGGCGAGCGAGAGCAGAAGACGCGGGATCGTCAGAACAAGGTTGCCGAGCCGACTCGTGCCGAAGCTCTTCAGCACGAGACGCTCGATCAGGCAGTAGAGCACCGCCCAGAGCGGGACTACCCAGAGCACGCTCACGATCGAGGTACTCCACCACTGGCTCGCCGCGACCGTCATCGCGAAGCCGCTCACGACCGCCATCCCGACGACCCACATGCCGAGCCCGTTCAGGAAGCTCGCCTCGCTCGGCACCAGCGCGAGGACGCGGCCATCGCCGCCCGCAAACCAAGCCCACCCGGCGCGTGCACGCGGCCTCCGCGCCGTCACCTCAGCTTCGATTGAGACACCGCCCACTGAGGAGGAAGATACGCACGACGCGCTTGAGCTTGGCGTACCGGCCCGGCTTCTTACGATCCTCTTAGGTGCCGCACGTAATCCGTTCGTGTCGCCCTCGGCCCCGTTACGCTCTTGCGGATGAACCTTCGCTGGGCTGCGGCCGGGCTGACGGCTCTCGTGCTGGGTTGCAGCTGTGGATCCTCGACCTCCGCGACGAGCACGGCAGACGCCTCCGTCAAGCGCGACCTGCTCCGTGGCGTAGCGGAGATTCGAGCGACCCAGGATCGGAAGCGGCTCGAGGCTCAGCTCGGCAGTGTCGTCGCGAGCCTGCGCGGAGAACGCGGGTCGACCGCGGCGGTGGAACGGGCGAGGAAGGTCGCGCTCGCTGGGTTTCAGCTGACCCGGAAGGGAGTCAGAAGCCAGATCGACTTCAGCGAGAACGACAGAGGCGAGGTCGCGGCGGCGGCGAGGGATGCGCGACGCGCCGACCGGTACCTGGGGAGCGGCGCAGATCGAATCCGCCTGGCGGGGCTGGCACTAGGGATTCACATCGGCCTGCTCGACGGATACTGAGCGGCCTGGAGCCGCACGTCCCATCTGCGCTCCCAGTAGCGAGTGCCCGCTCGAACAGAGTAAGCTCGCTCCGACTCCAGGGGGTTCCGCGCTGGCGACGATCGAATTCGACAAGGTCTCGAAGGTCTTCGACGACGGCACGCAGGCCGTCTTCGACCTCGATCTGGCGATCAACGACGGCGAGTTGATGGTGATGGTCGGCCCGTCGGGCTGCGGCAAGACGACCGCGCTGCGGATGGTTGCGGGCCTCGAGGAGATTTCGGACGGCGAGCTCCGCATCGACGACCAGGTCGTCAACGACCTCACGCCGAAAGAGCGAGACATCGCGATGGTCTTCCAGAATTACGCGCTGTATCCGCACATGACCGTCGAGGAGAACCTGGCGTTCGGGCTGAAGCTCCGCAAGCTTTCGAAGGAGGAGGTCACGCGGCGGGTCAAGGACGCTGCGACAGCCCTCGAGATCGAGGAGTTCCTCCAGCGAAAGCCTCGGGCGCTTTCCGGCGGCCAGCGCCAGCGAGTGGCGATGGGGCGCGCGATCGTCCGCGAACCCCACGCCTTCCTGATGGACGAACCTCTGTCGAACCTCGACGCCAAGCTGCGGGTGCAGATGCGCGCGGAGATCCATCAACTGCAGCGCCGCCTCGGCGTGACGACGATCTACGTCACCCACGACCAGGTCGAGGCGATGACCATGGGCGATCGGGTTGCAGTCATGCGCAACGGCCACCTACAGCAGGTCGATACGCCGCAAGTGCTCTACGACCAACCTGTCAACGAGTTCGTCGCCGGCTTCATCGGCTCGCCCTCGATCAACCTGGTCGAGGCCGAGCTGGTGCAAAACAACGGCGGCCTCGCGGTGACCTTCGGCGGCCACCGGCTCTCGGTCGACGATCGCGCGGCGAAGAACCGATCCGGGCTCGCGGACTACGTCGGACGCAATCTGATCCTCGGCATCCGCCCCGAGGATCTGGAGGACGCGAGCCTGCAGCCAAGTACTCCGGCGGACCAGCGGATCAAGACCGTTGCCACCCTGACGGAGCCGCTCGGCGCCGAGGTGCTCGTCCACTTCGCGACATCGGCGGTCGGGATCGTCTCGAGCGCCGTCGAGGAGCACGGCGCGGATGCGGACGTGCATTTCGGGAGCGGCGATGAAGCCGAGGAGGCGAAGACCCGTCTGGTCGCCCGTGTCAGTCCGAGGTCGCGCGTCGCCGAGCAGCACCCGATCGAGCTGGCGGTCGATACGAGCCGCCTCTACTTCTTCGACCCGGAGACGCGCGAGCGGATCTAGCCGAAGGGTTCAGCCCTTGACCGCTCCGGCCGTCAGGCCGGCGAGGATCCGGCGCTGCAGCGCCAAGGTGAGGATGATCAGCGGCAGGGTGACGATGACGGTCGCCGCCATGATCTCGCCCCACGGGATCTGGAACGCGCTCCCTGTCTTGCCGGTGAAGGTCGTGATCGCGACGGTGATCGTGTGCTTGTCGGGGGTCTCCGTGAACGAGAGTGCGAAGAGGAACTCCTGCCACGCGGCGATGAAGGCGAGCAGGCCGGCGGTGACGAGGCCGGGAGCGACCAGCGGCAGCATCACCTTGTAGAAGACCTGGAAGGGGGTCGCGCCGTCGATGTATGCAGCTTCCTCGAGGTCCTTCGGCAGCGCACGCATGAACGTCGTCAGGATCCACACCGTCAGCGGCAGCACGAGAACCATGTCGCTGAAGATCAGCGCATACAGCGTGTTGTAGAGATGGACGCGATTGATCATCGTGTAGAGCGCCCCGAGGATCGCGATCTGCGGGAAGATCGTCATCGACAGCATCATGTAAAGCGCCGTCGAGCGACCCCGGAAGCGGAAGCGTCCGAGGGCGTAGCCGGCGAGTGAGCCGAGTGCGAGCGAGATGATCGTGATCGACCCCGCGACGATCGTCGAGTTGATCAGCGCACGCTGAAAGTCACTGTTGGAGAGCACGGCGCTGAAGTTCGACCACGTTGGATTGCTCGGCCAGTACTGCACGGGCGTCTTGAACAGCTCGACGTCAGGGGTGAAGGCGGACCGGATCGCCCAGTAGAACGGGAACGCGATGTACACGATGATGATCGTGAGGAGCAGGTAGAACGCGCTGCGATTCACGAAGCGCATGGTGCGCCGCCGGCGCGCGCGGGCACGGGCACGCTCACGCGTTTGCGCCCGGGCCGCAGTCTCCGCGACGGTGCTCACTGCTCGTCCACCCGGATGAAGGTCACGTAGATGACGACGAAGAGGGCGATAATCAGGAAGATCGCGACGCTGATCGCTGCGCCGTAACCGACGTTCCCGACCGACACGATCGTGTTCTGGTCGTAGATCGCCATCGTCTGCGTATCGACGCGGTTGCCGAAGAAGACGTAGAAGACGTCGAAGACGCGGAGTGCGTCGAGCGTTCGGAAGATGAGCGCGACGAGGATCGCCGGCCGTAGCAGCGGCAGTGTGATCCGCCAGAACTGCGTGAGCTTGCTCGCGCCGTCGACGTCCGCCGCCTCGTAGAGATCCTGCGGAATCACCTGTAGGCCGGCGAGCAGGATCAAGGCGACGAACGGCGTCGTCTTCCAGATGTCCACCGCGGCGACGCTGGCGAGCGCCGTGCTCGGTTGCGAGATCCACGCGACGGAGTGATTGAGAATGTGCAGGCGAACCCCGGCGTCGTTGATGACGCCGAAGATGTCGTCGTACATCCACTTCCACATCTGAGCGGACACCACTGTGGGGATGGCCCACGGAATCAGCATGACCGCGCGCATCACACCCCGACCCTTGAAGTTGGAGTTCACCACGAGGGCGATGATCAAGCCGAGGACGAACTCGAAGCTGACGGTGATGAGCGTGAACTTCACGGTCGTCACGATCGAGTCGCGGAAGATCGAGTCGTGAATCAGTGTCCTGTAGTTCTCGAGACCGATCCACTTGGTGGGCTCGAGCGCGAGGAACTGCTTGTCCGTGAAGCTCTGGAAGATCGTCAGCCCGAGCGGGTACAGGGCGACCAGCGCGACGACCGCGAGTGCGGGCGCGAGCATGATCCAGGCGAGGTGGGTCTGCTTGCGCTGGAGCCGTCCGGATCGGCGGCGCCAGGGCCGGCGCCGACCTGCAGTCGCGATGTCGTGGTAGATCCGGGGCGAGGGCGATGCCATCAGAGGTCGGCAGTCAGCGCCGCGGGAGGACGGGCGTTCCCCGTCCTCCCGCGGGACTCTTCTCCGAGTCGAACTACTTGAGCAGGGCCTTCAGTTGGGCCGCCATGCCGGGAAGCACCTGCGAAGCCGGTGTCCCGTTCTCGATCCGGTTGACGCCCTGGTAGATCACCTGCGAGCCCTGGGCATAGTGCGTCTTCAGGAAGCTCGCGGGCCGTGTCGCACGGTTCACCGCGGCGATCGCCGGCAGCAGGTATGGGTTTGCCTTGACGACGGCCGGGTCCTTCGCGACCGACGGGATCGTCGGAACGTTCGAGTTGAAGATCGCGTCGTAGCGCTGGACGATCGGGCTCGTCAGGTAGCGGACCCACTCGATCGCCGCCTTCTGGTGCTTGGAGTATTTCGAGACAGCGACCTGCCAACCGCCGACGGTGCCGACGGAGACAGCGCCGTTCTCGTGCGGGAGCACCGTGACGGCGAACTTCCCGTCGACCGGTGTGCCCTTGCTTGCGCTGTAGGCGTACGGCCAGTTGCGCATGAAGGCGGCGTTGCCGTTGTCGAACGCGTTCCGGGCATCCTCCTCCTGATAGGAGGTGACCCCGCGGGGAGCGATCGTGCCGACCCAGCTGCGAATCAGGTCGAGTGCTCCGGCGGCCTTCGCGTTGTTGATCGTCACAACGCCGTTGCGGATGATGTTCCCGCCGCCCGACGATGCGATCCATTCGAGCGCGTCGCAGGTGAGCCCCTCATAGGCATTCCCCTGCCAGACGAACCCGTAGAAGTTCGGGTTGCTCGCGTGCTCGCCGTCCTGGATCTTCTTCGCCATGGCGCCGAGTTGTGTCCAGGTCGTCGGCGGGGCCGAGTAGCCGTACTTCTTGAGCAGATCGGTCCGGTAGTAGAGGATCCCGAAGTCTCCGAACCACGGCATCGCGACGAGCTTCCCGTCGATGGTGTCGTTCTGGATGATTCCCTGCGCATGCAGCTTGGCCTGTGAGCCGAGGGCAGGCTTCAGGTCGACCAGGAACGGCGCGAAAGCGCCCGGCCAAACGACGTCGAGCATCGCCACGTCGATCGACGACGAATGCGACGAGAACGCCCGCGCGAGCTGCGAGTAGGCAGCGTCGGAGGCGGCCGGATGCGGGACCACCTTCACCTTGATGCCGGTAGCTGCCGAGAACCTCTGGGCAAGCCTGATGTCGCGCGTGTGGCTCGACCCCACGGCGTTGTCGCCGATGAAGGTGATCGACTGCCCGCCGTACTTCTTCCTGATCGCGGGGGCGTTCGGCACCGCCGGCGGAACGATCGCGGCGACGGCGCTGCGCGTCGTCGGCTTCGCCGTTCCGGCCGATGCGATGCTCAGCGAGAGGAGCAGGGCGAGCAAAGCGACTGCCCCTGCCATTGGAACCAGTACACGAGGTTTCACGTGACTCACGTTCCTTTCTTCTCCGACTCGGCCCGTAGGCCGGGGGCACTGGAAAGGGGGGTTTTCGCGAGCCTATAACACCATGTCGCCACGGGATAGCGGGTACCTCCGGCTCGCGTATCGGTATTTGCTCGTTCCGCCTTCGGCGCCGTCGGCAGGCCCGTGAATGTGGGAGCGGAGCGACGAATGTCAGTCGTGTAAAGTCGCGCGTCGATGCTCCGCGCGCTGCTGATCAACTGGGTCCTGCTCGCTGTCGCCTTCGCCGTGACCGCCTGGCTTCTCTCCGGGATGGTCATCTCGGGCGGCTTCTGGGGCTACGTGATCGTTTCGGCGATCTTCGGTCTCGTGAACGCGATCGTCGGGACGATCGTGCGGATTCTGACCATCCCGCTGATCCTCGTGACACTCGGCCTCTTCCTCGTGATCATCAACGCAGCGATGCTCGAGCTCACCGACTGGCTCTCGAGTCACCTGACGATCGACGAGTTCTTCTGGACCGCGATCTGGGCGGCGATCATCCTCTCGATCACTTCGGTGATCCTGCACCTCACCGTCGGCCAGCTGCTGCGCAAGCAGCCGGCTGTCGCCTGACGTCCAGCCGGGTTAGAAGATCTCCGCGCACCAGGGTGCAAACCCCGTCCGGAAAAGCGCGTCGGCGCGCTCGGCGGCGCCGTCGGTCAGCTCCTCCGCGCGCGACGCGCGGACGAGGTCGCCGAACCCGAAGCCTCCGAGATAGACCGACCCGAGCCCGGTGACGTCGAGCCGTACGTCGGCAGCCGCCTCCGTTCGAGCAGCCCCGTCCGCGCCGACGCGATAGCGGCCGGCGTTCTCGGGCAGGAACGCATCCTCGACCTCGAGAACGATCGCCCCGTCTCCGGCGTAGCTCCGGGCCGCAAGCGCGGCCTCGATGTCGATCAGGCGGACCCAGACCCCGTCGTTGACCTTGAACTGCATCCGCCGCGGCTCCGCGAGCAGCAGGAAGAGCGGATGGTCGATCGGGAGCAGATCGGCGACGAACTGCGATGTCCAGTCGAAGTCGAGGAGCCAGCGCCAGAGCTCCCTCGTCGCTTCCGGGGTCGGCGTCACGACCTCCTGGATCGTGACGGTGCCCTTGCTCGAGCCTGATTCCCAATCCTGTGCGACGCGGTAGAGCGCGTAACCGGCCGGCTCGCCCTCGAGCTCCAGCAGGGCGCGCTGCTGGGGGCCGCCGCCCCGGCGCCGAGTTGGGTCGTCGTTCAGCCTGCGCGTCTCCCACCAGGCCTTGCTCCGCTCGAACAATCCGGCCCGCTGCGAGAGAAGTTGCTCGTACAGTGGCGGGAAGGCAACCGCCGCCTCGTCCGCCTCGAGCAGCCGGACGGTTCCACGCGCCTCGAACGGCACCGCAAAGCGGGTCCGCTCGCGCGGGAGCGAGATCGCGCCCATCCGGGACGCCAGCCCGTAGCCGAAGCGGCCGTAGATCGTCGCCTCGGACGCCCACAGGTACGCGGCCACGTCACCCCGGGCTCGGCAGTCCTCGAGCTGGGCTCGCATGAGCGAGGTGAGTACCCCGCGGCGCCGGTGCGTCGGCAGAACACCGACGACCGTCACGCCGCCGGCGGGGATCGAGCCGCCGGGGATCGACATGCGGTACGTGAACGCGCCCGCGCCACCCACGGCACGGTCGCCGTCCCAGGCCACGTGCATCCGCTCGAGCTCGATCCACTGGGCGAACCGCTCGGCGTCCTCCTCGGCGTTCTCCATACCGAAGTAGTGCGAGATCACGTTGACCGCGTTCCGCAGGTCCTCGACGGAGCCACAGGTGCGTACCTCGGTCGTCATCCGCGCAGAGGGTACTGGAGCGGCGGGCCTGCGACCGTCGGCTACAAACGTTCGAGCGGCGCGTACTCGAGCATCAGCCGCCGCTCGCTGCCGTCCTCGAAATGCACCGTGACGACGCCGCCGGCCTCGATGCGGGTCACGATCCCGGTGCCGAGCGTCTGGTGCCGGACGGTGTCGCCGGTCGACAGGTTCGGCACGTCGCTGCGCGGCGTGAATTCGCGCTGCACCTGATTTCCGTAGTCCGACCACGACGTGGGACGCAACCGCTCGCGCTCGACGCTGAGCAGCGGCAACTCGTCCAGGAACCGCGACGGCAGGTTCGCCTCGCTACGTCCGAAGAGACTGCGGCGCATCGCATGCGTCATCACCAGCCGCTCCTTGGCCCGCGTCATCCCAACGTACGCGAGCCGGCGTTCCTCCTCGAGCGAGTTCTCCTCGAGCGAGCGCGCGTGCGGGAAGATCCCTTCTTCCAGGCCGAGCATGAAGACCGCACGGAACTCGAGCCCCTTCGCGTTGTGCAGCGTCATCAGGGTCACCTGGCCGCTCTCGTCGTCGTCGCGGAGCGCATCCTGGTCGGAGTAGAGGGAGATCTCCTGGAGAAAGCCGCTGAGCGACGGCTCGACCGCACTGGCGTCGTACTCGCGGGCGACGCCCACCAGCTCCTCGAGGTTCTCGATCCGGCCGCGGGCCTCGATCGTCCGCTCGGCGTCGAGCGCCTCCAGGTAGCCGCTGCGGTCGAGCACCGCCTCGACGACCTCGGCGACGGTCGCGTCGGTCGCGGTCGCCAGCATGCTGTCCATCGCGCCGCGAAAGCCCTTGACGGCGCGTACCGCGGCCGCCGCCAGGCCCGCCTCCTCAGGCCTCGCCGTCGCGTCCCAGAGCGTCGTCCCGGAGCCGGCCGCGTAGGAGACCAGCCGCGCCAGTGAGGTATCGCCGATCCCGCGCCTCGGCCGGTTGGCGATCCTGGTCAGCGAGACGGCATCCGCCGGGTTGTCGAGCACCTGCAGGTACGCGACGAGGTCCTTGATCTCGGCACGCTCGTAGAACCGCGGGCCGCCGATCACCTGGTAGGCGATGCCCTGGCGCACGAGCACGTCCTCGAGCACCCGGCTCTGGGCATTCGTGCGGTAGACCACGGCGATCTCGCGGGCGCTGTAGCCAAGCTCGATCAGGGCGGCGATCTCGGCTGCGACGAAACGCGCCTCGGAGTGCTCGTCCTCCGTCTCGATCACCCGCACCGGCTCGCCCTCGCCGAGATCCGACCAGAGGTTCTTCTCCTTGCGTTCCCGATTGTGGGAGATCAGGTCGTTTGCGGCGTGGAGGATCGCGTTGGTCGAGCGGTAGTTCTGCTCGAGCGGGATCACCTTCGTCGCCGGAAAATCGTGCTCGAACTCGAGGATGTTGCGGATGTCGGCACCGCGGAAGCCGTAGACGCTCTGATCCGGGTCTCCCACCGCCATCAGGTTCTGATGCTCGCCGGCGAGCAACTTCAGCAGGACGTACTGCGCGTGGTTCGTGTCCTGGTACTCGTCGACCATCACGTAACGGAACGACTTCTGCCAGCGCTCGCGCGCCTCGGGGAAGCGCTGCAGCACGTCGACGGTGAGCATCAGCATGTCGTCGAAGTCGACGGCGTTCGACGAGAACAGCTTGCGCTGGTAGAGCGAGTAGACGTCGGCGACGGTCTGGTCGTAGAAGCTCGCCACGCGCGAGGTGTACTCGTCCGGCCCGATCAGCTGGTTCTTCGCATTCGAGATCTGCGAATGGATGCCGCGGGGGACGAACCGCTTCGGGTCGCGCTCGAGCTCCTCCAGGCACGCCTTGACGAGCCGCACCTGGTCGGCCGAGTCGTAGATCGTGAAGTTCGACCGGTAGCCGAGCCGCTCTGCCTCGCGCCGCAGCATCCGCCCGCAGGCTGCATGGAAGGTCATGATCCAGATCGCGCGCGCCACCGCGCCCAACTGGCGCTCGACCCGCTCCTTCATCTCCTGCGCAGCCTTGTTCGTGAAGGTAATCGCGAGAATCTCGTTCGGTTTCGCCCCGGCAGCGGCGAGTAGGTGGGCGACGCGGTAGGTCAGGACACGCGTCTTGCCGGAGCCCGCCCCGGCGATCACGAGCAGCGGCCCTTCGGTCGTCAGCACCGCCTCGCGCTGGGCGGGGTTGAGGTCGGTCAGATAGGTCTCGGGCCGGGTCGCTGACATCGAGGAGCTCCCTCGAGGGTAGCCGTCAGGTGATGCGGTCGAGCTCGAGCGAAAGCCACGATTCAGCCGCTGCGAGCGCGTCCGGGT
Organism: uncultured Actinomycetes bacterium; assembly: GCA_963836705.1. GTDB lineage: Bacteria > Actinomycetota > Thermoleophilia > Gaiellales > Gaiellaceae > PALSA-600. The sequence goes on along the minus strand of CAWIKU010000015.1, from coordinate 127,412 downwards.
CGGCCGACTTGAGCACGATCTCGACCTCGGGACCTGTCTCCTGAAAGCTCGGGTACGAGCCGACGCTGACCGCCGGCCAACGGTCGGTCGCCGCTTCGAGCGCCGGCGCGATGATCGACTCGCGCGTCTGGTAACGGCGGCGCCAGGTCCCGATCGGCCGGTCGGCAGCGAGCTCGTGGGCGTAGAGGTCGAACATCGCCCGCATCTCGCTCGGCAGGCCCGGCAGCACCCACGTATTGGCGAGCCGGAAGCCGGGGGCGCCCCCGAGCGGGTTGTCGAGCGGCGTCGCCCCACCTGGCAATGCCGCCCACCGCGCCGCGTACTCGGGGTCGCCCCGGAACCGGGCACGGAGGTCGGCGGCCAGCTCCGGAACGACTTCTTGCGGGGCTTCGAAGGCCACGGCAAGCGCCTCGCGAGTGATGTCGTCGGGAGTGCCGCCGAGCCCGCCGGTGACGAGCAGGTGGTCGACCCGCGCCCGCTCGCGACGCACGAACTCGGCGATCGACTCGGTCTCGTCGGGCACCGCCGCGCTGATCGCGACCTTCACGCCGAGCGATTCGAGCCTGCGGGCGAGCCACGAGGCGTTCGTGTTTTCGGTGTCTCCCGAGACAAGCTCGTTCCCAATCGTCAGGATGGCGGCGAGCACATGCCGAGTATGACCATCAGACCGATCGACCCGACCCGCGATGCGGACCAGATCGTCGCGCTCCTCTACGCCACCAACCCGACCATGGTGACGAACGCCGCCGAGTGGCAGCACCGCCGGACGGCGATGCCGGCGCGGGCACGGCTCGTGTCGTTCGCAGCCGAGGTGGACGGCCGGATCGTCGGCAGCGTGCACGCCGGGCTCGACCTGTTCGGCAGCGGCGAGCTCGCCCGGCTGGACGTCCGGGTCGAGCCGACGAGCCGCAGGCGCGGGATCGGCAGCGAGCTGTACCGGCTCGGCGTGGAGCATGTGCTGACGCTCGGCGCCAAGCGGGTCGCGTCGATGTTCGACGAGTCCGCTCCGGGCGTGGTCTTCGCCCGCGCTCGCGGCTGGCAGGAGCACCGGGCGGAGGTGCTCTCGACACTCGACCCTCGGACGGTGTCGGAGCCGCCGGACCGGACGATCGAAGTCGTCTCGGCCCGCCACCTCTACCCGCGGGATCTGCACCGGATCGACGAGGAGGCAACCCGGGACATGCCCGCAGTCGGAGCGACCGCGGCGATCCCGTATGAGGAATGGCTCGAGTTCGTCTGGCACAACCCCCTGTTCACCCGCGACGGCAGCTTCGGGGCGGTGATCGACGGCCGGCTCGCTTCGGTCTCGCTGCTGCTTGCGAACTTCGAGTGGGGACGCGCGGTCAGCATGTTCACGGGCACCAGCCGCGAGCACCGCGGCCGCGGGCTCGCGCGTGCGGTCAAGATCGCCTCGGCGCGCTGGGCCGCCCACAACGGCCTCGTCCAGCTGGTGACGACGAACGACGAGACGAACGCCTCGATGCTCGCAATCAACACCCGACTCGGTTACGTGCCGGCCGGCCGGCGGGTCGAGTATCTAGTCGAGCGGGAACGGCTTGCGGGCCAGCGCGGCGAGGACCTGTGACGTGACCCAGACGGGCGTCGTCACGTACTTCGCCGAGTAGCGGTAGCTGCCGTCCGCTCGCCGGAGCCCGGCGAGGTAGGTGAACGCGCTCCGCGGCGGCAGCCGGCCCGCGGCGACCAGGCCCTGGATCGCCCAGGCTGTCGACTGGGCATCGGAGCCTCGCCCCTTCGTCAGCTCGAAGCCGCCGTCGCGATTCTGAAAGCCGAGCAGGAATGCGGCCGCGCGGGCAACCGGCCTTCCGTGGACGCCCGCGACGCGCAGGGCTTCGAGCGCGGCGGCGGTGTCGTTCGAGTCGGGTTGAACGCCGACGGCCCAGGAAAAGCCGCCGCTCCTGGCCTGGCGGGCGAGCAGCCAGCGGGTCGTCTGCTTCGACGAATGCCCGAGCGCGAGCACCGACCAACACGTCGAGTTGACCGTCGGGCCGATCCGCCCGGTCGGCGCCGCCGCGCGCTGCAGGCGGTCGAGCATGGCGGCCGGGTGAGCGCCGAGCGACTCCTCGGCGAGTGCGACGAGGGCGACGTCGGTCGTCGTCGCGAGGGTCGCCTCCTGCGCCTGCAGATACGCGAGCGAGTCCCGCGGCGGCCGGCCGGCGGCGGTGAGGCCGAGTACGGCCCACGATGTGAGCGCGGCGTCGGCCGTTCCGCCCTGCTCCGAGAACGCCCCGCCGCTCGCGTGCCCCTGCACGAACTGCACGGGGGTCACCGAGAGGACCAGCGCGGCCAGGAACGGGGCTACGTCCATACGACCTCCGTGCGCAGCCGGCTGCGATAGCGCTCGAGCATCCGTCGCAACTCCGGCCCGATCGCGAGCGCCAGCACGAAGTTCCCGATGGCATGGGACAGGTCGAACCACAGCCCCCGGCCGAGCACGACCACGAGCGAGGCCGTGGTGTGCGGGAAGAACCCGTACCAGAGCCAGAGGTCCATGATCGCGCTGAAGAGCAGCCCGAGCACGAAGCACACGACGGCCAGGGGAACACGTCGCCGTAGCGCCGGAGCGAGCAACGCCCCGACGGCGCCGCACGCCGCCCAGCCGAGCATCTGCTGTGGCGTCCACACGCCCTGGCCGAGGAACAGGTTGGAGACGAACGCCGCAATCGCACCGGTCGCAACCCCGGCACGCAGGCCGAGCGCGACACCGGCGACGACCGCGACGACCGTCACCGGCTGAACGCCGGGGAGCGCCGAGAACAGCACGCGTCCGGCTGCGGCCGCCGAGCCGAGCGTCGCGACGACGACAAGCTCGCGGGTCGAGTCGGGCCCCGACTCGAACCAGGCGACGCCGGCCGTGACGAGCGCGGCCGCGCCGAGCAGGGTCGCGAGTGCGCCGTCGCTCGACGCGAGGGCGGCGACGAGCAGGACCGCGGCGACGAGCAGGAGGTTACGCGTGGACGCCTGCACGGCTCTCGAGACTGACGACGCGATCGGCCACCTCCGCCGCCCAGGGAAGGTCGTGCGTGACGACTAGCGTGCCGCGGCGCGGCGCCTCCGAGCGGAGGAGCGCCGCAAGCTCGGCCTTGCGTTCCGGGTCGACGCCGCGCGTCGGCTCGTCGAGCACCAACAGAGCAGGCTCGGTGGCGAGCACCGCCGCCAGCACGAGCCGCTCTCGCTCGCCGACCGACAGGTCACGCGGATGCCGGTCGAGGTGAGCAGCGAGGCCGAGCCGCGCGAGCGCGCTTCGGGCCTTCGCCTGATCGGAGCCGAGCGCCGCCTCCTCCAGCACCCGCTCGGTGACCAGATGCCGGCCCGGGTCCTGGGTCAGAAACGACGCGCGTGCGTGCTCGACGTGGCCGCTGTCGGGCTCGAGCAGCCCGGCGGCGATCTGCGCCAGCGTCGTCTTCCCCGCCCCGTTCGGGCCGGTAAGCGCGACGATCTCGCCGCGGCGCACCTCGAGCGAGGCGCCCTCGAGCACTAGTTGGTCGCCGTAGGAGAACCGGATGTCGTGCACCGAGCAGACGAGCTCAGGAGCATGCGGCAGGTACAGGGGCCGGTGCTCGGCCAGCCACGCGATCGCCTCGGCGCGCGGAGCGTCGAGGGTGAGGCGCCCCTCGTCCATGAAAAGCACCCGATCGGCGCGGGCGAGCGGACGCGCCGGCCGCTGCTCGGAGACCAGCACCGCGCACGGGAGGTGTTCCACCAGATCGAAGAACGACTCGGCGGCGTCCGGGTCGAGTTGCGACGTCGGCTCGTCGAGCAGCAGCAGCCTCGGCCGGAGGGCGAGTGCCGATGCCAGACACACGCGCTGCAACTCGCCGGCCGACAGCTCGGCCACAGGGCGCTCGGCAAGGTGCTCGGCTCCGACCGAAGCGAGCGCCTCCTCGACGCGGGCCCAGATCTCGGTCGGCGGCACGCCGGTGTTCTCGAGCCCGAAAGCGACCTCGTTCGCGACCCGGGTCATCACCGCCTGGTCTTCGGGGTCCTGGAAGACGGAGGCGACGAGGCCGACCAGCGAGGCCGGCGCTGCCTCGCGCGTGTCGAGACCCCCGATCGTCACGCGTCCGGCGAAGACGCCGCCGTGGAAGTGCGGCACGAGCCCGGCCAGGGCGCGCAGGAGGGTCGACTTGCCTCCACCGGACGGGCCCAGGAGCGCGACGTGCTCGCCGTCGTCGAGCTGGAGCGAGACGCCTGCCAGCACCTCGCGACCCGGTGTGTAGGAGAACCGAAGGTCTGAGACGACGGCTAGAGCAGCCACGCCACCACCACGATCAACACCGACCCGGCGACTGCCAGGTGGTCGAGCGTCGTCCAGCCGGGCCGCGTGGCGCTCGTGCGGCCGGGCCGGCCGTAGCCGCGCGCCTCCATCGCCTCCGCGACGTTCAGGCCGCGCTCCAGGGAACCGGCGACGAGCGGCGAGAGCAGGCGCATCGGGCCGAACTCGGCGCGTCGGCCGCGCAGCGCGAGGCGCAGGTCGCGCGCGTCGCGCTCGAGCACGGGCAGCAGGCGGGTTGCGAGCGCGACGGCGACCGTCGAGCGGCGGGCCCACCCGGCACCCGCGAGCAGCCGGTCGTGGTCGACCCGCAGTGCGTAGACCGCGAAGGCGAGACCGACCGCCGCGAGGCGCAGGCCCTGGAAGAGGCCGTTCGCCAGCTCCTCGCGCGTCACGTCGAGGCGGCCGAGCACCGGGATGGTCGGCCCGATCCAGAGCGGATGCGAGCCGATCACCTCGACGAACGGGGTGACGATCACAACGAGCAGGGCGCTGGTCAGCGTGCCGACCAGGTACGGCCAACGCCGCTTCGCGGGCGCGCGCAGCGCGGCCAGGAGCAGCACGACGCAGATCGCCGCGACCACCCACGCTTGATCGGCCAGCAGCGCCGCGACGACGAGTGCGGCGAGCAGCGCGGACGCCGGCACGGCACTCACGGCCGGTCTCCATAGCGGTAGCGGAACGCGGCCGGATCGGCGGCGAGCTCGCGGGCCGCGCGCGCGCCGAGCTCGAGCTGAACTCCCGACCGCAACCGCGAGATGCGAACGTGGTCGGGCTCGAAACGGGTGCTGAGAACGATGTAGTTCCTCGTCGGAGTCTTCGCCGCAACGCTGCCGTGGACCTGCGCGGCGATCGCACGGGCGACCTCTCGGGGCACGCCGATCGGGACGACGCTCGTCGTGGTGCCGACGAACGGATGCGGATAGGCGCCGACGACGACGGGAACGCTCATCGAGCTGCCCGTCCAGGAGCGGTAATCCCACCAGTCGACATCGCCTGGATGGAGCGTCACCTCGGCGGCACTGCGATCGCCCTCGATCCCGTCGACGAAGTAGAACCAGTCGCGCTGCTTCGTGGCAGAGCCGTCGATGCCGTCGATCGACTGGATGAACCGCCCCCCGTACCGCGTGGTCACCTTCCTGGTGCGCTCGAGTGCCTGCGCCGCAGTCAGCCCGGCGGGCACCGTGCCCGTGTAGAGCACCTGCGCGCCACGGTCGCGAGTCACCCAGACCGTCGCTGTGCCGTGCTGGTGCTCGCCGCCACAGGCCGTGACGGCGAACGCCAGCAGCAGAACGACGAGCGGTCTCACTTCACTGCGTTCGACCGGACCGCGCCGGTGGCGGTGGCGCGCACCAGCACGCCGGGATGCGGGCCGGGGCAGACATTCGTGTCGGTCGTCGCCTTGATCGTCCGCTGCGACCCGATGTGCACGAGCAGCCCCGAGACGGTCGCGCTTCCTCCGTTGTCGTCGAACGCGTGCACGGTGTAACAGCCCTTGCCTGCTGGCTTCACCGACAGGGTCGGCGGGCCACCCGTCGGCCCGAAGTCCGCGTAGTACCACAACACGTGATCGCCGTCGGCGAGCTGCACCTTGTCGGCTCCGACCGGCGGCGACTTGTCGTCGACCTTGAAGACCCAACCGCTCGAGGCACTGGCGCCGTAGCGCCCGACCTGGTCGATGTACGGCCCGAAGCTCGACTGAGTGACGTGGTAGTAGAACTCGCCGAGCAACGACGCCTGCTCGAGCGCGTCGAGTGCGTTCGAGGCTGTCACGGTCACCTCACTCGGTGCGAACAACGTCTTCGTCTTGCCTTCGATTCGCACCTTCACCGTCGCTGCCGCGGCAGCCTGTGGCAGGACGACGAGAACGACGAGCAAGAGAACGAGGCGCTTGGCCACGATTCCTCCTTCCGCGAGGGGATCGGTATGGGGCGACCGGCAGGTCTTCTGACTCGGGGCTCCCCCTCCGCCGCCTTCCCAGGCATCTCACCCAGTGGCGTTCGGCGGAAGGCATCTCCCCTCACAGCGGCGGGACCGTCCCGGAATTGCACCGGCTTCCCTCACCGCTCGCCCGTTTGTGGGCGCAATCTACCATTGGGCCGAATGGCTTCCCGCTGGATCCCGGTGCTCGTCTGGGCGGCCGTCATCTTTACGCTCTCGTCGATCCCGTCCCTCAGCACCCACCTCGGCACGTGGGATCTGATCCTGCGGAAAGCCGCTCACATGACCGAGTACGCGATCCTGGCGGCGCTCCTACGACGCGCCACCGGGTCATACGGGTGGGCCTTTGGCCTTGCCGTGGCCTACGCCGCCAGCGACGAGTTCCACCAGACCTTCGTGCGGGGTCGTCATGGCACACCGGTCGACGTGGCCATCGACACGATCGGGATTTCGCTGGGTCTCTTGGCATGGCGTCGTGTTGCCGATCTACGCTAGTGCCATGGAGCATGGAGAGGTGACCGACCGCCAGCTCGAAGCGCTGCTCGCGCGTCTCGACCTGATTGCCGAGGAGCTCGGCCGTCTGAACCGCCGCGAGGAGCGCCGCGAAGAGCTGACAGTGATCGCGCACGAGCTGCGCAACCTGAACGAGTCGCTGCAGACGATCGCCTACACGGCGCTCGGCACGCAGGGCCCGCAGGTCCGCAGGCGCCGCGCCAGCTAGCAGGGAGAAGGGCCGGACCGCTACGGCAAGCGGTAGATGTCGAGCACGCCGCTCGTGGCGTGGTCGTTGGCGTTGCCCTCCGGCATCGCAACGCGCCCGTCGACGACGATCGGGCTCTGCCAGTGCACCGAACCGGTTGGCAGTTGCGCCACCTCACGGCCGCTCGTCGGCACGTACACGTGCACCGCGCCCGAGCCGGCGACGTAGAGCAGCGAGCCGGAGATCACCGGCGAGGTTCCGTCCGTCCGGTTCGACCAGACCGGATGCAGGCGGCCGCCCTTGAAGAGCAGCGCCTCCGTGCCCGCGCTCGTCGCGACGAACACCCATTTGCCGTTCCAGACCGCGGGCTCCGAGAACACGTCGGTCGGCCCGGGAGCCGGCAGCGTCTGCAGCTCCCCGCCGGTCGTCGGGTTGACTCCGGGCAGCCGATGGAGCTGCAGCAGGCGCAGGATCCCGTCTTTGCCGCCCTGCACGGCGTAGCCGTTCGGCAGCAGCGCCGGGCTCGTCGAGCCGAGATCCACATCGTTGTCGTTCAGTTGCTGGTGGTTCGCGGGCGTGTAGTGGCGGAGGAGCCGCGCTGCATCCGGCGAGAGGACGAGCACGCTGTCCCCCCAGTTGGTGTGGCCGTCGTAGGTTGCGTTGCCCGTCGCGACGACGAGGTTGCCGTTCGCCGGGTCGACGGCGGCGCCGTTCCGCGACCAGATCGCCGAATCGCTCGTGCGACAGGAGGTGGGAAGGATGATCCCGTGCCGATCGCTGCAGAGCGAGTTCCAGACATGGGCGATCCGCCCGGTGCGCTCGGAGAGCGTCACGACATGGCCCTGATACGACGGTGCATCCCCGATGTAACCGCCGGTCGTCATGATCACGAGCCCGCGGGAGACGTTGATCGACGACGTCATCTTCTCGCGGGTCGGGTCGCGCGTGATCGTCGTCGTCCACAGCACCTTGCCGTCGGCGACGCGCAGCTTGCGCACCCGACCGTCCGGGGCCGCTGCGTACACCGCGGAGCGGTCGGTCGCAGCGGCCGGCGTCGAGTTGGTGATCTGCGCCGAGCCGGCAAGCCGGCTGTAGCTCGGCGGCGTGAACCGCCACAGCACCCGGCCGTTCGCCGCGTCGATCGCCTCCGTCTTGCCGTACGTGGTCGTGAGGAAGAAGACGTCGTGGGTCACTCTGCGCACCGTCACGTCATGCAGGTAGATCGGGGAGGAATCGACGGTGCCGTCGAGCTTGACCTGCAGGCGTACGAGTTTGGCGACGTTCGCCGCGGTGATCCCGCTGCCGGGCGCGGCGTTGTGGCGGGCGGCGTCGTAGCCGAAGCGGTTCCAGTCCAGCCCGGCCGGGGCGCTGGTGCGCCCGAACGCCACCGCGACGAGCACGCCGGCGAGCAGCAGCGGCAGAACTGCGAGACGTTTCACTGCGCGGCCAGGTCCGGCGTCTTGACCCAGGGTCCAGGCGGGGTCAACAGCGACTCGGCGTGGAGGTAGGCAAGCCCGGCGAGCGGGAGGTCGCCCCAGCGCTCGAAACAGAAGTAGCGGCGACGCCAGTGCGGGAAGAACTTGCGGTTGAAGCTGTGCAGCCGCTCGACCTGGAAAAGACGATCCCCTTTCAGGAGCGCCCAGCGCAGACCGCGCGTCCAGAGCGCTGCATCCTCGTCGGCGCGCAGGAAGTCGGCGAAGACCGCGAAGTTGAGCGAGATCTCCGTCACGTTGTGCTCCCGGCCCCACGCCACCGTCTCGGTGATCAGGTACTCCATCAGGCCGTTCGGCGTCTCACGGCGCCGACGCATCGAGGCCAGCGAATAGCCCTCGCTGGCCGGCGAGGGCACGAGCTGCAGGAAGCCGCCGACGGCTCCGTCGGGTGCGACCGCGACAGCCAGCACCGTGTCCGGGTAGCGAAAGAGCGCGTCCATGGCCATGGTGAAGCCGCGCTCGGGCCAGTTCCCGCGCCACTCCTGCGAAACCGCGTGAAGCTCCTCACGGAGGTGCGGGTCGGCGTCGGCGGTCGAGAGGACGCGCACCTGATAGCCGCAGTTCTGGAGGCGCGAGACCGACTGGCGCACCTTGCGGATCGGCCGGCCGTCGAGCGAGAACTCGCTCGGTCGGATCACTGCCTCGTCGCCGAGGTAGATCGACTTGAAGCCGAGGTCTGCGTAGTCGGCCAGCGCGTCGTTCGCCGCGCCTGCGATCGCGACCCGCCACCCCTTCGCGTGGGCGACACGCCGGAACTCGGACATCAGCTCATGGCGTTCGCTCGTCTCGCCGATCGGATCGCCGGCAACGAGCGCCGTGCCGGCCACTACCCGGTAGGCGAGAAACGTGCGCCCGCTGGCCGAGAAGAAGTAGCTCTTGTCGCGGCGAAGCGCGAAATACGCGAGGCTGTCCGTACCGTGCGCCTGCACCAGCTCGGTCGCGCGAGCGAGGTCGGAGCTCTCCTGGGGCTCGACCCGGAACGGACGGAACCAGAGCCAGGCGGCGCGGATCGCGAGCCAGCCGATCACGATCAGGAGCGCCTCCTCGATGCGCTCCGAGAAGGCGTCGTTGTCGTACGCGTAGACGAGTGCGACCGGGAGGCAGACGGTGAGCGCCGCACCGACCTGGACGAGCGGGCGAATCGTCGTCGGATCGCCGGGGGCGACGAACTCCCGCCGGGAGCGGACGAGCGCGATCAGGAACAGGATGTGGGTGACCGACTCCTCGAAGTCGAGTCCTTTCACGAGGTGCGCGACCGCGGATGCGAAGACGACGACGACCGCCAGCCACCACGCGCGACGTTTGCGGCGCGCGAGACCGCGGGCGAGCCACACGAGGCCGAGCCCCAGTGCGAGCGAGATGGTACGGGCGGCGTCGGGAACTCCCGGGGGCAGAACGCCGCGGATGAGATCGACGCGATCGGCCATCTCGGGCGTCAGTGCCGAGACGATCGAGATCAGGCCTGCGGCCGCGGCAAACCAGGCCAAGAGAACGGGGGTCGCCGGGCGGCGCACGACGAACACGGTAGCCGGGACGCGAGTCGGAGCCGCCGGTTAAGGCTCTACGAGCTGAGGAGGATGCGCCGCAGCTCGTCTTCCTTGCCGGGCTCGAGGATCGCGAGTACCTGATCGCCGGCCTGCAGCTGCGTCTCCTCGTCCGGAACCTCGGCCTTCCCGTTGCGAACCACCGAGATCAGGCGGGCGCCCTCAGGCAGCTTCAGCGCGCGAACGCGCTTCCCCTGGCAGTTGGCCGATTTGTCGATCGACACCTCGACGATCTCGAGGTTCTCCTTGCGCAGCTCGAGCAGTTGGATCAACCCGTGCTCGGGCACCTCGTGCTCGATCAGCGCCATGATCGAGCCGGTCGCGGAGACGGTCGGTGAGATGCCGAGCAGATCGAAATAGGGTTGGTTGCGCGGGTCGTTGATGCGGGCGATCACCTTCGCGACGCCGTACTTCTCGCGGCCGAGCTGGCAGATGACGATGTTGTCCTCGTCGTCGCCGGTCGCGGCAATCAACAGATCCGGCGGCCGTTTGATCCCGGCGCGTTCGAGCACGAACACCTCGGTCGCGTCACCGCGGATCACCTGGTGCTCGAACTCAGCCTCGAGTTTGTCGAAGCGGTAGGGCTTCTGCTCGATCAGCGTCACCTCGTTGTTGCCGCGGAGCAGCGAGCGCGTGAGGTTCGCTCCGACCTTGCCGCCACCTGCGACGAGCACGTACATCAGACGGTCGCCTCCTCGGTCGCGCGAACCGCCTCGACGAGCGAGTCGATCGCCGCCGAGGTCGGGCAGACGATGCGCATCCCGCGCGCCGCATAGAACTTCGAGCGGGCCGGGTCGAGCACGCGCACAACGACGGTCGGAACCTCGAAGTGCTTCTGGGCGGCCTGGGCGATCACGATGTTCGTGTTGTCGCCGTCGGTGGTGACGACGACAGCGTCGGCCTCCTCGACCCCTGCGTCGCGGAGGAGTTTCAGGTCCATGCCGTGGCCGACCAGGAACCCCCCGGTCCAGCTCTCACCGAGCCGCCCGAGGGCGTCCTCGTTCTCGTCGATGACCGTCACGTCCCAGCCCGACCCGTCGAGCTGAACCGCGACGGACGAGCCGACCCGTCCGCAACCGATCACGATCGCTTTCACAGCGGCGCAGCGTACTCCACGTCAGTGGCCCGGCGCGTCCCGCGGAACCCCTGTGTCTGACTGGAGTCAGACTCGAGTCTGACCAGACCGCCGCTTGGTCGAAGCTGGAAGCACGAACCGGGTGCGCATCGTTTCCGATTCGCAAACCAGCAAACGCCCTGCGGCGGAAGCGCGCGTCAACGCTCGCCTCGTCGAGCCGGCGCCACAGTTCCGTTCGTCCTCCGTGACCCTTCGTTGTGTCAGACGTGAGTCTGACTCGTGTCAGACTCACGGGCTACCGATCACGTGGCCGCCAGCTCCTCGTCCAGCACCGACTGTGGGAAGGCGACGATCAGCACCTCGCACGGAGCTTTCCGCAGCACGTAGTCGACGGTGGGCGAGAAGAAGCGCGCCTGGCGGCGCCACCGCGGCGCCGAGCCGAGCATGATCAGGTCGGCGTCGACGACCAGTGCGTGCTCGACGATCGCCTGGCCGATCGCCCGCGCACGGACGGTCGTCCCGTTCACGACAACGCCGTGCTCGGCACCGAGCAGCTTTGCCTCCGCCAACGCGGCCTCGGCCCGCTCGTCTTCATCGAGCATCGACGCATCGAGCGGTTGTTCGAGCGGAACACGGATCACGTGGAGCGCCTGCACCTCGGCTTCGTGATCGGATGCGAGCCGGACCGCGGTCGCGAGCATCTCCTCACCGATCACGCCGAGCTTCATCGGGACGACGATCCGGTGGAACTGGACGGCCGGCTCGAACACCCGCTCGTCGTCGGAGGTCACGCGTTCCAGCAGCCCCTCGCCGTGGACATGCCGCACCACGACGAAGACGACCAGCCCGATCGCGAGCCACGCAGGCCCGGCGTACCTGGCGCCGGGGTGCGTCGCGAGGGCGACCAGCCAGATCGCGAACGTGCCGATCGAGCCGACGATCGCCGGCAGCGGGATCTCGACGCCTCGGATCCGCACGTTCAGCGGCGCCCGATACGGCCGCTCCAGCTCGGGCTCGTCGATCCGAAGCTTGATCACCGCCAGCTGGGCTGCGGTGAACGCGAGCAGGACGCCGAACGAGAAGAGGCTCGCGAGGAACTCGACGTCGTGGCGGAAGAACGAGGTTGCGACGACGATCGCCGAGGAGGCGATCGCGACCGAGACGATCGCGAGTGGCGAGACGTGCGCGCGCCGGCTGAGGCGGCCGAAGCTGCGCGGGAGCTGTCCGTGCTCGCCGAGCGAGTAGGCGAGCCGGGAGAAGCCCGAGATCGACGTCGTCACGGCGGCGAGCAGGATCAAGGCACCGGTCAGGCCGACGTAGATCAGCAGCGACTCGCCGAGCCAGTAGGGCAGCTCGCTGCGAAGCCGGGTCGCGACACCGACGAGCGGCGAGCGGATCCAGCGGGTGCCGAGCTCGGTCTCCGGCCCTGGAAACGCCGACAGCGCGACGATCGCGATCGCCACGTACACCGTCACGACGGTCGCGATGCCGACGAAGACCGAGCGCGGCAGGTCGACACCCGGCGTCCGGGCCTCCTCGGCCAGGTTGGCCACGGTCTCGAGCCCTGTGAAGGCCAGCATCGCGAGCGGCAGCGAGAACGCGAGCTCGTGCCAGGTCGGATGGACGCCGAGCGTCGTCCCCTGGGTCAGCGCGTGCGGCGAGACGACGAAGATGAACCCGAGCACGACCAGCAGCAGCTGGGTGAGGAGGTCGAGCGCAGGCACGACGATCCCGAGCCCGTACAGCGAGGGGCGCCGAAACAGGCGGATCGCGGCCACCAGGGCGATCACCACGACGGCGACGATCACGTCCCACGGGTTCCTGTCGAGCGACGAGACCCGCAGCGCCCCGGCGAGGTAGTGCGGCAGGAAGAGCGCCGACAGGGCGATCACGATCACGTAGTCGAGGAAGAGCGCCCACCCGGTCATGAACCCGGCGAGGTCGTTCGACGCACGACGCACGAAGGTCGCCGCGCCACCCGTCTCGGGAAGTGCGGCAGTCCCCTCCGCGTAGGAGAACGAGACGATCAGGAACAGGGAACCCACGAGGAGCAGAACGAGCGGCGTGAAGCCGAGCGCGCTCGCTGCGAGTACGCCCAGCGCAAAGTAGATCGACGAAGCGATCTCCCCGTAGGCGACCGAGAAGAGCGCCCGCGAGTCGAGGTCGCGACGCAGGCCTGGCAGCTTCCGTGCTATCGGGACTTCCCCCGCAGCATCCAGTACCGCCCGCCGCCCGCCGCGACGAACAGTGCCCCGAGGACGACCCCAACGCCGAACCCGCCCGTCGAAAGCGTGCGGATGATCAGCGTGAGGCCGAGCAACACCATCACGACCGCGATCAACCTGACCATGCTGCGATACACGCTCAGGCCACTTTCCGGCCTGCGGCGACCATCACGCGCGAGGGTGCGTTCTTGAGCACGAAGTCGACCGTATGGCCGAAGATATTCCGATGCTGGCCGCGAGGAGCGCCCAGGACGATGATCTCGGTCCCACGGCGCTCCGCTTCCTCGACGATCGCGCGACCCGCGTTCCGCGCGCGGACGACGCGCTCGATCGTCCGGACCCCGTACGGGGCGGCGACGGCGCGGGCATCGTCGAGCAGCTTGTCGGCAGCTGTCAGCTCCTCGGCCAGGTCGGCGTCGAGCGGCAGGTCGAGCGGGACGACGACAACGCGCAGCAGGACGATCCGGCCCGCGCGCTCGGTCGCGAGACGCGCGGCCACCTCGACGGCCTCGCGCGACGCGTCGCCGGCCACCAGCGGCACGAGGATCGAGCGATACTCGAGCGCCAACGCCGGTCCGAGGGGCGTCGTCGCCCGCGATGTGACCCGCAGCGGGATGTGGAGCCGTCGGCGGTAGAGGACGTAGAAGACGAATCCAGCCGCGAGCCAGGCTAAGCCGGCGTACCGCGTCGGCGCGTCCTGGGCGACGACGACCAGCCAGGCGGCGCCCGTGCCGAACGCGCCGACGATCGCGAAGATCGGCCAGCTGATGCCGCGAATGGTCACGTTCGGCCAGGCCCGCCACTCGAGCTCCTCGTCGCGGTGTCGCGCCCGCAGCGTCACGACGGCGATGTGCGCGATCGTGAAGGAGAGCATCGCGCCGAAGGCGTACATCCGCCCGAGGAAGTCGACCTTGCCGGAGAGCAGGAAGAGCGACGGGCCGAGACCGGCGAACACGACCAGGGAGAGCCACGGCGTCTTCAGCTTCGGATGCAGACGGCGGAACATCTCCGGCAGCTGCCGGTAGCTGGCCATCGCATAGGTGATCCGCGACGCGCCGATCACACCCGCGTTCGTGGCGATCAAGAGGATGGTGGCGGCGAGGATGCCGACGTAGACCTTCGCGAACGTGAGCACGGTGCCGTGGAGGCCGAGATTCTCGACGAGGCCGAGAACCGGATCGTTCTTGAATCCCTCGGGCGGCGGCTGCCCGAGCTGGGTGACGTATTCCTTGCCGTGGCGGACGACCGGCATCGCGGACAGCGCGATCCACGGCAGCGTGAAGTAGATCGCGAACACGGCGATCGCAACCCAGGAGATCGCCCGCGGGATCGAGCGCACAGGGTCGCGTGCCTCCTCCGCGAGATTCGAGACGGTCTCGATGCCGGTGTACGCGATCATCGCGACCGGGATCGCGAGCAGGAACGCGCTCCACGTCGGCGCGACGCCGAAATGGATGTTCCCCGACAGCACGTGCGGATGGAAGATCAGGAAGAACCCGAGCCCGACGAGCAGCAGCTGCGTCGCGAAGTCGATCACCGCCAGGAAGATGTTGAGCCTGGCTGCCTCCTGAATGCCGACGACGTTGAGGCCGACGAGCAGCCAGGTGAGCGTGATCCCGACGATGATGTCCCACGGATTCGTGCGCAACGGCTCCCAGAAGATCGAGAGGTAGTGCGGCACGAAGATCACCGAGATCGCGACGGTGATCACGTAGTTGAGCATCTGAGCCCACGCCGCCGCGAACGAGACGAGCTCGTTGAAGGCGTGCCGCGCGAAGCTCGACGAGCCGCCCGCTTCCGGGTAGCGAACGGTTCCTTCCGCGTAGGTCGCCGCGGTCGCGGCGAAGATGATGCCGCTGATGATGAAGACGATCGGGGTCAGGCCGAGCGCGATCCCGGCGGTCAGGCCGAGCGCGTAGTAGATCGACGAGCCGACGTTGCCGTACGCGGTCGCGAAGAGAGCCGGCGCCCCGAGGACCCGTTCGAGCCCGCTGCTCTGACGCCGACGCCGTGGCACCGGCGGGATGCTACTGCGCGCGGCTCGGGACGCTGCTCAGAATCACGTGCGGCTCGAAGAGGAGGCACCGCTTGATCGTCAGCGCCCTGCGGCCCCGAAGGAGCCGCATGTTCTCGTGCAGCCGCTCGGGCAGCACCACGTTGACCGTCGCTGCAGGGTCGTCGGTCAGGCGCCGCAGATAGGCGAGCAGGGCATCGCTGAGACTGTCGCGTTGCGGTGCGTCGTCGACCGGCAGTCCGAGCTCGTCGTCGGGCCAGTCCCGCTCGCCGATGTGAACGGCCCGGAGATCGTTCTCGCCGAGCAGGCGGGCGTAGTCGACGGCGCGCCGGGTCGAATCGTTCGGGCCGTCGGCGACCACCCGGACGACGAGCCGGTCCGGCACTTTCCCCTCCGGCCGACGCTCGGAAGTGACAGCCGCTACGTCAGCGACCACCACATCCGGCTCGACGAGCAGCCGCAGCTTGAGCCGGAACTGCGCCCGCTGTGCCGCGGCGAGCAGCGACCGCCTGCGGAACTGTTCCGGCAACACAACGGTGACGATCTCGCCCTCCTCCTGTCGCAGCGCCGCGATCGCGTCGAGCACGACCTTCGTGGTGTCGCTGCCGATGGGCTCGACGTCCAGCCGAGGCTCACCACCGGTGAGGTCGAACCAGCGTGCCTTGATCCCGGTGTCGGTGTCCTTCCCCGGCACGTGCACGGCAGCGAAGCTCCCACCACCGATCCGGCGGGCGTACCACACCGCGCCCTCGGTAGCCACGTCGACAGCCTCGGCGTACACGAGTACCCGATGACCGGTCAGCGGATGCCCGTGTCGATCGCCAAGTTGACGACGCGCGTCCGCCCGCGCACGACCACCACAGTGCCGGGCCGAATGCTGAATCCAGTCCCTGGGCGGACCACATACATGCCGGCCGGTAACACGATCCGATAATTGCCGGTCTCGTCCGTGCGGGTCTGGGTGGCACGACCCCCACGGCTGAATCTCAAGGTCACGTGCCGTGCAGGGCCGTCACACGGTGTCCCGACTCGGCAGACAGGCTGCAGCGGGCCGATCGTGACGTGCCCTCGCAACCCTGTTGCCGTCGACGAGCCGGGCTGCGAAGCGAGCGTGAGTGCAAGCAGCGCGGTGAGGATCACAGCGCCCACGCGCCGACGGTACCACTCAGCGAAACAGCTGGTAGGGCACGCTCGAGAGGATCACATGCGGTTCGAAGAGAAGCCGCCGCTTGATATAGAGCGCACGCTGGTTGTGGAGGACGCGCGCCCAGCCGCGGACCACGACCTCGGGCAGGACCACGTTCACGACCACGCCGGGATCTGCGGTCAGCTCACGGATATAGGCGAGCAAGGGCGCGCCGATATCTCGATACGGTGCTTCGCTGAGGTCGAGCGGTAGGTCGACGCCGGACTCGCGCCATTCGCGCGCGAACGCCTCGCCCTCCTCTGCGTCGAACGCGAAGGTCACTGCGCGCGTGTCCTCGACATCGAGAGCGCGGGCGTAGTTGAGTGCGCGCAGCGAGGCACCGTGGACACCGGCCAGCAGTACTCGAACCGCGAGCCGCTCGGGCAGGCGCCCCTCGGGCACACGCGAGGACGAAACGGTCGGCACGTCGGCCACGACGACCCCGGGCTCGGAGAGCAGCCGCAGCTTGACGCGGAACGATGCACGGCCGGTCGCTGACAGAAGCGAGGGGCGGCGGAACTGCTCAGGCACGACGACCGTCACGAATGCGTCGTCGCCGCGCGGCAATCGCCACACCTCTTCGAGCAGGCGGTCGGTGCAACCTTCGCCCGGCGGCAACTCCAACCGGGGCTCGTCGCCTGCGAGGTCCCACCAGCGGGCGCGGATGCCGGTATCCGTACCTCGCCGCGGCACGTGCAGCGCGCGCAGGTGACCGTCGGGCGCGACCTTCCGGGCGTACCAGAGCGCACCCTCGGTCGCGACGTCGATCGAGTCGACCCACATGAGTACGTCGTTCGTCGGGGTGCCCGCAGCGCTGACGGCACTCGCCGAGGCACGGAGCCTGCGCGCGAAGCGTCGGTAGTGACGGTTGACGCCCAGGAACGTCAGCACCAGGAGTGGAATCGCGACGATCACGAGCCATGCACCTTCACTGAACTTCGTGTAGACGACGATCAGGGTCACGAGACCGGTCGCGAAAGCCCCAACCGTGTTGATCAGCGCACGGTGACGCCAGCCGGGGTCGTGCGACCGGAGCCAGTACCGGACCATCCCGGCCTGCGAGAGCGTGAAGGCCGTGAACACGCCGATCACGTAGAGGTGGATCAGCGAGTCAACGCTCGCGTTGTAGATCCAGAGCAGCGTGCACGAGATCGCCGTCAGCACGAGGATGCCGTTCGAGAAGACGAGCCGGTCGCCGAGGTTCGTGAACTGACGTGCGAAGAAACGGTCGCGGGCAAGCAGCGCGGCGAGGCGCGGGAAGCCCTGATAAGACGTGTTGGCGGCGAGCACGAGCACCGCCAGCGTCAGCACCTGGATCACCCAGTACATGAACCCCAGCCCGGACGAAGATGGGAAGACACCCCGCGCGATCTCCGAGAGCACCGACGGCGTCCCGGTCGTGGTCGGCCGCGCGTGCATGTGAACGGCCAGCCAGGAGACACCGACGAACATCGCAATCGCGATCACGCCGAGGATCAGGAGTGTCTTGGCGGCGTTCACGCCGTGCGGTCGCCGGAATGCGTTGACGCCGTTCGCAATTGCCTCGACGCCCGTGAGTGCGGTCGAGCCCGACGCGAAGGCCCGCAGGACGACGAAGACGGTGACAGCTCCGACCCCGGCCGTCACTGGGTGAGGCGCCACCGCCGTTGGGCAGGTGCCGGTCGCACAGCGCCCGAAGCCGACGATGATCAATGCGAAGATCGAGGTCACGAAGGCGTACGTCGGAATCGCGAACAGAATCCCCGCCTCGCGCACGCCGCGGAGATTCGCGACGGCGATCAGCACCACGAACCCGATCGACAGCGTCAGCTCGTGCCCACGCAGCGACGTCGCGGCTGAGGTCAGAGCGAGCACGCCAGCCGCAACCGAGACGGCGACCGTGAGGATGTAATCGGTGAGCAGCGCGGCTGCCGCAACGAGGCTCGGCAACCGCCCAAGGTTTTCCTTGGCGACGATGTAGGCGCCACCCGACGTCTGGTAGACACGAACGGTCTGGCGATACGAGACGACGACGATCGCGAGGAGCGCCGCGATCCCGAGCGACAGTGGGAACGCGAGGTGCGCCGCCCCGGCAGAGGCTCCGACCAGCACGACGAGCGCTGCCTCCGTGGCGTACGCGACGGACGACAGCGGATCGGACGCGAAGATCGGCAGCGCCAGCCATTTCGGCAGCAGCGTCTCCTCGTACTCGTCGTTCGCCATCGGCCGGCCGACGACGATTCGTTTGAGTCTCGGCCCGCGAACGTGCGGGCTCGCGACGTCCGTCATCCGGCAGGCTCCAATGCCTCACGGACCGACGCAACCTCCGCTCGAAGACGGGTCGCACGCCCTTGCCCGAACAGCGCTCCACCGTCGAGCAGCCGTTGCAGCAGCACGACGCCGCGCGGAGTCACGGGGCGCTCGGTATCGAACACGCGCGCCGCGACCTCGAGCAGCTGAGGACGAGCCTCGCGGACCGCCGACCGATTGACCGGTGATGCACTCGGAAGCAGACGCTCGTCGGCGGCGTGAACGATGTCCGTCAGACGCCGGGCCAGCTCGATCCGGTGCTCCTCGGCGACGAGCTCCGCACTGCGCCACGCAAGTCGCGGCGACGGCAACCGCGAATCCGCGAGCTCCGCGTCGGCTCGATGCCGCGCAGCGCGGAGAGAACGGCGCGTCTCCCAGCTGCGCAGCGGTGCAAGCAGCTTTGTGGCCATGGAGAGGAGGCTAGGACTGGATCGCTCAGTGCCGTCTCAAGATCACGGCCACGGTTCTCAAGATCGTCTTAAGAGCCGTCCACGAGCCGGTAACCCGCGCCGGGCTCGGTGATCAGGTGCCGAGGACGAGACGGATCCGGCTCGAGCTTGCGTCGCAGCTGCGAGACGTACACGTGCAGGTAGTTCGACTCGTCGCCGTACGCCGGCCCCCAGACTTCCCGCAGGATCGTGCGGTGCGTCAGCAGCTTGCCGGGGTTGCGTGCAAGGAGGGCCAGGATGCGCGATTCGTTCGGCGTCAGATGGACGCGTCGCCCGTCGACCGTGACCTCGTCCTTCGCCAGGTCGACCGTGATCGAACCGACCGTGAGCACGGGTTCACCTGGCGTACCGGCACGGCGGAGCGCCGCTCGGAGTCGAGCGAGCAACTCGCCGGCCGAGAACGGTTTGGTGACGTAATCGTCGGCACCGGCATCGAGCGCCGCGATCTTCTCGTCATCGTCACCGACGGCGGAGACCAGGATGATCGGCGCCTCGCTCCATGTGCGTAGCGCGCGGCAGACGTCGGTGCCGGAGCCGTCAGGCAGGAGCAGGTCGAGAACGACCGCGTCGGGAGGTCTGAGCCCGGCTGCCGTCAGTGCCTCGGCAGCAGTTGTCGCGGTGTCCACCTCGTAGCCTGCACCGCGCAGATTCGTCGAGAGAGCCCGGAGGAATTGGGGCTCGTCATCGACGACGAGTACGCGCGACTTCACGAGGTGACCGCCGCGGGCAGAGGACGTCCCGGAAGCGTAAAACGGGCTCGCGTTCCTCCCGAGACGCGCGGCTCGAGCGTCAGCAGTCCCTCGTTCACCGCGACGAACCCACGTGCGATCTCCAGCCCGAGCCCGAGTCCCGCGAGTGCGCCGCTATCCGCGTTCAGACCGCGGCCGCGGTCGAGTACATCGACGATCACGTCCTCCCCGTCAGGCCCGGCAACGAGCACGACGTCTTCGGATGAGAACTTGAGAGCGTTGTCGATCACGTTGACGAGCGCCCGTTGAATCTGCACCGCGTCGACCTCGAGGGCGGGCAACTCACTCGGGAGTTCGATCAGTACCCGGATCGGATCGGCCGACTCGGCCGCAGCCTGCTCCAACAGGTCCCGCACGGTCCAGAGCGCTCGTTGTGGGGCGGCCGCGCCGGCCTGGAGGCGAGACAGATCGAGCACGTTCTCGACAAGCCGACTGAGCCGGGCGACCTCGATCCGGATCGTCTCGAGCAACCCGGCGCGGTCGTCGCTCGTCAGCTCGAGCTCAACGCTCTCGAGGCCGTCGATTGCCGTGCGCATGGTCGCCAGCGGCGTCCGGAAATCGTGGGAGACGGTGTGCAGGATGATGGTCTTGATGGCGTCCGAGCGGCGCAGCGCCTCGGCGGCACGCCGCTCGTCTGCGACAGCGAGGAGCGCCTGGACAGCAGCCTCGAAACGCGCGCGCGCGATCGGGTCCCCTGCCTCGAGCACGCTCTCGGCGCGCGCACGGATCTCGTCAAGGGGTGCCTCTTGCAGCAGAGCAGCTGCGGCGTCGGCGAGCAGCGCTGCTTCGCGTTCACGTTGCTCGGCCTCTGCTGCGCGTCGCCGCGCGCGGGTCGCAAGCTCACTCGCGACGACCGCCACGACCACGTACACGGCGAGCGCCGTCCAGTTACGGCCGTCGGCAAGGGTCAGCCGGTGCACCGGCGGCAGGAACAGGAAGTTGAACGCGACCATCGATGCCACCGCGACGACGACCGCGAGACCGAGCCCCCAGAAAATCGCGGTCGCGAGCACCGCGAGCGTGTAGACGACTCCCAGCGACAGCACCGGCGCGATCGGTTTCAGCGCGTAGACGAGGAGTGTCGCCGCGACCAGCGCAGCGGCCGGCCCAACGACGCGGCCGAGCCAGGAGTTCATTCCGCTGAATGTAGCGCGGAGGCCCGGCGTCGCCGGGCCTCCGCATCGCCGTGCCCTTTAGCCGTGGATCGAGACGAGCAGCGGGATGATCAGGAGCGCGACGATGTTCGCGATCTTGATCATCGGGTTGATCGCGGGACCGGCGGTGTCCTTGTACGGGTCGCCGACCGTGTCACCCGTGACCGACGCAGCGTGCGCGTCGGAGCCCTTGCCCCCGTACAGGCCGTCCTCGATCGACTTCTTCGCGTTGTCCCACGCGCCGCCGCCCGACGTCATCGAGATCGCGAGGAAGAGGCCCGTCACGATCGTGCCGATCAGCAGGCCGCCGAGCATCTTGACGCTGATGATCCCGACGACGATCGGGAAGCCGATCGGAATCAGCGCGGGCAGCAGCATCGACTTGATCGCCGAACCGGTGACGATCCCGACGGCGCGGCTGTAGTCGGGGCGCTCGGTGTAATCCATGATTCCGGGGTGCTCGCGGAACTGGCGACGCACCTCCTCGACCACCTGGCCACCGACCCGCCCGACCGCCTGCATCGCGAGCGAGGCGAACAGGAACGGCATCAGGCCGCCGATGAAGAGACCCGCGACCACCCAGGCGTCGGACAGCGAGAACGTGGTCGGTAGGCCGGCGTCGGACAGCCCGGTCGTGTACGAGTCGAAGAGGATCAGCGCGGCGAGCGCGGCCGAGCCGATCGCGTAGCCCTTGGTGACCGCCTTCGTCGTGTTGCCGACCGCGTCGAGCGGATCCGTGACGCCACGAACCTCGTCGGGAAGATCGGCCATCTCGGCGATCCCGCCCGCGTTGTCGGTAACCGGGCCGTAGGCGTCGAGCGCGACGATCAGACCTGTCATCGAGAGCTGAGCCATGACGGCAACGCCGATTCCGTACAGACCCGCGAAGTGATGCGCGATCAGGATCCCGGCTGCGATCACGATCACCGGCAACGCCGTTGCCTGCATGCCGACGGCGAGGCCTTCGATGATGTTCGTCGCATGCCCTGTCTGCGACGACTTGGCGATCGCCTTCACGGGATGCCAGCGCGTGCCGGTGTAGTACTCGGTGATCGCGACCAGCAAGAACGTGACGACCAGACCCACGATTGCCGACACGTAGAGGTCGGTGAAGCTGTAGATCCCTCCGTCGAAGCCCATCGTGACCGGGATGAACCCGACCGCCGAGAGCACCGTCGCGACCAGCACCGCCTTGTACAGCGCGTTGATCACGGCGTTCTCGCCCCTGCCGAGCCGCGCGAAGAAGGTGCCGATCACGGAGGTCACGGCCGACACGCCGCCGATCGCGAGCGGGAACAGGTAGAGGCGCTCGTCGGAGAGCCCGGCGGCTGTGCCGAGCAGCATCACAGCGACCGCCGTGACCGCGTACGTCTCGAACAGGTCGGCGGCCATGCCGGCGCAGTCACCGACGTTGTCCCCGACGTTGTCGGCGATCACCGCCGGGTTGCGCGGGTCGTCCTCGGGGATGCCGGCCTCGATCTTCCCGACGAGGTCGGCGCCCACGTCGGCAGCCTTGGTGAAGATGCCGCCGCCGAGCCGGGCGAACACGGAGATCAGCGAGCCACCGAACGCGAGGCCGATCAGGTCGTTGATCGCCGACTCCGGCGAGTTGCCGAGGGCACCGGTCAGGAACCAGTAGTACCCGGCGACGCCGAACAGCCCGAGGCCGACGACGAGCAGGCCGGTGACCGAGCCGGCGCGGAAGGCAACGTTCAGGGCGGGCTTCAGCCCACCGCGGGCCGCCTCGGCCGTCCGGCTGTTCGAGCGCACGGCGACGTTCATGCCGATGAAGCCGGCGGCAGACGACAGCACCGCCCCGATCAGGAAGCCGAACGCCGTGCCCCAGCCGAGCTTGTCGTAGAGACCGAGGACGAAGAACGGCACGATCGCGACCAGCGCGATCGTCGTGTACTGCTTCCTCAGGTAGGCCGCAGCGCCTTCCTGGACGGCGCGCGAGATCTCCCGCATCCGCTCGTTTCCGGCCGGCTGCTGGAGCAGCCACCAGGTCAGATAGAGCCCGTACCCAACGGCCACGGCAGCGCCGATCAGGCCGACGAGCACAGCGTGATGCATGAACCAATCCATCCGGTTTACTCCCTTACAAAGTCAAGCGCCGAAGGGCTTCGGCGCGGGCGATTATGTACCACATATCGGGGGGCGACCCGAGCGAGAGAAACCGCTACCTGATCGACTCGCCGGCCCTCACTTGCTCGGCGTAGATCTCTCGGAGGGTGGCGCCCTCTGCGAGGCGCTGGATCTGGCGTTCGGCGGCGTTCTGCTCCGGGATCACCAGGTAGGGCGTCGCGCCGATCTCGTCGGCGACCGGGGCGACCCAATCGAGCAGCTGCTCGAGGCGCCGGCGGGCGGGCATCGCCTCACCGCGGGCCAGGTCGAGCAGCTCGCCCGATAGGCCGTACCTGGTCGCCCGCCACAGGTTTTCCTCGAGCAGGCGGTGCGGCAGGTCCGGAAGCGGCTCCCCTTCGTCGTACGCGCGGGCGCAGCGGGCCGCCAGCGCGTAGCAGAGCGCCGCGATCGACTGGGCCTCGGCGAGGTCCGGCTGCCCGTCGCAGATGCGGATCTCGATCGTCGGATACGCGAGGTGCGGCCTGACGCTCCACCAGATCTGCGTGTTCTCGGCGATCGACCCGGTCGAGTAGAGGAAGGACACATAGTCCTCCCAGCCTTGCCAGCTGCCGTACGCGTCGGGGATGCCACAGCGCGGGAACATCCGGGTGAAGATCTCCGTGCGGGCGGAATGCAGTCCCGAGTCGACCGCTTCGATGAACGGCGAGCTCGCCGACAACGCGAGTAGCTCCGGGAGGAAGTTCCGGAGCGCGTCATGGACGGCGATCGCGCGATCCGCGCCTGCGATGCCGACGTGGACGTGCAGGCCGAACGTGTTGTTGCGCCAGACGACGTAGCGCAGCAGCTCGTCGTTGCGGCGGTAGTGCGGCGTGTCGATGATGCGCTGGTCCTGCCAGCGGCTCCACGGGTGCGTGGCGGTGCCGCCGAGCCCGATGCGTAGCTCGCCGGCGACGGAATGAAGCTGCGCGCGCCGCTCTCCCATCGCGGCAGCCGCGGCGCCGAAGCTCTCGCAGCGACCTGTCCGCACCTCGATCTCGGATGCGATCAGCTCGCCCACGACGTTCGGCGCCAGGTCGGTCTCGATCGCCGCCCCGTACAACTCCTCGAAGCGGTCGGTCAACTCGAGCGAGTCGGAATCGAGCAGCGCGAACTCCTCCTCGACCGCGAGCGTCAGGTCGGTCCCGTCGTCGAACGCCGCGCGCGACTGTGCGACCAGCTCCTGCCACGAGATGCGTTGTTCGTCGCCCACCGGCGGGAGCCTAGCCGCCGACTCGTGTCTGACATGAGTCAGACACGAGTCTGACGTGACCGCCTCCCGCAGGCCGAGCGTCGGTCGGGCGGTTCCCCGTCTCCGGGAGACAGCCGTCCGTCGTGAGGGAACGGGGGCGCAAACCCACGCCACAAGGACGACCGCACCGGTCGCGTTACGAACTCGTCGCAAACTCGTTGCGGTTACGTGTGTCAGACACGAGTCTGACTCGAGTCAGACTCGTGGGGTTCGCCGATCGCCCCCGTCAGACCGGCTGCAACAGGCGCTCGGCGACGCTCGACCACGACCAGCGGTCGACGACGGCCTGCCGCGCCGCGCGGCGGAGCTCGTCGTGGTCTTCGCGCGACAACGCGAGGATCCGCTCGAGTTTGCCGGCGAGGTCGCGTGCATCGGCCGTCTCGAAGGACGCGAGACCCTTGAACCGCTCCGGGTACGACTGCTCGAGCCCGGCCGCGACCTCGGCGAGACCCGAGTGGCGGGCGACGAGCGGCGGCGACCCGGCCGCCGCGGCTTCCGCAGCGACCATGCCGAACGCCTCCGGGAAGATCGACGGGACGACCGTCACTGCCGCCAGCGGCAGCAGATGAACGAGATGCCGGTGCTCGAGCGGGCCGGTGAACAGGGTTCGGGGCGGCGCCAGCTCCTCGAGCACCCCGCGATACGGCCCGAAGCCGACGATCACGAGCCGCGCCTCGATCCCCGCCATCGCCTCGAGCAGCACCTGCACGCCCTTCTGCTCGATCAGCTTCCCGAAGTAGACGACGGTGGGCTCGTCCCCGGCGAGGAAGTCAGCAAGCCGCTCGGCGTTCGCGGCGTCGGGCAGCCGCTCCTCCGCGTTTCCCAGGTTCGGCGGATCGAGCCGCGCCTCCGCCAGCAGATCGGCGAGCGCCTTGTCGCGATCCTGCAGCCTGAACTGGCCGACGTCGACGCCCGGGGGCACCTCTCGCACCTTGGTCACTTGCCCGACGACCTCTTCGAGCACCTGCCGGATGTGCGCCGAGCCGACGTACGTCACGTCAGCCTGTGCGAGGGTCTCGCCCCCCCAGCGCTCGAGCTCCGGCCGGCCGCGCATCGAGTACTCGAGCTCCGAACCGTGCGCCTTGACCCGGAACGGCACGCCGGTCGCAGCCCCGACGGGCGCACCGAGCAGCACGTGGTTTGCGAAGACGATGTCGGCCGGAAGGAGCGCGCGCAACGCGGCGGCGTTCGCCTCGACGTACGCGTCGAGCTCGTCGGGACGGAAGTCCTGGAGCAGCTTCGGCTCGAGCCCGGCGTACCGGTCGAGGACGAACACGGGCAAGCGTCTGGCCGGCAACTCCGGATTGACGACGGTCGCGCCACCGAGATCGAAGTGCTCCGGTTCGCGCTCCTGGCAGACCACGACCACGTCGTGGCCGGCGCGACTCCATTCGCGGGCGAGCGCACGCGTGTAGACATTCGAACCCGTGCCGCCGAGCAGGTAGCCGTGCCAGAGCAAAATCCGCATCGCGCGGGAGCTCTTACGTCAGGTGGAAGTAGAGGGCGTGCAACAACTCGACCGCAGGGTTCGAGGTGTGCACGGTGACGTCAGCTGGGACGTCGAGCAACGCTTCCGAGTAGTTGAAGATGATCCGGACGCCGGCGTCGACGAGATCGTCCGCGACCTTTTGCGCCGAGCCAGCGGGCACAGCGAGCACACCGACGACGATGTTCTTCTCACGTACGACATCACGGAGATGACGGCCGTCGTCGATCGTCGACGAACCGATCTCGCGACCGATCTTCGCGGCGTCGGCATCGAACACCGCGGCGATGTTGATGCCGTGCTCGGCGAAGATCGCCGAGCTGGCGATCGCCTGGCCGAGCCGCCCCGCCCCGACGAGCGCGATGTTGTGCTGGCCCTGCGTGCGCAGGATCTTGCGGATCTCCGAGAGCAGCGAGTCGATCGAGTAGCCGACGCCGCGTTTCCCGAACTTCCCGAAGTTCGAGAGGTCGCGCCTGATCTGCGTGGCGTTGATGTTCGTGTAGTCGGCGATCTCCTGCGAGGAGATCCGCTCCTTCCCCATCTTGCGCGCCTGGGTCAGGACCTGCAGGTAGCGCGAGAGCCGCGCCGCGACCCCGACCGTCAGTCGGTCGGGAGCACTACCGGGAGCAGGAGCTTGCAACATCACGAGCATTGTGCCCGAAAGGCTTTCCACCTAGTGAATGGTTGTCACAAGCTCGAACTTTGTGACAGTTTCCTTCGGAACGCCGCCTCGTCGAGGAAGTAGACGAACGCCCGCTCGCCGCCGATCTCGACGACCGGCAGCCACTCCCGGTAGCGCGCCTCGAGCTCGTCGACCCCGGTGATGTCGACCTCTTCGAGCTCGAAGCCGAGCTCGACCCGCAGGCGCTCGAGTTGGCTGCGGGCACGCTCGCAGAGCGAACACCCCTGTCCGCTGTAAAGCACGACCATTGGCTGGTCGCTAGGGGTAGAGGCCGCGGGTGATCGTCGCCTCGGCCACGCGTTGCACGGCCAGGCCGTACGACGCCAGGCGCATCGAGATCTTGCGCTCTTGCATCGTCGCCCAGGTCTCGTCGTACGCCCGCGTCACGATCTCGTTCAGCCGTGCATTGACTTCGTCTTCCTTCCAGAAGTACTCCTGCAGCCCCTGCACCCATTCGAAGTAGGAGACCACGACGCCGCCTGCGTTCGCGAGCACGTCAGGCAGCACGAGCGCCCCAGCCGACTCGAGGATCTCGTCGGCGGCCGGAGTGACGGGGCCGTTCGCGCCTTCGACGATCAGCTTTGCCTTCACCTGCTCGGCGTTGTCGGTTGTGATCACCTGCTCGAGCGCACAGGGGGCGAGCACGTCGCAGTCGACGAGGAGCAGCTCGTCGTTCGAGATCGTGTCGCCGCCCGTCAGCTCCACCAGTGCGCCGCCATCCGCCTTGTGGGCAAATGCCGCCGCGATGTCGAGGCCGCTGGTGTTGTAGACACCGCCGCTCGAGTCGGAGATCGCAACGACGCGTCCGCCTTCCTCGGCGACGAACTTCGCGAAGAACGAGCCCACATTGCCGAAGCCCTGTACCGCGACGCTGGCCCCGTCGAGTGTCTTGCCCTGGCTGCGCAACGCCGAGACAAGGCAGAAGAGCGCGCCGCGCGCCGTGGCTTCCTCCCGCCCGAGCGAGCCGCCGATCGTGAGTGGCTTGCCCGTGACGACGCCGAGCACGGAATGCCCCTTGTTCATCGAGTAGGTGTCGAACATCCACGCCATCGTCGCGGAGTTCGTGCCGACGTCGGGTGCCGGAATGTCCTTCTCGGGACCGATCTCGTTGATGATCTCGGACGTGAAGCGCCGCGTCATGCGCTCGAGCTCCGGGCGCGACATCGACTTCGGGTCGCAGGCGACGCCACCCTTCGCACCGCCGAACGGAAGCCCCATCAGCGCGCATTTCCACGTCATCCACATCGCCAGCGACTTCACCTCGTCGAGCGTGACGTCCGGGTGGTAGCGGATGCCGCCCTTCGAGGGGCCGCGCGCGATGTTGTGCGTGACGCGGTACCCGGTGAACGCTCGCACGTCCCCGTTGTCGAGCGAAGTCGGGATCGAGACCTCGACTGCCTTCTTGCACTCCTGCAGGACGTTGACGAGGCGCTGGTCGATCCCGAATGTGTCCGCCACCTTGTAGAGCTGCTGCCGCGCGAGCGCGAAGGGATTCTCGAGCAGATGCGTCTCGGCGGCCGCAGCCATCGTGCGCGAATCTACTTGATCGTGAACCGCACCTGCGCCCTGCTCGGTTCGGCCTGTTTCGGCAGCGTCGGCCAGGCGGCGAGCCGCAGCTCGTAGTCGCCCGCGGGCAGACGCGCGCTCGTCGGGCCGCGACCGGTGATCCCGAAGCTGTACGAGCCTGGCAGTAGGTTCCGGAGCCGGCTGAGGACGCCTACGAACTTGCCGGCGGCCGTGTAGAGCAGGACATCGAGGCGCGAGACCGCCTCGACCTCCAGGCGTGGGTCGTGCGTGAGCGCTCCGGCCTGCAGCGTGAGCAGCGCGGGTGCGGTGTCGGACGGCGCGAAGGACGTGCTGTCCAGCGAGACGTGCGTCAGGAGGTCCGGCGTCTTGTGCTCGAACTGCAGTCCCCACGGCACGTGCAACGGCTCGCTGCCGGCTGCTGCAAGGTTGATCGAGCCGGCGACCGCTGCCGGTCCCGGCGCGGCCGGCGCTCTGACCGTGAGCTTGACGCGCCGCGCGCGGCCCACGCCGACGACGAAGTGACTCGGGGAGACGGTGAACTGCAGCGCCTCGGAGTCGCCTTTCGCAACGACGCTGACCGAGAGCTGCAGGCGGCGGCTCGACACGTTGCGAACGGTGATCGTCCTCGTCGCATGCCAGCGCGGCCCCGTCCAGATGCCGAAGCCGAGCGTTGCCGGGACGCTCGCCACCTCACCGACCGCGGCTGCGCCGAGCCGAAGCGTTCCTCCCCCGACCGCGAACGGCGACGCGCGCCCCTGCTGGGCGTACCCGGCGAGCAGGCTGCGGAGCGACGAGGCGTCGAGCGCAGGGCGCATCTGGGCGAGTTGCGCGGCGGCGCCCGCGACCGTCGCGGCTGCACCGCTCGTACCGTTGACGGTGCCGTAGAGCGCCGAGCCGTCGGGTGCAGTTCCGGGCTCGGCAGTCTCGAGCGCGACGCCCGGTGCAACCACATCCGGCTTCATGCTGCCGTCGAAGGCGAGACCCTGGGAGGAGAAGCTGGTGACGTCTCCGCGGCCGGCGTTCGGATCGGCGTCGGCAGGACCGATCGCGATGCCGACGTCGAGCCCGGCACGCTCGGCAGCCAGCAGCTCGAGCGCTGCCGCAGGCGGGACGACGACGACGGGCACCGTCTGGCGCTCGTCGACCTGCAGCCCACCCGGCGGCAACTCGCCGCCGTACAGGAGCACGGCTCCGGCCCCCGCCCGCGCGGCTGCGGCCACGGTGTCGGCCGGAGCGCTGCCGACCGGGGCCAGCACGGCCCGCCCGGCGACGAGGCTGAAACCCTTCGCGTCGAAGAAGTGGACACCCGACGCTTCGGCACCCGCGACCGGCAGCAGCGTGAGCGAATGCCGCGGCGCGACCGCGCCGGCGAGCGGCAGGCGCCGGTCGAAGACGACATCAAGACCCTTGTGCATGACCACCCGCACCAGCGGCTCGGTGCGCAACGAGTCCGTCGCCCCGACGGCCAGCGTCGCTGCCCCGCCCGCCGGGCCGGCAACCGAGCCGAACGAGGGACCCGCCGCGCCGTCGTTGCCTGCCGGCGCGACCAGCAACGTGCCGAGGTCGAGGGCGCCCTGGGCCGCCCACGCTTCCGGGCCTTCGGTGAAAGCTGCGTACGGCTCGACGACGCCGGTCACGGCGACCCGCACGGCGTCGTGCGCATCGCCGTCGCCGTTCGGGTCGACGGCGCGCTCGAGTCCGGCGAGCAGCTGATCGCTGCGCGCGTACACCAGCTGGCTGCCGTCGGCCGCGGGCTGCCAGCCGGCGACGCGGATCGGCAGGATGGTCGCTCCGGGCGCGACGCCATGCAGGCCGTCCGGGCCGTCGACGCCGGCGATGATCCCGGCCATCTCGGTGCCGTGGCGCTCGACCTGGGTCGGGTCCTGAGGGTTGGCGCGGGCGCTCGCGTCGGGGCCGCCGCCGACGATGTCGTAGCCCGGCAGCAACCGTCCGCGCAGGTAGGGGTGCGCCAGATCGACGCCCGTGTCGAGCAGCCCGACGGTGACACCTCGACCGTCGTAGACCGGCAGGCCCGCATCGGGACGGTGGCCGCTCGCGAGCCCGAACCCCTTCGCGGTCAGGAGCCGTTCCGAGATCGAGGCCGGGAACGCCGGTCGGACGGGATAGACCCCGAGCACCTCCGGCAGTTGGTCGAGCAGCGCGATCGCCCGCGGGTCGAGCGCGGCCGAGAAGCCGTCGAGCACGCGCCGGTACGTGAACTCGGGCTGCAGGAGGATCCCGTGGATCGCGAGTGTCGTCAGTACCTCTTGCTGGGCCGCGGCGGCCTGTGAGGTCCAGGCGCGTTCACGCGCCTCGGTCGCGTAGCCCACCTTCGCGAGACGCTGGCCGAGTGACGGCGTGCGCAGCACCACGATCGAGCGCTGACCGTTCGGCACCAGGGCGCGCGGGCCGCCGACAAGGCCGCGCCAGCTGCCCGCCGACGCCGCGCTCGCAGGCTCCCGACCGCGGGCGGAGATCGTGGCGATCAGGGCGGCGGCGATCGCCGCAACGACGACGATCAGTCCGAACGCTCTAGCCGGCCTGCGCATCGAGCGAAAGGTACTCGGGGTACGGGACGGGCCGGAGATACCGGGCCGCCGAACCGATCATCGCTGCGTTGTCTGTGCAGAGGGCGAGCGGCGCCAGCGTTGCGTCCGGGAGCGCGGCACGTAACTCGGAGTTCGCCGCGACTCCACCGACGACGGCAATCCGCTCGGCGCCGGTCGCGTGCAACCGCTCGACGAGCGCGCGGACGATCGCATGCTGGTAGCCGGCGGCCAGATCGGCACGCCGCGCTGCGAGCTCGGCCGGCGAGAGGTCGCGGACGGCGTAGAGCAGCGCCGTCTTGAGACCGGAGAACGAGAAGTCCAGTCCGGGCAGGCGCGCGACCGGAAAGGCAAAGACGCTCGGATCGCCCTGCGCCGCGAGTGCGTCGATCGCCTTCCCTCCCGGATAGCCGAGCCCGAGCAGCCGCGCGCCCTTGTCGAAAGCCTCCCCCGCCGCATCGTCGAGCGTCGTCCCGAGCACGCGGTACGCACCACGCTGTTGAACGTCGAGCAGCATCGTGTGCCCGCCGCTCGCGAGCAAGCAGGTGAACGGCGGCTCGTGATCGAGCGGTCGGAGGTAGAGCGACGCGACATGGCCGAGCAGATGGTCGACCGGGATCAAGGGCAGCCGCCTCGACCAGGCGAGCGCTTTCGCCGCCGACACGCCGACGAGCAAGGCGCCGATCAACCCGGGCTTGACGGTGACGGCAATCGCGTCGACGGAGGACAGATCGGCACCGGCGTCGGCGAGCGCCTCGCGGATCACCGGCACGACGAGATCGAGGTGGCGACGCGAGGCTACCTCCGGCACCACGCCACCGAACGGCGCGTGCAACTCGTCCTGCGATGCGACCACACTCGCCCTGAGCTCGCCGTCGTCCGTGACGAGGGCCGCCGCCGTCTCGTCGCACGAACTCTCGATCGCGAGGATCACGTCGTCAGGCGGGCGTCGCGCCACATGATCAGCGCATCTTCACGATTGTCCGTGTAGTAGCCGCGCCTGACACCGCGCTTCTCGAAGCCGAGCTCCTCATAGAGACGGATCGCGGCCTCGTTCGAGACGCGCACTTCGAGCGTATAACCGCGACGCTCGTCGTCTGCCGTCAGCTCG
Organism: uncultured Actinomycetes bacterium; assembly: GCA_963836705.1. Taxonomy (GTDB): domain Bacteria; phylum Actinomycetota; class Thermoleophilia; order Gaiellales; family Gaiellaceae; genus PALSA-600. The sequence goes on along the minus strand of CAWIKU010000015.1, from coordinate 95,577 downwards.
AACAGGCGCTCGAGTAGCCGGGTGGCGACACCGCGGCGCTGGTGGACGGGGTCGACAGCCACGTTCATCACGTGCCACGCGTCGACGTAGCGCGAGTTGATCACGTAGCCGACGAGATCGGCCCCGTCGAACGCCCCGAGACAGATCGAGGTCGGCTTCGCGAGCTCGGAGGCGAACATCGATCGCGACCACGGCGTCGGGTAAGCCTGCTGCTCGATCACCTCGATCGCCGCGAGATCGACCAACTCGAGTGGGCGGACGTCGAGAGCGACGGCCGTCACGACCGCGGCCTCGCATCGGGCTCGCGTACATACAGCGGCAGCACCCGGTCGGCAGCGCCGAACGAGCCTGCATGCGCGACGAGCAGCAGCGGATCCGGAACATGAGCGGGATCGTCGTCCGGCGGGACCGTGCCGCCGTTCTCTTCGAACACGGCGCGGTAGCGCACCGCACCGTCGCCGACGAGAACGTGGTCGCGAACATCGAGCTCTGCGGGGGCACAGACACGCGGCCCGGTGGTGAACACCTCGCCTCGGCGCGCGTCGAGCACCGGCGTCGCGCCGGTATACGCGTCGAGCGTGGAGGCTCCCGCGACCGGCACGCCGAGCGCGAACGACAGCGAACGCGCCATCGCGAGGCCGATCCGAATGCTGGTGAAGCTGCCCGGGCCGCGGCCGACGACGATCTGCCCGATCTGCGCCGGGTCGGCGAGCAGCTCGTCGATCGCCGCAAGCAGGTCGCCGGCTTTCGCCCGGCGCGCGCGCCCCGACTCCGTCGCGCAGACGGCGCCGAAGGACGTTGCGGTGTCAAAGGCCAGGGTCGTCTTCATCCGAGATCCTGATGCGGCGGTGCGACTCGTCGACGTGCATGAGCGTAACGACCGCGCGCGCCCGCGGGAGCCAGGCGGCGCCGTGCTCGGGCCACTCCACGAAAGCGACCGTGTTGTCGAAGTACGGCTCGAGGTCCCCCCACTCCTCCGAGTCGAGCCCGGAGAGGCGGTAGAGGTCGAGATGAGCCACCGGAATCGGCGCCTCGTAGCGGTGGCCGATCGTGAACGTCGGGCTCAAGACCGGCTGGACGACCCCGAGCGCCCGCGCGGCACCACGGACGAACGTCGTCTTGCCGGCGCCGAGATCGCCGGAAACGGCGACGACGTCACCGGCCCGCAGCGTCGCCGCAAGGCGCGCCGCCAGTGCCTCGGTCTCCGCCGGCGAGGCGGTGATGACGTCCACGCGAACGCTAGAACAGTCCGAGCTGAACCGGCTGTTCGCTGTGCGGCACCGGCGGCTCCGGCTCCGGCACGACCTCGATCTGGCGTCCGAGCAGCTCGGGGATCCGGGCGAAGTCCTCCTCGAGCACCTGCAGCATGCGCGGCGTGTAGAGCGCGGCCGCGGGATGGAAGATCGGGTAGAGCGTCACGTCGTTGCCGCCGAGGACGACTCGCTGCTCGCGACCGTGCACCTGGGTGATGCCTGCGGGCTTGCCGGACAGGAGCTTCGTCGCGAAGTTGCCGAGCGTCGCGACCAGCGTCGGTGAGATCAGCTCGATCTGCCGGAAGAGGTGCGACTCGCAGGCCTGGATCTCCTCGGGGAGAGGGTCGCGGTTGCCGGGGGGACGGCACTTCAGGACGTTGCACACGTAGACGTCCTCGCGCGTCAACCCGATCCCCGCCAGCAGGGTGCCGAGGAGCTTCCCGGCTGCGCCGACGAACGGCACGCCTTGCTTGTCCTCGTGGAAGCCCGGCGCCTCGCCGACGAACATCAGCTCGGCGGTCGGCGAGCCCGAGCCGAAGACGACCTGGGTGCGGGTCTCGGCGAGCGCACAGCGCTCACAGCCGGCGACCTGGTCGCCGAAGGCGATCAGCGACAGATCAGCCGCAGCTGCCACAGGAGCCGCCGCAACACCCGCCGCCGAACGAAGGTTGCGAGCTGCCGCCGTGCGCTGCGAATGCCGTCGAGAACTGCTTGACCACCTTGGTCTTGCCGCAATCGGGGCAGGCCGGATCGGGGTCCGACATCCCGACCAGCTCCTCGAAGTGGGACTCGCAGCTCATGCAGACGTAGTCGTAGATCGGCATCAGGGCAACCCTACCAAGGCAGCATCTTCGCCTCGCCGCCGGACGGCTCTCGGATATCCTGCAATTGCCCGGTATCCGGCGACGGAACTGGAGCCACGAAATGTTCAAAGACGTCACCGTGATCGGCGCCGGCCGTGCCGGCGAGACCATTGCTGCCCGCCTGCGCGAGCGGGGCGTCGCCGTGCGCGACGACGCCGAGCTGCGACTCCTCTGCGTTCCCGACCGCGCGATCGCACAGGTCGCGCAGACGATCGAGCCGGGGCCGTGGGTGGCGCACGTCTCGGGCGGAACTCCCCTCGGCGCGCTCGCACCCCACACGTTGCGTTTCTCGGTCCACCCACTGCAGACATTGACCCTCGCCCGCGGGCCGGAACAGCTCGACGGTGCGTGGGGGGCGGTGACCGCCGACACTGCCGACGGCCACGCCCGTGCCCTGTGGCTGGCCGAGACCCTCGGCTTGCAGCCGTTCACGCTGGCCGACGACCGTCGCGCCCTCTACCACGCAGGCGCGGCGATCGCGTCGAACTTCCTCGTAACCCTCTATCGCGCGGCGGCGCAGCTCCTCGAACAGGCGGACGCGCCGCCGGCAGCGCTTGTGCCGTTGATGGAGCGGACGATCGCGAACGGCTTCGAGCTGACCGGTCCGATCGCCCGCGGCGACTGGGAGACCGTCGATCGTCATCTCGCGGCCCTCGCGGGCGGCGAGCTCGAGCCGCTCTACCGCGCGCTCGCGGAGGCGACGCGCCCGTGATCGTCGTTCGCCATATCGCCGATCTCGACCTGCCGCGGCATGGCGCCGTCGGGCTCGTGCCGACGATGGGTGCGCTGCACGACGGCCATGCAGCGCTCTTCGCCGCCGCCCGCCCGGCCTGCGACGTGCTCGTGGCGAGCGTCTTCGTCAATCCGGCGCAGTTCTCCGACGCTGCCGACCTGGGCAGCTACCCGCGCGATCTCGAGGCGGACACGGCACGCGCAGAGGCGGCGGCGGTCGACGTGCTCTTCGCACCGCCGGCCGACGAGATGTACCCGGCGGGCTTCGCCACCTGGGTCGACCCGCGGGGCGCGGCCGAGGGCCTCGAAGGGGCACACCGTCCGGGCCATTTCCGTGGCGTCGCAACCGTCTGCCTGAAGCTGTTCAACATCGTTCGCCCTCAGACGGCCTGGTTTGGGCGCAAGGACGCGCAGCAGGTGGCCGTGCTGAAGCAGATGGTGCGCGACCTGAACCTCGACGTCGCGATCAACGTCGTGGAAACCGTGCGCGACGACGACGGCCTGGCCATCTCCTCACGCAACGCAGCGCTGACTGCCGTCGAGCGCGAGCAGGCGCTCGCGATTCCGCGTGCCCTGGCGACCGGCGATCTGAACCAGGCGCGCCGGGCCCTTGCCGCCGCCGGGCTCGAGCCCGACTACGTCGAGATCGCCGACCTCGATGGGCCGACACTCGCCGTTGCGGCGAGGGTCGGCCGCGTTCGCCTGATCGACAACGTCCTGTTGAAAGGAGCGTCATGAGCACCCGCCCACGCACCCCCGCCGCCTCGACGCCGGCGCCGGGCAAGCTGCCGCTGCCGGAGCTCGCCCAGATGAAGACGCGTCACGACAAGATCGTGATGATCACCGCCTACGACGCTCCCGCTGCTCGCATCGCCGATGAGGCAGGCGTCGAGATGATCCTCGTCGGCGACACGGCAGCGATGGTCATGCTCGGCCACTCGTCGACCTTGCCGGTCACGCTCGACGAGATGATCTTCCTGACCCGGGCGGTGACCCGGGCGGCCACGCACCCGCTCGTGGTCGGCGATCTCCCGTTCGGCACCTACGAGGTTTCCGACGAGCAGGCCGTTGCCAGCTCGATCCGAATGATCAAGGAGGGCGGCGCCGACGTCGTCAAGCTCGAGGGCGCCGGACGAATGCTCTCCCGGGTGCGGGCGATCGCCGAGTCGAACATCGGGATCATGGGCCACGTGGGCCTGACCCCGCAGTCCGCGACGAAGCTCGGCGGCTTCAAGGCACAGGGACGCACGGCTGACGCCGCGAAGCAGCTCTACGACGACGCGCTCGCGCTGCAGGAGGCAGGGGCGTTCGCGATCGTGCTCGAAGCGGTCCCCGCTCCGGTCGCGGCTCGTGTCACGGAGGCGCTGCACGTGCCGACGATCGGCATCGGGGCAGGCTCCGGGACCGACGGCCAGGTGCTCGTCTGGCACGACATGCTCGGGATGTACGCCGGCCGCACGCCGCGCTTCGTCAAGCGCTACGCCGAGATCGCGGGTGAGATCGGCGACGCCGTCGCTGCGTACGCGTCGGACGTCCGGACCGGAGCGTTCCCGGAGGAGAAGCACACGTACGGGATCTCGCCGGAGGAGCTCGAACGGTTCGAGGCGTCGCTCACAACGAGCTGAGCGAGACCAGGAGCAGTACCGGGAGCACCAGTGCCAGCGCGGTCGCTGCGGCCGAGCGCGACCACGACCAGCCGTGCACCGCGCGCACGCCGATCACGAGCAGGACGATCGACCATGCGAGGAAGGCGGCGAAGAGTGTCGGGAACGCGTGGGCTCCGGCGCCGCCGTCACGGCCGCCGCTGCGGAAAACGTCCTGGCCGTAGAGCGCGAGCTTCACCGGCCAGAGCACGAGCGACAACGCGATCGGAACCGAAGCGAAGGCGAGCACCTGGCACGAGCGTCGGTAGGTCCCCTGTGAGCCGAGAGCCTTCACGCTGCGGTCGAGCAGGGCTCCGAGACCGAAATAGGCGAAGGCCCCGTAGATGCCGCCGGCGATGAACGTCCAGACGGCAACCAGCAGGCCGTCGTAGGAGCCGTCGTCGAGCAGTCTCCCCGCCGTCGTCGTCGACAGCACCGTCGCCATGCCTGCGAGCACGACGATCGCGAGCACCACCTCGGAGCGGTCGCCGAGGGACTCGGGGTCGTCGTCGCGGAGCGCCACGAACACCGGCCGCGGTCTCTGAAGCACGAGCAGCGCGCGCAACCACCAGTCCCGCATCGGCGCCAGCGTAACGGCGAGGCCAGGGGCTCAGTTGTTGAGCGTCACGATCTGGCCGTTGTGGCAGCGAACCACGACCTGGCCGAGGAGGCCGCCGCGTTGGGCGACCGGTGCCCGCTTGTCGTCGCACACCGTGGCGTGACGGTGCAGGTAGGCGGCGGCGATGCCCGCTGCGAAGAGGCCGGTGCAGACGACCGCGAGCAGGATCAGGACGCTGCGCCGGCTGCGCCAGTTCACGCCGCGACGACCGCGCGGCCGGCGAGCAGCGGGCGCAGGAAACGGCCGGTGTACGAGCTCTCGACGGCAGCGATCTCCTCGGGCGTGCCCACGGCGATGATCTCGCCTCCGGCCTCGCCTCCTTCCGGCCCAAGGTCGACGAGGTAATCGGCCTGCTTGATCACGTCGAGATTGTGCTCGATCACGAGCACGGTGTTGCCGCCGTCGACGAGCCGCTGCAGTACCTCGAGCAGCTTCTCGATATCGGCGAAGTGCAGTCCGGTCGTCGGCTCGTCGAGGATGTAGAGCGTCTTGCCGGTTGCGACCTTCGACAACTCGGCGGCGAGCTTGACGCGTTGCGCCTCGCCCCCGGAGAGCGTCGTGGCCGGCTGCCCGAGCGTCATGTAGTCGAGCCCCACGTCGTGCAGGGTTTGCAGCCGCCGCTGCACCTTCGGGATCTTCGAGAAGAACTCGAGAGCCTCCTCGACCGACATCTCGAGCACATCGGCGATCGTCTTGCCCTTGAAGCGCACCTCCAGCGTCTCGCGGTTGTAACGCTTCCCCTTGCACGTCTCGCACGGCACGTAGACGTCCGGCAGGAAGTGCATCTCGATCTTGATCTGCCCGTCGCCCTTGCACGTCTCGCACCGGCCGCCCTTGACGTTGAAGGAGAAGCGGCCCGGCTTGTAACCGCGCACCTTCGAGTCCGGCGTCAGCGAGTAGAGCTCGCGGATGTGCGTGAAGAGATCGGTGTAGGTCGCGGGGTTCGACCGCGGCGTGCGGCCGATCGGCCGCTGGTCGATCTCGATCACCTTGTCGAATGCCTCGATCCCCTCGACCCGCTCGTGCTCCCCCGGCCGCACCCGCGTCTTCGAGAGGGAGTTCGCGAGCGACTTGTAGACGACCTCGTTGACGAGCGTCGACTTGCCGGAGCCCGACACGCCTGTGACCGCGATGAACTTCCCGATCGGGAAGTCGACGTCGATGCCCTTCAGGTTGTGCTCTGCCGCCCCGAAGACGGTGAACCAGCCGAAGTCGTCGGTGCGCCGCTCGGGCACGGAGATGCCGCGGGTTCCGGCCAGGAACTGCCCGGTGACCGACTTCTTGTTCCGCATCACCTTGCCGGCGGTTCCCTCGGCGACGACGTGCCCGCCATGCTCGCCGGCACCGGGCCCCATGTCGACCAGCCAGTCGGAGTTGCGCATCATCTGCTCGTCGTGCTCGACGACGACCACGGTGTTGCCGAGGTTGCGAAGCCGCTCGAGGGTGCCGATCAGCCGGTCGTTGTCGCGCTGGTGCAGGCCGATCGACGGCTCGTCGAGGATGTAGAGCACGCCGACGAGCTGCGAGCCGATCTGCGTCGCGAGGCGAAGACGCTGCGCCTCACCGCCCGAGAGCGTTGCCGACGCCCGATCGAGGTTCAGGTAGCCCACCCCGACGTCGTCCAGGAAGGTCAGCCGCTCTCGAATCTCCTTGACGATCCGGACCCCGATCAACTGCTCCGTCTGGGTGAGGTCGAGCGAGTCGACGAACTCGAGCGCGCGAGTGATCGAGAGCCGCGTGAACTCGTGGATGTTCTTGGTTCCGACGGTGACCGCAAGCACTTCGGGCTTCAGCCGCGCGCCCTTGCAGACCGGGCAAGGACGGAACGACATGTACTCCTCGATCCGCTCGCGCTGCGTCGACGAGTCGGTCTCGCGGTAGCGCCGCTGCAGCGAGGTGACGATGCCTTCGAAGTTGACCATGTACGAGCGCCGTCGGCCCATGCGGTTGCGGTACTGCACGTACACCTTGTCGCCGTCGGTGCCGTCGAGGAAGAGCGACTGCTGCTCGGAGCTGAGCTCCTGCCACGGCACGTCGGTCGGGATCTCGTACCGGTCGGCGATCGCCTGGATGACCGACTCGTAGAACCCGGAGCCACCGACAGCCCACGGCACGAGTGCCCCGTCGTCGATCGAGAGCGACGGGTCGGGCACGAGCAGGTCCGGGTCGATCTCCTGCTGCGCGCCGAGCCCGGTGCAGCGGGGGCACGCGCCGTGCGGGGAGTTGAACGAGAAGATGCGCGGCTGCAGCTCGGCCAGCGAGACGCCATGCTCCGGGCAGGCGAAGTTCTGGGAGTAGGTCGTCGATTCGCCCGTGTCGATGAGGTCGACGACGATCAACCCTTCTGCGAGCGCAACCGCCGTCTCGACGGACTGGGTCAGCCGGGTGCGGAGGTCGTCCTTCATCACGAGCCGGTCGACCACGACCTCGATCGTGTGCTTGAACTTCTTGTCGAGGGTCGGCGGCTCGTCGAGCGAATGCTGCTCGCCGTCGACCTTGATGCGCGAGAAGCCCTCGTTGCGCAGCTCTTCGAAGAGGTCTCGGAACTCCCCCTTGCGGTCGCGCACGACCGGTGCGTTGACCGTGAACCGCGTCCCCTCGGCCAACGCCAGGATCTGCTCGACGATCGAGTCGATCGACTGTCCGGAGATCGGCCGCCCGCAGATCGGGCAGTGCGGCCGTCCGACCCGCGCGTAGAGCAGGCGGAGGTAGTCGTAGATCTCGGTCACCGTGCCGACGGTCGAGCGCGGGTTCCGCGACGTGGTCTTCTGGTCGATCGAGATCGCGGGGCTCAGCCCGTCGATCGAGTCGACGTCGGGCTTCTCCATCATCTGCAGGAACTGCCGTGCATAGGCGGAAAGCGACTCGACGTAGCGGCGCTGCCCCTCGGCGTAGATCGTGTCGAAGGCCAGGCTCGACTTGCCGGAGCCCGAGAGCCCGGTGATGCAGATCAGGGCGTTCCGCGGGAGCCGGACGGTGATGTCCTTGAGGTTGTGCTCGCGGGCGCCGTGGACGATCAGCTCGTCGGCAGCCATGGGGCCATTCTACCTCCCGAACGTACGTTCGTACAGGGTCGATCGATACTCACTCCGTGCCAGCCCGGACGCGTGATCTGCGCATCGTCGCCGCGGCGATCGCCGTCTCGTCGATCGGCGACTGGGTTGCGGTCCTGACGCTCGCACTGCGCACCGAGTCGCGCTGGCACGGGGTTGGTGTCTCCGTGCTGCTGATCGCGCTCTGGGCGCCCGCCGCGCTCCTCGCAGGCCATGTCGGGCTGCTCGTCGACCGCCTGGAGACACGCGCGGTCGCGGTCGCCGCCGCCCTCGCGCAGGCGGCGATCGTGGCCGTCCTCGCGTTCAGCACCGGCTCGATCCCCGCGGTGCTCGCGCTGACCGTCCTGCTCGGCACCGGCGCGGCGATCGGGCAGGCGGCGGAGTTCGCCCTCGTGCCGCTGCTCGCAGGGCCCCGCTCCCTCGCCGGAGCGAACGGCCTCGTGGAGTCGGCCCGCTCGGTCGGGTTTCTCATCGGACCGCTGATCGGCGGCGCCCTGGCGGCCGGTGCAGGCACGACGTTCGCCCTGCTCGCAGACAGCGCGACGTTCCTGCTGATCGCGCTCGCGCAGCTGACCGTCGCGCCGCGCCGTCGGGTAGAGCGCCCGCGCGGGCCAGGGCCGCGCGCACGCGACGGGCTGAAGCTGATCTTCACGGGCCGGACGCTGTCGGTTGCGATGGGCGCCGGCGCCGCGACCCTCGTGTTCATGTCCGCCTCGATTCCCGGCGACTTCGTCTACGTACGCGAGGATCTCCACCGCGGTGGCCCGGCGCTCGGCGCCGTCCTCACCGTCTGGGCGTTCGGGCTGATCGCCGCCTCGGCCGGAATTGCACCCCGCGTGCCGGTCGCCGCGGTCGGGCTGATCGCGCTCCTGGCGGCGAGCGTCCAGGGGTTCTCGAAGTTCCTTGCTCCCTTCTGGATGGTGCTCCCGTTCATGCTCGCCTGCTACCTCGTCGGCGGAATGGCGCACGGGGTCAAGAACACGCTCTTCCGGACGCTGCTCCACCAGAACATCGAGCCCGACCGGCACGGCCAGGCGTTCGCGGCGTACAACGGGCTGCGAAACGGCGCCGAACTCTTCGCGCTGGCGCTCGGCGGTGGCCTGACCGCGCTCGTCGGCGGTGCCGGGACGCTCTGGATCGCCGGTGGTGCTGCCGGTCTGACAGGGCTCGCAGGTGCAGTCCTGCTCTCAGCGCACCGCGAGCCTGCGCCACGGGCCGAGCCGGGCGAGTCCTCCGGGCTCAGGCCTTTCGCCAGCGGCCGAAGATCAGTCCGCCGAGAGTGAAGCCGAGCCCGAACGTGCCGACGGCGAAGCCGCTGACCGCGACGCCCTTCCGCCACGGGGAGAGGCGCTGCCAGCGCCCGAGAGCCTCCGCCTCTTCCTCGGTGAGAGGCTCGCCGCGACGCTGCTTGCGAAGCGCGCCGCCCGCCCTCAGACCGAGATAGAGGTCGTCGAAGATCTCCGTCGATTGCTCGTCGGCCATCTCGGTCACTGTATAGCCTGCTTCGCCGGTGCCAACACGCCTCCTTCACGTCTCGGACCTCCATTTCGGGGCCGGGGACGACCCTCAGCGAGACGGCGCGCTGGCCGCCCTGATCGAGCGGGTCGCTCCGGAACTGGTGATCGCGAGCGGCGACCTGACGCACCGCGGTCGCCGCGACCAGCACGAGCACGCAGCCGCCTTCCTGCGGCAACTCGGTCCGGCGGTCCTCGCGGTACCCGGCAACCACGACATCCCCTACGCCTTCCCTGCGCGCGTGACGACGCCGTGGCGCGAGTTCGAGCGTCAATGGCAGACCGTCGAGCCGACGTACGCCGGCGACCAGTTGCACGTGGTCGGGATCAACTCGGTGCGGCCGTGGCACCACCAGTCAGGCGGCGTCACCGACCCGCAGCTGGCACGCGCAGCCGAGCAGCTGGAAGGGGCCGCACCCGGTGCGCTTTGCGTCGTCGCGATGCATCACCAGTTGATCGACGCTCCGTGGCGCGGGCACAAGAAGCCGGTCGCCCGCCGCGACCACGTGTTGTCGAGGCTCGTCGCCGCCGGCGCCGAGCTCGTCGTCGGCGGCCACATCCATCAGGGTGCGGTGGCCGAGCGGCACGAGTTCGACGTGCTGGTCGGTCGCGCCCCCGGCTGTGTGATCTCGATCGCGCCCGGCCTCGGCCGCCCGCGCCCGAGACGGCATGGCGAGGCCCGCGGCTGTGTCGCCTACCGCGCCGATGAGCGGTCGCTCACCTGCGAGACGTTCATCTGGATCGACGGCAGCTGGCGGCAGACCGCCGAGCGGCGCTTCAGCCGCGTGGCCTAGCGTTCGTCGAGCGCGGTGCGCTTGGCCTGCAGCTCGGCATCGTCGAGCAGCCCGGCCCGGTGCAGCTCCTGCAGCATGCCCTCGAGCCGCGCGCGTTCGATCACCTTCGGATCGGGACGCAGCAGGTCCGGATCGACGCCGAGCTTCCGCAGTCGCTGCCGCTGCTGCTCGACGCCGAGCCCGCGCGTCGGATAGGCAGCCGCACCGGGCCCGAAGATCGGCCGCTGCTGCACGAAGCGCCGGTAGGCCGCAACCAGTGCGATCGCGACGCCGAACGACGTGAACGAGATCACGTAGCCGTTGTCGTTCGAGAGCGCCCGGCCGACGACCGCCCCTGCGATCGAGCCCACGAGTCCGATCGAGATGGTGAGCCAGATGGGCATCGGGTCGGGCCCCGGAATCGCGAGCCGCGCCAGCGCGCCGGTGAAGAAGCCCGAGATCACGATCGCAATGACGAACCCGATGCTCATGCCTTCACAGTGGCGAGTGCTGTCAGGTCGCGGCGCAGCTCCTTGAGCTCGTCGCGCAGCTTCGCGGCGTACTCGAAACGCAGCTCCTCGGCCGCCTGGAACATCTCCTCTTCGAGCGTGATCACGAGCTTCTCGAGCTCGTCGCTGGTCATCCCCTCGACCTTGGCGCCGCCGCGGCTCCGGCGCGAGCTCGGGACATGCGGCTGTTCGAGCGCCAGGAACTCGGCGATGTCGGAGACGCCCTTGATGATCGAGAGCGGGGTCGTGCCGTTCTCCTCGTTGTAGGCGAGCTGCACGTTCCGGCGCCGGGTCGTCTCCTCGACGGCCCCCTTGATCGCCTCAGTCAGCTTGTCGGCGTACATCAGGACGCGCCCGTTGACGTGGCGCGCCGCGCGGCCGATCGTCTGGACCAGGGCGGTGCGGCCGCGCAGGAAGCCTTCCTTGTCGGCATCGAGAATCGCGACGAGCGAGACCTCGGGGAGGTCGAGCCCTTCGCGGAGCAGATTGACGCCGACGAGGACGTCGTAGTCGCCGAGCCGCAGCTCGCGGATGATCTGGATGCGCTCGAGCGTGTCGATCTCGGAGTGCAGGTACCGCGCCTTCACGCCCGCCTCGAGCAGGTAGTCGGTCAGGTCCTCGGACATCTTCTTCGTCAGCGTGGTCACGAGCACCCGCTCCCCCACGTCTTCCCGGCGGCGGATCTCGTTCAGCAGATCGTCGATCTGGTTCTTCGTCGGCCGCAGCTCGATCTCCGGATCGACCAGGTAGGTCGGCCGGATCAACTGCTCGGCGATGCGGGTCGACTGGCGCAGCTCCCACGCACCCGGGGTCGCGGACACGAAGACCGCCTGCGGCACTTTCTCGAGGAACTCATCGAACCGCAGCGGCCGGTTGTCGAGCGCCGAGGGGAGCCGGAAGCCGTAGTCGACGAGCGTCTGCTTGCGCGAACGGTCGCCCTCGTGCATGCCGCCGATCTGCGGCACGGTCTGGTGCGACTCGTCGACGAAGATCACGAAGTCGTCCGGGAAGTAGTCGAGCAGCGTGAACGGGTGCGAACCGGCTGGACGCCCCTCGAGGATCCGTGAGTAGTTCTCGATCCCGTTGCAGAAGCCGAGCTCCTGCATCAGCTCCAGGTCGTATTCGGTGCGCTGGCGGATGCGGTGCGCCTCGAGCATCCGGCCCTCGTCCTCGAACTGCCGCACCTGCGCCTCGAGCTCGGACCGGATCTCCGAGACCGCTCGCTCGATGGTCGGCTTCGAGGTGACGTACTCGGTCGCCGGCCAGATCGAGAGGTTGTCGAGTTTCGCGTACACCTCCCCGGTCAACGGATCGAAGTGGGTGATCTGCTCGACCTCATCTCCGAAGAACGAGATCCGGTACGCGGTCTCGACGTTCGCCGGCTGGACCTCGAGGATGTCGCCCTTGACACGGAACCGCCCGCGGCCGAGCACCGTGTCGTTGCGGACGTACTGCGACTCGACGAGCTTGCGCAGCACCGCGTCGCGGTCCTGCTCACTGCCCACCTCGAGGTAGAGCAGGCGTTCACGCCATTCCTCCGGCGAACCGAGCCCGTAGATGCACGACACCGAGGCGACGACGATCACGTCCTTGCGTGTGAAGAGGGACGATGTCGCCGAGAGCCGGAGCCGCGCGATGTCGTCGTTCTGCGAGGAGTCCTTCTCGATGTACAGGTCCGCCTGAGGAACGTACGCCTCGGGCTGGTAGTAGTCGTAGTAGGAGACGAAGTACTCGACGGCGTTGCCGGGGAAGAACTCGCGGAACTCGTTGCAGAGCTGCGCAGCCAGCGTCTTGTTGTGCGCGATGATCAGCGCCGGCTTCTGCACCTGCTCGATGATCCAGGCCATCGTCGCCGTCTTCCCGGTGCCGGTCGCCCCGAGCAGCGTCTGGAAGCGCTCGCCCGCCCGCAGGCCGTCCGCCAGCGTCGTGATCGCCTGCGGCTGATCGCCGGTCGGGACGTAGGACGACGTTGTCTTGAGCGGAGGCACGGCACCCGGAAGGGTACTTAGAGCTCATTTCATGATGACGCTCCTGGGCGGTTCCCGTCCTGGCGGCCGGGTACCCTGGCGCGCGTGCGCCGGCTCGGGCTCGTGACCTTGGTGGCGCTCGGCGTCGCCGCGCCTGCGCAGGCAGCGACCTTGAGCGTCGCGCCGCGTGATTTCTCGCCACACGCCGGGAGCCTCCACGTGCTCGCCCAGCTGACGGTGCCGCGTCAGGTCGGCGTCAGCCTCGTCCGCGAAAACGGCAAGAGTCTCGGCTGGATCGTGCCGCCGTCACGGCGCAGCACGCTGCAGACCGGTTGGGACGGCCGGATCGGCGGGCGCCACGTACCGGATGGCGACTATCTGGTCCGGCTGGTCTATCGGTCGGCCGTGCTGGCGACGGCCCCGCTCCACCTCGACACACACCCACCGGAGCTGGCCGGCCTGCGCGGAGCCAACGGGTCGTCGACGCGCTTCGCGGGCGACGGCCCACTGCTGACGACGATTAGCCCGAACGGCGACGGCTTTCGCGACAAGGCGCAGATCATCTTCAGGCTCCGGGAGGCCGCGACCGTGACCATGGACGTGACGCGCACCGTGAAAGCGCCGCACGTCGTCTACACGATCACCCAGCATCTCGGACCCGGCCGCCACATCTTCAGCTGGGCGCCCGCGACGAACACGAATCCGCGCACGTTCCTCGTACGGCTGACCGCGGTCGACACCGCAGGGAACAAGATCGTCTACGGGGCGCCCGACGCGTTCGTCGGGCGGTATCCGAAGAGCGTCGTCGTGCGCGTCCAAGGGATCGATGCCGGATTCGGCCAACCGAGCTACGCACCCGGAGAGGTGGCCCGGATCCATGTGGCGACCGACGAGCCGTCGTTCGACCTGCGCATGTTCCATTCGGGGCCCGAGCAGGTGGTCACGTACGCGGACAACCAGTTCGCCGGCGTCGACGTCGGCCTGGCGCCGATTCATCTCGACTGGACGAGGTGGCAGAGCTCGCCGCACTCGATCACGTTCCATGTCCCGGACGTCCCGAGCGGCCTCTACTACCTCCAGTTCACCGGCGCCGACGGGCGGGTCGGCTACGCGCCGTTCGTCGTTCGTCCGGCGATCCTCGGAGCGACCGGCCGCATCCTCGTCGTCCTCCCCACCAACACCTGGGAGGCCTACAACTTCCAGGACGTCGACGGCAACGGCTACGGCGACACCTGGTACGCCGGCCCTCCGAACGGCAGGGTCGACCTCTCGCGCACGTACATCGCACGCGGTGCACCACCCCGCTTCTACCGGTACGACCTCCCCTTCCTGCACTGGCTGTACTGGTCCGGGAAGAGTGCGGAGTTCATCTCGGACTCCGACTTCGACCTGATCGCGAACGGCGACCAACTCGCGCACGCGTACGACCTCGTCGTCTTCGAGGGGCACGAGGAGTACGTCACTCCGCACGAGTACGACGTCGTCCAGCGCTTCCGCGACCTCGGGGGCAACCTGATGTTTCTCTCCGCGAACAACTTCTTCTGGAAGGTCGACAAGACAGGGCAGGTGCTGCACAAGATCGGCAAGTGGCGCGACGCCGGCCGGCCCGAGGCAGCACTGATCGGCGTCCAGTACCGCGCCAACGACGACGGCCAACGGCAGGGTCTGTTCACGGTGCAGAGCGCGACGACGGCCCCCTGGCTCTGGACGGGCACGGGCCTCGGCGACGGTTCCACGTTCGGCCAGTTCGTGGGCGGCTACGGGATCGAGATCGATGCCACGGCGCCGTCGTCACCGCCGGGAACGCTGGTGCTCGCCCAGATCCCGGACCTGTACGGGCCGGGTATCACGGCCCAGATGTCGTACTACGAGACGGCTGCCGGTGCCAAGGTGTTCGCCGCAGGAACGCTCGATTTCGGGGGCTCTGCGACGTTCTGGCCCGTCAAGCAGATCCTCGACAACCTCTGGGCCCGTCTCAGCCAGCCTTAGCAGCGGCGCGAACGGTCACACGCGGGCGGGCTTCACCTGTGGTCAACCGCCACGGTCCGGCTGCGTCAGGGAAGGGCTCGTGGGGGCAACCGCAGGTTTCCCCCTGCGGGCTAATCGCCCCAGTCGAAGTCGCGAGAGCGCGACCAGAGGTTCTCGTCGGAGCGGTCTTCGGGGTCGACCGTCTCGTGCGCCTCGGTGGGCTGTTCCGCTGTGACCTGCGGCTGCTCGCTGAACGTGTCGTCGCCGGTCGTCGGCCAGTCGAGCGACGTCTCGTGGGATTCGATCCCGGGCACGCCGTCGATCGTGTCCTCGATGCGCGCCTGCTCCTCGGTCTTGAAGAGCGGGTGGTTTTCGAACGGGTCGTCGTGCAGGTACTTGCCGAGCGGCATCTCGTGCTCGAGTGCTGAGTTGCGGCGCTTCAGCTCCAGGTGCTCCTGGATGACCTGCGCAAACATCGACGCTGTGTCCACGGCCATGAAATCCTCCTGCTCTGATGCCATATCGCCCGGGGGGATTGGTGAAGCTTAGACCATCGCAGATGCTCAGCCAATCTGCGGCTCGAGCGATTCCGGCGAGATGCCGACCCGGTTCTTGCCCTCGCGCTTGGCGCAGTAGAGCGCCGAATCGGCAGCCGCGAGCAGTTCGCCGAAGTCTTCGCTCTCCGGGAACGACGCGACACCGAAGCTGGCGGTGACCCTGACGTCGGTGCCGTCCGGCGCTTGCAGCATTCGTGACTCGGCGATCTCCCGGATCCGCTCTGCCAGCATCGTGCCTCCTGCGGCATCCGTACCCGGGAGCACGAGCGCGAACTCCTCGCCGCCCCAGCGAGCGGCGATATCCGACGCCCGCACGGTCGCCCGCATCGCGTTGGCGAACTCCTTGAGGAGCTCGTCGCCGAAGGGATGCCCGTACCGGTCGTTGATCTGCTTGAAATCGTCGAGGTCGGCGAGTACGAAGCAGATGTCGGCGTCGAACCGCGCCGAGCGAGCCAGCTCGAAGCGAAGCGTGTCCTCCGCGCTCCGCCGGTTGGCGAGCCCGGTGAGGCTGTCGATCAGGGCCTGGTGCTGGACGAGGCGGTGCAGCTGTGCATTCTCGAGCGCGACGACGGCTTGGCCCGTCAACGAGCGAGCGGTCTCGATCTGAGCGGCGTCGAACGACGGCGCCACGATCACGAGATGGCCGAAGTCGGAGGCGCCGGCGCGAAGCGGGAACGCGATCCGCTCCCCGGCCGAGTCCGGGTCACCCGCCCGAGCGACCTCACCGTCACGTCCGATCACGATTCCACCGGTCGCACCGGTCGCCTCGACGGCCGACTCGACGATGACCCGCAGGAGCTGCCGTGAGTCATGGGTCGAGACCAGCGCCTCGCCGAGGCGCTGCGTGGCGTCGCGGACCCGGGCCCGTTCGGTCTGGACGTCGAGCCGTTGCTGCTCGAGCTGGGAGGCCATGTCGTTGAAGGCGCGCGCCAGTTGCGCGAACTCGTCCCGCCCACGAACCTCGACACGCTCGCCGAGTCGCCCACCGGCGATCGAATGAGCTGCGCCTGCGAATCGAGTGAGCGCCCCGACGATCGACCTGCCGAGCAGGTACGTGATCAGCCCGAGCAGGATCAGCGAGCTCAGCAGCGCCGCTCGCACACCCTGCTCGGAGTCTCGAGCACCGGCATCAAGGGTACGTTGCGGGGTGAGCGCGACGAACGAGATTCCCTGCGGATCCGAGAGCGGCACGGTTGCGAGACCGCGGTACGTCGTACCGGCAACCGTGACACGGCCGGCCCTCCCGGAACGAAGCTCCAGCCGGGCCCCCGGCGGCGCTCCGACCAGGACCGAACCCGCCGCCACGGCCACCAGCCTGTCGCCCTCCGCCAGTCCGGCACCGAGACGGCTCAGCAGCTCCTCGTCGACCGGTACACGAACCGCAACGCGGCCGAGAACACGCTTCGCGCCGACGACCGTGACGCTGCGGACACCCGCCGGGGTGGCGGTCGCACCGATCGAAACCTTGCCGTCGGTCACCGAGGCGCCGTCGACGTGCGCGATCAGGCGACGGAGCTCGCCCCGATCGTGGGTGCGGAGCGCACGTTGCAGCCGCGGATCGCGAGCCAGTTGCTGTGCCTCGGCGCTGGCGGCGTCGAGCCGGATCACGTAGCCCGCGAGCGCGCCGCGAAGCGCGGCTTCGAGCCCTCCGTCGGTGCGCCGGGTCTCACTCCGTTTCGCGAGCGCGTCATAGCCGTAGAACGCGATCCCGAGCGGTACCAGGGCCAACAGCGCAAACCAGAAGACGAGCTTCAGCTTGAAGCTTCCGATCACGGCTCAAGCCCCAAGCGCGTGCTGCCGATAGCTCATCCCAGCTGTAGTTGTCGGCCAGATCGGGGGATCACATGAGGCTTTCGTGGGCGCAGGGCGCGGTCGTTGCGCTGTCGTTCACCGCTGCGCTCGGTCTCCTCGGCACCCCGGCCCAGCTCCTCGGTCCGACGTCGGTCGCGGGAACCCCGCTGAGTCTCCCGCGCGCCTCGACGCCGTCGATCGTGATCGCGGCCCTGCGGACACCACGTCTGCATGCGAGCGTCCGCCATGCCAACCGACCGCGCGCGGGCCGCCGCTTCCTCGATGCTCGCCGCCGTCGTGTCTCCGGTGCCGCTCGAGCGGCCACCCACCGGAGCGGCCGCTCAGCAGTCCCCGGCTGACCCGGCTGCGGTGATCGTGGCGCCGCGGCGGCGGACCCCGCCCGACGACCCCCGGACGGCCCCGGCCCCGGCGCCGGCACCCACCCCGACGCCGACGCCCGCTCCGCAACCGACGCCCGCACCGACGGACCCGACGACGCCCGACCCGACGACGCCCGCTCTACCCCCGGCGGCGACGCCGCTCCCCGGGCCGGTTACGCCACCCGTCCTCACGCCCGCACCGACCCCGGCCGGCGATTCGTCGGGCGGGGCCGGCGGCAACAGCGGCGACAGCGGCAACGGCGGCGACACCGGAGGCTGCCCTGCCGCGAGCGCGAATGGGCAGGGCGGCAGCCATGACGACGAGCATGGCCACGAGCCGCAGGGCAAGGCCTGCGGGCACAACGGTTAAGGCATGATGGCGGCGTGGCACGTCCGAAACTCGGCCTCCGCCCGTTCAGCGCGGCCCTGATCGTCTGGGACGTCTGGCGGCGTCTGCCGCCCCGTCAGCGACGCTGGATGCTTCTCCAGGCCCGCTTGCACGGCCCGAAGCTCGTGCGTCAGGCGAACGAGGCGCGCAAGGCCCGCCGGCGCTAGAGCGTCAGCGCCGCGCGAGCGATCCGGTCCTGCTCGATCCCGTGCGCGGTGGGATAGCCCTCGGACGGGCTGGCCCGCCACGGGCGCCCGACGTAGCGAAGCGGCGTCCCGGCGGCTGTCTCCTCGAGCCGGTGGCGAATCGAGCGCCAGGGGCCCATGTTCTGGGGCTCTTCCTGGGCCCAGACGACCTCGCTCAGGTTCGGGTACGACGCGACGAGCGCCGCGGTCGCCGGAGTCGGGAACGGATAGAGCTGCTCGACGCGGGCGACGGCAACCTCGCCGCCGGTGTGCGCCTCGTGGGCGATCAGGTCGAAATAGATCTTGCCGGAGCAGAGGACGAGACGGCGCACCGCGCTCTTGTCGACAGTCGCATCGTCGAGCACCGCCTCGAACCGGCCGCTCGCGAGCTCGGCGGGCGCCGACGACGCATCCTTCAGTCGCAGGAGCCCCTTCGGAGTCACGACCACGAGCGCGCGAGCCGTCGCGTCGAGCGCCTGACGTCGCAGGAGGTGGAAGTACTGCGCAGCGGTGGTGCAGTTGACGACGCGGATGTTCTCCTGCGCACCCAGCTGCAGGAACCGCTCCAGTCGCGCGCTCGAGTGCTCCGGCCCGTTACCTTCGTAACCGTGCGGCAAGAGCAACGTCAGCCGCGACGTCTCGCGCCACTTGGAGAGCGCCGACGAGATGAACTGGTCGATCACGATCTGAGCGCCGTTTGCGAAGTCGCCGTACTGCGCCTCCCAGATCACGAGCGCCTCCGGCGCTGCCGCCGAGTAGCCGTACTCGAAGCCGAGGCAGCCGTACTCGGAGAGCGGCGAGTTGAACACCTCGAAGGACGCATCGGCGTCGTCCAGGTGCTGCATCGGCGTGAACGTCTCACCGGTGTGCACGTCGTGGAGCACCAGATGCCGCTGCGCGAACGTGCCGCGTTGTGAATCCTGCCCGGTCAGCCGGACCGGGATCCCGTCGACGAGCAGGGACGCGTAGGCGAGTGCCTCCGCCTGGCCCCAATCGACGCCCCCCTCGGCGATCGCGACGCGGCGGCGCTCGAGCTGCCGCGCCAGCTTGGGGTGCACGGTGAAGTCATCGGGCGTTCGGAGCAGCTGATCGTTCAGCTCGGTCAGGCGCTCGGCCGGCACCGCCGTCGTCACCTCGGCCGTCGTCGCACGCGGGATCTCGCCGTCCGGATCGACCTTCGCAGTCCCGCCGAGCGACGTGCGCAGCCGCTCATGGGCGGCGCGAAGCACCGAGTCGACCTCGGCCACGAGCTGGTCGGCCTCGTCGTTCGTCAACACGCCCTCGGCACTCAGTTGCTCCTGGTACAGCGCGCGGACACTGGGATGCGCGTTGATCTGCTCGACCATCAGCGGTTGGGTGTAGGCGGCCTCGTCCTGTTCGTTGTGGCCGAAGCGCCGGTAGCCGACGAGATCGATCACGACGTCCTGGCCAAAGCGCTCGCGGTAGGCCATCACGAGCCGCACGGCTGCGATCGCCGCCTCGGGGTCGTCGGCGTTGACGTGCACGATCGGCACGTCGAAGCCCTTCGCCAGATCGGATGAGTAGCGGGTCGAGCGGCCCTCGTTCGGGTCGGTCGTGAAGCCGATCTGGTTGTTCGTGATCAGGTGCACGGTGCCGCCGGTCGAATACCCCTCGAGATCCTGCAAGTTGAGCGTCTCGGCGACGATTCCCTGGCCGGCGAAGGCCGCGTCGCCGTGGAGCAGGACCGGCAGCGCAACAGAGGGATCGTGCGCGCCGTTGCGCGTCGAGCGGTCGGTCTGCTCGGCCCGGGTCCTGCCCTCGACGACCGGGTCGACGGCCTCGAGGTGACTCGGGTTCGCGACCAGGCGCACTCCGACCTTGCCGTTCGCGGTGGTGCGCGTCCCGTGCGCGGCCAGGTGATACTTGACGTCGCCGGTGCCGCCCTCCGGGTCGGCGGTGACGGCGTCGATCGTCCGCTCGCCCTCGAACTCCCGGAGGATGTACTCGTAGGGCATCCCGATCGTGTGGGCGAGCACGTTCAGCCGGCCGCGGTGCGCCATGCCCATGACGACGTCGTGCGCGCCGGATTCGGCGGCGAGCTCGATCGTCTCGTCGAGCATCGGGATCATCACGTCGAGACCCTCGAGCGAGAACTGCTTCTGCCCGAGGAACCGCTTGCGCAGGAACCGCTCCATGCCCTCGACCTCGCAGAGTCGCCGGAAGAGCGCCCGCTTCTCGGCGGCGGT
The DNA here is from genome assembly GCA_963836705.1 of uncultured Actinomycetes bacterium. GTDB lineage: Bacteria > Actinomycetota > Thermoleophilia > Gaiellales > Gaiellaceae > PALSA-600. Next base: position 75,175 of record CAWIKU010000015.1, on the reverse strand, counting down.
GAGCGGCTGCCGGTAGCGCCACGACTCGATCGCCTGGCGGAGCCAGACGCGCTGCTGATGGTCGGAGAGATGCTCGAGCTCGTACGCGATCGTGCCGCAGTAGGTCTCCGCGAGCTCGGGCAGGACGTCGGCGAGCGTCTCCCCGGCGACGGCGACCCGCAGAACGGACGCGGGAATGCGGGCCTGCAGCTCGGGCGTCAGCTTGGGCTCGAGCCGGAGCGGTTCGAGCGACGGGTCACCGACCGGCTCGGAACCGAGCGGATCGAGACGGGCCGCGAGGTGGCCGTGTGTGCGGTGCGCCTTGACGAGTGCCATCGCCGCGGCGACGCCACCGAGGAGCTGTGCGTCGACGGTGGGTGCTGCAGGCGCCGGTGCCGGCGCAGCGTGCGTGACGGGCGCGCCGGCCTCGTGGCCGTTGCCGGAGCCGTTCCCGGCCGGCGGCAGCCGCTCGAGCAGCCGGGCGACGCCCGGGTGGGTGGCGACGAGCTGCGAATCGCCGCTCTCGAACAGCGTCCGCCACTCTGCCGGCACGGCTTCCGGGTTGTCGAGGTACTCGTCGAGCAGCGCGCGCGCGTACCCCGCGTTCAGCCCGTCAACGTCCTCCCTGCTCACCCTTGTGTTGTACCAGGGGAGTGCTGGATCCCCTGCCTGCGGCGCTGCCTGGCGGAGCCGCTCGCTAGAAGAGGGGATGCTTCGTCAGCACCTGCAGCGCGGCGCCGACGACGAAGCAGATGCCGACGACGGCGAAGCCGATGCCGATCAGTCGCTGTTGCCGTTGGCTCATCACCGTCGCGATCAGGAGCAGGATGACTGCCACCGGCGCGAGCCGGAACGGCCGGTAGGCGAGCTCGAGGAAGCCGAGGAAGAGCGCGGAGGCCGCCAGCAACCCCGCCACGGCCTCCGCCGGGTGCCAGCTGTCGCGTGTCGATGAGCTCACGGCGCGACTCTATCGCGGCGCTCGTGCTGCGCGCGGGCCGGGTCGCGGGTGCCGTGCGGGCCGCCGCGCCGTGGGCGTGGGCCGTCGTCGCGACGCCACGGTCGCCAGACCGAGTACTCGCTCGGGTCGACACCCGGCTCGGGCTCGGCTCGGATCGCGTACCAGACGACGAGCCCGAGATAGACGATCGGGATCTTCAGGATCAGCATCATGAAGATCAGCTCCCAGGCTCCACCCGACATCGAGAAAGTGTACGAAACGAGCAGGGCGTTCGGTTCACACAGAGCTCCGCGGCGCTCAGTAGAGCGTAAAGCCGGAGAGGGCGAGTGCGGTCGGCGGTTCGGCGCCGGCGGAGAGCAGGAGCAGCCCGGGAGTCGGTGAGAGCCTGAGCCCGCGGCGCAGCGCCACCTCGACGAGCGACCGCGACGAGCCGGGGATGCGGACGACGACCGGCCCGGTCGCCTGCGCCAGTTCGCCCTCGAGCGCCCCGGCTGCTGCCTCCGCGTCGAGTCCGGCAACGGGCCCGATGTGGCCTCGCGGGAAGGCGTACGAGTACGCGACCACGGTGGCGTCGCGAGCCCAGATCGTGAGGCGCGCGAGCCCCGACCAGTAGGCGTGGTCGACGGCGCGATCGAACCCGTAGGCGGCCGCGTCGAGCGGCGCCGTTTCCCGCGGCGAGTCGGCTGCCTGCCGCGACCCGGCGAGCGGCGCGGCACCGCCCCAAGGTGTGCCGGCGCAAGGTTTTCCAGCGCGAGGGGTGCCGGAGAACGAGAGCACGGGCGTCGCCGGCACGAGGCCGCGTCGGGCGTAGAGCGCATTCGAGACGGGCTGGATCGCATCGGTGATCGTCCGACGGCGCGCGTGCCGGTCACCCCAGACCGCGTCGAGAAGGGCCTGCCCGATCCCTCCCTGCTGCGCGGCCGGTGCGACGAAGAGCGATGCGAGGAACCAGTCGTCGCCGCGCGACCAGGCCGACGCGAACCCTGTCAGCGAGTCGCCGTCGGCCGCGACGAGCGAGCGACCGCCACTGTCGATGATGTGCCGCTGCTGGTCCGCGAACACCTCGAGCGGCGGCGCAGGGGGCTCGAAGCGATGCGGGAGATAGACGCCGGCGATCGAGGTGAGGAAGAGGGCATGCAGGGCCGGCAGATCCCCGACGGTCGTGGGGCGAAGCTCCACGGCCGCCGAGAATAGTCACGGTGTCATCCCGGCGTGACGGAAGTGCGTGACGACGAGCGTCAGCGCGACCGTGACGAGCGCCCAGACGAGCACGGTGAGTACGAGCCACCGTGGCGGGATCACCCCATCCAGATCCAGACGTTCGCCACGCTCGTGTAGCTGAGCCCGGTCAGCCTGTTGATCGTCGTGCCGTAGTCGGCGTGACCTTCGAGATAGGCCCAGCCGGCACCGACGCCGCCCGAGCTCACCCAGGCGGGCCCGACGTGGCAGAAGGCGAACCCGCTCGTGTCGCAGCCGTGAGCCACGATCGAGAGGCTGGTGATCAGGCCGTTCACCTTGCAGTAGCTGACGACCAGATAGTGGTGCCAGAACGCGATCCCGGGGACCCCGCCCTGGTCGTTGCCGGTGACGGTCGTGCACCCCGACCAGCCGCTCCCGCCGCCGTCGCAGGCCGTGCCGCAGATCACCCCGGGTTGCGGCGGCGTCACCTGAGCCGACGCCGCCGCCGGGACAGTGAGCGCGGCCGCGAGCGCGAGGCCGAGCAACAGTCTCCGCATGTGCTCCTCCTTTCGTTGCCTGTTGCAGCAACGGTAGGGCGGAAAGACGCACGTGTCTGTGCCGGATTCGTATCGATAGCGTGCCGTCGTGGGTGCGCAATCCGTCACGATCGCTCCTGCGAGCACGGGCGAGATCGACGCTGTGCGGGCGCTGCTCGAGGAGTACGCGACGTCGCTGGCAGTCGACCTCGGCTTCCAGCGGTTCGACGACGAGCTCGCTGGCCTCCCTGGTGCGTACGTGCCGCCGCACGGCGCGCTGCTGGTAGCCCGGGCCGGCACGCTGATCATCGGCTGCGTCGGCATCCGCCGGCTCGATGCGCGGACGTGCGAGATGAAACGCCTCTACGTGCAGTCGTCGCGGCGTAGGAGCGGCCTCGGCCGGCGACTGGCGGAGGCGGCGATCGCCGAGGGGCGCCGGCTCGGCTACGCCACGATGCGGCTCGACACCCTGCCTGGCATGGAGGTCGCGCAGGCGCTCTACGAGGAGCTCGGCTTCCGCGACGTCGCGGCGTACACGGACAACCCCGTCCCGGGCGCACGCTTCTTGGAGCTCGTGCTCAGCTGAACCGGCTGCGTGGTCGAGCGCCGTGAAGACGGGGACGACCGGCAGCAGACGTCGTCGATTCGGCCGATCGAGGCTCGTCAGCCGGCGAGCAGCGGCTCGCGCAGACCCTCGCCTGCGCAGGCCGAGCGAGCCGACTCGACGAAGGCGGCCGCGTCTGCACGCGGCGGCTGCATGCGCGACCAGACGACGGCCACCGTGCGGTTGGCGACGACGCCGGGCGCGAGATCGAGCACCACCGTCTCCAGCCGCCGCTCGTCGACGGCCAAGCGCGGCAGTACCGCTCCGCCCAGGCCGGCCGCGACGAGCCCTTGCACGGCGGCGCCGGTTGCGGCCTCGAGCACGAAGCGCGGCTCGATCCCGTGCACGCGAAGCTGCTCCTCGACGTGCTCGCGGGTCGGCGTGTGAGCGATGAGCGGCAGCCGTGCCAGCTCCTTGCACGTCACGGGGCGCCGGCGCTCGGCCAGCGGGGCACCAGCCTGCAGAACTGCGACGAACGAGTCGGCACAGAGTGGCGCAGCGTCGAGTGGCCCTTTGGGCAACGGCGTCTCGGCGAGCGCGAGGTCGAGCTCACCCCGGATCAGCGCGGCGAGCAACGTTCGCGTGCCCGGCGTCTCATGCAGCGTCACAGGGGCGCCGAAGGCGCGCAGCAACGACGGCACGAGACGCGCGAGCAGATCGGGGGTGGCTCCGACGCGCAGCGCGGCGACACCCTCACCATCGAGCGCGGCCAGGTCGGCCTGGGCTGCTCGAACGCGCGCGATCAACGCATCCGCGTGTGCGAGCAGGATCTCGCCGGCCGGGGTCAGGGCCAGCGGACGTGTGCCACGGGAGCGGTCGATCAGCCGTTTTCCGATCAGGCCCTCGAGGGCGGCGATCTGGTGGCTGATCGCAGATTGGACGTAGCCGAGCCGAGTTGCCGCGCGCCGGAAGGAGCCTTCGCGGGCGACCGCGTCGAGCGCGACGAGGTGCCGCATCTCGATTCCCGACCACCACTCGCCTGCCATGAAGGCTGTGACGTCCAGCACGTGCCGGAGGCTGTGCCGCGAACGGTGCATAACAGGGCCTTAACATCTTCAGGGAAGAAGGAGCGGGCGGAACGCTCACGCGCCCCGCCCCCTTGTCGCTCCTCCGAACTCGCTACTTGAGACAGGCGGCGGCGAGGTCGACCGTGTAGATCGCGCTGTACGTGAAGCACCCGAACCGCTTGCTGACGAGCATGCGGTTGTTTGCGTTCGCGCGCGGCGCCCACGGTACGGCCTGCTGCATGATCGCCACGTCGAGGTTGCCGTACGCGGTGTAGCGCGGGTTACCGGACAGCAGCGACGCCTGCGTCATTTGCGCGTTGAACTTCGGATCGTTGAAGTACGAGAAGTTGTTGTTGTTGGAGTCCTGGATGTTCTTGCCGTCCAGGAGCACGTTGATGAAGTCGTACGGGTCGGCGTAGTCGGCGCCCCACGACTCGTCGGCGATGTCGAACGGCTCGCCGCGCGTGCCTTCCTTCTGGATCTGAACGGCCCGTGGGAGCAGCGTGATGTTCACGTTGAGGCCGATCTGCTTGAGGTTGAACTGGACGATCTGGGCACGGAGCGGCGAGGCGCCGCGGTTGCCCTCGTAGAGCACGACGTTTCCGTCGCCCGTGTGACCCTTCGCCAGCTTCTGGGCGGCCTTGATGTTCGGCTGCTGAAGCGGATACAGGTCGGCATCGCGGAACCCGGCGATGCCCGGGGGAAGGATCTGGTCCGTGCGTTTCCCCGCCAGGAAGCCCGACTGCGAGAGCATCGCCCGGCGGTCGATCACCTCGTTGACGGCCTTTCGCAGCGGGATGTTGTTCTTGAAGACGCCACGAGAAGTGTTGAACGCGAGGTACGACGTGTTGAGCAGCGGCTTGACCCAGAACTGCCCCTTGTTGATCCCGTACTTCTGGGCAGCCTCCGCATACGACGCGGGCGGGATCCCGCCGGCCGCGTAGTCGGTTGCACCTTGCTGCACGCGCAGATACGTCGCGTCGAGCGAGTTGCCGACCGTGTAGTCGATCTCGTTGGCGTTGTGCGGGCGCTTGCCCTTGTAGTAGGGGTTGCGCTTGAGCACGATCGACCGGTTCGCAACGCGGTTGGAGACGTAGTACGGGCCGGCCGACGGCGGCGTGTCGACGCCGTTCGGGTCGTGCGGTAGCGACGTAGGCACCGCACAGAAGAACGGCATCGCCAACCGGGCGAGCAGGTCCGGCGCAGCGTGCGTCATCGTGATCAGGAGATGGTTGCCCTTGACGCGCACGCCCGAGACCGGGCTCGTGTTCGCACCCACGATGTCGGACATGAACGCGCCCGAGGGCGATTGCATCTTCGGATCGGCGTCGCGATCGAGGGCAGCCTTGAAGGACGCGGCGGTCACCGGCTGGCCGTTCGAGAACTTCGTGAACCCGGCAGCAACCGTGAAGTCGTACGTCTTGCCGTCCTTCGAGACCTTCGGGAAACCGGACGACGCCTCGGGCACGAGCTGACTCGCCCGCGGGCCGTTCGCATCGGGGTAGTTGACGAGCTTGAGACATGTCGCGTACTCGAGCTCCCAGCCGGTCGACAGATAGCTGAGCGACGGGTCCGTGTAGTCGACGTCCGTGGCGAGGTCGACGTTCAGCGTGCCACCCGTCTTGACTTGTTTGGCGCCTGCCGTGCCTGCGACGACGAGTGCCGTCAACAGCACGATGAGCGCAGCTCCAATCGTGGAACGCATCCGTCCCTTCCTTTCGGCGGAAGGCGCCCGCCTGACGTTCGCCTTCGCGGTCAGTGGTGTCGGACGGTGAAACGTGCGGATCGACGCGTGGTTGATGCGGAACGGGCGCGACACCGATCGAAGATCAAGAAAAGGGCACCCGGCCCGGCCGCGTAACGTGCAGCAGATACTCCTTGCGGTTGAGTGGGTTGTGGTCGAGGCGCGCGCGTGACGGGGCGACACCGTCCACCGGCTGGTAGCGCACGAACTCGAACTCGAGCAGGCCCTCGCCGTGTGTCAGCGAGCGCAGCTGCCTCTGCAAGAGGTGCATACGGGCGGCTGCGATCTCCCCTTCGATCGTGAACGAGGAGCTCGACACCGACGACGCCCGCGGATCGGCACGGAGCTGCGCGAGCACCCGGAAGGCCGACTGCAGCGCGTCCGCCGGCCCTTCGAGCCGGAACTCGTGGATCGGCTCGCATACCTCGGTGCCGGCCTCCTGCAGCGCGCTCATCAGGACGAGCGGGATCAGCTTCCGGAAGTCGGCTGCCGTCGTGACTGGTGACGCATAGCCGCAGTCCGTCATCGTCACCTTCCAGTTGGTGACCTGCCAGCCGTGGAGTCCTTGCTCGAGCGTCGCGCGCACCGAGGTTTCGATCGAGGCGCCGAACTCCTCGACGGTCTTGAAGACGTAGAGCGGGATCGACCGTACGTCGAGCGCGTGGGCGAACGTTTCGGCCGGTGCCGGTTCGATCCGGCAGCCGACGGTCGCGAGAAACGGATTGCCACCGCTGTCCAGGGTCTCGACGGCGCTACCGGTACCGATCGGGCGCTCGATGTAGATCGGTGTCGTCTCCTCGAACTCGACGTCGACGCCGAACTCGGCGACCAGGGTCGCCTGGATGACTTCCTTCTGCACCTCGCCGTAGAGCGAGACGTAGAGCTGGTCCTGCACGTCGTCCTGCCGCAGGTTGATCAGCGGATCCTGTTCCGCGAGTTGGGTGAGCGCCACATGGAGCGCGTGCTTGTCGTCCCGTCGTACAGGCACGACGACCGATTCGAGCGTCGGCGGGGCAAAGGCGCGCCGGAGTAACGGCGCCGACCCGACCACGTCGCCGATCCGGATCTCCCCGAGGCCCCGGAGCTTGCAGATCTGGCCGGCGACGGCTGCCGGCCGCTCGACCGAGGACCCGTTCTCGAACACGCTCAGCCCCGTGACCTTCGCCGGCTCCTGCTCCGCGCGACCCTCGCTGTGGAACTGCAGCCGGTCGCGAACGTGGATCGTCCCGGTGAAGAGACGGACGTACGCGATCCGTTCGCCACCGGCGCCGCGTTCGACCTTGAAGACGCTGCCCGCGACGGGACCGTCGACGTCACCGGCGCTCGCGGGCAGGAGCTCGGCGATGCCGGCCATCAGCTCGGGAAGGCCGGCGCCGGTGATTGCCGACCCGAAGTACACGGGATGCACGAGCGTCGCCGCCGTCTGCGAGACGAGCCGCCCGCGCAGAAGCTCGGGCGAGACGCTCGCTTCGTCCGCGAGGAACGCCGTCAGCAAGGCCGCGTCGTTCGTCGACAGCACATCGACCAGCCGCGGATCGTCACCTGCAACCGCCGTGAAGACTGCGTCCGGTGTGCCCTCGCCGTCGACCGAGCCGAGCGACATCGTGAGCACCCCCAGCTTCTCGGCGATGTCGTCCACCGTCTGCTGACTGCGCGCGCCGCGGCGATCGATCTTGTTGACGAAGATCAGCGTCGGGATGCGCCGCCGCTGCAGTGCCCGCATCAGGACACGGGTCTGCGCCTGGACGCCTTCGACGGCGGAGACGACGAGCACAGCGCCGTCGAGCACGCCGAGCACACGTTCCACCTCGGCGATGAAGTCCGGATGTCCCGGTGTATCGATCAGGTTGACGTCGGTGTCGACGATCGCGAACGAGACGACCGCAGACTTGATCGTGATGCCGCGCTGGCGCTCGAGAGCCAGCGTGTCGGTCTGGGTCGTGCCGTCGTCGACGCTTCCCAGCTTGTCGATGACACCGGCCGCGTAGAGCAGCCGTTCTGTGAGCGTTGTCTTACCGGCGTCTACATGCGCCAGGATCCCCAAGTTGAGCGTTCGTTGCAGCAAGCGTCATACCCTCCGAATAGGTGAACAAGCCCTTTTCGATTGAGATGAACGCTTGGCGCATCGCGTTGCTCCTTGGGTCGGCGCCGATCTGGTGCAGGCAGTTAATCAGGTCCCAGAACGAGCCGCGAAACCGAATCGGCCTCGTGGCAGTGGCTACTGACTGACGGGCGGGACCGGGCTCAGTGCGCTCGCCTTGCGTGATCTATCTCCCGGCCGCGTTCGCTGCGTTGCAGGACCATCCTTCGGCGATTCATGTGCGCTTGCGTGCGCCGGTCGAGTGCCGTCTCGCGGCCTATCAGCGCGAGCACCTCGTCAACCGGCGTCTGGCCGAAAAGGCGCTGAAGCGCGAAGACCACCGCATGCAGGCGTGGGTGCGCTCGCTCTATGGCGCGGACATCGACGACCCACAACGTTTCTCGCTCGTCCTCAACGCGAGCTGCTTCTCACGCGATCGCATCGTCGAGCTGCTGCTCGCGGCCGGCGGGGTGCAGGCGTCGGTGACGGCAGTGTGAAAGGGCGGACCCTTGAGAACGAAAACCCCCGGGCTAGCGGGGGTTTCCGATGGACCCAGCCGGGCTCGAACCGGCGGCCTTCTGTCTGCCAGACAGACGCTCTCCCAGCTGAGCTATGGGCCCGGGCAGCCGCGAAAGTGTAGCCGCGAACTCGTAGTCACTTGCCCAGTTGATCCCGCTTCGCTGGTTGTTCCGGCACGGAGCAAGACGAAGCTGTACGGCGAACCGGTCGACGGACAAGTCCTTCGGCAACAGGTAGCACGTTGCCGTTTCGGGACAGAATGCGGCGATCGCATCGATCTCGTCACTCCGGTAACCGCGAAGGATTAGGCCTTCGCGTCCACGGCGGCAGCGCCGGCATCGCACGATGATCACGTCGCCGTGGCGCCTGGGCCACTTGCACTGCACGCGGAGGAGCTGCGGCCGCAGATCCAGTATCAGGTCGTAGCGCTCGTCGTCCAATGGCCGAGATACGCCTAGGCCGAGACGCACACACTCGTGCACGATCCGGGTCTCGGCGACGAGTCCGAGCTGATTGGTCGTCAGCATCAGCACGAATTCTCGTTCTTGCGGACGACGAACTGTTGTCCGTCTAGAAGACAGGTCCGTTTAGGCCGAGGCTGCTTCGAGCGTCTCGTGCGGCACGTCGTCCCACAGCTCCTCGAGGCGGTAGTACTCGCGGGCCTCTGGCGTGAAGACGTGAAGCACGACGTCGATGTAGTCGCCCACGATCCACGTCGCCTCGGCCGCGCCTTCGACCGAGCGTGGCACCAGGCCGTCATCGGCCTTGAGGCCCTTGTGCACCTCGTCCCAGATCGCCTTCGTCTGGCGGGCGTTGCCGCCCGTGCACACGACGAAGAAGTCCGTGTACGAACAGACAGGCCGCATGTCGAGAAGGACCACGTCGCGCGCGAGCTTTCCTTGGGCGAGCGCCGCGATCCGGCGTGCTTGGTCGATTGGGCTCAAGCTCTGCCAGTGTAGCCGGAGGGACGGGCATAGAGACCAACCTCGCGGATCAGCTTCACGACGGCAGGCGGGACGTCGGCGGAGACGTCTTCGCCGGCGGCGACTCGGCGGCGCAGCTCACGCGAGGAGATCGGCAAGGGGTCGATCTCGAAGAAGCCGACCCGCTCGGGCCGGTCGAGCTCGGCCAGCACCGCGTCGAGAGGGCCAGGCGGGAAGCCGGGCCGTGTTGCGACGGCAAGACGGGCCAGCTCGAGCACGGCACCGGGCTCCTTCCAGTGCCCGAAGTCGCGGAACTCGTCGGCCCCGATCAGGAAGATCGGATCGACCCACTCGGGGTGCGCACGCAACAGGTCGATCGTGCGGGGGGTCGGATCGAGCTCGACCTCGTCGTCCGGGAACGCGGCGCGCACCAGCTGGAGACGGAGCTCGGCCGGTGTGTCGACGCGCTTGTGGCCCGGAGCGGCCGAGACGAGCACGAGCAGACGCTCGAGTTGGAGCTCCACTTTCGCGCGTTCTGCCAGCTCGACGTGACCTAGGTGCGGCGGATCGAACGAGCCGCCGTACAGGCCAAGCTGGCCGTTCACGCCAGCTCGAACTCTTCGTCGCCGACCTCGACGGTGGCGCCCACCTTCGCGCCGGCCGCACGTAGCGCGCGTTCGAGCTCGTCGTCCGACGGCGGCGTGCCGAGCACGCGGAAGCCGCCCTCGATGCGCAGCAGCCGCCATTGGCGCGTCTTCGGCTTCGGCCGGTAGACGAGATAGTCGGCGAGATCGTCCTCGTCCCGCTCCGGCAGCACTGGCTCCGGGACCAGCGTGAACAGGCTACGGCGGAACTCCTCGAGCCCCTCGCCTGTGGCGCAGGAGAGACGAAAGACCGCGAGGACCCGGGGGTCGTCGATGGGGAACGCCGCCTCCGGGGCGAGATCGAGCTTGTTCAGGACGACGAGCTGCGGGCGCTCGTCGAGCCTCGCCCCGTACGCAGCGAGCTCGGCGTCGATCGTATGCCACTGCTCGGCAATGTCCTTCGACGCGTCGATCACGTGCACGAGCGTGCGGGCGCGCTCGAGGTGCGCGAGGAACTCGTGTCCGAGACCGACGCCCTCGCTCGCGCCTTCGATCAGCCCGGGCACGTCCGCGACGACCAACTGGCGGCGGTCGGGCGCAACGACGGTGCCGAGTACGGGTTGCAGGGTCGTGAACGGATATTCGGCGACCTTCGGCTTCGCGTTGGAGATGCGCGCGAGCAGCGAGGACTTGCCTGCGTTCGGGAGGCCGACGAGCGCTGCGTCGGCGAGCAGTTTCAGATGCAATTCGACGTCGGACTCCTCACCAGGCGGCCCGACCTCGGAGAAGCGCGGCACCTGCCGGGTCGACGAGACGAACCGTGCGTTGCCGCGGCCGCCGCTGCCACCGTGGGCCAGCACCACGCGCGCACCGGGGTGCGCGAGGTCCGCAATCAGGCCACCGTCCTCGGCGAACACCTGCGTCCCTACCGGCACCCGCACTTCGACGTCCTCGCCGTTCGCACCGTGCTTTCGCGCCCCGCGCCCGTTCTCGCCGCGCGCCGCCTTGATCAAGCGGCGCCGCTGCAACGCCGAGAGGTCGCGGAGGGCGGGGTCGGCAACAAGGACGACATCTCCTCCGTCGCCGCCGTCGCCGCCGTCGGGGCCGCCCTTCGGGACGAACTTCTCGCGCCGAAAGCTGAGACCGCCGTCGCCGCCCTTACCGGCCTGGACGTGAATCGTTGCCCGATCGCTGAACACCGGCGAACCGTAGCGCGGGCCAAGCCAACCGGCCGACCCGGTCCGGGGCGGTCAGGCCTGCGCGTCGTCGGCGGTCTCGAGGACCGAGACGGTGCGGCGCTCGCCGCTCGTCCGGAACGAGACGGTGCCGGGACGGATCGCGAAGATCGTGTCGTCACGGCCGATCTGGGTGCCCGGGCCTGGGCGAAAGCGCGTGCCGCGCTGGCGGACGATGATGTTGCCCGACTCCGCGGCCTGACCGTCGAACATCTTCACCCCGAGGTACTTCGGGTTCGAGTCACGACCGTTCTTGGAGGAACCGAGGCCTTTCTTGTGTGCCATCGACTACGCCTCCTCGTCCTTGGCCTTGAGGGCCGACTCGAGTGCGGCAACCGCGCCCTTGCGTGCGGCGTGCCCGCGCTCGTACTCGAGCGCCGCCTCGAGCATCGGATGGTTCCAGGTCTTCGCGCCTTCGGCGATCTGCGCCACGGTCATGCCCTCGTAGCCGCTCGGCATGCCCTTGACGTGATCCTCCGTCGCCTCGGGGGCCGGTGTCGCCGCCTCGGCCGGAGCCTTCTTCTTGGCCCCCGCAGGCTTCGCCTTCTTCGCCCCGCCGAGCGAGATCTCGATCCGAGAGGTCGCTGCGCGGAAGCCGGTATGCCGCTTGTAGCCGGTGCGCTTGCGGTACTTGCCGATCAGGATCTTCGGCCCGCGCTCGTGCGCGAGCACCTTCGCGGTCACGGTCGCACCGTCGCCGAGCAGGACGTCGGGGGTGAAGGTCTTCCCCTCGTCTGCCTTGACGCGGTCGACGACAAGCGTCTCGCCCTCCCGGACGCGGTACTGCTTGCCGCCAAGACGGATGATTGCGTAATCCATTGGTGTGTGATGAAGCGGTGTGAAGTGTCGCGCGGGCGAAGGCCGCCCGCAGCGAAGCGGTCGCAAGTGTAGCGGGACCCGCTAGCGCTCGTCCATGCCCCACTCGCTCATCGGCGTGTAACCCCAGGGGTCCGTGGCCTTACCCTTGTCCTCGTCGGCGTCGGCTTCCGCCTCAGGCTCCGGTTCGGACTGCTCCTGCGGCGCGCCGTCGGGCGCGGGGTCGAGAACGGGCACGGGGTCGAGAACGGGCACGGGGTCGAGAACTGGCGCGGGCTCGACGACGGCCACGGGCTCGACGGCTGCCTCGGGGTCGGATGCCACGCTGGGCTCGGCGCCGTTCGCGGACGGCTCGCCCGCCGTGAGTGCCTCGACCTCGAGTGCGGCACCGTCGGCCACCGGCTTCTTGCGGCGGTTCTTGCCGCCACGTGAGCCTCGGCGCGTGCGCTTCTTGGGCGCGGCCGGCGCATCGCCGTTCTCGCTCTCGGCCTCGCCGAGATCGCGCTCGGGCAGGTGGATCACGGGGCCCGGGCTCGCGGCGGGTGACGCCTCGTCCTCGTCAGCCGTTACCGCGGGCGCAGTGACGGCAGCTGCCTCGTCGGCGGCGGCCTCCCCCGCGACGACGGGCTTCTTCTTGCGATTCCGCCCACCGCGAGAACCGCGACGGGTGCGCTTCTTCGGCGGTAGCACCTCGCCCGTCTCGGGGTCGATCCGCACCTCCGGCGCCGCCTCTTCCGGCGACTCCGGCTCGTCGCCCACCTCGTCGTCGAGTTCGGCGGTGTCGTCGACGGCTTCCGCGACGGGCTCGTCGGACTTGCGCGTCGAGCTCCGCTTCGCGCGGGTCGGCTTCTCGGCCTCGGACTCGGCAGTCAGCGGCTCGCGGGACTGCTCGAGCGGGACGAGCAACTCGGCCCAGGCGAGCCCTTCCGTGACCGCTGCGATCCGCACCTTGACCTTCTTGCCGACCAGCCTGGCAGCCTCGGCGACCACGATGTCGAGACCCTCGAGCTTGCCGACTCCTGCGTGAGCGTCGTACAGCCCGACCTCGCCGAGCGTCAGGCTGAGCTCCTGGCCGAGCTCGACGGGCACCTTCGGCGCGACCTTCTCGAGCGTTCCCTGCTCGAGCACCCGGAAATGGTCGAGATGCTCGCCGTCCTTGCCGACGAGGAAGAAGCGGCGACGGGTTGTCTCCTCGAGCTCCCGGAGCCGTGACCCTGCCGGGCCGACCACGAGAGAAGCGACCTTCGCCTCGACCTCGACCTTGAACGCCTTGTCGCGGGAGCCCGGCGTGACGAGCGAGCGCAGGCGCCGCTCGACGTCGACGGCGGCCGTGTGCTCGGAGACGACGATGCCGTCGCCACCGCAGGTCGGACACTTCTTCGTCATCACCTCGCGCGGACCGTCGGTGACGTTCTGGCGCGTCATCTCGACCAGTCCGAGCGGTGAGATCTCGACGACGTATGTCTTGGTGCGGTCACGCTCGAGCTCCTCGCCCAGCGCCTGCTCGACAGCCGCGCGATTCTTCGGGCTCGCCATGTCGATGAAGTCGATGACGATGATCCCGCCGATGTCGCGCAGGCGAAGCTGGCGAACGACCTCCTTGACGGCCTCGAGGTTGTTCTTGGTGATCGTGTCCTCGAGCCGGGCGCCGGACTTCTTCGAGCGCGATCCGACGAAACGGCCGGTGTTGACGTCGATCACCGTGAACGCCTCTGCGTAATCGAAGATCAGATAGCCCCCGGAGGGCAGGTCGACCCGGCGGTTGAGCGTCGACTTGATCTCCTGGTCGACGCCGAACGCCTCCATCAACGGTTCGCGCTCCTTGTAGCGCGTCACCCGCTCGGCCATGTGCGGCGAGGTCTTCTTCAGGTAGCCGACGATGCGCTTGTGCGTGCGGTCGTGGTCGACGAGCAGCCGCTCGAAGTCGCCGGTGAACAGATCGCGGACGACTCGCAGGGGCAACTCCGCCTCCTGGTAGATCAACGACGGCGCCTTCGCATCCTTCGCCTGCGACTCGATCGACTTCCACAGCCGCTGCAGGAAGTCGAGGTCGCGTTCGATGTCCTCCGCCGATGCACCCTCGGCGGCGGTGCGCACGATCACGCCTCCGTGCTTCGGTGCGATCTCCTTGAGAATCGCCTTGAGGCGGTTCCGCTCGTCGTCGTCGATCCGCCGCGAGACGCCGAGACCGTCACCGTGCGGGACGAAGACGACGAACCGGCCGGGCAGCGAGACCTCGGTGGTCAGCCTTGCTCCCTTGGTCTTCATCGGATCCTTGACCGCCTGGACGAGAACCGTCTGGCCGCGCTGGATCAGGTCCTGGATCTTCCGTGCGCCCTTGCGTCCTTCGAGCTCGGGTCCGACGATCTCGTCCACGTAGAGGAAGCCGTTCTTCTCGAGCCCGATCTCCACGAATGCGGCTTCCATGCCTGGCAGGACGTTGTCGACGACGCCGAGGTAGATGTTCCCGGCGATCGAATGGCGCTCCGGCCGCTCGAGATAGACCTCGGCGACCTTGTCGTCTTCGAGCACGGCAACGCGCTTCTCGCCGGCATCGACGGAGATCAGCAGTTCGCGCTTGGCCTTCGGCAGGGGAGCGCGCTTCGGCGGGGTGCGCCGGCGCGACTGCGCGGGCCGCTCACGAGGCTTGCGTTCCGAGGGCTTGCGCTCCCGGCCGGCCGGCTTCTCCGCCGTCGGCGCGGCGCCCGCGTCGACAGTCGTCCCGTCGGCGGGTTTCTTCTTCCGGTTGCGCCCGCCGCGGGTGCCGCGGCGACGCTTGTTCGGGGTGGTGGTCGATTGTCCGTCGCCTCCCGCCGCGGATTCTGCGGCAGGTGGTTCGACGGTCAGCGATTCAACTTCGAGGTTCTCCGAGGCGGCCGCGTACGGCGCCTGCTCTGCCGGCTTCTTGCGCCGGAACCAGGGCAATGGCAAACGATCTCTCCTGACTAATGCGCGCGCGCAGCCTCGCTGTATTCACGAGTGAAACGAACTTCACAAGTGACAGAAACGGGCGCGCGTCGCGGGTGGGATGGAAAAGCCTTGGCATAGGCCTTTCCGCAGAGTACCAGCGGCGGTGGGGGCGCTTGTCTACGCGGCCTCGACGGCAGGCCGCAGCTTGCCGCGCCGGGCCCGGATCGCGCGCAGGCGTTGGGAGAGCCGCGCCCACGCCCAGGGCTCGAGCTCGACATAACGGCGTTCGGACTGGGCGCGGGTCGCCTCGAGATACTCGAACCAGGCGTCCGCCTCCTCGATCAGCAAGAGCTCCATCGCCTCCTGGTGTCCCGTGAGTGCCATGCGCATCACCTCCCGTCGCGTTTGAGAGAGCGTAGGACCAGGACCGGACGGACCGGTCGTGCGTTACCGGCGCGCTTCGAAGTACCGCACGGCAGCCTCGCCGATCGCCTTCGTCCCCGCATAGGCGACCCCGCCTTTGACGGCCCACCCGGCGACGGGGACCAGGTCGAGCGCCTCGCGGGCGACTGCGCGAAACCCGAAGCCTGCCCCGACGACGCCGAACAACTCGCCGGCGCGATGGCGATCGAGCGCTTCACCGTGCGCGACCGCGAGTCGCATCACGAGCCGAATCTGGTTGAGCGTCAGGATCGGCATGTCAACGCCCGGAATGAAGACCGCGGCGGAGATCAGCGCGTTGCGCTTCGAGGCCCACGCGATCAGCGCCTTGGACACGGCCGGACGCAGCACCGGCAGGCGCGCCGCGAGGACCGTGGCGTCCTCACCGAGGCGCGAGGCGATCGCGGCGGCGATCGCCTCGACCGGGAATCCCTGCCCGGGCGGCACGCGCACGAGATCCGCCGCAAGGACGTACGGCACCGACGCCTCGTCCGTGACCGCGATGATCGGGACCCCGGCACGCGAGGCAGCCCGCAGACGCTCCTCATCGGCGGCGCCGAGCCAGACGAGCACCGCGAGCCCCTCGACGCGGTCTTCGACGACGGCCGATGCGTCGCCGCCCTCCCGCAGCTCTCGGGCCAGCAGCGGCACGAGCTCGCGCGCGCCGGCGATCCCCAGGGGACGTCGATCGCCGATACCCCGCCGCAGCTCGCGTAGGAGTGACACCACTGCGAGTGGACTCAGCTTCTTCACTCGTTTCAACCTCTCCGTCGAAGAACGCGCCGCATGTAGATCGCCTGCAGGATTCCGAGCGCCAGGAAGTTGGTGATCATCGACGAACCGCCGACCGAGACGAACGGCAGCGGAATGCCGGTGATCGGCGCGATTCCCATCGTCATCGCGCTGTTGACGAACACCTGGAACAGGAACATGAAAGCGATTCCGCCGGCGACGACGGCGCAGAAGAGGTCGCGCGCGCTGGTCACGATCTTGAGAGCGCGCCAGACGACGAGCAGGTAGAGCAACAGCAGGATCGAGGCGCCGAAGAAGCCGTGCTCCTCCGAGAGGGAGGCAAACGCGAAGTCGGTGGCGTGCTCCGGCAGGTAGTCGAGGCGAGTCTGGGTCGCGCCCTGCACCCCTCGGCCGCGCAGGCCGCCGGCGCCGACGGCGGTGATCGACTGGGTCAGGTTGTAGGTGGCGCCGCGCGGATCATTCGCCGGATGGGTGAAGCCGGTCAGGCGAGCTGTCTGGTACGGCTTGAGGACGTTGACGCCCGCCGACGGCAGCAGCCAGAGGACGCTGAGCGCGGCGACGACGGTCATGGTCGCCAGCAGCACGAGATGTGACCAGCGCACGCCCGCGATGAAGAGGACGGCTGCGAGCGCCGCCGCGTAGACGAGCGCCGTGCCGATGTCCGGCTGCAGGAACACAAGCACGATCGGCACCAGACCGAACCCGATGATCGCGAGCGGCGCTCGGGGGCTGGACAGCGAGCGCGAGCGCTCGACGACGAAGCCGGCCAGCGCCAGGATGAAGACGACCTTCCCGAACTCCGACGGCTGGAACGTGAAGAAGCCGACGTTGATCCAGCGGCGCGATCCGCGCGTCGCGGCGCCTGCGACCAGCACGAAGATCATCACCGCGAGCGTGCCGAAGTAGATCGGCCGCGCCAGCCGCTGATACCGGTCGGGATCGACGAACAGCGCGCCGAGGAACAACAACCCGCCGGCGCAGGCGTAGACGGCTTGTCGTGCGACGGCGGATCCGCCGGCGTCATGAATCGTGATGCCGTCGATCGCCCAGAGCCCATAGACGACGATGGCGGCGTGCGCCGCGAGCAGCAGCCAGTCGAGGCGCAGTAGGCGGTCGGCGAGACCGAGTGCCTCCACCTCGCGGCGGGTGCGCAGGTTTCTCGCGCGGGGGTTGACCGCTTCGATCGACATCAGTCGGACGCGTGGCTCGTGATCGGGGCCGACGTGTGGAAGTACTGCTCGAACACCTTCAGCGCAGCCGGCGCGGCGGCCGTGCCGCCGTGGCCGCCGTTCTCGATCACGGCGCAGACGACGATCGACGGCGCCGTGTACGGCCCGTAGCCGCACCACCACGACTGGGTCAGGTTCTGCGGGGTGGAGTAGCCGGGCAGGGTGACCAGCTTCTCGGCGCTGCCGGTCTTGCCGACGATGTCGACGGGGAAGGAGCCGAAGACGCCGGAGGATGTTCCGGAAGGGGAGTGAGTCGCCTCTTCGAGACCGCGCTGAACGTAGGTCAATGCCGTCGGATCGACGCCCGTCGGTTGCGGCGACTCGCCTCCGAACCTCCGCAGCACGCGCGGCGGCTGGCCCTTGGCCCCGGTCAGCTCGACGTCATCGGCGACGTGCGGGGTCACCAGCTTGCCGCCGTTCGCGATCATCGCGTAGAAGCGCGCCATCTGCAGCGGCGTGACGAGCACCTGGTTCTGGCCGATCGCCATCTGGATCGAGTACCCCGGCTTCCAGGTGCGATCGAGCTCGCCGTAGCCGGCGCTGGCCGGGAAGGCCTTCTTCCGCCACTCGGGCGTCGCGATCAGGCCCGGATTCTCCGGACCGACGTCGAGGCCGCTCGTCTCACCGAGCCCGAAGCGGTTGGCCCAGGCCTGGAGCGGGTGACCGCGGTCGGGCGGCAGGTTGTAGAACCGCCTGCCGAGCTCGTAGAAGTACGTGTCGCACGACTGCGCGATCGCGGTTGTCAGCGTCATGCCGGTGTCGATCAGAGGCGTCCAGTTGTGGAACGTCGACCCGTGATCCTTGAAGGTCGGCGTGCACGGGATCACGTCGTACGGCCGCATCAGACCTTCCTGCATCGCTGCGAGCGCAGTCACCGGCTTGAACGTCGAGCCAGGCGGATAGGCGACGCTGATCGCGCGGTTGAAGCCCGGGTGGTTGTCTGCGTTCGCGACCTTCGTGTCGAGGAGCGGGGCGAGCTTGGCGGGGTCCTTCCGCCCGACGAAGATCGACGGTTGGTAGGTCGGGTACGAGGCCATCGCCAGCACCGCGCCGTCCTTCGGGCTGAGCGCCACGATCGCCCCGCCGTTCGCGTGGGCTCCCTCGAAGCTCGAATGGGCGAGGTTGACGCCGTAGCGGAGCGCCCGCTCGGCTGCACGTTGCAGACGGATGTCGATCGTCAGGCGCAGCTCCTCGCCGGGCGTCGGGCTCGTCTGCGGTACGACCGCGCCTTTCGGGCGGCCGCGCGAGTCGACCGTCAACTGGGCCTTCCCGTCCTTCCCGCGCAGGTAGGTGTCGTACGTCGACTCGACACCCGCCTGACCGACCGAGTCGGTCGCCTGATAGCCCTTCTTCTTCCGTGCCTTGAACTGCGCAGGCGAGATCGCGCCGACGTAGCCGACGACCTGCGCCGCGAGCGACCGGTACGGGTAGCTGCGCAGGAAGCTGTTCTGGGTCCGGACTCCCGGGAACTGCAGCGAGTGCTCCAGCAAGTAGTCGACCTGGTCCGAGCGAACGCCCCGCTGCACGACGACAGGCGTCAACGGGTCGTCGCCGTGCGCGTTGAGCTGCGCGAGCATGTCCTTGACCGAGGTTCCCGTGACGGCTGCCAGAGCGTGAAGCTCCCGCCGCCGCGCCGCCCAGGTCTTCGGAAGGTCGGCAGGCCAGAGCTCGACGCGAGTGCCGGCGACGTTGCCCACCAGCACGTGCCCGTTGCGGTCGACGATCGGGCCACGCGGCGCCTCGAGCCGGACCGTGCGCACGCGGTTGTCGTTCGCCACCGACAGATAGCGGTCGCCGGAGAGGACTTGCAGCGCCCAGAGGCGCAGGAACAGCACGGCGAAGACCGCCAGCGCGAGGAACCCGAGCACGGCGACGCGGAGCGCCGTCTGCGGCGTCAGCCGGTAGGGCTCCTCGACACGTGGGTCGCCGGGGAGAAACCGGCCGCCACGCGGGAACGGGCTCTCAGCCAAGGAGGCGAACCTCCCGCACGCGGTCGCCGAGCTGCTGCGGCGGGAAGAGCCGCCGCACGAGGCCGTAGACCGGCAGCGTCAAGAGGAGGTTGACCAGCAGGCCGAGCGGCAGCGCATGCACGACGACGCCGGCCGGCGCAGGCTCGCCGAGCACGAACTGGAGGAACAGCTGGCCAAGCGCGTAGAGGACTGTGACCACGGCGACCGAGACGTACGGCGCGTGGAACCGGTCGCGGGCGGTCGTCTCGCCGTAGCGGCCGATCCAGAAACCCCCCACCGTCATCAGGAGCGACGTCACCCCGAGCGTGCCGAGCGTGGCCGTGTCGAGCATCAGACCCGTTCCGAAGCCGGCGATCGCGCCGAAGATCGAGCCGCGCAGCAAGGCGATCGAGAGCAGGGCCACCAGCACGATGCTCGCGCTGCGAAACGCGCGGTACTCGGTGAGCACGGAGAGCTGCAGCAAGGCCGCGACGAAGAGCACCGCTGCGGCCTTCAGCCCGTCTATCAACGGTTCGCTCCCGGGCGCGGCACGAGCACGATCACCGACTGCAGCGACGAGAAGTCGACGAACGGCTCGATCTGGATCGTCTTGAACGTGTCGACGTCGTTGTTGCTGACGCTCGACACCGTCCCGACGCGCAGGCCGCGCGGGAATATCGAGGGCAGCGCGCCTTTACCGAGCGAGCCGGCCGAGATGACGATGTTGCCGACGACGACGTTCGCAGCTTTCGAGACACGGTCGAAGATGAGGACGTCCCCGCCTCCGCCGCCGCCCCTGACGACTCCCGTGGCCGCTGGGTCGTTCAGGTCGGTCGCGGTCACGTTCTGACCTTGCGTCAGCAGCGTCACCCGGGCCACGCTCGGCCAGGCGCGGTCGATCGTCCCGACCAGGCCGCCACTCGCGTCGATCACCGGATTGCCGGCGCGGATCCCATCGTGGGTGCCGGCCGCGATCGTGATGCTCTCGTCGAGCGCGCTCTGCGGATCGGTGAGCACCGCGGCGCGCTTCAGGACGAAGTTCGCGCGCGACGGCGGACCGTGATAGTCGAGCTGTGCTCGCAACTGCACGTTCTCCTGCACCGCCGACTCGTCGAGCACGATCTTCTCGCGCAAGGACTCGACCTGCCGCTTCAGCTTCGCGTTCTCGGACTTCGCATTCGTGAGCCCGTGCACCCAGCCGATCGTGTCGCGGAACGGGCGCGAGACGCGATCGGCGGCGATCTCGAACGGGCGCAGGATGCCGGCGGCCGTTCCCTGGACGCCGTCGAGCGCGCTCGACCGGAACGAAACCGTGATCAGGACGAGGGAAAGCGCAATCAGGCCGCCCACGACGATCCGGCGCTTGAGGGCGCTGGAGCGACTCGAGGGGTAGCCGGAGGCGGCGGTGCGCTGGACGGAGTTGCCCAGGACCGCGAAGCGGACGGTCCGGTTGCGAGGCACAGACCGACTGATTGTAGATGGTCGCCCGGCAACCGGCGTAGCCCGGATGGCCTACCTCCCCGCGACCACCCCGGCTACGGGGCGGCGATCAGCCGCCGCAGCGAGCGGCCTGAAACTGGCGCCGCGTCAGCGGCTTCCGGGGGAGCGGCGTCGCTGCCTCGGGACGGAGCCCGTCGAGTGCGAGCCCAAGGTGGCGGCGCCAGGCGCCCGGGGCTGTGTCTTCGAGCATCAGGCCGGCGTGCGCAACCCCGTGCACGACGAAGAGCAGGTCTTCCGCGGTGGCGTCGGCTCGCACGGCTCCGGCCTCCTGCGCGCGGCGCAGAACGGCTTCGAGCTTCGCGTGCACGAGGTCGAACTGAGCTCGCAGCTCGTCGCGGGCGAGCAGGTCAGTGCCGATCGCGTCGCAAAGGCCCCGGTCGCCGATCTGCATCTCGACCCCCTGCTCGATCAGCCGACGGAAGGCGAGCCCAGGGTCGTCGCCGGCGAGCGCGGCATCGGCCGACTCGCCGAGCTGGCGCCCGCGCTGTTCGAGCAGCGCGACGATCAACTCGTCCTTGTTCGGGAAGCGGCGGAAGATCGTGCCGACGCCGACGCCTGCCCGCGCCGCGATCTCGGTCACGCGGGCGTCGATGCCCTCTTCGGCGAACACCTCGCGCGCAGCCTCCAGGATGCGCGCGAGGTTTCGCTGGGCGTCTGCACGGAGCTCCCGCTCCGGCACCGGCAAAGCCGGCACCTTCGCCTTATCGGCTCCGTCGAGCCTACGCCGGGGCTCCCGCTCCGGCACCGGCAAAGCCGGCACCTTCGCCTTATCGGCTCCGTCGAGCCTACGCCGGGGCTCCCGCTCCGGCACCGGCAAAGCCGGCACCTTCGCCTTATCGGCTCCGTCGAGCCTACGCCGGGTCGTCAGGCGCGTAGCGGGACCTTGGGCCATCAGGCGGGGACCGCCACCTCGGCCGCATCGATCTGCGTCACATCCTCGCGCCGGATGAAGATCGCGATCACCGCGATGCCGGCGAGGAGCAACCCTCCACCCACGGCGAAGGCGACGTGGAAGCCGTTCGTCACCGCGGTCGGCTGTGCCACCCCGGAGCCGATCAGATGACTCGTCCGCGAGGTCGCGAGCGTCGACAGGACGGCGAGGCCAAGCGCGCCGCCGATCTGCTGCGACGTGTTGAACAGACCCGACGCGAGCCCGGCGTCGTCGGCATCGACCTTCGTCGTTGCGAGCAACGTCAACGGCACGAATGTCATGCCCATGCCGATCGACATGACGGCGATCGCCGGGAAGACATTTGCCAGGTACGTGCTCGTCGTCGAGAGCTGCGTGAAGTACAGGAGTCCGAACGCACCGAGCGTCAGGCCGGCGAACACGACCGCTCGGATCCCGATCCGCTGAATCAGCTGTTGCGAGGCGACGGCGCCGACGATGATCCCGAGGGTGAACGGCAGGAACGCCAGACCGGCCTTGAGCGGGCCGTAGTTCAGGACCTCCTGCAGGTAGATGCCTGCGAAGTAGAACATCGAGAACAGCCCCGACGCGACGAGCAGCATCGCCACGTTGCTTGCAGTCAGCGACCGCAGGCGGAAGATCCCGAGCCGGATCAACGGCGCCTTCGAGCGCAGCTCGATCACGACGAACGACCCCAGCAGCACTGCTGCGAGCGCTCCGAGACCGAGTGTCTTGGCGGATGTCCAGCCGTAGTCCTGGGCCTTGACGATGGCGTAGACGAGCACGAGCAGACCCGAGGTCACCGTGACCGCGCCGGCGACGTCCGCCGTGTCCGGCCGGTTCTCGGCGCGGGAGTTCGCGACGTAGCGAAGCGAGAGCAGAGCCGCGGCGATGCCGATCGGCAAGTTGATGAAGAAGACCCAGCGCCAGGAGAGCGTCTCCGTGAGGAGACCGCCGAGCACGAGCCCGACGGCGCCGCCCCCGGCTGCGATGGCGCTCCAGATTCCGAGTGCCTTGGTCCGCTCCGCGCCTTCAGCGAAGGTCGTGGTCACGATCGACAGCGCCGCCGGCGAGACGAGCGCGGCTCCGAGCCCCTGCAGTGCGCGCCCGCCGACGAGCATGCCCGACGACGTCGCGATCCCGTTGATCAACGACGCGACCGTGAAGACGGCGAGGCCCGCCACGAACAGCCGCTGTCGTCCCAGCAGGTCCGACGCGCGGCCGCCGAGCAGCAGGAACCCGCCGAAGACGAGCGCGTACGAGTTGACGATCCACTGCAGGCTCGACGCGGTGAAGTGCAGGCCGTGCTGGATCGACGGCAGTGCGACGTTCACGATCGTCGCGTCGAGAATCACCATGAACTGCGCGATGCACACGAGGACGAGGACGAACCAGCGGTTCGTCTCCGTCCGAGTTCTTCCACCTTCGACAGCTGCCTCCACGGCACACACCTCCACTAAGCGGACTGTTCGTTCCGCTTAACCTAGCAGAAGCGGAATCGCTGTTCCGGTTACAAGGTGGTGACAGCCGCCGGTTCGGTCGGTCTAGTGCCGGCGGCCGTTCCGCGAGCGGGCGCGCGAGCTGCGGTGGATCGCGTCGAACTCCTCCAGGCTGCGCCCCGAACCGACTGCGACACAGGTGAGCGGCGACTCGGCCAGATGCACGGGCATATGAGTCTCGTGACGCAGCCGCTCGTCGAGGCCGCCGAGGAGCGCGCCCCCACCGGCGAGCACGATGCCCCGGTCCATGATGTCGGCGGCGAGCTCGGGCGGAGTCTTGTCGAGCGTGGACTTGATCGCGTCGACGATCTGGTTGACCGGTTCCTCGAGCGCATGACGGACCTCCTCGCTCGAGAGGATCACGGTCTTCGGGAGGCCGGTCAACATGTCGCGGCCGCGGACCTCCGCCTGCACCTCTTCCTTCATCTGGAAGGCGGAGCCGACCTCGAGCTTGATCTCCTCGGCGGTCTGCTGGCCGATCAAAAGTTTGTACTCACGTTTGATGTGGTTGATGATCGCCTCGTCCATCTCATCGCCGCCGACGCGCAGCGACTGCGAGACGACGATCCCGCCGAGTGAGATCACCGCCACTTCGGTCGTGCCGCCGCCGATGTCGACGATCATGTTCCCGGTCGGCTCTGCAACCGGCAGGCCGGCCCCGATCGCAGCCGCCATCGGCTCCTCGATCAGATACGCCTTGCGGGCGCCGGCGCTCAACGTCGCCTCTTCGACCGCCCGCTTCTCGACGCCCGTCACCCCCGAAGGGACGCACACGACCACGCGCGGATGGGCGAATCGGTGCTGGTGCACCTTCTGGATGAAATGCCGGAGCATCTGCTCGGTGACGTCGAAGTCGGCGATCACGCCGTCCTTGAGCGGCCTGATCGCGCTGATCGTGCCGGGCGTGCGGCCGAGCATCCGTTTCGCCTCCAGGCCGACCGCGTGCACCTCGCCCGAGCGCTGGTCGATCGCGACGACCGACGGCTCGGAGAGCACGATGCCGCGCCCGCGGACGTACACGAGCGTGTTGGCTGTACCAAGGTCGACGGCCATGTCGCGACCGCCGAAACCGGTGAGGTAATTGAAGACGCTCATAGGGAACCCGAGGCGAGTCTAGCTTGCCGCTCTCGGCACTGACTCTCGCGCTTGGCAGTGCGCTGTTGCATGCCGCCTGGAATCTCCTGCTCGGACGGGCCCGGGACGTACAGGCCGCCACCGCGGCGACGTTCGTGCTCTCGATCCTGATTGCGCTCCCGTTCGCGATCGTGTGGTGGCACGCAGACACTTCGGTCTGGCCCTATGCCCTCGCCTCGTCGGTGCTCGAATCGGTCTACGTCGTCGCGCTGGCGCTCGCGTACCGCCGCAGCGAGGTGTCGTTCGTCTACCCGATCACGCGCGGCCTCGCGCCACTGCTCGTCCTCGCCTTCGCGGTGCTGTGGCTCGGGCACCACGCGTCCTCGGCAGAGGTCGCCGGTGTGCTGCTCGTCTGCGTCGGCGTCGTGCTCGTGGGCGGCGTTCGCGGCAGCCGCGACACAACGGCGCTGTTGTTCACCGCAACGCTCGCCGTCTCGATCGCCGGTTACACGCTCGTCGACCGGGTCGGCATCCAGCACGCCGGCGCGCTGACGTACTTCGTGCTGACGCTTGCGCTGCCGTGCCTGATCTATCCGCCGCTCGTCGGCGCGCGAGCGATCCGGCGCGAGCTCGGGTGGAGCGTCGCCGTCGCGGCGGTTGCGAACGTCGGCTCGTTCACACTCGGGCTGCTCGCACTACGCCACGGCAGCGCCGCCGCCGTGCTCGCGGTGCGCTCGTCGTCGGTCGTCCTCGCGACCGTGTTGGCGGGCAAGCTGCTCGCCGAACGCGTGTCGCGCGGGCGCCTAGCCGGCTCGGTGCTCGTCTTCGCCGGAATCGCGCTGCTCGCGCTCTGACAGGAGGCGCAGGAGCAGGGCGCCCGGGAGACCGACGACGTTCAGGTAGTCGCCGTCGATCCGCTCGATCAGCCCCGCGCCAAGCCCCTGGATGGCATAGGCGCCTGCGCGGCCCTCCCACTCGCCGGCCTCGACATACGCCTCGATGTCGTCCTTCGAGAGCGCCCGAACCGCGACCAGCGTCGTCACCGTCTCGAGCTCCTCCCACTTCGGCGTCCGAAGACACAGGCCCGAGACGACCTCGTGCGAACGCCCGGCGAGCGAGGCGAGCATCGCGCGCGCAGCGGCCGCGTCGACCGGCTTGCCGAGCAGCCGGCCGTCGAGCAGCACCTCGGTGTCGACACCCAGCACCGGGCGTCCGCGGCCGTCGACCGACCGCGCCTTTCCGGCCGCCCGCTCGAGCGGGCCGGTGCCGGGCACCTCGGCGAACGAGGGAGCGACCACCTCGAACGGAATTCGCAGCTGCTTCAGGATCGCCCGTCGCTGCGGCGACGTCGAGGCGAGAAGAAGCGGCTTCATCCGCCGCGTTTGCGGAGGACCCAGATCTCCTCTGCCGGCCACTTGCAAGCCCACTCCGCGGTCACGTAGGCGTAGTACTCATGCGTCTCGGCGTCTGCGGGTGCTTGCAGCTCGAGCAGGCGTTCCAGCTCGAAGCCGTTCTGGCGGAGGACGTCGACCCACTCGCCGTGGGCGAGGTGCCACTCGACACCGCCCTCCGGCCATTCGAACCGGCCCATCCCGAACTGCGGGCGCTGCAACGATTCGCGCGCGGGCTCCACGTCGGCGGAGCAGAGGATCACGAGCGTCGAGTTGCAGAGGAAGACGAGGCGGCCCCCCGGCCGAAGCAGCCGGGCCGCCTCGGGAATCCAGCGGTACGGATCAACCCAGATCGAGGCGCCGTACTCCGACAGGACGAGGTCGAAGCTCTCCGACTCCAGGCCGGTCTCGGCCGCATCCGCCTGGACGAGCGGAAACTCGATCCCGGTCTCGGCCATCATCCGACGTGCCGTCTCGAGCTGCGCCGGCGTCACGTCGACCCCTACGGGGTGAGCGCCACCCTTCGCGAGCCACGCCGAGAAGTACGCGGTGCCGCAGCCGAGCTCGACGACATCGAGGCCGGAGACGTCGCCGAGCACGCCGAGCTCGGACTCGTCGATCGACCAGATGCCCCAGACGATCTCGTCGAGCGCCCAGTTGGCCGCCGCCGTGTCGTTCGTGTGCTCACGGTTGATCTCGTCCCAGAGAGCGGCGTTCTTCGCTTCGTCCGTGTTACGCGAGTCCATCGGGGAACCAGAGCCCGATCTCGCGCTGCGCCGACTCGGGCGAATCCGAGCCGTGAACGAGGTTGTTCGGCATCGCCAGGGCGTACTGGCCGCGGAGTGAGCCGGGCAACGCCTCCGCGGGGTTCGTGGCGCCGATCGTCAGCCGGCAGGTTGCGATCGCGCCTTCGCCCTCGAGCACGAACGCGAGCGTCGGGCCCGAGCTGATGAAGTCGACGAGCTCGCCGAAGAACGGCTTGGCCTCGTGCTCGGCGTAGTGCGCCTCGCCGAGCTCACGCGAGGCGACGACGAGCCGTGCGGCTCGCACGGCGAGCCCGCGTCGCTCGAAGCGCGCGAGGATCTCACCCGCGAGGCCGCGCTGGACGGCGTCCGGCTTGGCGAGGATCAGTGTCTGCTCGACGGCCATGCGGCGGCGGAGACTACCGGGACCGCTGCCGTCGCGGCGGACGCTTCACTTCGGCCAGGGCGGTCGTCGGGTCGTGCTCGATCGGCGTCTCACAGTAGGGGCACACCTGCCAGAGAGCCTCCAGCGGCTTGTGGCAGCGCACGCACGACTGCCGCAGCTTCGTGGTGCACACCGGGCAGATGAGGAAATCCTCCTCGACCTCGGCGCGGCAGACGGGGCAGTGCTGGTCGCGCCCGCCGAGCCGTTTCTCCATCGCCTTGATCTCGAGCTCCCGCTCGCGAACGTCTTCCATGTACTCCGGCGGGCGGAAGAGCATGTAGATCAGCGGCCCGATGAACGGGACGACGCCGAGGAGCGTCGCGACCCAGACCAGCAGCGGATCCTGGATCCGGCGACGAGCGTCCTTGTTGACCCAGTAGATGCTTGCGATCCAGAAGACCAGCACGAAGAAGATCGCGAGGTTGCGCGCCACGTACCACGTCGACGAGTGGAAGAAGTCGTGCACGCTGCCGAACCCTGAAGCGAGAGTCACAGCAGGATCCTGCCTAGCGCGTAGCCCGCGGCGAAGGCCAGCCCGACGAAGAGCGCCAGAAGGCCGAGGGCGAACAGGAACACGCTGATTCGTTCACTGGAGCGCGACATCGTATGCAGTTTCAGTCCCTTTCGGCGAGGTCGGCAAGGAGATAGAGCGAGCCTGTCACGAGGACCGGCCGCCCGAGGGCCCGAGCGTGAGCGAGCGCCTCGTGCGGGTCATCGATCGCGACCGCCGTCGAGAACAGATCCTTCCCCTGCTCGGCGACTGCGCTGGCGCTGAGCGCGCGGTCGTTCGAGGAGCGCGTGGCAACCAGGGTGTCGCCGGCCGGCGCGAGGCCCGCGAGGATGCCGGCCGCGTCCTTGTCGTCGAGGATCGAGGCCACGACGACGTACTCGTGCGGCTCGGGGAGACGTTCGAGCAACCAGGCAGCGGCCGCAGGAGTGTGCGCGCCGTCGCGAACCTCGTCGCCGCGAACCTCCAGCCGTCCCGGAAGCCGCACGTCGACCTCGGCCTCGACCGGGCGTCCGAGGTACACGGTCGCGGCTTCGCGCGCGCCGCCGACGACTACGACGTGGTCCGCCACCAGGTCGGCGAACTCCTCGTCCGGCAGCACGACGGCCGCACCCGACCCGGCGATCGCCAGCTTCTCGGTCGCGATCGCCCGGCGCGTCTGGCCGAGCACCGCCGTGTGCTCGAGCCCGACGTTCGTCAGCAGCACGACGAGGCCGTCGACGGCGTTGGTCGCGTCGAGCCGCCCGCCGAGTCCCGCCTCGAGCACCGCCACCTCGGTCCCCCGCTCGGCGAAGTCGAGGAGCGCGGCGCCGGTGAGGATCTCGAACTGCGTCGCGCCGACGGCTTCGGCGGCGCCACGCACGCGCTGGACGGCTCGCTCGAAGCCTGCCGCGTCGGTCTCGAGCCGTTCGGCCCAGCCGGAGACGTGCGGCGATGTATAGGCCGCCGCCTCGACCCCCTCGGCGCGGAGCAGCGCCGCGATCGTGCGCGCGGCGGTCGACTTCCCCTTCGTCCCCACGACGTGCACGACGTCGTAGCGTCGCTCGGGTCTGCCGAGGCGGTCGAGCAGCGCCTGCATCCGTTCGAGACCGAACCCCTCGGCCGGCCACGGCGACAGCGACGCGACCCAGTCAGTCGCCGATGGCATCGAGCTCGCGCCGGTAGCGCTCGAGCTTCTCGCGCTCGGCCTCGACGACTGCCGCAGGCGCGTTGGCGACGAACCGTTCGTTGGCGAGCATCGCCTCCGCACGACCGATCTCGCCATGCAGCCGTTCCCGCTCCCCCTCAACGTCGCCGTCGCGCTGCGGCAGGCGCTCCGGTTTGACGACCGCATTGAAGATGCGCTCTTCGTCACCGTTGAGCGACGGCATCACACCGCTGCGGCGGAACCGCTCGGCGGCCGCCTTGACGTTGTCGAGCGCACCGGCGGCAGCTGCGTCCCCGGCGACCGGCCACGGCGCGACGATCAGGCGCGTCTGTCGCGAGGGCAGATACGACCAGATCTCCTCGGTGACGTGGGGCATTGCCGGATGGAGCAGCTTCAACAGGCGCTCGAGCGCCGCGGCCGCGGTCGCGAGCGCGTCTGTGTCGCCCGCGTAGATGCGCGGCTTGATCGCCTCGAGGTACCAGTCGCAGAAGTCGTCGAACGTGACGTGGTACAGCTCGTCTACGAGATGTGAAAAGTCGAAGTCCGCGAGGTTCCGCTCGACCGCCGCTTGCGTCGAGGCGAGCCGGGCCAGGATCCACCGTTCCTCGAGTGCAGCCGGACGCTCGTCGACCGTGGTCACTCCCGCCTGGATGAGCAGGCGGCTCGCGTTCCAGAGCTTGTTCGCAAGCTTGCGTCCTTCTTCGATCGCGCCTTCGGCGAACGTCGCGTCCTGCGACGACGCCATCTTCATCAGGCCGTAGCGGGTCGCGTCGGCGCCATACGTCTCGATCTGCGCGATCGGGTTCATGCCGGTGCCGAGGCTCTTCGACATGCGCCCTCCGGTTGGCGCATGCACCAGCGAGTGGATAACGACGTCGCGGAACGGCACGTCCCCCATCAGCTCGAGGCCGGCGAAGATCATGCGGTTCTCCCAGAGGCGAATGATGTCGCGCGCGGTCGTGTTGAGGTCACCCGGGTAGAAGGCGCGCAGGTCGTCTGTGTCGTCGGGCCAGCCGAGCGTCGCGAACGGCCAGAGCGCCGACGAGAACCACGTATCGAGGACGTCCTCGCTGCGTGTGAGCTCGGACGAGCCGCACTCCCGGCAGGCTGACGGCTCGTCCTCCTGCACGGTGAAATGCCCGTCGGGGCACTCCCAGAGCGGCAGCTGATGGCCCCACCAGATCTGCCGCGAGATGTTCCAGTCCGGAGCCTCCTCGAGCGAGGCGATCGCGAACCGGTGTTGCGACTCCGGATGGAACCGGACCCGGCCCGACTCGAGCGCAGCGAGCGCCGGTCGCTTCAGCTCGGTCATCGAGCACCACCACTGCAACGAGATCCGCGGCTCGATCCGGTTCTTGCAGCGGTCGCAGAGCGCGACCGAGTGCCGGTAGGACTCGCGTTTCTCGAGCTGTCCTCGCTCGCGTAGCCAGGCGAGGATCCGCTCGTCCGCGTCGGCCTGGGTCAGGCCTGCGAGCTCGCCGGCTTCCTCGGACATCAGGCCGTCGGGACCGATCACGGTGAGCTCGGGCAGCCCGTGGTCGCGGCCGATCTCGTAGTCCTTCGGATCATGGCCAGGCGTGATCTTCAACGCTCCCGTCCCGAAATCCATCTCCACACGTTCGTCGGCGATCACCGGCACCCGCCGCTCGACCCACGGAACGATCACGTGCCGGCCGACGGCTGACGCGTAGCGCTCGTCCTCCGGGTGGACCGCGACCGCGACGTCGGCGAGGATCGTCGCCGGCCTGACGGTCGCGATCGTCACGTGCCCGTCTCCCTCGGCGAACGGATAGCGGACGTAGGTGAGCGCATCGTCTACGTCGACGTGTGCCACCTCGAGATCTGACAGCGAGGTCAGATGGAACGGGCACCAGTTGACGATTCGGTTGGCGCGGTAGATCCAGCCTTTGTTCCACAGGTGGACGAAGAAGCGCATCACCGCTCGCACGTAGGCCTCGTCCATCGTGAACCGCTCGCGGCGGTAGTCGAGCGATGCGCCGATGCGTCGGAACTGCACCATGATCTTGCCGCCGTACTCGTGCAGCCACTCCCAGACGCGCGCCTCGAACGCTTCGCGGCCGAGATCCTGGCGCGTCTTCCCCTCGGCCGCCAGGTGCTTCTCGACCGCGTTCTGGGTCGAGATGCCGGCGTGGTCGTAGCCCGGCTGGAAGAGGACGTTGTAGCCCTGCATCCGCCGCGTCCGGACGATCGTGTCGGCGAGCGACAGTTGCAGGGCGTGACCGAGGTGCAGGTCGCCGGTCACGTTCGGCGGCGGATGTGCGATCGCGAAGCTCTGCCGCGACGGGTCCGGATCGGCGTTGTAGAGACCTTCGGACTCCCACGCCTCCTGCCAGCGCTCCTCGACCCCCTGCGGTTCGTAGCGCGGCTGCATCTGCTCACTCATCGGCTCGCCATCCTACGCAGGCGCCGCCGATCGACTCGGCAGCCGAGGCTCCATACAGCCAGATGAGGATCACGCAGGGACTATGGAGCCGATTATGCCCGAGCGACGCCGCTCAGGCGCGAGCCCAGTCGGCGCTGACGTGCTCCAGGATCGTCGTCAGGAGCGCGAACGAATGCATCACGTGCTCGCGCGCCAACTCGCGAGCGCCGGCGACCGAACCGGCCGCCAGCGCCTGGCGGATCGCGCGGTGCTCGGCCTGGTTTCGCTCGTAGAGGCGATCGAGCTCCTCGTCGACCGGAGCCCAGACGGTCGGCGTCGAGAAGGTGCGGCGAGCGCCCTTGGCGATCGACTCGACGTACGGCATCTCGGCCGCCCGGTAGAGCACATCGTGGAACGCGTGGTTGGCGCGCATCCAGTCGGCCATCAGGGCGCGGCGGTCGCCGCCGGGATCTCGCGAGCGAAGCTCCCTCGTCACCCGCGCGAAGCGGCGCTCGCACTCCTCCAGCTCGGCGAGCGCCTCGGACGTGAGCCTGGTCGCCGCGACCTCGGTGACGAGGCCTTCGAGCTCGGCGCGTACGAGGAACGCCTCATGCAGATCGGCCTGCGACAACGTCCGCACCCGGACCCCGCGATTCGGCTCGAACGAGACCAGGCCAAGTGCTGCGAGCCGCCGGAGCGCCTCACGCACCGGTGTGCGTGAGACTCCGAATCGCTCGGAGAGATGCTCCTGGCGGAGCACCGAACCGGGAGCGAGCTCGCCGGAGACGATCGCCTCCTCGATCAGGACGGCGATGTCGTCGGCCTTCGTGCCCTCGGTCATGGCAGTCGATCGTACGCCGACGTGGTCAGGAACTCCCGAAACGGCACGGTCAGGGCGACGTCGGCGAAAACCTCCTTCGCCTGATCGGATGCCTCGACTGCGGCGATCTCTGTGCGCACCCGTTCCTCGTCGAAACGTCCCGCCTGCACCCACGACCACACCTGCGCCCGCGAGATCTCGGCGGTGGCTGCGTCCTCCATCAGGTTGTCGATCGCTGCGGCTCCGACCCCGTGCAGCCAGGCATCGACGTAGCGAACGCCGACGCTGACGTTGACGCGCAACCCTTCGTCGGTGATCTCGCCGTCCGGGATCTCGAAGTCGAGCAGGTCGTCGACCGACGCCTCGACGTCGTCGCGCCGGCGCTCGAGCTGATTCGGACGCCCGCCGAGCACGGCGTCGAACTCGGCAGCCGCGACGGACACGAGATCGGGGTGCGCGACCCAGGTGCCGTCGAAGCCGTCGCCGGCCTCGCGGCGCTTGTCGTCGCCCACGTTCGCGAGCGCGACGGCGTTCACCGCCGGGTCGCGTCGCGAAGGGATGAACGCCGCCATGCCGCCGATCGCGTGAGCGCCCCGGGCGTGGCAGGTCTTGACGAGCAGTTGCGAGTAGGCGCGCATGAACGGCACCGTCATCGTCACCTGTGCGCGGTCGGGCAGCACGGCGCCCAGCTTCTTGATGCAGCTGAAGATGTAGTCCCAGCGGCCTGCGTTGAGCGCACAGGAGTGATCGCGGAGCTCGTAGAGGATCGCGTCCATCTCGAACGCCGCGAGAATCGTCTCGATCAGGACGGTGCACTTGATCGACCCGTGCGGCAGCCCGAGCTCGCTCTCGGCGAGCGCGAACGCGCGCGCCCAGAGACGCGCCTCGAAATGCGACTCGAGCTTAGGGAGGTAGAAGTACGGCCCCGTGCCGCGCGCGAGCTGCTCCTGTGCGTTGTTGAAGACGACGAGACCGAAATCGAACAGCGACGCGCTGACCGGGGCGCCGTCGACCCGATGGTGACGCTCGACGAGGTGCCACCCCCGCGGCCGGATCACCAGGGTCGCGGTCTGCTCGTCCAGGCGGTAGCGCTTCCCGCCCGTGTCGAGCTCGATCGTGCGCCGCACGGCGTCATGCACGTTCTGCTGGCCGTCGCGAACGTTGTCCCACGTCGGTGAGTTCGCGTCCTCGAAGTCCGCCATGAAAACCCGCGCACCGGAGTTGAGCGCGTTGATCATCATCTTCCGCTCGACCGGACCGGTGATCTCGACCCGCCGGTCCTGCAGATCGGCCGGGGCCGGCGCAACGGTGAAATCCTCCGGCGCCGGGACGAAATCAGGCCGCTGCCCCCTGCGTTCTTGCCGGAGCGCGAGCAGCCGCTCGCGCTCGGGATTCAGCTCCCGGTGCAGAAGATCGACGAAGGCGAGCGCGGGCTCCGTCAGCGTCGACACGAGCGCACGCTACTCGTAGTAGCGGAACACGACCTCGGCTACGCAGACCGGCTTTTCGCCGCCCTCGCGCTCGACCGTCGCCGCCATCGTCACCTGTGCGCCGCCGTCGAACCGGTCCACGCCGACGATCTCGAACGACGCGCGAAGGCGCGAGCCGACGGGGACCGGTGCCGGGAAGCGCACACGGTTCAGGCCGTAGTTGATGCCCATCCGGCCCTCGCGCGGGAGCACCTCGGACGAGGCGGCCGGCAGGAGCGACAGCGTCAGATAACCGTGGCCGATCGTCGTCCCGAACGGCCCGTCCTTGGCCCGTTCGGGGTCGACGTGAATCCACTGGTGATCGCCGGTCGCCTCGGCGAACGCGTCGATCTTCTCCTGTGGGACCTCGATCCAACTCGACGGCCCGAAGCGATCCCCAGCCTTCATCGCGTAAGTCTGTCAATCAACACGCCGAGGTGTAGCGCTCAAGCCAACGGGGCACGCCGGAAAGAGGGTGCCGCTAGGCGCTTTCTTCGGCGAGCTCGTCCGACTCGACGTCGGCGCCGGCGCTCGTCACGAGCGTCGGCTTCAGACCCTTTTCGATCGTCTCCTTGGTGATCACGCACTTGGAGACATCCTTGCGCGAAGGCAGCTCGAACATCACGTCGAGCAGCGCGTTCTCGATGATCGAACGGAGCCCGCGTGCACCCGTCTCGCGCTGGAGGCCCTTGTCGGCGATCGACCAGAGAGCGTCGTCGGTGAAGACGAGGTCGATGTCGTCGTAGTTGAAGAAGCGCTGGTACTGCTTGACGAGCGCGTTCTTCGGTTCGGTCAGGATCTGCACGAGATCCTCGCGACGCAGCTGATGCACCGCCGAGAGCACCGGAAGGCGCCCGATGAACTCGGGGATCAGGCCGAAGTTGAGCAGATCCTCCGGCATCACCTCGCCGAGCAACTCGGCGCTCTGCGCGTCACGCTTCGCCGAGATCTCGCGGCCGAAGCCGACGGCGTTCTTGCCGAGGCGCTTGGCGATGATCTTGTCGAGGCCGGCGAACGCGCCGCCGCAGATAAAGAGGATGTTCGTGGTGTCGATCGAGAGGAACTCCTGGTGCGGGTGCTTGCGTCCGCCCTGGGGCGGTACCGAAGCAACCGTTCCCTCGAGGATCTTCAGCAGCGCTTGTTGCACGCCCTCGCCCGACACGTCGCGGGTGATCGAAGGGTTGTCCGCCTTGCGGGCGATCTTGTCGACCTCGTCGATGTAGATGATCCCCGTCTCGGCTTTCTTGATGTCGAAGTCGGCCGCCTGGATCAGCTTCAAGAGGATGTTCTCGACGTCTTCGCCGACGTAGCCGGCTTCGGTGAGCGCTGTCGCGTCGGCGATCGCGAACGGCACGTTCAGGATGCGTGCGAGCGTCTGAGCGAGGTGCGTCTTGCCGCACCCCGTCGGGCCGAGCAGCAGGATGTTCGACTTTTGCAGCTCGACGTCGCCCTCCTCGGAGCCCATCTGAACGCGCTTGTAGTGGTTGTAGACCGCGACTGCGAGCGAGCGCTTCGCCTCTTCCTGGGAGACGACGTACTCGTTGAGGCCGCCGTAGATCTCCGTCGGGCGCGGGAGGTTCTCGAGGTCGAGCGAGCTCGGGGCCGTCAGCTCCTCGTCGATGATCTCATTGCAGAGATCGATGCACTCGTCGCAGATGTACACACCTGGACCTGCGATGAGCTTCTTGACCTGGCGCTGCGATTTCCCGCAGAAGCTGCAGAGAAGCTGCTCATTTCCTTCGCTCGCCCGCGCCATCCCCTTCTCCTTTTACCCTTGATTGACCGAAATGGCTAGCCCCGCTTAACTAGGCGGCCGCTTCGGCCCGCCCTGCGTCGCGATGCGTGATCACTGTGTCGATGATCCCGTACTCCTTCGCTTCAACCGGACTCAGGAAGAAGTCTCTCTCCATATCGTGCGAAACCTCTTCCTGCGTCTTGCCTGTGTGGAGCGTGTAGATCTCTTCCAGGCGGCGCTTGAGGCCGATCACCTCGCGTGCCTGGATCTCGATGTCGGTGCCCTGGCCCTGGAACCCGCCGGACACCTGGTGGATCAGAATCCGTGAGTTCGGCAACGACATCCGCTTCCCTTTCGCGCCACCCGCAAGCAGCAGCGAGCCCATGCTCATCGCGATGCCGACGCAGATCGTCTGCACGTCCGGCTTGACGAATTGCATCGTGTCGTAGATCGCGAGACCCGAGTACACGGAGCCGCCGGGCGAGTTGATGTAGAGGAAGATGTCCTTGTCGGGATCCTCCGACTCGAGGTGGAGGAGCTGGGCGATCACCAGGTTTGCGATCTGATCGTCGACCGGCGTCCCCAGAAAGACGATGCGCTCGGCGAGCAGGCGCGAGTAGATGTCGAATGCGCGCTCGCCGCGCGAAGTCTGCTCAACGACCATCGGAACTAGTGGCATCTCGTCAACGTCTCCTTAGGTGCCTGGGGTCCATAGCTTCGCGGGCTCCGCCGGCTGCTCCTGCCCCGGCGTCCAGATGCTCTCGCGTGCCTCGTGCAATTCGGGCGCAATCGGCTTCACTTCCGCCGCGACGCGATCGAGCGCACGCTGCAGCCGCAGATCGTCGCGCACGCGGTCGGCGCCGCCGTCGGCGACGAACTTCTCGATCTCCTCCTCCGACTCTCCGGCGGCCCGAAGCTCTTCGCGGATCTCGTCGTCGGTCACTTGCAGGCCGAGCTTGTCGGCGACGGCCTCGAGGATCAACTCGCGAGCAACCGAGAGAGACGCCTCGGCGTACAGCCGCTCGTTCAGCTGCTCGATCGTCTGGCCCGAGAGCTGGAGGTAGGTGCCGGCGTCGAGCCCTCGCGCCTCGAGGCTACGCGCCAAGCCGGCGAGCAACTCACGCGTCCGCAGCTCGACCAGCGGGCCGGACGCCTGCACGTTCGACGCCTTGACGAGCTCGTCGACGGCGGCGCCGCGAAACGCGCCCGCGAGCTCCTCGTCGATCTGCGCACGGAGCCGTGACTCGATCTCGCCGCGCAGCTCGTCGAGTGTCTGGAACTCGGTGGCGCTCTTCGCCAGCTCGTCGTCGAGCGGCGGCAGCACACGCTCTTTGACTTCCTTGAGAACGACCGTGGCGCTGCGGCGCGAGCCGTCGGCGAGCTCGTACGCAACCTCGCGCTGCTCGCCTGCGGCGAGTCCTCGAACGCCGTTCTCGATCTCCTCCACGAGCCGCTCAGAGCCGAGCTCGACCACGTAGTCGCGTTGTGCCGAGCCGTCATCGGCGACGAGGTCGACGACGACCGTGTCGCCCTGCGCGGCCGGGCGGCTGTCGACCGGGACGAGCTCGGCGATGCTGCGCTGCAGGGCCTCGAGCTCGGCCTGGACCGCTTCCTCCGGCACCTCGGCCTCGTGCTTCGGCACCTCGAGCTGCGTCCAGTCGGCCGG
Organism: uncultured Actinomycetes bacterium; assembly: GCA_963836705.1. GTDB lineage: Bacteria > Actinomycetota > Thermoleophilia > Gaiellales > Gaiellaceae > PALSA-600. Next base: position 38,439 of record CAWIKU010000015.1, on the reverse strand, counting down.
CTCGGGCTTCGGCTGCACCTCGACCGTCGCCGAGAAGCGCCAGTCTTCGCTGTCGCTCGCGGGCAGCTCGTAGTCGTACTCCGGCTGCGCGACCGGGTTGACGCGCGCCCGGGTCGCGGCCCCCCAGAACCAGCCGCCGATGTGACTCTCGACCGCCTCGCTGTAGAGACGCTCACGGCCGACGCGCTTGATCAGCAGCGGCATCGGCACCTTTCCCTTCCGGAAGCCAGGGATGCGCGCCGATGCGGCAAGGTCGTTGGCGGCATGCTCGACGGCGTGGTGGACGTCGTGCGCCGGCACCTCGACCGTGAGCTTGATCTTGTCGTCTCCGACCTGTTCGACCGTATTCGGCATCCGGTGAGCCATTGAACCAGACCGGTGGCGGCTGGTCGCGGGGTGCGAGCAGGCACCGGCCGGCCGCTACCGTCCGCTGCCGTGGACGTCAGTACTGCCATCCGCAGCCGCCGCACGCACAAGCAGTACGGCTCGGCCCCGGTCGACGAGTCGATCGTCAGGGAGCTCGTCGAGCTGGCGCGGCACGCTCCGAATCATCACCTGACGCAGCCGTGGCGCTTCCGTCTGCTCGGGCCGGCAACCCGGCACGCGCTCGAGCAAGCCTGTGGCGAGAAGGAGGCGGTCAAGCTCCGCCGCGCACCCACGCTCCTGCTCGCGACGGCTGCGCTCTCCGGCGACGCGCACACCGACACAGAAGATCTCCACGCCACCGCCTGCGCCGTCTACGCGGTCCTGCTCGGCGCGACCGAGCGCGGGCTCGCGAGCTACTGGCGCACGCCCGCCTCCTTCTCGGAGCAGCCCGTACGCACTGCGCTCGGACTGGCGGATGCCGAGCAGGTCGTCGCGCTCATCCATCTCGGACCGCGGGTGACCGAGCCTCCCGCCAAGGAGCGCGTCGCCCTCGACGACGTGCTCGCGATCCTGCCGTAGTCGTCAGACGGTCGCGCGAACCGCGAGGAACAGCGGCGGGTCGAGTGTTCCAGGCTCGTCGAACCCGTCGAGCGTGAACCCGGCGTCGAGGAACGTGTTCAGGAGCTCGGCGAGCGGCAGGTGGTTGATGCCGACCCGCGACCTGATCCCGGTCGGGGAGAAGTGCCGCGACTCGGTCTGCCAGCCCGCCAGCCGGTACTCCGGATGGAGCAGGGCAGGTTCGCCGGCCCGCCGTTCGACGGCCGGGGCGCCGAAGCAGGGATGGACGCCGAGGTAGACGAACCTGCTGCCGGGATTGAGCACACGCCTGAGCTCCGACCAGGCCACGCGCGGATCGTCGAAGTCGGTGTGGGTCAGGATCGATATGCACGCATCCATCGAGCCGTCGGCGAACGGAAGCCGATGGGCATCGGCGCAGACGAGCGCTGCACGCCCGGCGACCGCTCCCTCGGCGGCGGCGAGCTGGTCGCGGGAGACGTCGACGCCGGTGACCGACCACCCCGCCTCGAGCAGGAGCGGGATCGCCAGTCCGGTGCCGCACCCGAGGTCGAGGCAGCGGCCGGGACCGTCGCCGAGCAACCGGACGGCCGCCTGCCGCGCCTCGGCGAACAGCTCCGCCGACGCGAACGACTCGTACCACTCGGTCTGACCGTCGTACCGGGCCGTCGTCACAGTGCGGGCGAGAGGAGTCGAACCTCCAAGGACCGAAGCCCACCGGGTCCTAAGCCCGGCGCGTCTGCCAGTTCCGCCACGCCCGCGTGCCGGTGCTCAGCGTAGCTTCGCGACCGGCGCGAGGAACCGGTCGGCGAGTGCCAGACACGACGCCCGCCGCTAGGAGCAGAGCGCCGCGAAGTCGTCATGCTCGGCGAAGACGAGCCGGACTACGCGGCGTAGCGGCCCCGGGTGGAATCGAACCACCGCACGGAGCTTCGAAGGCTCCCGCTCTGTCCTCTGAGCTACGGGGCCGAGCGTTGCAAGCGTACCCGCCGGTGTGGCGGCCGTCAGGTTGCGCGCAAGGATTTGCCTTAACGACTTTCGTTCGGCCCGAGCGCCTCGAGCTCGTATCCCTTCGGGTAGGAGCGGTGGCGATCGAGCGTGCGAAGCCGTGGCCTGCGGCGTGACGGCAGCAGGCGAACGACGCCGGCGCGACCGCGCAGCCCCGCCTCGACGAGGCGTCTGAACCAGGGCGCCGGCCGGGGCAGGCCCAGCGCGTCGAGGAGTCGATCGTCGAGCAGGGCGTGGACGATCGCGCGGCCTCGACGGAGATCGCGAGTCGCGACGGCGATCGTCTGTCCGGCGTCCGTATGGGCGAAGTGCACTCGCTCGTAGTCGACGTTGAACCGCTCGAACGCGTCGTAGCTGTCGGGCAGGTCGCGAATCGCCATCCGGCGGCCCACCTCCCGCCAGAAGTAGAACGTCGCGAGCTTCTCGGCCTCGATCAGAGGGCGCCAGCCGAAGCGCGCGTTCCAGCGGATCGGCTCGAAGACCAGCGCCGAGAGCACGTAGAGGTAGTCCTCGTTCGCGATCTCGAAGCGACCGTGAATCCGATTCATCTGGCGGATCGCGCGCTGGCCGAGGTCGCTGTCGTAGCCGTACTCGCAGAACGTCGCGATCAGGATCCGCGTGTCGTCGTAGCGTTTCTGCGGCCGCTGGGCCGACTCGCCCGTCCTACCGAGGAGCTCCGCGACCGATGGCACGGCGTACGTCCGGTAGAACGCCAGCTCGAGCGCACGCTCGGTGTCCCACGGAAACTCGAGCGAGCCGTCCAGGAAGACGATGCGCTGCGCGTCCCGCTCCGGATCGAGCGTGCCGATCTCGTCGAGCCAGCGCGACAACTCTCAGGGGTGGCGAACGGGACTCGAACCCGCGACCACCGGGACCACAACCCGGGGCTCTACCAACTGAGCTACCGCCACCACGCGCTCGTCATCGTATCGGCACGGGGCGGATCCGTCGGCCGGCCAAGGGGGAGCCGCGGCGGCCTCATCGTCGGAAGGCCGCCGCGGGCTGACCCGATCACAGCAGACGCCGGCAGGTGGATTCAAGGGTCGAGACGCCGCCGTTCAGTTCCTGGTCAGCTTCGGTCGCGGCGAGCTCAGCTGTTCAGCCCCCGGATCGCGGCGAGCAGCTCCTGATGCCGGCGCTCCTCGTCGCTGACGGGCTCATCGTCCGAGAGCTTCGTGCGCGCCGCGTAGACCTCGTACGGCTTGACGATGAAGAAGAACACTGCTGCGGCGATCGAGACGAACGTGAGGATCGCCGTGATGAACGCGCCGTACTTGAACTCGGAGCTGTGGATCGTGAAGGTCAGGTTGCTGAAGTCGGACTGCCCGACGACGGCGCCGATGATCGGCGTGATCATGTCGCTGACGAATGAGGTCAAGAGCGCAGCGAAGGAAACGCCCATCACGAACGCGATCGCGACCGTGATCAGGTTGCCCTGAAGCAGAAAGGCCTTGAATTCGCTGAGGAGCTTCACACCGGCGTTCACGTTCCTCCGATCGGTTCGGCGACGGGTTGCGCCGTGATCCTGCCCGCGCCCGGCACGCGATTCAAATCGGAACGATCGCCGGGGTGAGTCGTAGTCGGCTCACCCCGGCGATCCAGCGTCGAGATCGCGCTAGAGGACTGACAGGTAGGCAGTGATCAACTGGCCGCCGTACACATCAGGGAAGTGGTCGATCCCCTTACCGTTCGCCGTGATGTTCTTCGGCGAGTTGACCGCACCACCGGCGGCCGTCGCGTTCCCGAGGGTCACGTAGTGCGTCGGAACGCCAAGCTGGGCAGCCGCTGCTGCCGCGGACTGCAGGAACGAAACCCACCCGGGAAACTCAGCCGCGACCGCGGGCGGCAGCGCCGCAGGCGGAGCAAAGCCGAGGATCACACCGATGAGCGCCTCGGGGTTGGCAGTGCCGAACGCCGCAAGCTCACTGAACTGCGGCGGAACCGGCAGGCACTGACCGGCGGTCGGATCGCAGGCGCCGGTGAAGATCCCGAGCAGCTGCCAGGTCTGAATGTCGAACCAGCCGTGAGAGTGCTGCGCGATCATCGCGTTCGCCTGGTCGGAGCGTTGGGTGTTGAAGCACTCGTGGGCCAGCGCAGGTGTTGCTGCGAGCAACGCCACGCCACTGACGACAGCCGCAACCGCGAGCTTCTTCCTCAGATGCATCGATGAAGCCTCCCCTTAGTGTGATCCCCCGACGCCGCAGTCTTGGCAGGGCCGAGAGCATTGTCAACAAGCGGGTCGGCCGACGCTGCAGCTGTGACGGCCCTAACAGATGCGCCCGGGAGGATTCGAACCTCCGACCAACGGCTTAGAAGGCCGTCGCTCTGTCCACTGAGCTACGGGCGCCCACCGAGCAAGGGTAGCCCTGCGACGGTTACCCGCTCTCGACCGCCGGACGCCGGTGCGCGAGCTGGTCGCGCACGATCACCTGGATCGAGCCGGCGACCGGGATCGCGGCAAGCGCGCCGAGAATGCCTGCAAGCTCGGCGCCGACGAGTACCGAGATCAGGACGACGAGCGGCGACAGCTCCACCGTCCGGCCGTAGATCACCGGCTGCAGGAAGTGATTCTCCAGCTGCTGGTAGGCGATGATGAAGACCAGCAGCACGATCCCGGCCGGCACGGAATGCAGGAAGGCGACGAGCACCACGATCACGCCGGCGACGGTCGCGCCGGCGAGCGGAATGAGGTCGAGCACGGCGACGAGGAGCCCGAGCGCCACCGCGTAGGGCACGCCCATGATCAGCAGCACGATCGTGACCGAGACGCCGGCGATCACGCTGATCAACAGGTTCCCGCTCACATAGCCGCCGACGGTTCGGTACACGTCGTGACCGACCGCACGCCAGCGCTTCTGCGATCGCTCAGGGAACAGCGAGAAGAACCGCTCGAGCCAGGCACCTCCTTCGAGCAGCATGAAGAACGTCAGGAAGATGATCGTGACGGTGGCCGCGATGATCGTGATCACGCTCTTCGTGACCGAAAGTGCGGCACCCGAGAGGCCGAGGAGCTTCGTCGCCCCGCCGTTCTTCACCTGCTCGCGCACCTTCTCGACGACGTGGTACTTCGTCTCGAGGAAGCCGAGCCGGCCACGGCCGTGCGTCAGGTCGTCGACATAGCTCGGTGTCGCCTGCACGAAGCCGTTGACCTCGTCGATCAGCTTCGGGAGGAAGGTCGCGCCGACGGCGATGATCGCGATGATCACGATCAGGTAGGCGATCCCGATCGCCGGGGCGCGGGCGAGGCGCGTCCGGCGCTCGATCCAGCCCACCAACGGGTTGAGCGCCAGCGCGAGGAACAACGAGATGACGACCCAGGCGATGATGTGGCGCGCGATCCAGATCACCTCGAGCGTCACGGCGACCGCGATCACGATCAACAACACCCGTAGCACGGTGCGCGGGCGCAGGTCGATCACCCGCTCGGTGGACACGGTGCGCTCCGGCGTCACGCCTTCAGAATCACCAAGCTGTCGGACGTTGTTACGGTTCGCGTGTGCCCCTTCGCGCCTCGCCGGTCGTCGAGCATGCAGCCCTCCCGGACGGAGGCTCGGTCACGGTCTGGGTGGGGATCCCTGACGACCCCTACATCGACGACAAACGCCAGCTGACGACCGTCGACATCCAGCTCCGCGAGGGATCGTCGGTGATCGCAAGCCTGACGACCGTGCTCGAGCCCGACCAGACGTCGGAAGCCCTCGCCCTGGCCCGCGAGGTGAAGTCCGCGATCGAGCGGGGCGAGATCGGCCTGAAGGCCAGCGACCTCGAGCCGTTCGCCGACCGCCTGCGCTAGACGGCCAGTTCGAGCTCGCGGTCGATCCAGTCGAGCGCCACGGCCAGCTGCGCGCGCTGCAGCGGCCTGACGGCGGGCGCGGTCTCCGGTGCCGGCAAACCGGCGACCGCTGCCCAGACGCCGGCGATGAAGGCGGCGAGCTCTCCTTCGCCCGGCAGGATGTGCCACGGCGGTGGCCCACCCTCGACGGTGACGCTCGGGAGCCACGCGGCGAGATCGATCTCCGGGTTCGCGAACGACGTCCAGTTCCAGTCGACGAGGACGGCCCGACCGTCGCGAAAGCAGAGGTTGTCGGAGCGCACGTCGAGGTGGCAGAGCGAGCTGCCTGCAACTTCTGCGCCGTCGGCGGCACGCACGATCAGGGCGAGGTTGCGTTCGAGCCAGCCGCCATCGCGCAGGCCGAGTGAGAGGAACGGCGCCGGATCCTCCTCGACGATGCGCCAGCGCCCGAAGAGCTCTGCGAAGGACTCCGTCACCGGTCTGGTGTTGGGCGGGGGCGTGGCCGCAGCGAGCTCGTCGAGCGTCGACCGGACGGCGTCGATTCGCGTTTGGCTCCAGGCCGGCGCCCAGTCGGCGGCGCTCAGGTCCTCGATCGCGAGCACGGGCCGGACACCGTCGTCGTCCCAGCCCTCGAGCCGGGGTATGAACGAGCCCTGAAGGCCGGCGTAGACCTCATGCTCGCGTCGCAACCACTCGGCCATGTTCTCGGCTTCCGCCGATTTGACGAAGACCGTTCGACCGTCGGCGAGCACGACGACAAACCGGTCGGCGGACGAGTAGCCACCGCCTTCACGGCGGTACGCGGTGGGGGCTGACCCCGTTGCGCGCTCGATCCGATCGTCGAGCTCCGTCATCGCGCCAGCCGAAGCTCGTGGATCACCAGTGAGGAGTTGGAGCGCAGCGGCTCGGTGAAGCCGGTAACGACGAATCCGGAGCCCTCGTAGAGGCGCCTGGCAGCATCGTTCCCGTCGCTGACGCTGAGGCGAATCTCTGCGGCGCCGGCGTATGCGACGGCGGCTGCGAGCAGGTCTCGGCCGATGCCTCGCCCACGGTGCTCGGGAGCAGTCCACATCGAGATCACCTGGTAGTGCGAGTCCTCCCTGAATGCGCCGGCGATCCCGACGGCGCGATCGCCGTCCCAGGCGAGGAACATCGCCTGTTCGCGGCCGGCGGACGCGCGCTCGGCCCGGTCGCGCCACCACTGCTCCGGATGAGCCCGAGCCTCCGCATGCGTCGTGCCGAACGCGTCGGGTGCGTCCGCGAGCGCGCGCAGCCTGGTATCACGCAACGCCCGCCACTCGTCCGCCCGCACCCGCCGTACCTCGACCAAAGCGGGTGGCGGGAATCGAACCCGCATGGCCAGCTTGGAAGGCTGGAGCTCTACCATTGAGCTACACCCGCGCTCGGGCCGTCTAGGTTAGCCGCGGTGCACTCGCCGTATGCCTGGCAGGCTGACGTCGACACGACGGTCGTCATCCCCGCCCTCTCCCTGCTCTACCTGTTCGCGGTCGGCCGGTTCGGGGCCTCGCGCGCACGGGTCGCGAGCTATGCCGCGTCGATGGTGCTGCTGGCCGTCGCGTTCTGGACACCCCTCCACCACCTCGGCCTCCACTACCTGCTGACGGCGCACCTGTTGCAGAACGTGATCCTGGCCGAGTGGGCTCCGTTCTTCGCGGTGCTCGGGCTCTCCAGGCCGATGGCCGCGGCGCTCGCACGTTGGCGCCTCTGGCGGGTCGTCGTCCACCCGGCGGTCGCGCTGCCGCTCTGGCTCGCGAACTACTACGTGTGGCATGTGCCGCCCGTCTACGACGCGGCGCTCGAGCGGCAGGCGTGGCTGATCCATGTCGAGCATGCGTGCTACTTCGTGACCGGATTCGCGATGTGGTGGCCGCTGGTGCACGATGTCCCACGGCGACTCCCGTCCGGCGCGCGTGCCGCCTACGCCTTCGCCGCCTTCCTCCTCGCTTCGCCGATCGGGCTCCTGCTCGCGCTGCTGCCGAAACCGGCCTACTCCTACTACGTGCACGTACCGACGCGCGTCTGGGGTCTCACGCCGATCGCCGACCAGGAGCTCGGCGGCGTGACGATGGCGTCGGAACAGGCGGTCGCCCTTTTCGCGATCTTCCTGTTCTGGTTCCACCGCTTTCTCGCAGAGGAGGCTTGACTTACTTGAGGCAGGCCACGACGCGGTTGAGATCCGCGTCGCTTGGATGCTGCTGCCAGAGCATGACGGCGTTGCCCTGCTGCCGCAGAACGTCATCGATGCCGACGTTCTGCGAATGGAAGCGGTGGTAGGCCTGGTTGATGTTGTCGGCGTCCGCGGCCGTCTCACCGAAGACCACGGTGACGTCGTTATCGGCGAGGTGGGCCCGGAACGCGCCTCCTGTCGAGGTCGTCGCCACGAAGTCGAGCCCACCACCGAGGCGTACGCCGTTCGACGCCAGGCAGGCCTGGGTCTTGCCCCGCGAGTAGAGGTTCGTGCTCGATCCGCCGCAGGAAGCAGCGAGCACGGCGACCGCGAGCAGGTAGCCAAGCGTCTTCACGGCGCGTCAGTCTACGGGCTACGGCGGCAGATTCTCGACCCGGCTATCGTGCACCGCCGTGCCCGGGAACGCCGCAACCGATGAGAGGCTCGAGGAGTACGCGCGCCTGACGGTGCAGATCGGCCTGAATCTGCAGCCGGGCCAGACGCTGTGCGTCAATGCGCTGATCGAACACGCACCGTTCGCACAGGCGATCGCGCGCGAAGCCTACGCAGCCGGTGCCTCCTTCGTCGACGTGCTCTACACGGATCAGCATGTGCGCCGCGCCCACATCGAGCGCGCGGCAGAGGGCGATCTCGGCTTCTCGCCTCCGTGGCTCGTGAAGCGGCTGACCGAGCTCGGCGAGACGGGCGGCGCACTCTGTGCGATCACCGGCAACCCGGAGCCGGAGCTCTTCGCGGACCTCGACGGCGGACGGGTCGGCAAGGCGCGGATGCGCGAGGTCGCCGAGGCGTCACTCGCGCTCAGCGACGGGCTCTGCAACTGGACGATCGTCGGCTATCCAAACGCCGGCTGGGCCGAGACGGTCTTCGGCGAGCCGGACGTGGAGCGGCTCTGGCAGGCGGTCGCACAGGCGGTTCGCCTCGACGAGCCCGACCCGGTCGGGGCGTGGCGCGAGCACATCGACCAGCTGGAGGCGCGCGCGGCGGTCTTGAACGCGCGCCGCTTCGCCCACCTGCGCTATCGCGGGCCCGGCACCGACCTGACGGTCGGGCTGCACGCGGAGTCGGCGTGGCAGGCGGCGCTCGACGAGTCGGCCGGCATCAAGCACATCGCGAACATGCCGACGGAGGAGGTCTACACCACCCCGGACGCAAGGCACGTCGACGGCGTGGTTCGCTCGACGTTGCCGCTGCAGATCCAGGGGACGATCGTGCGCGGCCTCGAGGTGCGTTTCGAAGGCGGTCGCGCCGTGGAGGTTCATGCCGAATCGGGCGAGGCGGTGATGCGGGAGCACATCACGACCGACGCAGGCGCCGCACGCCTCGGCGAGGTTGCCCTGGTCGACGGTCACTCACGCGTCGGCCAGACGGGGATCGTTTTCTACAACACGCTGTTCGACGAGAACGCGTCGTCGCACATCGCACTCGGCACATCGATCGTGCAGGCCGTTCCATGGGCGAACGACCTCTCGCCGGAGGAGCGCAACGAGCAAGGCGTCAACCACTCCTCGATTCACACCGACTTCATGATCGGCTCGAACGAGCTCGAAATCGACGGCGTCGACGCGAACGGAGAAGCAGTACCGATCCTCCGCGACGGCGACTGGGTCCTGGTCTAGGCAGTTACCGAACGCCGGGGGAGGGAACCGCCGGTGTTTCTCCCGGTGGAAGTCGGGACGGTCGGATTCGAACCGACGGCTTCCGCCTCCCAAAGGCGGCGCTCTGACCAGGCTGAGCTACGTCCCGTAGACGGCAGTGTAGGTAGCGTCGTCGGCCGGTGAGCGAAGCCGCCTTCCCCGTCGAGCCGGCGTCCGTTCGGCGCCCGCGAGTCGGCTACCTGATGGCGGCGGCGGCAGCCGTGCTCTGGGGCGTGAACGGCGCCGTGTCGAAGACGATCCTGTCGACGGGCCTCTCGTCCGAGCGGCTCGCACAGGTGCGGTCGCTCGGCGCAGCGGCCGGTCTCGTGGTGATCCTGGCGTTCACCGCGCCCGGCCGGCTTCGCCTGACGTGGCGGGAGCTGCCCTTTCTGCTCGCGTTCGGCGTCGCAGGACTCGCGTTCGTCCAGTGGTTCTACTTCCTCGCGATCCATCGCCTCACGATCGGTATCGCACTCCTGATCGAGTACCTCGCGCCCTTGCTCGTCGCGCTCTGGGCGCGGTTCGCGTACAAGGATCCGGTCCGGCGCCGGATCTGGGCCGCACTCGGTCTCGCGCTGTTCGGGCTGGCGCTGATCGTGAACCTCTTCGGAGGCGGGACGTCCCTGGCTGGCGACGGCGTGGCGTTCGCACTCGCCGGCGCGGTCGCCTACGCGACCTACGTGCTGCTCGCCGAGCACGTGGTGGGCGGGCGCGACGCGGTCTCGCTGCTCGCGTGGGGCTTCCTCTTCGCGTCGGTGTTCTGGGCCGTGCTCGCACCGTGGTGGTCGTTTCCCTGGCATCTGCTGACGCGTCAGACGTCGCTGCACGGGCAACTCAGCTCGGTGCACTCGCCCGTGTGGCTCCTTGCCGCCTGGATGATCGCGTTCGGGACGATCGTGCCGTTCTTCCTGCTCGTCAGCGCGCTCAGGCATCTGAGCGCGAGCCGTGTGGCAATCGTTGCGATGCTCGAGCCGGTGGCGGGCGCGCTCGTCGCCTGGGCCTGGCTCTCCGAGTCGCTCGACCGCCTCCAGTTGACGGGCGCAGCCGTCGTGCTGGCAGCGATCGCGCTCGCCCAGACGGCTCGTTGACCGCAGGTTGCGGCCGCCAAGAGGCGGATGACCCGTCTGGGGGACGACGGAACCCGTTAGGGTCGCGACCTTGAGACCTATGGTCAGGGGCCTCTACGCGATCCTCGCGGCGCTCGTTCTCGTTCTCCCAGCAGTGTCGACCGCCGGCACGACGAATCACGAACAGGCGGTCGTTCAGGAGATGAACCGCGTCCGCGCCGAGCACGGACTTCCCGCGCTCCGCTTCGACGACCACCTGCAGCGGGCCGCGGTCGCGCACAGCCGCGAGATGCTCGCGAACGACGTGTTCCAGCACGGCGCCTTCAGCAGCCGGCTGCAGCGGTACGACGTCCAGAGCCGGATCGCCGGCGAGAACCTCGCCTGGGGCACCGGCAGCATGGGGACGGCGAGGGCGATCGTCTCCGCGTGGCTCGCCAGCCCCGAGCACCGGGCGAACCTCCTGCGGACGTCGTTCAGCCGGGTTGGCGTCGGCGACCTGACGGGCAGCTTCCAGGGCCACACCGGCGCGCACGTGGTCACCGCCGACTTCGCCGGCTGAAACGCCGAGACCCCGGAACCTCGTTCGAACGAGGTTCGCGAGTTGGCGTTCGTTCTCCGGGTGACGGTCGATCGCCGCCGAAGCCGGGCTAAGGGAAACCGGTGGCTTCCGACCCAACGTTCGCGCACAACTTGAAAAGATGGGTCGCTCGGCCTATTCCAACGCTTCGTGGGGCCGAGTAGCGTCAGCGTCACTGGGCGATGCGCACTGCGGCGTGCGTTCCTGGCCATCTGCCGCGGTGAGCAATCACGGAGAGCCCGCTGCGACGACCCCCCGAGCAGCGGGCTCTGCCGTTTCCGGGGACCCGTCTACCATGGCCGCGATGGTGCGCAAGGTCCTTCTGGCGTCGCCCCGCGGCTACTGCGCGGGAGTCGAGCGCGCCGTCGAGACGGTCGAGCGTGCGCTCGACCTGTACGGCCCGCCCGTTTACGTCCGCAAGCAGATCGTCCACAACCTGCACGTGGTGCGCGACCTCGAGGCACGCGGCGCGGTGTTCGTCGACGAGGAGACGGAGGTGCCCGAAGGCGAAACGGTCGTCTTCTCGGCGCATGGCGTCGCGCCGTCGGTGCACGCGAACGCATCGCTCCGCAAGCTGAACACGATCGACGCGACGTGCCCGCTCGTCACCAAGGTGCACGTCCAGGCGCGCCGCTACGCCGCCGACGGCTACACCGTGCTGCTGATCGGCCATGCGGGCCACGAAGAGGTCGTGGGCACGATGGGTGAGGCGCCCGACTCGATCGTCCTGGTCGAGTCGCTCGCCGACGTCGCACGACTCGCCTTCGAGCCGGGGGCACGCCTCGCGTACGTCACCCAGACGACCCTGTCGGTCGACGAGACGTCGGAGATCATCACCGCGCTCCGCGCGCGATACCCCGACATCCATGCACCGAAGAAGGAAGACATCTGTTACGCCACGTCGAACCGCCAGTGGGCCGTCAAGGAGATGCTGACCGAGATCGACCTGCTGCTCGTGATCGGTTCGCGAAACTCGTCGAACTCGAACCGCCTGGTAGAGGTCGCACATGCGAACGGCGTCGCCTCGCACCTGATCGACGACGAGACCGAGATCGACGAGAGCTGGCTCGACGGTATCGAGGTCGTCGGCGTCACGTCAGGCGCGTCCGCACCGGAGAAGCTCGTCGACCGGGTCTGCACCTGGTTCCGCGCGCTCGGCGTCACCGAGATCGAGCCGTACCGGCTCGTCGACGAGGACGTCGAGTTCCGGCTGCCCGTCGAGTTGCGCCGCGAGCTCGCGCTCGCCGAGACACAGCGCTGACGCACTAGGCGTTCGAGGGCGCAGGGCTCGACCCGGAATCGGTCGGGCAGCGGTCGGCTTTGTAGTCGCGGAACCGCCACGACGGCAGGATCCACTTCCACCTGCCGTCCTCGGCGACGAGATGCACGGTGTGCACGAGCGAGAAGCTGCCCGCGAAACCCATCCGGATGTCCACCGCCGTGCTCTCGACGAACTTCCCGTCGCCGAGACCGACCGACTCCGTGTTGACGCTCACGACCTTGACACTCCGCGGCCTCGCGATCACCGGCGAGCGGGTCTCGCAGCCGACGTACTCGGAGAGCGGCGGGACCTTCTGGTCGACCGAGTGCAGGTCACCCCACGCATCGCTGTAGTGGTTGTGGACGATCTGGTCGAGCACCCGGACCGCCGCGAGGCGGGGGTTTTCCTGTGGCTTCGCATCGCGCTTCGAGCCGCAGCCGGCCGCGGCCGCCGCTACCAGGAGCACGAGCAGCGAGGCCAATGATCCACCCGGTCCGAGGCATGGCCTACGTGCGCTCGACGCGAAGGTCGCCGACAGCGACCGAGACGGCGAGCGTCTCGGCGGCGAGCCGCTCGCCGAACCGCTCGACGAGCTCGGCGTCCGGCAGCCAGAGGCGGATCCGGTCGGTCAGCTCGAGCCCCGACTCCTTGCGCAGCACGTTCACCTCGTGGATCCGGTCGAAGAGACGGCCTTCGAGGCGGAGCTCGTCGTCGAGCTCGGTGTCGATCGCAACGGTGACTCCGTCTTCGCTCGCAACAGCCCAGCCCTCTCGGCCGACGCGCTCGACGAGCACCTCGCCCGGGTCGAGCACGTGGCCGTCGACCTGGAAGCGACCACCGTCCAGCTCTTCGAACTCACCGCGCTCGAGCGAGGCGCGGACGTCGCGCAGGGCGGCGCCGAGCTTCGGCCCGAGCACCGGAAGATTCGGCTTGACGCGAAGCTCGGAGGCCTCGACGTCGCCGAACGTCACGTCCCGCACTCGCAGCTCGTCGGCGATCTCGTCCGCGTGGCCGTGCGCCGACGGCGCCGCGCCGGCGACGACGAGCCGGCGAAGCGGCTGTCGCAGCTTCAGCTGGGACGAGGAGCGCGCCTGGCGGCCCAGCTCGACGACACGGCGTACCTCGGCGATCTCGGCGAGGAGCTCGGGGTCAGGCGACGCCGGCTCGGGCCACGGCGCGAGATGCACGGACGCCGGCCCGTCCTGGACGAGGTTGCGCCAGAGATGGTCGCTGAGAAACGGTGCCACCGGCGCGATCACGCGCAGCGACTGGACGAGCGCATACCAGAGCGTCCCGAATGCAGCCTGGTCGAAGGAGTAGAAGCGTCGGCGCGAACGTCGGATGTACCAGTTGGAGACGTCGTCGACGAAGGCCTCGAACGCCCTGATCACGTCGCCGGTCAGCGTCGCCTCGTAGCCGGCGGTTGCGTCGGCGACAAGCTGCTTCGTGCGCTCGATCAGCCAACGGTCGAGCGTCGTCAGCTCGCCGGCGGGCTCCAGCGCGTTCCAGGACGGCGTGAAGCCTTCGATGTTCGCGTAGTCGACGAGGAACCGGACCGAGTTCCAGAAGGTGAGCATCCGCCGCTTGATCTCGTGGGCCGGGCCGAAGCCGAACAGCAGGTTGCGGTCCGGAGGCTGCGCGCAGTACTGCCAGCGCATGACGTCGGCGCCCATCTGCGCGAACGCCTCCTCCGCGTCGATCGTGTTGCCCCACGAGCTGTGCATCTCGCGGCCCTTCTCGTCGAGCATCTTCTCGTAGCCGAGCACGCGCTTGTACGGAGACCGGCCCACGAGGACGACCGACATGAAGAACTGCGAGTAGAACCAGAGCCGGATCTGTTCACGCATCTCCGACACCCAGTCGGCCGGGAACCACTGCTCCCAGTACGCGTGATCGGGTAGGTCGGCCGTCGTCAGTCCCTTGGCGGCGCCGGTGCCGTAGCCCTGCGGGATCCGCTGCGGGTTCTCCCAGCCGAGCGTCGCGAGCGGGACGATGCCCGCGTCGAGCCACACGTCGCCGACCTCCGGGATCCGCGTCACCGGCTCGCCGCATGACTCGCAGCGGATCGGCACGCGATCGATCCAGGGGCGGCGCAGCTCCTCGAGCTGCTCCAGGCCTTCGATCGCACGCTCCGTCAACTCGGCCTTCGAGCCGATCACGTTCAGGTGCCCGCATGCACACGGGTAGAGCGGCAGCGGCAGCCCGTAGTAGCGACGGCGCGAGATGTTCCAGTCCCCCATGTTGCGCAGCCAGTCGTCCATGCGCTTCCCCATGTACTCCGGCACCCACTCGACCTTGGCGTTCTCCTCGAGCAGCTTCGGCCTGACCTCGTCGACCGCGATGAACCAGTCGTCGGCGATCCGGAAGATGAGCGGCGTGTCGCACCGCCAGCAGTGGGGATACGCATGCGTGTACAGCCCGGCATCGACGAGGAACCCGGTTTCGCCCAGCCGCCCGATGATCTGATCGGCAGCTTCGGTCGTCGAGAGTCCGTGCAGCCAGCCGTAGTCGTCGTAGAACCGTCCCGACTCGTCGACCGGCGTCAGCACCGGCAGGTCGTGCAGCTTCCCGAGCTCGAAGTCCTCACCCCCGCACCCGGTCGCGATGTGGACGAGGCCCGTCCCCTGGTCCATCGTGACGTCCTCCCACGGGATGACGCGGTGTTCGACCTGCGACCCGGGCGCCAGATCATCGAACGGACCCTCGTAGCGCCAGCCGACGAGCTCGTCGCCACGACGACGCTCGACGAAGGTGTCGTCCGCGCTCAGCTCGACGGCGACCCACTCGCCGTTCTCACGGCGGCCGTACTCCTTGTCAGGCTGCACCGCGACTGCGACGTTGGCTGGAAGCGTCCACGGCGTCGTCGTCCAGATGACGAGCGACTCACCGGGCCGATCCTGCAGCGGGAAGCGAACGAAGAGCGACGGGTCGGCCCGGTCCTGATAGACGCCGGCCTGCGTCAGCTCGTGCTGCGAGAGCGACGTCCCGCAACGAGGGCACCATTCCGTCGACCGGTGACCCTTGACGAGCATGCCTCGCGCGTGCACGAGCTTGAGGAACTTCCAGATGTACTCGATGTTCGTGTCGCTGAAGGTGAAGTAGTCGTTGCCCCAGTCCATCCACTGCCCGAGGCGCTGCGAGCCGCGCGTGAGCGCGGCCGACGAACGAACGACGACGTCGCGGCACTCCCTGGCGAAGGCCTCGAGCCCGTACTCCTCGATCTCCGGCTTCGAGTTCAGTCCGAGCGCGCGCTCGACACCGACCTCGATCCAAAGCCCCTGGCAGTCGAAGCCGTTCTGGTAGCGCTGGTCGAAGCCGCGCAGTCCCTTGTAGCGCTGGAAGACGTCCTTGAGCGTCCGCCCCCACGCTGTGTGCACACCGAGTGCGAACCGGTTGGCGGTGACCGGCCCGTCGACGAACGACCACTTCGGGCCGCCTCGGTTCCGCTCGCGGAGCTGCGCGAACGTCTGCTCCCGCTCCCAGACCCCGAGCAGCTCAACCTCGATTGCCGGATGATCTGGCTTGTCGGGAAGACGGGTGAACACGTTTCGATCGTATCGAGCGGGAAGAAACCGTCCGGCCGCGGCGTTTACAGGTGTGTACTCACCCCTGAAAGGAAGCAATGGCAACGAATGCAACGACAGACACGTTCGAGACCGAAGTCCTGAAGTCCGACGGCAAGGTGATCGTCGACTTCTGGGCGGAATGGTGTGGCCCGTGCCACGCTGTCTCCCCCGTGCTCGACCGGATCGCCGACGAGCACCAGGTGAAGATCGTCAAGGTCAACATCGACGAGCAGCAGGATCTCGCCCAGCGCTACGGCGTGGCGTCGATCCCGTTCATGGTCCTGTTCGAGGACGGGCAGCCGCAGGCGTCCGCGATCGGCGCCATGCCGAAGGGCTCGCTCGAGAAGGCCCTGGGTCTGGCCGCAGCGGTCTGACCGAACGTGTTAGGCGGAAGCTTCGTCGCGTTCCAGGTACGAGAGGAACGCAAGGTGCTTCGCGAGGTAGTCCTCGATCGCCCGCACCCCGTCCTCGGCCCAGTGGTCGAGCCAGCTGTCCGCCAGATCGTCCTCGATGCGATGCAACGCGCCGCGCGGGTCCATGGCGGCATGATCGGCTTTGGGTCGGACGGCTACATGAGCCGTTCGGCCCATCTTTGAGCCGTCTTACGCCCAGCGGCTGAGAAGTCGGGCTTGCCCGGGAAAGGCCATCTCGGCCGGGAGGTCGTCGCGCGCGAACCAGTGCAACTCGGCGACGTCGTCGGCGGCGACCGGTTCGCCTCGAGCGGCGACGATCCAGGTCACCGAGAAGACGAATCGCCCTGCATACGGCTCGATGTCGATTCCGAAGAGCTCGAGCGGCTCGATCTCGAGGCCGGTCTCCTCGCGGAACTCGCGCCGGAGACCGGCAAGCGGATCCTCGCCTTCGGTCAGGAACCCGCCCGGGAGGTCCCAGTACCCGAGACGCGGCTCGCAACCTCGGCGCGCCAGGAGCACGCGCCCGTCGCGCTCCAGGATGCCCTGCACCCCAGGGATCGAGTTTGCCCAGTACTGCCCGCCGCACGCCGCGCATGCGAGATGATCCGCCGCAATGGTCAGGGTTCCACCGCAGCGGGGACAGAAACGCCAGTCGTCGAGCAGGCTCATGTCAGCCACATGATGGACGTCCGGCGATGAAGGTCGTGCTCCTCCATTCGGCGCTCGGCGACTCTCGACTCTGGCGCCGGCAGGTCGAGACGCTCACCGCCGCCCACGAGGTGGTCGCACCGGATCTCCCGGGCTGGGGAACCGAGCCGCTGCCGACCGAGGCGTTCTCGCTGGTCGACTACGTCACGAGGTTTCTGCCGGCTGCGCTCGTCGGGAACTCGTTCGGGGGCGGCGTCGCGCTGCGGACCGCCCTCGCACATCCAGACCGCGTCTCACGGCTCGTGCTCGTCGGCTCCGGCGTCCCCGCGTGGGACTGGACGCAGGGGCTCCGTGACCATTTCGCGCGCGAGGAGGCGGCGTTCGACTCAGGCGATCTGGACGCGGCGACCGAGGTGAACATGGAGTTCTGGGTCGCGCCCGAGCACCGCGACGAGGTGCGGCCGCAGCAACGACTCGCGCTCGAGCTGCAGACCGCGCACGAGGAGCCGGAGTTGATCTGGCCCGAGCCGGCACCGCTCTCGTCGCTCGGCATGCCGGTGCTCGTGATCGTCGGTGACCAGGACAAGCCGGACTTCATCGCGATCGCCCGCCATCTGGCGGAAGAGATCGACGGCGCCGAGCTGGCGATCGTCGAAGGGGCCGGCCACCTGGTCGGTCTCGACCGGCCCGCCGAGCTGAACGCCCTGCTCGTCGACTTCCTAGCGGACTGACGCTTCCCGCAGGACCGCGTCCGCCAGCTCCGGCCAGGCCTCGGTAGCCCAGTCGCCGAAGGGCCGGTCCGAGAGGACGCCGAGCGCAACGCCCGCTGCCGGATCGACCCACAGGAAGGTGCCGCTCCGACCGAAATGGCCGAACGTGCGCGATGAGTTGAGCGAGCCCGTCCAGTGGGGCGACTTCCCGTCTCGCAGTTCGAAGCCGAGCCCCCAGTCGTTCGGCGTCTGACGCCCGAACCCGGGCAGGACCCCGTCGAGCCCCGGGAACTGCACGGTCGCCGCCTCGGCGAGCGTCTCGGGTGCCACGCGCTGCGGCGCCTGAAGCTCGCGGGCCAGCTCGGCGAGATCGGCGAGCGTGCCGCTGACCCCGGAGCCGGCCGATCCTTCGAGCCGCATCGCAGTACCGGCCCAGACGTGGTCGAAGTACGCGGGGAAGGCCATCTCGGCCCGCTCCGCGACGAATGCCGCCGCGACGTCGAAGCCGTAGTTCGAGTAGATGCGCCGCCGGCCCGGCTGGGCGATCGGCGGTCCTGGATCAAAGGGCAGCCCCGATGCGTGGGCGAGCAGGTGGCGGAACGTCGAGCCGGGGGGCCCGGCGGGCTCGTCCAGATCGACGATTCCCTCCTCCGCGGCGACGAGCGCCGCGACCCCCGTCGCCAGCTTCGAGACCGACGCCCAGTCGTAGCGATGGGCCTGGTCGCCGTGTGCTGCGGCGGTCCGCCCGGTGACGACCGCGGCCGCGTGCCCGCACTCCCACTCGTCGATCGCGCGCAGAGCCTCCACGAACGGCGAGACTATCGACGTGGAACGCCAACTCATCTCCTCGGGCGCCGTCTTCGAGGAACGCGTCGGCTACTCGCGCGCCGTGCGGGTGGGCGACCGCGTGTGGGTGTCCGGAACCGCGCCGATCATGCCGGACGACGCCGATCCGCCGACCGGCGCGTACGAGCAGGCGCAGATCTGCCTTGCGATCATCGCGAAGGCACTCGCAGACGCCGGCGCGTCCCTCGGCGCCGTCGTCCGCACCCGCATCTACGTCACCGACGCGAGCCTGATCGGCGAGGTCGGCCGCGCACACGCCGAGGCGTTCGCGAAGACACGGCCGGCAACGACGGCCATCGTGGCGCAACTGCTTGATCCGCGCTGGCGCGTGGAGATCGAGGCGGAAGCGGTGATACTGACCGCGTGAAGCAGATCTTCCCGCCGTCGATCACGGGCAAGGGAGCCGAAGGGCTGGGCAGCTCGCAGGCGAGCGTGCTCGAGCACTCGTTCGGGAAGAGCGACGCGTACACGCTGGGCGTCGAGGAGGAGTACCAGCTCCTCGATCCCGAGACGTGGGACCTCGTGCAGCACATCGACTCGGTGCTCGCGGCGGTCGCGGACGGCGATCACCAGGATCACATCCACGCCGAGCTGATGCAGTCCGTGCTCGAGGTGACGACGCCGGTTTGCCGCACCGCCGGGGACGTGATGCGCTCACTGGCGCAGCTTCGGGGGTACGTCGCCGAGATCGCCCGCTCGGAAGGCTGCCGGGTCGGCAGCGCCGGCACGCATCCGTTCAGCCTCTTCGAACGCCAGCGGATCACCGCACGCGACCGCTACCGCCAGCTCGTCGACCAACTGCAGTACGTCGCGCGGCGTGAGCTGATCTTCGGGATGCACATGCACGTCGCCGTCGACGATCCCGAGAAGGTGATCCAGGTGATGAACGGCCTGTTGCTGCACCTACCGCAGGTGCTTGCGCTCTCGGCGTCGTCGCCGTTCTGGCGCGGCGAGCCGACGGGCCTGTCGTCGAGCCGTCAGATGGTCTTCGCGGCCTTCCCGCGCTCGGGACCGCCGCCGCGGTTCAAGGACTACGCCGACTACGCCGAGGTCGTGGGACAGCTCGAACGGACGGGCTGCATCGCCGACTACACGCACATCTGGTGGGACATCCGCCCCCATCCGCGACTCGGCACGATCGAGATGCGCGTGTGCGACGCCGTCACGCGGCTCGAGGACGTCGTCGCGATCACGGCGTTCTTCCAGGCCCTGGTGAAGATGTACTGCGAGGAGTTCGAGGCAGGCCGCGAGATCCCGAGCTGGCACCGGATGCTGACGACCGAGAACAAGTGGCTCGCCGCTCGCTACGGCCTCGAGGCGCCGGTGATGGACCTCGCGACCGGCAGGCGCAACCGCGTGCCGGTGGCGCAGCTGATCCGCCGAACCCTCCGCGACGTCGAGCCGCACGCTCGCGAGCTCGGCTCGGAGCGCGAGCTCGAAGGCGTGCGCGAGATTCTTGCCCGCGGGAACGGCGCCGACCGTCAGCTGCGAGTCTGGAATGCGAACCGCGACATCGTCGAGGTCGTACGCGAGATCTCGCTCGCGACCGAGGCCGCGGCCGTCGCTACGTGAGCTTCCAGAGCGTGGCGCCGTCGGGCGAGTAGCCGAGCGCGAGTGCGTGGGCGGCATTCCGCTCCAACACCTTCTGCTCCGCGAGGCCGACCACGGCAACCGACTCGCGGTCGGCGATCGCCAGCTGTCCCCCGTCGGGTGAGAGCGTGGCGCTGGTCCCCATGCCGAGGTTCCACCGGGGAAGCTCGATCCGGAACGCGCTCGTCGCCTTCCGAGTGGCGACGTCGATCGCGACCACCCGGCCGTAGCCCGGGCTGACCGCCCAGAGGGTGCGCTCGTCCTTGGCCAGCACGAGCGCCCAGGACGTCGACGATCTGTAGTCGCCCGTCCCCGGCAGGTCGATGCAGCGGGCCTTTGCCGTCTTCAGATCGAGCTCGTGCACCATCGAGCCGCCGTTCGAGCCGATGTAGAGCGTGAAGAGGTAGCGGCCGTCGCCGGACGAGAGGCGTGAGAACGGCGAGCCCCAGATCGTTCCCGACTCGTGCGGGTCCTTGAGCGGCTTCGTCTCCAGCCGCCCCGAGCCGACGTGGACGAGACGCACCTGGTAGCCGCCCTCGTTCAGGTACCTGATCAGGAAGAGCTTGTCGCCGCGAAGCGCATCGAAGCTCCAGTTGCGTCCCGGCAGCGCGATCGTTCGCTCGCCGCGAGCCGAGACGATGGACAGGCTCGTCGCGCCGTTCGCGACGCGCATCACGACCACCCGCGTGCCGTCCTGCGACACGCCGGCGAGCCGGTAGCCCTTCGCCGCCAGTGTCACCGCGCGCAGGCGCGTGCCGCGGCTCGCGTCGTACCAGACGAGTGTGCGGGCCTGCTGGTGCACGAGCAGATCGCCGGCGGTGACGCCTGCAGGAAGCACCCACTTCGTGTCGCCGGTTCGCAGATCGACGACGCGCACCGGACTGCCGACGGAGGTGCGGAACCCGAGCATCGTGCCTCCGGCAAGTGAGAACTGGCTCGCGGCGCAGGTCAGCGGCGAGCAGGCGGCCGCATGGGCTGCGCTCGGCAGCAGGACGGCGGCGGCGGCGAGGACGAACGCGAGACGCTTCATGCAACTCCTACGACCGCGGGACCCGAGGAGGTCCCGAATTCGTATGGACCTTGTGAGCCGCTGCCATCGTAGATTGGACGGGTGGCGGAGCGCGCCTGGATCAGGGGTGCCCAGCAGGGGTCTGTCGCCGACCTCGAGCTGCTCTTTCGCGAGCACTGGCCGCGTGCGTTCCGCGCGGCCAAGCTGGTCACGGGTGACGCCGCCGCCGCGGAGGACATCGCCCAGGAGGCGTTCCTGGCCGCGCTTCGCAACCTCGATCGCTTCGACCGGCGCCGTCCGTTCGCTCCATGGCTGCACCGGATCGTCGTCAACCGCGCAATCGACTGGACGCGGGCGCGTCGGCTCCGGGCCGAGGTCGAGCTGGGCGACTACCTCCCGGCACCGCCGGTGCCCGAGCCCGACGGCAGCGCTCTCAACGGGATCGCGGACCTCCCGCCCGAGCACCGGGCCGTGATCGTGCTGCGCTACGTCCTCGAGTACACACCGGGCGAGATCGCCGAGCTGCTCGAGCTGCCTCGCGGCACCGTCAACTCCCGCCTCCGACGCGGTCTCGACCGGATGAAGGATCTGACGTGAAGGACGCCGAGGAGCGGAGCTGGGAGGTCGTGCGCCGCGCGTTCGAGGAGCTCGAGCGCACCCCACGCCGCCGCGCTCGCCCGCGTAACGCGTTGCTCCTTGCCGGGGTCGGCGCGGCTCTTTTGACCGCGGTGCTCGCAGCGGTGTTCTCGCCACCGGGCCGTGCCGTCTTCGAGCGCGTACGGGAGGCCGTCGGAGTCCAGCACGCCGACCCGGCGCTGTTCGCGCTACCGGCTCCCGGACGCCTGCTCGTCGTCTCCGCGGAGGGCGGCGGCGTGTGGCTCGCCGAGGCGAACGGCTACAAGCGCAAGCTCGGCTCCTACGACGACGCCGAATGGTCGCCCCACGGGCTCTACGTCGTCGCGACTCGCCGGGACGAGCTGATCGCCCTCGACGTCGACAAGGGCGTCCGCTGGTCGCTCGCCCGTCGGCACGTGGCCTGGCCGGCGTGGGCCGGAACGCGCACGGACACGCGGATCGCCTACCTCGCCGCGAGCGGCCTGCGCGTTGTCGGCGGCGACGGCCACAACGACCGCCTGGTCGACCGAACGGCGGCCGCGGTGGCGCCCGTGTGGGCGCCGGGACGCCGGTTCGCGGTCACCTACGTCTCAGGCGGCAGCACGATCGTGCTGCGCAGCGTCGACGGACGGGTTGTGTGGCACCACCAGGTCGACGTCGCCCCCGCGGCGCTGCAATGGTCGACCGACGGCAAGCTGCTTGCGGTGCGGTCTCCCCACCGCGTGGTCGTCCTCGACGCGCGAGGCCATGTACGGCGAACGATCTCGTCGCTCGGCAGCCTGCTGACGGCGGCCGCGTTCAAGCCGGGCACCCATCGCATCGCGGTGGTCGCCCGCTCGCCGGTGCGCACCGAGCTGCGGCTCGTCGACGTCGACCGCCCCGGCCGAAGCCGGCTGCTGTTCGCCGGGCCGGGCACCTTCGGCGACATCGTCTGGTCGCCGGACGCCAGCACCTTGCTGGTCGACTGGCCGACGGCGAGCCAGTGGATCTTCCTACGCGGCCAGAGAGTGCACGCCGTCGCGATCGGCACCGAGTTCCCACGCCGCGACGACGTGGCGCAACGGCTGCAGATCGCAGACCGCTGGTGTTGTCCAGACGATTGACCGCCAGTTGGGGGTCAATCGTCTAGATTCGTCGAATGCTGAACGCCGGTGACCGCGTTCCAGACGCGACGGTCTTCCTGGGGCCGAACGAGCCGCTGACGATGCTCGACCTGGTCGACGACGGGCCGAAGCTGCTCGTCTTCTACCTGTTCGACTGGTCCTCCACCTGAACGAACGAACTCGAGCTCCTGCGTGACAGGAGAGCGGAGTTCGAGGCGCTCGGCGTGCAGCCCGTCGGGATCTCGCGCGACTCACCGTGGACGCACATCGCGTGGACGCAGGCGCTCGACCTCAATTTCGGGCTGCTTTCCGACTTCAACGGCGATGCCGTCTCGGCCTTCGGAATCGGACAGGAGTTCCGCGGGTTCAAGGACGTCGCACAACGCTGTGCGTTCCTCGTGGACGCAGGCGGCATCGTGCGCGCGGCGTGGACGTACGAGAACAGCGAGGTACCGGACATCGACGAGCTCCTCGTGGGCTGCCGGGCACTTTCGACTTGAAATCAGCAGCCGAACCTGGCTAGATCGGCCGATGGACACACCTGCTGAAATCACCCCGAACCGCTCGACGTTCCAACTCACCGCCGTACTGCTCCTGATCGTCGCCGCGGTGATCGTGCTCTTCGCCGCGAACTCCCTCTACGGCGGCTGGTACGCATTGTTCAAGACGGTTCACGTCACCTTCGCCGTGATCTGGATCGGCGGCGGCTTCCTCCTCACCCTGCTCGGGATCATCGCCGAGCGCAAGAACGACCCCGACGAGATCGCGATCGTCGCCCGTCAGGCGGCGATGGTCGGCGAGAAGCTGTTCGCACCTGCCGGACTGATCGTTTTCCTGATGGGGGTCGCGATGATGCTGAACACCAACTGGGGTTGGGGAAGGTTCTGGATCGTCGCCGGCCTGATCGGCTACGCACTGACCTTCACGACCGGGATCGGCGTGCTCGCGCCGCTCGCGAAGAAGATCGACGCCTCCGTCGAGACGAACGGCGCGACCCATCCCGAGACGATCGCACTTGTCAAGCGGATCATGCTGATCGTTCGCTTCGACATCGCCATGCTGCTACTCGTGATCGCCGACATGGTGACCAAGCCGTTCTCCTAGCGCCGCTGCTCACATTCCCATCGCGAAGCGTTCAACGGCCTGACTGGACGGCTTCCCCGTCGCGGACGATACTGCTCGTCGTGATGTGGAATCGGTTCGACAAGAGGATGTCGCGCGCGTGCGCTCGGCATCCGCAGGCCTCGGGAGCCGGAATCGAGCTGCTGTGACAGCCGGCGCGGGCGACTCTTCGGAGCTCGCCGAGGCGGAGCGGCGCCACGCGGAGCAGGTGCAGTCCGCGCTCTACCGCATTGCCGAGCTCGCGAGCGCGGCGCAGGACATGCAGGAGTTCTACCGGGCGATGCACGCCGTCGTCGGCGAGCTGATGTACGCCAGCAACTTCTTCATCGCGCTCTACGACGAGGAGCGCCAGCTGATCAGCTGGCCCTACTACGTCGACGACGTCGACGTCGACGTGCCCAACCCGAACACGTGGGACGCGTTCGGCCGCGGGAACGCTCGCGGAACAACTGCCTACGTGCTGCGCACCGGCAAGCCCCAGCTGATTCCGAACGAGCGGCTGCTCGAGCTCATCGATCAGGGTGAGCTCGAGCTCGTGGGCGTCACGAGCAAGGAGGCAAGCTGGCTCGGTGTTCCTCTCACCGCGGAAGGTCAGACCCTTGGGGTCCTCGTCGTGCAGTCGTACACGAAGGACGTTCGCTACGGCGAGCAGGAGAAGGAGCTGCTCGCCTTCGTGGGGCAGCACGTCGGCGCGGCGCTCTCGCGTGCACGGGCGATCGAGGAGACGCGGCAGCGCAACGCCGAGCTCGCGCTCGTCAACAGCGTCCAGGCGGCGATCGCCGGCGAGCTCGACCTGCAGGCGATCTACGACCTGGTCGGCGACAAGATCCAGGAGGTCTTCGACGCACAGGTCGTCGACATCGGCATTTATGACTTGGCGTCCGGGCTCTTGCACTTCCCCTATGTGATCGAGCGGGGTGCTCGCTACCCGGACGCGCCGATCGAGCTGATCGGGTTCAGGCGCCACGTGATCGAGAGCGGGGAGCCGCTGCTTGTCGATGAGGACGTGGCCGGTGCGGCCGAGAGGTACGGCAACCCATTGCTGTTAGGCGAGATGCCGAAAGCGGTGCTCTACGTGCCGCTTGATGCGGGCGGCAAGGCGACGGGCGTGATTTCGCTCCAGAACCTCGACCGGGAGCACGCGTTCACCGACTCCGACCAGCAGCTCCTGGAGACCCTGGCCAGGAGCCTCAGCGTCGCGCTCGAGAACGCGCGTCTCGTGCACGAGACGCGGCAGCGCAACGCCGAGCTGGCGCTGATCAACAGCGTCCAGGAGGCGCTGGCGGGCGAGCTCGAGCTGCAGGCGATCTACGACGTCGTCGGCGACAAGATCCAGGAGATCTTCGACGCCCAGGTCGTCGACATCGGGATATTCGACTTCGAGGCCGGTCTCGTCCAGTTCCCCTACGCCATCGAGCGCGGCGTCCGCTTCCCGGACGAGCCCTCTCCGCTGTACTCACCGACCAATCGGGCGTTGCTCGAGACCAACGCGCCCGTTCTGATCAACGACGTGCCGGCCTGGGAGGCGGCCAGGGGCGAGCTGCTCCGCGTCGTCGTGGGCGAGCCGGCGCTCTCGATCCTGAACGCTCCGCTCGTCTCCGGGGACGGAGTCCGCGGCCGGATCTCGTTGCAGAACCTCGACAGCACGGACGCGTTCTCGGAGAACGACGTCCGCCTGCTGACGACGCTCGCCGGCAGCCTCAGCGTGGCGCTCGAGAACGCGCGGCTCGTGCACGAGACCCGGCAGCGAAACGCCGAGCTCGCGCTGATCAACAGCGTCCAGGCGGCGATCGCCGGCGAACTCGACCCGCAGGCGATCTACACCCTCGTCGGCGACAGGCTGCAGGAGGTGTTCGACGCCCAGGTCGTGAGCATCTCGATCTACGACGAGGTGAGCGGGCTGCTCAACTTCCCCTATGTGATCGAGCGCGGTGAGCGCCTCGAAGAGCAACCGATCCCGTTGATCGGCTTCCGCAGGCACGTGATGGAGACGCGGGAGGCGCTGATGCTCGAGGAAAGCACGCCTGAGGTGGCGGAGCAGTACGGCAACCCGTATGTGCTGAGCGGCGAGCCGGTGAAGTCCGCGCTCTTCGTCCCCCTCGTCGTCGGCGGGCGTGCCACGGGCGTCATCTCCCTCCAGAACGTCGACCGCACACACGCCTTCAGCGAGGACGACCAGCGGCTCCTGACGACGCTGGCCGGCAGCCTCAGCGTCGCGCTCGACAACGCTCGGCTCGTCCACGAGACGCGCCAACGCGTGGCCGAGCTGGCCACCGTGAACAGCGTCGGCCAGGCGCTCGCGACAAGGCTCGAGCTCGACGCCTTGATCGAGCTCGTCGGTGAGCGCGTCCGTGAGACCTTCGAGGCCGACATCGCGTACGTGGCGCTGCACGACGAGGCCGCCGGACAGATCGACTTCGTCTACTACTACGAGACGGGCGAGCGACGGCCCGAGCCGCCGCTTCGGTACGGGGAGGGACTCACGACCCAGATCCTCGACGCCCGCCAGCCGCTCCTGCTCAATCGGCAGGAGGAGTACGAGGGCAAGGGAAGCGTCGGGACACCGTCGATGTCGTATCTCGGCGTGCCGATCCTCGCCGGTGACAAGGCAATCGGCGCGATCAGCGTCCAGAGCATCCGCGAGGAGGGACGTTTCGCCGAGCCCGACGCCCGCCTGCTGGCCACGATCGCGTCGAACGTCGGCGTTGCGATCCAGAACGCGCGTCTGTTCGCGGAGGTCGAACGGCAGCGCGAGCACTTCGAGTCCCTCGTCGAGATCAGCCCGGTCGCGGTCGTCGTCATGGACGCCGAGGAGCTCGTGACCGGTTGGAACCCGGCGGCGGCGGAGCTGTTCGGACATTCGGCAGACGAGGCGGTAGGCCGCCAGGTCGATGACCTCGTCTTCGGCGCCGGCGTCCACGACGAAGGGCGGGACATCACGCGCGAGGCCCTGGCGGACGGACGAGCGCATCGGATCACAAAGCGGCGCCGAAAGGACGGGACGGAGGTCGACGTCGAGCTGATGCTCGTCCCGTTGACCGTCGACGCGGCGCGGGTCGGCTTCCTCGGGGTCTACCACGACATCACGGAGCTGCAACGCGCCCGCGACGAGGCGGAGGCCGCCACCCAGGCGAAGAGCGCCTTCCTCGCCACGATGAGCCACGAGATCAGGACGCCGATGAACGCGGTGATCGGCATGACCGGCCTCCTGCTCGGGACCGAGCTGACGGCCGAGCAGCGAGAGTTCGCCGAGGTCGTCCGCTCGAGCGGGGACGCACTGCTGCACGTGATCGACGACATCCTCGACTACTCGAAGATCGAGGCCGGCAAGCTCGAGCTCGAGCACGAGCCGGTCGACCTGCGGGAATGCGTCGAGGGGGCGCTCGACATCGTCGCGCCGCGCGCCTGGGAGAAGCAGATCGAGCTGGGCTGCCTGATCGACGAGAACGCTCCGGCGGGAATCGTCGGAGACGCCGGCAGACTCCGGCAAGTGCTGCTCAACCTGCTCTCGAACGCGGTCAAGTTCACCGAGGAAGGCGAGGTCGTCGTCCACGTCGACGCCGAGCCCACCGGAGCGAGCTCCTATCGTCTCGCGCTCGCGGTGCGCGACACCGGGATCGGCATCCCGCCGGATCGGATGAACGCACTCTTCGAATCGTTCAGCCAGGTCGACGCCTCCACCACACGCCGCTACGGCGGCACCGGCCTCGGGCTCGCGATCTCGAAGCGACTCGTCGCGCTGATGGGCGGCACGATTCGGGTCGAGAGTGAGGTGAACAACGGCTCGACCTTCCACATCGAGCTCGAGGTGGACGGGGCGGAGGTTCCGGCGCGTCTGGCCGAGGAAGGCGCCCTGCCGCAGCTCGCAGGCAAGCGGATCCTCGTGGTGGACGACAACGCGACGAACCGGGAGATCGTTGCCCGGCACGCGCGCTCGTGGAACATGGAGCCCGTCGCGGTCGCCAGCGCGGCCGAAGCGCTCGCCCTCGTCGAGCAAGGCGAGAAGTTCGACCTTGCGGTGCTCGACATGATGATGCCCGAGATGGACGGACTCGCACTCGCAGGCGAGATCCGACGGTATCGCGATCAGCGAGAGCTGCCGCTCGTGCTCCTGACGTCGCTCGGCCGGCTTCCAGGAGCACAGTCAGCCGGGCCGTTCGCAGTGCAGCTGGCGAAGCCGGTGAAGGCGTCGCAGCTCTACAACGCGTTGCTGAAAGCGCTCGCTCCGCACGTCGAGGGGCAAGCCGCAGAAACTATCCCTGGCGACGAGAAGCTCGCGACGTCTTCACTGCGGATTCTCCTCGCCGAGGACAACGCCGTGAACCAAAAGGTCGCGCTCCGGCTGCTCGACCAGCTCGGCTATCGCGCCGACGTCGCGGGGAACGGTCTCGAGGCTCTGGACGCGCTCGAGCGGCGGTCGTACGACGTCGTGCTGATGGACGTGCAGATGCCCGAGCTCGACGGTCTCGACGCCTCGCGCCAGATCTGCGAGCGCTGGTCGGCAGGGGAACGCCCGCGAATCATCGCCATGACGGCGAACGCATTGCCAGAGGACCGCGAGGCGTGCTACGCGGCGGGAATGGACGACTACGTCGCCAAACCCATCCGGCCCGAAGAGCTCGCCGAGGCGCTCGGCCGTGCGCGTCGGATCAGCGGAACAGGCGACGCCAACGGCGACCGGATGGCCCTCGACGCGAGCGCGGTGCAGAGCCTGAGGGAGCTCGGCGGCGACGGATTCCTGGTGGAGGTCGTCGATACCTTCCTCAGCGACGCGCCCGCTCTTCTCGCCACGCTGCGAGCAGCGCAGGAAGGAGGCGAGGCTGAGGTGCTCCGGCGGACGGCGCACACGCTCAAGTCGAACGGCCAGACCTTCGGTGCCATGGACTTCTCGGAGCTCTGCCGGGACCTGGAGCTGCGGGCGAAGAACGGCGAGGTGGACGGAACGGCCGAGCTCGTCGAGAGGATCGAGCGAGAGTATGGGGCGCTCGAGCAGGCGCTCGCGGAGCTGCGCCCGGCACCCGCGCCATGAACCCCTCCCCTTCGCCCGGCACGATCCTGCTCGCTGATGACAACGCGGTGAATCGGCTCCTGCTCGGACGCGGTTTGGAGCAGCAGGGGCACACGGTCACCTTCGCCGGGAACGGCCGCGAGGCGCTCGACCTGCTGCGCCGGCAGCGCTTCGACCTGCTGCTGCTCGACGTCTTGATGCCCGAGCTCGACGGCTACCAGGTGCTCGCGGAATTGAAGGAGGATCTTCACCTCCGCGAGATCCCGGTGATCATGACGTCGTCGCTCGACGAGCTCGACAGTGTCGTTCGGTGCGTCGAGATGGGCGCCGAGGACTTCCTGAGCAAGCCCATCAACCCGGTGTTGCTGAACGCGCGCATCACTGCGAGTCTGGAGAAGAAGCGTCTTCGGGACCAGCAGCGCGAGCTGCTCAGGAAGTTCGCCACGAGCGAGGTCGCCGAGGATCTGCTCACGTCGGGGTTCTCGCTCGGCGGAAAACATCTCGAGGCGTCCGCGATGTTCTGCGACATCCGCTCGTTCACGACGATCGCGGAAGCGCTCGAGCCGGCCGAGACGATCGAACTGCTGAACGACTACTACACGCTGATGATGGACGCGATCGGCGGCGAAGGCGGGATCGTGAACCAGATCATCGGGGATGGGCTGATGGCGATCTTCGGCGCGCCAGTACCCAGCGACGACCATCGCCGGCGAGCGGTCCTCGCCGCCCGCCAGATGGTCGAGTTGATCCGTCTCTTCGACGCCGAGCAAGCATCGCGAGGCAAGGTGCGGATCCAGATCGGGATCGGCATCGCGTCTGGACCGGTCGTGGCGGGCTACACAGGCACGCTTCACCGTGCGACCTACACCTGCGTGGGCGACACGGTCAACATCGCGGCTCGGCTCGAGTCCCACACGAAGGTCGTCGGCCGGCCGATCCTGATCGACGAGAACACGCAGCGCGGCCTCACCGACGGGATCGTCGTCGAACCCCAGGGAGAGCTCCAGCTGAAGGGCAAGACCAAGTCGGTCAAGATCTACGCCGTGCACCCCGAGCACGCCGAGTCGCTCGTCGCCGAAAGCGCAGAGGCGAAGCCGCAGCAACTCGCCGGCACGTGAGTGGCCCCGCGCAGAAGCGGGCCACCCGACGGCTTCGCGCAAGCTCATCCTGGGCCGGCTCTGGCGCAACGGCAGTGAGCTTGTAGGCCAAGCGCGGGGCCGCTACATGCCCATCGCGTGGTACCCGGAGTCGACGTAGAGCGTCGTCCCGGTGACGTTCTTCGCGGTCTCGCCGAGCAGGTAGGCCGCGGCCTCGGCGACATCCGCCGCATCGACGTGCCGGTGGAGCGGCGAGCGCTCCTCGACGATCGACTCCATGGTCGGAAAGCCGGCGATCGATCGCGCAGCGAGCGTTCGCACCGGACCGGCCGAGACGGCGTTGACCCGGATGTTCTTCGCACCGAGATCCCAGGCCAGATACTTGACCGACGAGTCGAGCGTGGCCTTCGCGACCCCCATCACGTTGTAGTGCGGAACCGCGCGCTCCCCGCCGAGATATGTCATCGTCACGATCGAGCCGCCGCCTGCAGCCTCCATCAGGGGCTCGGCGGCGCGAGCCGTCGCGATCAGCGAGTAGGCGCTGACGTCGACGGCCATCCAGAAGCGGTCTCGCGGCGTGTCGGTGAAGCGCCCCTCGAGATCCTCGGCTGCAGCGAAGGCGACGGAGTGCACGAGGATGTCGAGCTTCCCGCCGAACGCTGCGCCGACCTCGCCGAAAACGCGCTCAATCGCTGCGTCGTCGCGCACGTCGAGCTCGGTGACGAGCGGACTCCCGACCGTCTCGGCAAGCTCGCGGACGTTCTTCTCGATGCGCTCGCCCTGGAAGGTGAACGCCAGGTTTGCGCCGTCGTCGGCCAGCCGCTTCGCGATCGCCCAGGCGATCGAGCGCTTGTTGGCGACACCGAGAACGAGTGCGTTCTTTCCTGCAAACATCGCCAGCGACTCTAACTAGCTCGGGTACTGTGCGTTGTCTTGCGCCGCCCACTCGTCCTCTTGGTCGCGGTCGGGCTGGTGGCAGCGACCTCTGCTTCGGCGGCGTTGACGCCGATCCGCCGCGAAACGCGCGAGAGCGGCTCGCCGCGCGTACGCGCCGGGACGATCACCATCCCGCCGGCCCATCGCCGCGGGCTGACCCGGGTGATCGTGCGCCTCGCCGCGCCGCCGCTCGCATCGTTCGGGACGGAGCATGCGCTCGGCCGCACAGTCGCGGCGACACGTCTCGACGTTCGCACCCGAGCCTCGCGCTCGTACCTGGCGCACCTCGCAACGCTGCAGACAGCCGCCGCGGCTCAGGTGCGGACGGCGATCCCACAGGCACGGATCCAGGAGCACTTCGGGATCCTGCTCGACGGATTCGCGGTCGAGCTGCCCGCTGCGTCGCTCGCACGGCTGATGGGGCTGCCTGCGGTGAACCGTGTCTATCCGAGTTTCACGTACACGCGCACGATGGACCGCGGCCCGTCGGTGATCCATGCCACCGATCTGCAGGCGGCGACGGGCGACAAGGGCCAGGGGATGAAGATCGGCGTGGTCGACACCGGCGTCGACACGTCGAATCCGTTCCTCGCGCCGGCCGGCTTTTCGTACCCGCCCGGCTTCCCGAAGGGCGACAAGCGGCACACGACGGCGAAGGTGATCGTCGCCCGCGTCTTCCCGGGCCCGGTTCGCGACAGGCTGAGCAACCAGGCCTTCGATCCGACGGAGCCGCACGGCACGCACGTCGCCGGCATCGCAGCCGGCGACGCGGGGACGAACGCGCCGGCCGGGCCCGATCATCCCGCGACGGCGAACCTCTCAGGGGTTGCGCCCCGAGCGTGGATCGGCAACTACCGCGTGTTCACGATCCCGACGCCGTTCGGTCACGAGGCCGACACGCCCGAGATCGTCAGCGCGTTCGAGGCGGCGGTGGCGGACGGAATGAACGTGATCAACTTCTCGGGCGGCGGCCCCGAGACCGATCCTGCGAACGACGCGATGAACGAGACCGTTCACAACACGGCCCTCGCCGGCGTGGTGCCGGTGATCGCCGCGGGCAACGACCGCGACGACTACGGGCTCGGCTCGGCCGGGTCTCCGGGCACGGCTCGAGACGCGATCTCCGTCGCCGCCGTCTCGAATGCGCATGTCTTCGCTCCCGCGTTGAGCGTCGTCGGCGCCCCGCCCTCGCTCGGCGCGGTGCCGATCCAGATCCCCGCTGTACCCGAGACCTGGGCGAACAGCGATCAGCGGCTCGTCGACGTGGCGACGATCGTGGGCACCGACGGCAAGCCGGCCGATCCATATCTTTGCGGTCCCGCCGCCGACCCGAACAGCGGTCTCGGCAATCTGCCGAACGGCTCTCTCGCAGGCAAGATCGCGCTGATCCTGCGAGGACGCTGCAGCTTCGCCTCGAAAACGGCTCGGGCGCTGCTCGGCGACGCGGCCGGCATCGTGCTCGTCGACAACAGACCGGGCGAGGCGAATCCGATTCCCATCCAGTTGCCGATCCCGGCGGGGATGATCGCCGACCTCGACGGGCGCGCGTTGCGTGCATTCGCCGACGCGAGCGGTGGCGAAGCGCGCATCCGGGTCTCGAGCGGGATCCGGGAACTGCAGACGAACCGGGGCGGCGTGATCACGAGCTTCTCGTCGGCCGGCCCGACCGACTTCGAGCACCGGCTGAAGCCGGACATCTCCGCGCCCGGCCTCGACGTGCTCTCGTCCACCCCGCCCGCGACCACAGGCTCGACGTTCTCCGTCTTCGCCGGCACGTCGATGGCGACTCCGCACGTGGCCGGCGCGGCTGCGCTGCTGCTGCAGCAGCACCCCGGATGGTCGTCCTGGCAGGTCAAGTCGGCCCTGATGTCGACCGCCGCTGCGGCCTGGAGCGACACCGCCCGCACCCAGGAGGCACCGGTGCTGCTCGAAGGGGCCGGGCTCGCCAACGTGCTCGCGGCGAACGATCCGAAGCTCTTCACCGATCCGCAGTCGCTCTCGTTCGAGCGAATCGACGTGTCGACCGGCGCACAGCGGGCCGCGCTGCTGCTGAGCGCCACCGACGCAGGCGACGGCTCGGGCACGTGGACGGTTTCGCTTGCACCGCAGGCGGCGTCTGCCGGGGTCGTGATCGATGCGCCCGGTCAGATCACGATCGCGCCGGGCGGCGACGTCGCGATTCCGGTCGTCGTCCGCGCCGCCGCGACGGCCTCGATCGGTGAGAACTACGGCTTCGTCCTGCTGACCGGCGACGGCGTGACGCGGCGTGTCCCGTACTCGTTCCTGATCGAACGGCCGGCGCTCCGCACCGCGCCTGCGACCCGTTTGAAGAAGGTCCAGCTCGGCAATACGTCCGGCGGCACCAGCCATGTCTCGGTGTACTGCTGCCCGTCGGAGCCGTTCGGCCCACCGCCCAACTACGTCGGCGCGCCGATGAACGAGGACGGTGCCGAGCATCTCTACTTCACGGAGATCGACCAGCCCGTGGTCAACTTCGGCGTGTCGATCCTCGCCTCGTCGGCCGGGGCAGTGATCGACCCGTTCGTGCTCGGGTCGAAGGACGAGAACGACGTCCAGGGCTACGCCGGCATTCCGACCGACGTCAACCCGCTCACCTTCGACGGTGGACTCGACATCGGCGCGGCCGGAGCGCAGTTCCCGAGGCTGCAACGCTTCTACGTCGCCGTCGACTCACGAGCCGACGAGTACACCAACCGGCCGCAGAAGGGCAAGTATCTCCTGAATGCGTGGACGAACGACCTGACGCCACCCTCGGTTCGGCTGCTGACCACACGTGTGACCGCGGGGCGACCGTTGCTCGTGGCCCAGGCGTTCGACACGCAGTCCGGCGTCGATCCGCTCTCGCTCGTCCTCTCGTACAAGAAAGTGCTGGTTGGAGCGTCGCTCTACGACCCCGCAAGCGGCCTCGTGGTGTTCGGGCTGCCGCCACAGGCGCCGAAGCTCACTCCGGGCACGACGCCGTCGATCGTGGTTGCCTCCGACTATCAGGAGTCGAAGAACATCAACACCGTCGGGAACGCCCTGATGCCGAACACGACCTTCCGCGAGGCGCCGCTGCACGTTGTCTCCGGCCCGAGCGTCTCGTGGCTCGAGCCGCCCGCTCACGTGTGCGCG
The DNA here is from genome assembly GCA_963836705.1 of uncultured Actinomycetes bacterium. Classification (GTDB taxonomy): domain Bacteria; phylum Actinomycetota; class Thermoleophilia; order Gaiellales; family Gaiellaceae; genus PALSA-600. The sequence continues at coordinate 4,150 of CAWIKU010000015.1, read as the reverse complement.
CTGGCCCGCGACGAGCTGTTCGTCGTCGCCGACTCGACCACCGACGTCCAGCGCGTCGTGTTCCGCGACGGCCCGCGACTGATCGGCGAGGATCCAGGGCAAAGCGGCGGTGTCTACTCGAAGCTGTGGCGGACGAGAGGCCTGAAGCGCGGCGTCCACCATCTGACCGCGATCGTCCACGACTCGAAGGGCCGCACGGCGAGCGCCGAGCGCGTGATCAGGGTCTGCGCGTAGCGGTCGTCACCGGTGCGAGTTCGGGAATCGGCGCCGAGCTCGTGCGTCAGCTGCGCGCCACGGCCTGGCTGGTCGTCGGCATCTCGCGGCGGCCATCCGAGGCCGACGAGACCGAGGAGTGCGACGTCTCAGACCGCGCGGCCGTCGACGCGGTGGCGGCCCGCGTCCTCGCCCGCCATCCGGCGATCGGCTTGCTGGTCTGCAACGCGGGCTACAGCACGCGGTCGACGTTCCTGGATGGCCAGCCCGAGCAGGTCGAGCAGGTGATGCGCGTCAACTATCTCGGCTCTCTCTGGACGGTGCGGGCCTTCCTGCCGGGTCTCGGCCCCAGCTCGCACATCGCCACGGTCGTCTCGGTCGCGGGGACGGTCGCCGACGGTCCCTACTCGGCTTCGAAGCACGCCCAGCTCGCACTCTCACGATCGCTTGCCGTCGAGCTGGCGCCGCGGGGCGTGAGGGTGCATACCGTCAACCCTGGTTTGATCGAGACGCCGGGCTTCCAACAGCGCCAGAGGCTCGGCTCGCTCGGCGCACGGCTCGTCGTCGACCCGCCGCTCGTCGCAGCGCGTCTGCTCGGCGCGATCGAGCACGATCGCCGGGAGATCTTCGTGCCGCGTTGGTACAGACCGTTCGCGTGGGTACAGGCATTCGCGCCGGGAACCGTGGCGCGCCTGCGAACGCTACGCGCGCGTCAGTAGGAACCAGCCGAGCGTCGCCCGGTAACCGGGCGGCGCCAGCACCTTCACATGCTCGCGCTCCTCTCCCTCGCAGCCGGCGAGGTCGAGGTAGTCCTCGACGCCGCGAGACTCCCGCGCGATCTCCTGACGGCGCAGCACGAGCCGGTTCGCGTCGAACAGGGCACGCAGGTCTCCCTCGGAGAGCACGCGCGTCGTCGCCGCATGGCGTGCGCGTTCGAAGCGGTTCAGCTCGAACGCCGCCAGCGGATCGACCGGCGCGAGCTGGTCGGCCACCAGGATCGTGCCGCCGGGCCTCGTCACCCGCGCGAGCTCGGCGACGAGCAGCTCCGGACGCTGGGTGTGGTGCAGCGTACGCACGCTGGCGGCGATATCGAACTCGAACGGCCCGAACGGGAGCTGCTCGCCGTCCCCGACGAGCGCTTCGACATTTGCAGGCGCCGCCGCTCGGGCACGCTCGACGACCTCCGGGTCGCGATCGACCGTCACCACCTCACCAACGCGCGACGCAAGTGCAAACGCAAGTGCGCCGGTGCCCGAACCGACGTCGAGAGCCCGCTCGTCGCCGCTCACGTGGAGCAGTACGTCGAGAATCGCGTCGAATTCCGCGGCTCGGGCAGCCTGCAATGCCACACGACGCTCAGCGCCGGTCATCGACGACCCTCCGTGCGCGCGCCGGCGACGAGTTGAACCTGCACGCGAGCTCGTACGTGATCGTGCCCGCCACCCGCGCGTGCTCCTCGAGCCTCAGACCTGGGCCGACGAGTGTCACCGGCGTTCCAGGCTCGTGCTCGCGTTCGAGTTGAATCGCCGTGGCATCCATCGAGATCGTCCCGACCACCTTACGTCGCCGCCCCTCGACCAGCACCTCGGTGCCGGTCAGGTCGCGCCGGAAGCCATCCGCATACCCGACCGGCAGGATCCCGATCCAGGTGTCGGCCGTTGCGACGAAGCGCCGTCCGTAGCCGGTCGACTCACCCGCCCGCAACAACCTCGCCTGCGCGATCTCAGTCCGCCAGGCCAGGACCGGCTCGAGGCCGTCGGCGGCCGGATCCTCGCCGAACGGCGACAGACCGTACAGCGCGATCCCGCAGCGAGCGGCGTCGAGCCGCGACTCCGGCAGGCGCAGAGCCGCTGCGCTGTTCGCGACGTGCCTCGTCACACCGGCAAGAGCCGCAGTCGCTGCTCGAAACCGCTCGAGCTGCTCGCGTGCGAAGGGCAGGTCGCTGTCGGCGGTTGCGAGATGGGTCATCACGCCGACCACGTTGCGGGTCGGAGCCGGAAGCTCGGACAGCCCCCACCGCCCCATCCCCGTCTCCAGCTTGAGGTGGATCGGGATTCCCTCGGGCACGGCGCCGCCCGCATGGGTCAGCTCGAGCCTCGCCTCGCGCGCGGCGGCCAGATCGTCAGCCGCCGTCGGACCGAGGACGAGCATCCGAGGCTCCGGCAGCGCGGCGCGCAACGCCAGCGCCTCGGCGACGGTCGCCACACAGAGCACGGTCGCACCTCCCTCGAGCGCTGTCCGGGCGCAGTCGACCGCACCGTGACCGTACGCATCCGCCTTCACGACAGCCCAGAGCTCGGCGCCCCCCAACACGCGCACGAGCGTCCGCGCGTTGGTGCGCAGCGCGCCGAGGTCGATGGTGAACTCACTGCGCGGCATCGGCCTACGCGAGCGGAACGCGCTGCAACCCGTGGCCGCCGAGCGCGCGTCGCAGTTCCGGTAGGAGGTCGGAAGCGACGACGCCTGCCTGGGGCTCGATCAGCTCCGACGCGACGCCGTGGGCCACCGACGCCGCAGCCGCCGCATACTGGGCCTCCATCCCCTTCGCGAGGAACGTCGCGACGACGCCGGTCAGCACGTCTCCGGAGCCTGCCGTCGCAAGCGCCGGCGTCCCGTAGGTTGCGACGAGCACGCCGCTGCGCGGAGCGGCGACGAGGGTGTCGGCGCCCTTGAGCAGGACGACGGCGCCGAAGCGCGAGGCGGCGCGCCGCACCGCATCCAGGCGGTGCGCGTCGACCTCGCGAGCGTCGGTTCGCAGGAGCCCTGCCAGCTCACCGCTGTGGGGCGTCAACACGGTTGGCGCCGCGCGGGCGAACGGCTCGAGCTCCCACAGCGCGTCGGCATCGAGCACCACCGGCAGCTCGAGCCGCTCGAGCAGGATGCGGACGAGCCCGACCGTTCCCTCGCTGCGCCCCAGGCCTGGGCCGATCGCGACCGCGTCGGCCTTCTCGGCAGCAGCCAGGATCGCGTCCACTGCACGCGGCAGCAGTCGACCGGCGCCATCCTCCGGTAGCGGACGCTTGACGGCTTCGAGCACCGCGGTCTCGAGCACCGGCAGGGTCGATTCGGGAGCGGCGAGCGCGACGTACCCGGCGTCGGCCCGAAAGGCCGCTTGCGCGGCGAGTATCGGCGCGCCCGTCAGACCACGCGAGCCGCCGACGATCAATACCGATCCGGACGAGTACTTCGTCGACGACGTCTGCTTGCGCGGCACGTCGAGCAGCACCGACGCGGGCACGAGCGAGTGCTCGTGCTCGCGAGGCCTGAGGCCGAGCGGCGCGACCGTGACCGCGCCGGCGCACAGGGCGCCCGGCGCGACGGCAAGCCCAACCTTGGCAGCCCCGAAAGTCACCGTCGCGGTCGCACGCACCGCCGCTCCGGCGACCTCCCCTGTCGAGGCGTTCACCCCCGATGGGACGTCGATCGCGACGACGGGTCTGTCCGCCGCGTTGATCAGCTCGATCATTCGCGCGGCATCCTCGCGCGGCTGCCCGTCGAGGCCGATCCCGAGGAGCGCGTCGACCACGACGTCTGGATCGCCCAGATCGCCGACACCGTCGACGACTGTCACCTCACGGCCCGCTTCGCGCAGCACCTGCGCGCAGATCCGCCCGTCGCCGCCGTTCTTCCCCGCGCCGCAGACAACGGTGACGCGGCCCGGGAACCCGCGCAACACCAACTCGGCGACCGAGGCGCCTGCGCGCGCCATCAGATCGTCCAGCGAGCCGGGGTGGGCCTCCTCGGCGCGGCGCGTCTCCTCGGCGGTGAGGAGCGGCAGGAGCCTCATCGCTCGACCACGACCGCGACCGCCGCGGCCAGCTCGCGGGAGTGCGTCATCGAAAGCTCGATCGAGCCCGCGCCGACCTTCTCCGCCCAGGCAGCCGTGCGGCCCGTGAGATGGACGCCCGGCTTCGGACGGCCGCGGATCTCGATCTCC
>CAWIKU010000014.1:0-14741 GCA_963836705.1 uncultured Actinomycetes bacterium | reverse complement strand
GCTCTCGCAGCAGTCGACGGGGTCGAGGTCGCGATCGCCGGCGTGACCACCGTGTGCGTGGTTTTCTTCGGCGTTCTCGAGGCGCTCGTGGTCGCCGTAGGTCTCTCGATGATCGACACCGTCCGCCGAAGCGCGCAGGCCCATGACGCCGTGCTCGGTTGGGTCGAGCACCTCGGCCGTTACGCCGACATCTCCCTGCATCCCTCCGCCCGCGTCGTGCCCGGGATCGTCGTCTACCGACTCGACGACCGCCTCTTCTTCGCGAACGCGCGTTACTTCAAGGCGCGCGTCCAGGAGGCGGTCCGCGCCGCTCCCTCGCCCGTCTCCTGGCTCGTGTTCGACGCCGAGGCGACGACCCACGCCGACTCGACCGGGCTCGGGGCCCTCGAGGAAGTCACCAGCGAGTTACGGCGCAACGGAATTGCCCTGGCCGTCGCGCGCCTACACACGCGAATGTACGAGGAGCTCGACCAGGCAGGTCTGATCGCGGCGATCGGGCCGGACCGCTTCTACCCGACGGTGCGCGCCGCCGTCGACGCCTGCGCGCGAGCCGCGAGCCGCCCTCTCTGACGTCAAGCCTTCTCGTCGTCTCCTGCTCGAGAGCCTGTCAGGTAGCTCCGGCGGGTCGCGAGCACGGGCGACAGGCTGGCGCAGACGACGATCACGGTCGAACTCAGCGCCAACCAGTAGAAGAGCGCCATGAAGACGCCGAGACCGGAGAAGTCGACCGCGTACAGGTCGATCCACGGCGCCATCGCAACGCTCGAGACGAACATGAGGACGACGATCCCGAGGGCCGTCAGCGCCGCACTGGCGACGAGGTCACGAGCCGCGATCCGACCGCGGGTCAGGTAGCGGGGCGCCCAGATGAAGTAGCCGACGAGCGCGGCGACCCAGACCGGGGCGAGCGCAGGCCCCGCCCACGGTGGGTCGCCGGCGATCGCGGCTTCCTGGACGAGCAGAAGTGTGATCAGGCCGAAGAGAACGAACAACACGGCCGCGAAGCGAAGCTGGTCGCTCAGTCGCTCTTTCAACTCGAGGCCCCACGCCCGCGCATAGACGAGCTGGAGCACCCGCCCGAACCCCAGACCGAAGATCAGCGTGGCTGCGATCGCGAACACGGCGGATCCGAGCTCGTGCTGGTGATCTCCCACGAGCATCCCGCGCAACATCCCGGCCGCGGAGCCGGTCAGGTGATACCGCCTGACGAGGTGGTTGGCGAGCGCCGCCGGGTTGCGCTCCAGATACTCGGCGAGCACGAGGATCGACGGCAGGACCGTCAGGAAGACGTAGATGGTGAGCAGCAGCGACTGCAGCGGGCCATCGATGTCCCGGTACCGGCGCCACCACGAGACCGCCACGACCCGGCGGGATGCGTCGTCGCCGGCGGCCACCCAGGTGCGCGGACGCTCGACGACCGCACTGGCGCGGGCCTGCGCAGCCGCCCGTTTTCCCTGTCTCATTCGCCGATCGTATGCGCGGCGACAACGAACAGTCGGGGCACCGAGGCCGGTTGCCCACACGGCGGATGATGCTCAGGGCGTATCTTTCGGCGCGTGAGGAAGCCGCTGCAGCTCGCAGGGCTCGGGGTGTGTCTGGTCGCCGGGATCCTGCTCGCCACTGCAGTCGTCGGGAGCGTCCAGGCTGCGGGTACGACGTCGTCAATCGAGACGACGACGGAGCCGACGACGGTGGTCACGACGGAGACCATCGAGCAGACGACGACCCGGCAGATTCTCTTGCCGACCCCGACGACGACTTCGAGCGAGAGCTCGAGCAGCGAAACGCCTGCGTGGGTCTGGGTGCTCCTCGGGATCCTGGCGGTCGCGCTTGTGATCGTGATCGCGCTCCTCGCCAACCGTGGCGGAGGGGACAGCGGGATCTCGGCCGCCGAACGGCGGCGGCGGCTCGACGGCGCCGTCGCGGGCTGGACGGCGCAAGGCTGGGCGCTGGAGAGCCAGAGCGCCGACTCGGCCGTCCTGCAGCGGGCGACCGAGCGGATGATCGTCAGCGTCGACGCGGCGGGGCACTTGTCCACGGCTCCGTACTCGGTCGGGCCGCCCGCCTAACTCTCACGGGGCGAGGCGGTCGACTGCCGTGGCGAGGTACGAGCGCGGTGATGGCCAAGAGGAGGCCTGCGAGGGCGAGTGTGAAGTCGGCGACCTTGGTCACCGTCATGGCCCGCAGCGTCGGGGCGACTGCGCCCTCGAACGCGAGCAAGGCGGCCAGCACCGCTGCCGCGCGGACGCTGTTGCGACGCCAGAACCAGAGCGTGCTGCCGAGGAAGAGGGCGGCGAAGACGGCAGCAGCGGCCGGAAAGCTGATCCAGAAGATGTCGATTGCCTCCCAGGTTGCGAAGGTGAGGCCGGCGAGGATGAGGCCGGTTCGGGTGTTCAGCATTCTCTTGCTCCTCTCGCAATGGGTCTTGTCAGAGCACCGGCTGCGCCACGCGGGCGCGCGCCGGGGTTGGCCGTGCGACGAGCAGCACCGAAGTGACGATCAGCCAGAGCCACCAGACGAAGAAGGGGAAGAAGAAGAACCCGAACAGCTGGATGACGCCGGCGAGAATTCCGCTGCGTCCGTACCAGCGAGGAAGGACGGCGGTTCGGAGCGCCACTACGGAGGTCGCCCAGACGACGACCGAGCTGACGACGACGGCGGCGACCCAGGCGTAGTAGGCGGTGTCGGCGAGCAGCCGGAACGTGTTCGCGTCCAGCTGGAACGCGGACGATTCGTTGCTCGCGAAGCTGGCGGCGTCTGCGAGCAGCATCGAGACCGCCCAGAGCGGCAGGCTGGCAATGCCGGCGCCGAAGGCGAGTGCGCTCAGCGCCCCCGGCTGACCTTCGGCGCTGAGCAGGCGGTCGCGGAGTGTCGCCAGGAAGACGAGCAGGAAGAGGATGCCGGTCAGGAAGACGAAGAAACCGATCACCCCATGTACTCGATTCGTGTGGTCGGCGAAGTAGGCGACGATCTTCGCGTCGGAGTCCTTGTCCTGTGGTTGGTCGAGGGCCAGCATGACGCCGACGAGCGAGCACGCGACGGCGAGCAGGCCCGTCAGTGGCGCCCAGCGTTCCCAGAGCTTCTTCATTTGAGTTGCCTCCTTCTCGGTGGTCGGTCGAGTCGAAGGTATGTCGCTGCAGCTGCTCCGTCGTCGGCGGGCGGGCCGATCCTCTCGTCAGCCGGTCGGTTGATCTTTGGACCGAAGGCGGATCGGCCGAGCGGCTGATGACACGCCGCTCCTGCCGGTTTACCTTTGAGGACGTGCACGCGCGCCCTTTGCATCTCGGAGGCTTTCGGATCGACCCGATCAAGCTCGACGTGCTGCTGGCGGCGGCCCTGGCGATCGGCTCAGAGCTCGAGGTGTGGTTCGGGACGGTTACCGGGCACGAACGGTTCGTCGTCGCGATTGCCGGTCCGCTGATGGCCGCCACGGTGGCGATCCGGCGACGGTATCCCGCCGTTTCGGGTATCTCGGCCGCGCTGATCGCCGATGTCATTGCGATCGGGTGGAAACCACCGAACACCGCCAGTTTCGGTATCGCGTGGCTGTGCTCGATGTACGCGCTCGCGGTCTGGACATCGACGCGGCTCTTCGTGATCGGGGCGGCGGTGTTGGCGTTGCCGACGTTTGTCGCCGTCGCGATCCGAGGGGAGCCGAAGGGCGGCATTTCCTTCACGGTCATCACGCTGGTCGTGATGGTGCTCGTGCGTCGCGTCGTCGGAGACCGCGAACGGCGGGCAGAGATTGCCGAGCGCGAACGCGATCTCGTGGCGCGGGAGGCGGTGGTCGAAGAACGGGCACGGATCGCGCGTGAACTGCACGACGTGATCGCGCATCACGTCTCGATGATCGTTCTGCAAGCCGGAGCCGAGCGGCGCGTGCTCGAAGGCTCGAACGCCTCGACGCGCGAGGTGCTGGAAACGGTCGAGCGAACAGGCCGAAGCGCGCTGACGGAGATGCGTCGTCTGCTCGGCATGCTCCGTGCCGACACGAACGAACCGCTCACACCTCAACCCCGGCTCACCGACCTCCCCACCCTGGTCGGCCAGCTCCGGGCTGCCGGGCTTCCAGTCGATCTCCGCGTCGAAGGCGACCCACGCGAGTTGCCGGTCGGGATCGAGCTCTCTGCCTACCGGATCGTGCAAGAGGCGCTGACAAATGCGCTCAAACATGCGGGCAACGCAACGGCGAGCGTCAACGTCCGTTACGGATCGGATTCGCTCGAACTCGAAATCGCCGACGACGGCGCAGAAGGCTCGACGCCGGCAGCAAGCGGCGGGCACGGTCTTCTCGGCATGCGCGAGCGCGTAGCGCTCTACGGCGGCCGTCTCGACGCGGGCCGACGGCCGGGAGGCGGTTTCGCCGTGCGCGTCCTGCTGCCGATCCGATGACGACCGTTCTGATCGCAGACGATCAGCCGCTCGTCCGCGTCGGCTTGCGCAAGATCCTCGACGCCGAGCCGGAGACGAACGTCATCGGCGAGGCGAGCGACGGTGCGGAAGCTGTCTCCGAGACACGCCGACTGCGCCCCGACCTCGTTCTGATGGACATCCGGATGCCGGTGCTCGACGGAATCGAGGCGGCCCGTCGCATCGTGACGACGCAACCGAGCACACGGGTTCTCATGCTGACGACGTTCGGCCTCGACAACTACGTCTACGACGCGCTTCGCGCCGGCGCCAGCGGCTTCATGCTCAAAGACGCTCCACCCGAAGAGATCGCCGCTGCCGTTCAGATCGTCGCCCGGGGCGACGCGCTCCTCGCACCCACGATTACGCGCGCCGTGATCGAGGAGTTCGCACGCCAGCAACCTGTCGCAACTGCTCCTCGACCGCCCGCACTCGACGAGCTGACTCCCCGCGAACAGGAGGTCCTGGACCTGCTGGCACACGGACTCTCGAACCCCGAGATCTGCCGGCAGCTCGTGATCAGCGAGGCAACGGCAAAAACCCACGTCGCTCACATCCTCCAGAAGCTCGACCTCCGCGACCGCGTTCAAGCAGTGATCTACGCCTACGAGACCGGGCTTGTCGCGCCCGGCTCACCACGTTGACTCAGTTCCACGCGGGGCAGCGTGCCGGCGCCTGACGTTCAGGCGTCGCGCAACTTGAGCAGGACGGCGCCCGCCGCGAGTGCGACGGCTGCGTACCCTGCGAACAGAGCGAAACCGGTCCATGGTGCAAGGCTCGACGAGTCTTGCGTCAGCTGAATGATCGCGCGTCCGGCGTTGCTCGGCAGGTATGGCGAGATGGCGTTGTTCCAGCTCGTCGGCAGAACGTTCATCAGCGGCGGCAGAACGAAGAACACCGCGGCGAACGCCGAGATGGCTCCCGCAGTGCTGCGGAGGATCGCGCCGATCCCGACCGTCATGACCGCGACCACGCCGAGATAGAGACCGGCGCCGATCACCGCGCGCGAGACGCCGGGGTGGTGCCACGAGTAGCTCGCATGGTGACGCGAGAGGATCGCCTGGCTCGCGACGAACGCGATCACAACCGACGGCACCATCAGCGCGAGCGTGACGGTCGCGAAAACACCCGCCTTCGCCCATAGCACCGGCAGCCGCTTCGGAACTGCGGTCAGCGACGCGCGGATCATGCCCGTCGAGTACTCGCCTGTGACCACGAGCACACCGAGCACGCCGATGGCGAGCTGTGCGATCTGGGAACCGATCAGTGCCGGGTCGAGCGGGTTGAAGTGCGCGCGGTCGCCGGGGCTCCGTGAGCCCCAGTGCGTCGCGATGACCGTCGAGGCGAGGATCGGAAATCCGATCGTGAGCACGGTCGCGACCAGGAGCGACCACTTCGTCGAGCGAACCGTCCAGAACTTCGTCCACTCCGAGCGAACGACGCGCGCCTGGGTGACCCCACGGACTGGCTCGGCGAGAGCGGGAACCGCGGTCATGCGACGGCCTCCTCGTGGCCGTACTCCAGCTCGCCGCGCGTGATCTCCATGAAGGCCTCCTCGAGCGACGCCTGGTGCGGCGTCAGCTCGAACAGCACGATCCCCTGAGCTGCCGCCGCGCGGCCGATCTCCTCGGCGCCGACGCCGGACACCTCGAACACGCCGTCGCCGTCGGCCTCCGCCGAGCCGCCCAGCCGCGCGACGACCTGCTGCAGCGCCACGAGATCGGGCGTCCGCACGCGGACGAGATCCTTGGACGCCGCCGCGACGAACTCCTGCACGCTCCTGTCGGCGATCAGCCGACCCTTTCCGATCACGATCAGATGATCGGCCGTCATCGACATCTCGCTCATCAGGTGCGACGAGACGAACACCGTACGACCGTCGGAGGCGAGCCCGCGCAACAGCCCGCGAATCCACTGGATGCCCTCAGGGTCGAGACCGTTGACCGGCTCGTCCAGCATCACCGTCTGCGGGTCGCCCAGCAGTGCCGTCGCGATCCCCAACCGCTGGCCCATGCCGAGCGAGAACTTTCCGGCGCGCTTGCGCGCGACATCGTGTAGCCCGACGAGGTCGATCAGCTCCTCGACGCGACGGCGCGAGATGCCGTGGGTCTGCGCGAGCGCGCGCAGGTGGTTTCGGGCCGACCGTCCCGTGTGGATCGACCGCGCCTCGAGCAGCGCGCCCACCTCGTGCAACGGCGCCGCGTGCCGGGCGTACGGCTTGCCGTTCACGATCACGTTGCCGGCTGTCGGCCGGTCGAGGCCGAGCACGAGCCGCATCGTCGTCGACTTGCCCGCGCCGTTCGGGCCGAGGAAGCCGGTGACGATCCCCGGCCGGACGTCGAAGGTCAGCGAGTCGACCGCCCGCTTGTCGCCATAGTCCTTCGTCAGCTCGCGTGCCGAGATCACCGCGGCAGGGAAGCACACGGATTCTGACCGTCGTCTGAATCAAACTCGTCGGTGGTCCCGTCCGAGACGGAACCACGGACCTTCCGTTGGTTCTCAGCCCTTGGCAGGCGTGATGAAGCCCGTCACGGTCCCATCGGCTGTGAAGCTCGAGCCGTCAGGGAACGAGAATCCGAGGTGATAGCTGCAGTTGATCGATGTCGCTCCTTTAGGCGCGGCCGAGCCCTTTGACCTCGCCGGCGAGATCGTCGTCGACATGGCGCCGGTTGGATCGGTGAACACATCCGTCTCAGGTGCCGCAGCCTCATCTAACTTGCCGTCGCGCCCGAAATTCAAACGACACCAAGGAGCTCGCGTATAGGGTCGAGGGCATGAAGACCAGCGCCCTTCGCGGGCGGCGGCGCTCCCGTCGGCGGTCGCGGACGCAACGGCTACTCGTGCTCGCGGTGAGCGTTCTTCCGGAGATGATCGTGCTGAGGCGGCGCGGCTATCCGCTCGCCGGCAGCGTGGTGGTTCGATGCTGGGAGGAGCATCTCTTCACGACCATCTGGATTCCCGGTGTGTCCGTCAAGGCGCTCCGGCTTGGCCCCTGGCGAGTCCAACGCTGCCCCGTCGGCCACCACTGGTCGATCGTCACTCCGGTCAGTCGCTCCGACCTGACCGAGCAACAGAATCGCGCGGCGGCCGACAGCCGAGATATCCGTCTTCCCTGACGCGTCTCGTCTGCAAGTCGCAAACAGGGAAGCGGCCGGACGCGACGCCAGTTGCCCTCGTTCCCTCTGCGCGAGGGCAGCGCCCGCCCGGCCATCCGATGTATTGACGTCCTCCTGGCCGGGGAAACGCTCGCTGAGTCAGGCCGTCGACCGGCGGCGGATTTCGGTCGATGAGTGGCGAAAATCGCGCGCGACCGTCCTCGTACCTGACGACTACTGTGACCTGCCGTGACCGAACTGGTGCCATCAAGAGCGCGGAGAAGAGCGCAGCCGCGTCGGACGCCCAGCCGCCGTGGGCGTTGGTTCGTGATTGGAGTCGTCGTGATTGCGGCTGCGGGGGCGGTGCTGGTCTGGATGTTCTCGAACGTGCGGCTGGTCGCGGATGGGTCCGCGCTCGCGCGTGTGGAGCTGCAACCGTTTGCGGGTTCGCTCGTCAGTGTTCACGCGCGGGGAGCTGACGGTCGACCTGTCCCGGTTGTCGTCTCGCACGGTCGGCTCACTCCGCGCCAGAAGGTCGCCGCGGGCGAGCGGATCTCATTGTCGGTCGTGGTTCGTCGGCCGGGCTGGGAGGGCTGGGCGCTCGGTGCGACGCGGCATCAGACGCTGACCGATTCGATCGCCGGTCGCGACGATCAGTAACCGCTGGCTGACGGTCGCGCGTGGCGCACCTGTGCGCGTGCGCTTCGATACCCCGGTTGATCGGGTCTCCGTCGCCGGCGCCGTTGCAACGGGCCGCACGGTGACACTGCCGACGAAGACTGCGGGAGGTTCGGTCGCGATCGCCGCGGCCGTGCGGCCGTGGGAGAGTTTCGGCACGCCGGTTCGGCTCACCTGGTTTCCGCGCTCGAAACGACCAGTTGTGCTTGTCTCGCCGGGGCCGAAGGTGCACGTGAATCCACTCGGGCCGATCAGGCTGACGTTTTCGAAGCCCGTTTCACGCCTGTTCGGCGGCAGGCGGCCGTCCGCTCGTCCCCACCGGGGCCGGCCAGTGGCGGGTGGTCGACGACCATACGCTCGTCTTTCGGCCGTCCGGCGGCGGGCTGCCGTTCAATTCCGAGGTCGCGGTGCGTCTGCCGTCGGCGCTCGTGATCGCCGGCGCGACCGGTGCGCACGCACACGTAGGCTCGAACGTTCGATTTTCGATCGCGCCGGCCTCGTTTCTGCGCCTCCAGCAGTTGCTCGCTCAGGAGGGCTACCTGCCGCTCGACTGGCAGCCGACGCAGGCGGCTGTCGCGCAGACGCCCCGCGGCGAACTAGCAGCCGCCGTCGATCCACCCGCCGGACGCTTCGAGTGGAGGTATCCGAACAGCCCGCCCGAGCTGCAGGCGCTCTGGAAGACCGGCGAGCCGAACGAGATCACGCGCGGCGCCGTCATGATGTTTCAGGACGAGCACCACCTCGCTGTCGACGGCATCGCGGGCTCCCAGGTGTGGCACGCACTGCTTGGCGACGCCGTCGCCGGCACGCGGCGAACCGCCGGTTACAGCTACGTGTACGTGCATCGAAACCTCCCGCAACTGCTGACTCTCTGGCACAACGGCCGTACCGTGCTCACCTCCCCGGGGAACACCGGCGTGCCGGCCGCGCCGACCGCGCTTGGCACCTGGCCGGTCTTCGAACACATTCCGGTCGGCCGGATGAGTGGCACCAACCCCGACGGCAGCCACTACGACGACCCTGGAATCCGCTGGATCAGCTACTTCCACGGCGGCGAAGCCCTGCACGCCTTCACTCGCGCTTCCTTCGGAACACCGCAGAGCCTCGGCTGTGTCGAGCTCCCGCTCAGCGCCGCGGCGCAGGCCTGGCCGTACACACCGATCGGGACGCTCGTCACGATCGAGAACTAGCCGCGCGCCAGAACGGCAGCCCACCCCCCACCCCGTGCATGTTCGACGGCCGCGTCTAGACTCGACGCTGGTGTCCGCTCAGGAGGTTGACGCGTACCTGCGAGGTGTCGAGGAGCCGAAGCGCAGCGCGCTTCAGACACTGCGCCGCACCATTCTCGAACTCCTCCCGGCAGCCGAAGAGGTGATCTCCTACGGTGTGCCGGCGTTCCGCGTGCAGGGAAAGACGGTCGCGGGCTTTGCTGCGTTCAAGAATCATCTGAGCTACCTGCCCTTCAGCGGCTCGGTTCTTCCGCAGCTCGCAGACGAGCTGCACGGGTACACGATGACGAAGAGCGCGCTGCACTTTCCTGTCGGCGAGCCACTGCCGAAAGAGTTGGTGCGGAAGCTGATCGCGGTGCGGGTCGAGGAGGCCGGTCGGACGTAATCGCTGTCCAGCTCTCGATCATGAATGTCGGTAGGCGGCTGCCTCGTCCCGGACGAGGCTGACGAGATCGCCGAGGGCGATGTTGACGTCGAGCAGATGCAGCCCCAGGATGGGTTGCTGGAAGCGCGTCAAGTCGGGTCGCCGGTCGGTGCGGGCGCGGCTGTGGGTGACCTGGAGCCAATTGGCGTTGCCCGATGACTGGCAGCGGCCTGTGTAACCACCCGCAAAGGCGAACCACGGCGTCCTCGCGCCAAGCGTGTTCCCGGTGAAGGCGAGTACGAGCGTCGGCACATACGGATCGAGCGCGCTTCGACCGCCGGACGGCGAACCCGGATTCACGCAGAGGATCTGAAGGCTCCGATCGAGGGTGCGAGGCGCGAGCAGACCTACTCCAGCGTCCGAAGTCGTGCGGCCGAACTGGCTGTTCGTCAGCGGTCTGGAGGTAAAGCTCGAGTACGCGACGACGCAGCCGGTCTGTTGACGCGAGGCGCACGCGGGGATGTGCAGAAAGCTGCCGCCGACGCTGCGCCCCTTGGCGACGGTGACGTTGCCGCCGAGCAGAAGTGCCGAGACGACGCGCCGGCGAAGCGTGGCGTCGAGGTCGACCTCGCGCCGTAGCAAGCGGGTCAGGATCACCGCCCCTTGCGAGTGTCCGACGAAGACGATCCCGCGCCCGTCGTTGTAGTGAGTCAGATAGTCGTGGAACGCGGTGAGCACGCCGTCGTACGCCGCCAACGCATCGGCGCGGGTGATCCGGGCCGGGTGCTCGAGTGCGGCCAGCGTGATCTGCGGGTAGACCGGCGCGAACACTCGACAAACCTGTGAGAACCGCGACGCCTGCGCGTTCGCGACCAGGCGCTCCCGAAGACCTACCTGGAGATTCGCGTTGATCGTCGACTGGCCGCTGATCGTCGGGTAGACGTAGAAGCAGTCGACCCGCGGATTCGCCGCCGGCCGGGCCGGCTCGATCCGGCTCGCACCGCTGGCTCGCACGGCCGTCGTCGAGAGGCCGGTGAGACAGGGGTTGTCGGCCAAACCGGGTCGGCACAGCCAGACGGTTCCCCAGCGATCTCGCGCCCCGGCAGCTGCTGCCGGGTTCGTCGTCGAGACGGTGGTCGCCGGACGCTTTCCACCCGACCCGCAGCCCCCGACGAGAGCCGCCGAGACCAGCGCGGCCACGACGGCGACCATCGGAATGCGCGCGGAGAGAGGCACGGGCTAGTACACGTACTAGCAGCCGTGGTTGCGCCGCGACATCGACTCGATCGCCTAGTGTGCCGGCGTGCCCGTCGATCAGCAGCCCAGCACGCCGCCGCGTCTGCGGGCTCGCGCCCTGGCCGCAGGAGCCGGCGCAACCTCCGCCACCCGGACGGCCCTCGTGCCCCTCGTCAGAGCCGTCGGAGATCTCGTCGACTCCGCGATCGACCGCGTGCTCCTGACCGACGCGCGCGTGACCTCCGCGGCCGAAGCGAGGCGGCTCCTGGCCGGGGAGCGCGACACCGAAGAGTTGGCCGACAAGATCCAGCGCGTTGTCGTCCTCGCAGTTCCCGTCGTCCGAATCCTTGCGCGTGGCGCCCGCTTCACCCGAGTCCCGTGGGTCATGCTCGCCTCCAGCTCGGCGTCGATCGCGATCGCGGTGCGGACCGGAATTCGCGAGCTCCAGCTGATCGGCTCGCTCGTGGCCGACCGGCTCGAACGAGCAACCGGTGCGCCTGCCGACCCGGCACTCGTCAAGAAGGTCGCGGTCGACCTCTACCTGCACCCGAAGCGCAAACTCGACCTCGCGGACGACAAGCTGCGCCTCGTCCGGCTGACCCGCAAATGGTTGCTCCTCGGAGCCTTCGGACGGACGACGTCGAAACGGGCGGGCAACGCCCTCGAGGCGGCCGAGAAACTCGACGGCGCCGAGCTTGCCACGCGCTGGGAGTCAGCCGCGCGAGGGCGCGGTCCCTCGAAGCCCAGCAGTTGAATCGTTAGCGGGGCCGGGCGCATCACCACAGGTGGGTCGAGAGCCGTTGGGCCGTGGTCGCCCGACAGCACTACCCGATGCGGCCCGGCCGCCAGTTACAAACGCTACGTCGCCGTCCCGCCGCGAAGAATCTGCCGTCCGTCGCGTTCGGTGCCCGCCTTGGTCTAGGTTCAGCCCACTCCTGGCAGGAGTCCGCCCGGCCGTCGCGGCCTGGATCGAGGGATTCGCGAGCCGTTTTTACGTCTGGCTTACGCGAGCTTCACCCTGGCTGATGTACGTCGGGGAAGCACGGGATGAGAGACGAGAACTCGAGAGTGCGCTCGGCCAACCGGCGTGCTCGAGATTCGTCAACCGGGCACCGCCCGGTCATCCGAATGAGAGGGAACACCGTGAAAAATCGGCAGGTAAGTCTTATTGCCCTGATCGCCGCATCGCTGCTCGCGCTCGCGGCGGCTGTCGGGGTCGGTCAGGCGGCGACCCAGGTTGCCCCGGTAAACACAGCGCCGCCAACGATTACCGGGACGACGACTGTCGGCCAGACGCTGACCGCGTCCGACGGCACCTGGAGCAACACCCCGACGACGTTCGCCTATCAGTGGCTTCGCTGTAATGGCGGCGGCAACAGCTGTGCCAGCGTCGCCAACGGGACACAGAAGATGTACACGCTCGTCGGTGCAGACGCAGGCCACACCATGCGTGTGCGAGTCACAGCGACGAACGCGGACGGGTCGGATTCGGCCCAGTCGGCCCAGTCCGAGACGGTCGCTCGCTGCGACCTCGAGCAACGCACCGCGGGCGACCGACCATCCGATCATCTCCGGCACGCCCCGCGTCGGCCAGACACTGACAACCGACGAAGGAAGCTGGACCGGTAACCCGACCTCGTTCGCCTACCAGTGGCAGCGCTGTGACGCCGACAACATCGTCGCGTGCGCAAACGTCGTTGGGGAGACGGCAAAGTCCTACCTGCTCGAAGGCCGGCGATCTTGGCTTCCGCATCCGCGTCAAGGTCACAGCCCGCAACGCCAAGGGCACGGGCACGACGAACTCGGCGACCACTGCCATCATCGCGCCGACGGCGCCTATCACCAACAAGCGGCCGACGCTGACGATCCTGTCGGCCCGGTTCATCGGCTCGACGATGTATGCACGGTTCCGGATCTGCGACGACTCGCTGAAGAACCTGACGATCATCGAGACCGATTCGCGGCCGGGCAAGCTCTCGTACACCCGCCGCTTCGCGACGCTGATCGCGCCACGGCCGTGCGGCGTCTACACGCGTCACTGGACCCCGGTGGCCCGCTTCCGCGGCCCCGGCCGGTTCACCGTGACGCTGAAGGCTCGCGACAAGTCCGGCTTCACCAGCCTGCCGGCACGCCGCAGCTTCTCACGCGGATAACGACACCGAGGGCGGAGCGCTGCGAACCGCAGCGCTCCGCCATTCTCTTTTGCGGGCCACCGACGCGACCGGGGCACGGATCTGCCACTAGCTCGAGCGTCAAGACGGCGACCGGCTAGCCGCGCAGGGCCACCACTTCGTCAGCGTGCGGCTCGTGGCGAAGCGACCGCGACTCCGTCGTGATCTTGACGATCACGACGATCACGGTCGAGGCGGTGGTGGCCCCTGGGGGATCGGGGTGCTGCCACGCTGGTCGTGGCGGCCGCCGAGACCTACGGTCGAGGAGCAAGTAATGGAATCCGATCGAAGGGAAACCGACCATGAGGTCGCTATCGGGCACGACAGTTGTCACGATCGGAACGGGAGGGGGCAAGGTCATGCGAAAGAAGCTTCTACCGCTAGCCATCGCGACGGTGCTGGCGTGCGCTACCGCGGCGACGGGTCTCGCGGCCGGATCGACGGTGGTCACGCATTTCTCGTTCACGACGCCTCGCCACCCCCTGTGCGGCGTTGAGGGAACGGCCGTCGTTGACATCACGTCTGTCTTCCGCGACACGGGCAACGGCACGTACTTCATGGGCGGCACCTTCGTCGGCGTCTTCACGGCCGACAATGGAAGATCAACCACGCTCAAAGCCGCCGGGCCGATGAAGCAAACATCGCCCGCCGTGATCGCTGGCGGAACGGCCACGATCACGACTACCTACGAAGGTCTGTTCGAGAAGTTTTCGATCACCGGTGGTAAGACCTTGAGTGTCAATGCCGGGTCTTTCGCCTTTGTCGATGTCTACGTGTACACCGGGGATCCAACCAATCCGGTGGCTGACCTCTCCTCCCCGATCTCTGAGACGGTTTCTGACCTACACGGACCACATCCCGACCTCCAAACCGGCGGCTGCGAGGTCCTCGGGCCGTACCTGCAAGGCCCATAGAACAGCGACAGCAAGGGGCGGACCTGCAGTCTGGCAGGTCCGCCCCTTCGTAAGCACCACCGCAAAACTACGTGCCTCGCGGCGGCACGCTATGGCGGTTGCCGTCTAACCGAAAGAAGGATCTGGGCCGGCCCTAGTTCCCCGGGGTTCCCAAACGGCCCTCTGACGAGGACGTGGGAGGACGAAGCACCACTTCCGCCCCGGTCTACGAGGTGACCGACGACGACGGAGAGGTCGAGGAAGTTGACACGCGAGACCTCAAGCCGATGCCTTAGCGGGTCGTCCGCGGACCGCTAGCCGAGATCGCTCACCGTCGCCGCGGCCCCACGCTCGCCGGCGCGCGAGCCGGCCCTGCAAGTCGGCCGTGCTCCTGTCGCCGCACGCTGTTAGGGAGCCGATCAACATCGTCAACGCCTCGTAAATTATCGGCGGCCGGCGATTCGTGAGATCGGAGCCGGGTATCTACGAGATGTCCCACGCGTGGGGAGATGCGTGCGGATAACAGGGTGGCCGGATGGGCGCCAGCGGCTCGAAAGAGGGGTCGGGTCGCGAGCTGGCGGCAAACGCCTGTCCGGCCATCCAACTTCACTCAGCTTTCCGTCGCGGGGATTCACCAGTCGCGACTTACGCGCCGCCCGTACCGC
>CAWIKU010000013.1:0-108366 GCA_963836705.1 uncultured Actinomycetes bacterium | reverse complement strand
GAGGTCGCGGAGCGCGCGCCGAAGAGCGCAACCGCGGCGACGCAGAGTGTGAGGGTGAGCCATCTCATCTCATCCTCTCTTTGTTCCGGCGGGGAACCGGAGCGAGCCCAGCATCTGCTCCGACTTGGTCAGGAACGTTGGGAACTCCTGCGGCGGGAGCGCGACGTTTTCGATGTAGACGACGACGGTCTTGCCGCGTACGTTGAGAACGATTACGCGGAAGATGTCGCCGTAGACTGGGTACTCGTCGGGGTAGTACTTGGCGGCGTGCGAGACGGGGCTGAAGGGGATGAAGTGGTGTGCCCTGTGTGATCGAAGTTCTTGGCGCCTGTGATCCGGCCGTCGAACTGGGTCCCAGGGAAGCCGGCGACGGTCACCGGTGAGGTCGGGTCGTAGGTTGCACCGTGGCCGCGCGTGCGCAGCACGTTCACCGTTCGGGTGACCGAGGGAGTGCGGGTGTAGGCGGTCGTGATTAAGATCAGGCCCTGCCCCGGCCCGGTCGTGGATCCGCGGCCGAGAGTGGACCCAGCCGTAGTTTGGCGGGCCGCCGCCTCGGAAGTAGTCGCTGCCCGACTTCCACTGCACACCCGACCAACCGGGCGTCGGCACCCTTACGTGCAGTGGGATTGGAAAGAGGCTCGCCTGGTAGGTCGTTGCGGCATGAAGCGGTGTGAGCCGGCCGGCGGGTGTGAAGAGGTAGCTCTGTTTGAGGTCTGATGGCGTCGAGCCCGCTGCGCTTGCTGCGAGGAGGACGGCGGCGATGAGTACGGTGAGTAGCGGGCGCTTCATCTCAGGCTCCGAGCGCGGTGCAGATCGGCTCGAGCAGCGCGGTGTCGCCGTCGACGAAGACGTTGAGAAAGTTGAGCTGGCCGGCGCGGAACTCGATCGTGCCATCCAGTGCGGTGATCGTCCGGCCGGTGTGCATGAAGGCGGGGGCGCCGTTCCCTAGGGCGTGGTAGTGGATGTTCCAGGTCGCTGTCTCGGTCGCTGAGCTGAGATCGCCGGGGACGGCCAGTACGTCCGTCCTGATGTCGCTCTGGTCGTAGGGAAGAATCGACCCGGTCAACGGGTTACTGAATTGGCCGAGCGTGTAGTCGTCTCTCAGGACACGACGGACGAGATTGCCGTCACCGTCGTAGACGCGTCGCGCCGACACCTGGTCCGTTGCTTGATCGAAGACGTCGAACGTCCGGGCCCCGGTGCCGCAAACGATCGGAGGACCCTCAAGCGCCGTGTCGATCGGCCCGTACGATTCGATGGGCGGGCTGCCGGTGCAGATCGTGCCGTTGCCGACGGTGTTGCAGGTGTAGTAGGACGGAGGCGACGGATTAAGGGTCGGCGTCGCTGACCGGCCGGCGTGAGTTGGCGCGACGGCGACGAGCGCGACTCCAACGCAGGGGATCAAGAGTAGGAAGCTCGGGCGCATGGTCTCCTCTTTCGACTAGGTCGAACAGAGTGTTGATCGGCGCACTGTCTGGCCGCTTCGGGGAGACCCCTGGACCGGCGCAGGCCCGTCCTGGGGGGTGGCCGTTGTCCCGAGGTGCGGAACCGCTTACCGTCTGGGGCGTGCTGGTCGGTCGGAGCACTGAGCTGAGGCGACTCGAGGACCTGCTCGAGCAGGCACGCAGCGGTCGTAGCAGCTCGCTGGTGCTGCGGGGGAAGCTGGGATTGGCAAGACGGCCCTGCTGGAAGCGACAGCCTCGGCGGCGACGGGGTTCCAGGTCCTGCGGGCGATTGGATCAGTCGGAGGCCGAGATCGCGTTTGCCGGGCTGCAACAGCTTCTCTTGCCGATCCTCGGCTCGCTCCCCGAACTACCGCCTCGTCAGTCGCGCGCCGTCGCTACCGCCTTGGCGCTCAAGGAGGGCCCTGTCCGGGACCGGCTCGCGGTCTGGGCCGCAACGCTCGCCCTGGTCGCAGCCGCCGCCGAGCACCGCCCGCTCCTCTGCCTGCTCGACGACGCACATTGGCTCGACGACGCCTCTGCGAGAACGCTGACGTTTGCCGCCCGACGGCTCCACGCCGAGGGGATCGTCATGCTCTTCGCAGTTCGCGAGCCCGACGTCGCGACCTTTCGCGCGGAAGGAGTTCCGGATTTGGCGGTAACGGCGTTGTCGGCGGAGGCCGCGCGGCGGCTGTTGGCTTCGCGCGAGCCCGACCTCGCCGAGCGCACGGCGGAGCAGCTCATCGGCCTCGCCCGCGGAAACCCGCTCGCACTGCTAGAGCTCCCGCGCGCACTCGCGGACGACCAGCGTTCGGGAAGCCTGCCGCTCGGCGAGCCGCCCCAGGTCAGCGCCGAGATCGAGCGAGCGTTTCTGGCGCGTGTTCGGACGCTCTCGCCCGCCGCGCGGCGCACACTGCTGCTCATTGCGGCCGGGGAGCCCGGCGATGAGGCGTCACTCCGGTCCGTCCTCGACACGGCCCCGTCGGCTGCCGCCTCGCTCGGCGAAGCGAGAGACTCCGGGTTGCTTCACGCCGAGCGACTCGAGTTCTGCCACCCACTCGCGCGATCCGCCGTCTACCAACTGTCAGCCGCCGGAGATCGACGCAGCGCCCACGCGGCGCTCGGCTCCTTCACCGCCGGGTCGGACCGACGAGCCTGGCATCTCGCCGCCGCAGCCATAGAGCCGGATGAGAGCGTCGCCGCCGCGCTCGAAGCGGCGGCCGAGACGGCCCGCAAGCGCGGCGGCGTGCGGCCGAGGCGAAAGCGCTCGAGCGTGCCGCGGAGCTGACGCCGGACTCGGACAGGCGCTGCGGCCGCTTGTTCCAGGCTGCGCTCGCAGCGGAGGCGTCGGGATGGCTCGAGCACGCCGAGCGGCTGCTCTCGGAGGTTGCTGATCTAACGACAGACGCGGAGTTGCGCGCCGATGCGGTCGCCCGCCGTTCATATCTCGTGGCCGACCGCGGCGAGTTCGGACGCGCCTACGCGCTGGCCATCGACGCGGCCGAGCAGGCCCCGCCGGCGAAGGCGGCTGACATCCTCTCGCTCGGCGCACTGATGGCGTTGACGCACACCCTCGACATCAGAGCAGCAGTTGAGATCGCGGAGCGCGCGTTGCAGCTCGGCGGACCGAGCCCGGAGGGGAGCCTGCATATGCGCGAGAACGTCTGCCGCACCTGGATCCTGGCCGGACGAAAGGCCGACGCACGCGCGCTGGTCCGGCAGAGCCTGCCACAGGCCCAGGAGCCGAGCGAGCTCACGGTCAACTTCGGGACCGACTTGCTTTATCTGGAGGACTATGCGCGTGCGCGCGAGCTGCTCGAGCAGGTCGTCGACCGTGTGCGTACGTCCGAGGCGTACGGCTTCCTCGCCTACGCACTTGACCAGCTTGCCAAGCTCGAGACGCGAGCCGGCAGCCTCACGCGGGCGTATGCCCTCGAGCTGGAGTCCCTCCGTGTCAACGAGGCTGTCGCGGCGGATGTCGGACTTGCGGCGAGCCTGGCCTGGCTCGCCCTCGTCGAAGCGATGCTCGGTCGGGCCGAGTGCGATCAACACGCCCGCCGCGCGCTCCAGATCGCGGAAGCGTCCAATGACGGCTACAACGTCGTCCGTGCACGCGGCGCCCTCGGGCTCGCCGCGTTGGCACGCGGCGACGCCGCGAAAGCAGTCGAGTGGCTCGAACCGGCAGTTGCCAAGCTCGTCGCCGGCGGAGTGGACGAGCCGAACTTCTTCCGGCTCGACGGCGATCTGATCGAAGCGCTCGTTCGGCTCGGGAAGTTCGACGACGCTCGCGGTCAGCTCACGCGGTTGCTGGCCCAAGCCGAGGCGACGGACGGAGCTTGGGCTGGCGCCGTCGCGGCGAGATGCAGCGCCTTGATGGCGTCAGAGGCCGGACTGGCGCAGTCGTTCGCGGACGCGCTCGAGCTGCACGATCGCGACCCGAGCGAGTTCGAACGGGCCCGCACATTCCTCTGTTACGGGGAGCGGCTACGCCGCGTCAGGCGACGGCGCGACGCACGCGAGCCCCTCCGCATCGCCCTGGAGATCTTTGAGCGGATCGAAGCGAAACCCTGGGCGGATCGAGCCCGGATCGAGCTCCGCGCAACCGGAGAACACTTTCACCGCCGCGACCCGACGGCATCCGAACGTCTCACCCCCCAGGAGTTCCAAGTTGCCACCCTCGTAGCAGACGGCCTGACGAACCGCGACGTCGGAGCAAGGCTGTTCCTGAGCCCAAAGACCGTCGAGTTCCACCTCACGAGCGTCTTTCGCAAACTCGACCTCAAGTCACGACACGAACTCATCCGACTCTTCGCCGTGACGGCGCCGGACCACCTACCAAACACCGCAGCTCACTGAGCATCGCCGAGGGCCGGCCGAGGCTCATCAGCGCTGGACAGCTGCTAGACCCGGACGTGCACACCCGTTCTGTTGCTCGAGTTACGGGGTGAGTACTAGCTACGCAGACTGGTGGTCACAGGCGCCTGAGTGCAGCGAAGCCCGAGGTTGGCGTCGACGGGCCGCCTACTCGCTGAATAGGGGGTCACCACCCCAGCTCGGAGGTCGTCCGTCGCAGGCCGGGAAGACCCTACGTCCCGGACACCGCGCCCCAGACCTGAGCGAGGTGAACAATCGTCGAGGCGGCGGCGCCCATGTCCGGGACGCAGACCCACTCCCGGCGCGAGTGGTAGTCCTGACCGCCGGTTGAGAGGTTGGGGCACGGCAGCCCCTTCTCCGAAAGCCGCGACCCGTCTGTGCCGCCGCGAATGCTCGCGCGCCTGGGCTCCATCCCGGCTCTGAGGATCGCCTCTTCGGCAGCCTCGACGATCCGCGGATCCTCGATGAAGTGGCTCATGTTCGAGTACTCCCGCGTGAGCGTCACCTCGACCTCGGCTCCGCGACCCGCCGCAGCCTCGCGGGCGAGCCGGCCCACCAGCTCGGCGTGCGCATCGAGACCCGCCTCGTCGAAGTCACGCAAGATGAGCACGACGGTCGTCTTCTCGACGTTCCCGGTGACCTCGTCTGGATGGACGAACCCCTCGCGGCCGTCGGTGGTCTCCGGGGAGAGCCCCTCGCGCGGGAGGGCGGCGAGGAAATCTCCGGCGGCCTTGACCGCGTTCACGAGCGCGCCTTTCGCCGTTCCCGAGTGGGCGGACCGACCGACGAAGGTGACGGTGGCCTTGATCGCGCTGAACGTCTCCGCTTCGATCTCGCCGCGGCTCGACCCGTCGAGGGTGTAGGCGACATCGGCGCCGAACGCGGCGAGGTCGAGATGGTCCGTGCCGCGCCCAACCTCCTCGTCCGGGTTGAACAAGATTCGAATCAGCCCGTGCTCGATCTCGGGGTGGCGAACGAGATACGCGGCAGCGGCCATGATCTCCGCCACGCCCGCCTTGTCGTCGGCGCCGAGCAGCGTCGTCCCGTCGCTCGTCACGAGTTCGTGACCGACGTGCTCCGTCAGCGCCGGCGTGTCCCGTGGCGAGAGCACCTGAGTCGGATCGCCGGGCAGTGCCAGGTCGCCGCCCTCGTAGCGGACGACCTGCGGCTTCACACCGGCGCCCGTTACGCCGGGGTAGGTGTCCACGTGGGCGAGGAAGCCCAGCGTTGGAACGACTCGGTCGACCGTCGCCGGAACGGACGCAGTCACGTAGCCGTGTTCGTCGAGCAGCACGTCGGCGAGTCCCGCCTCCCGACACTCGTCGGCAAGCACGTGCAATAGGTCGAGTTGCTTCCCGCTAGACGGATACGACGTCGACTTCGGGTCCGACGCCGTGTCGATCCGGACGTAGCGGAGGAACCGCTCGAGCGCATCCGCAGCGAGCTCGCGCGCGAGCTCTGAGAGATAGCCGTCGTCTGCCATGCGCGCTGGCTACGCCTCGATGACGAGGTCTTGAATGTCGAGTGGGTAGTCGGTGAGCATGTCGATTCCACCTTCTGTCACCGCAACGGTGTCCGAGTGCCGGAAGCCGCCGACCGTATCCGAGTAGAGCCCCGGCTCGATCGTGAACACCATCCCCGCCTCGACGACCGTGTGATCCCCGAGGTCGAGGAACGGCGACTCGTGGTTCCGGAGCCCGATCCCGTGCCCGACGTGTTGCCGCCAGTACGGGAGCAGATCGTTGTCCTCGAAGTACTTCAGGACCGCGCCGTCGACGTCCGCGCACGTCACGCCCGGGCGTAGCGCCGCGAACGCGACGTCCTGCGCGGCGACCATGTGGTCGAACAGCCGCCGCATCTCGTCGGTGGGCGGGCCGATGATCATCGCCCGCTCGAGCTCGGCGTTGTAGCCCCAGATCGGCGCGCTCGTCTCCGTCACCAGCACGTCGCCGGGCTTGAACTCGATGTTGTGCGCGACGGCGTGCGCCCACGCGCTCCGCTTGCCGATCTGGCCGCGGTAGCCGGCCGACGCGCCGTCGCTCGACGCCTGCTGGCCGCCGAACTCGTCGCCGAGCGTCGCCAGCAGCTCGAGCGTCGCCTCATGACCCGCACGCAACGACGCCTCCGCCTCCGTCGCGCCCGGGCACCGAGTAGCGCTGCAGCAGCCGGTGCGCGACGGCGCACCACTTGGCGCTCTCGCGGATCAGCTCGATCTCGGCCTTGCTCTTGATCCGCATCAGCTGCTCGATCCACGCGGCGAGCGAACCGACTCTCGCGCCGGTGACCTCGCTCAGCGGCGGCCCTTCGTAGCCGAGGATGCCCGGATAGCCGTCCTGGTCGGCGCCGACCGCGACGCTGACACCCAGGTCGGCGAGCAGGCGCGCCAGCAGGTTCATCGGATGCTCCCGGCCCGGGTACTCCGGATACGACTCGATCCGCTCGAAGTCCGTCTCGGCCTTCACGCGCTCGACCTCGAACTCGGGGACGAACACCGCCAACTCGCCCGCGAGATTCGACGCGACTGCGACCGGCCGCTCGGTCGCGAGGAAATTGAAGCCGGTGAAGTACTGGATGTACTTGTCGTCGAAGAGGACGTAGCCGGAGAGCGCCAGGTCGCGGGTGCGTTTGAGCAGGCGTGCGCGCCGCGTTTCGAATTCAGCAGCTGAGATACCGGGCAAGCCGGTGATTCAATCAGGCGGCGACGGAACGGTCGCCGGCACGCTCGAGCGCGCTGCCGTCGAACAGGCCACGCGCGCGCTCGACACCGAGACGCGACGCGGCCAGCTCGTACGCCCAGTCGAGCCGCGCGTTGCGGTTCGGGCCGTGCGCGTCGCTCGCGACCAGATCGCCGTAGCCCGACTCGAGCAGCCGCCACGCAGCCTTCTGCGACTTCGGGCCGTGACGGCCGTCGAGGCTCATGCCGTTCAGCGCGAGCAGCCAGCCGCGGTCGACGAACTCCTTGGCCCGCCTGGGCTCGGCGGCGATCTGCGCACAGCGCTCCGGATGCGCGAGCACCGGCAGCAAACCTGCCTGCTCGGCCCGCTCGGCTTCGCGGCGGACGAGCCCGAGCGCGTCCGTCTCCGGCGTCCAGAAGCCCGGGAACTCGATCAGGTACCCACCGCTGCCGGTGAGGCCGTACTCCTGCAGGTCAGCTGTGCGGGGCAGCGCGCCTGGGTACACCTCGAAGCCGCGCCGGAGATCGAGACCGAACCGCTTGCACGCCGCTCGCAGGACCGGGAACGCCTCGTCGTAGCGCCGCAGCCGTTCGGGCGTGAGCGGGTAGTGGTCCCACTTCGCGTGGATGTGCGGCGTCGCGTAGAGGACGCTCGTGCCGTGACTTGCAGCGTCCCGGCAGAGCTTCAGGCCGTCCTGGAGTGTGCGCGCGCCGTCATCGCCCGTCGGTACGACGTGCGAATGAACATCGACGATCCACTGCCTGCCCACTGCACCCAGCATGCCGGACCGCCCCGCACTGTGGTCGGAAACGCGCGATTCGCTCACCACTTCCATACGCGGCGCATACCACTCCGACCTACGCCTCTCGTCATGTCGAACGAGCAGCTGACCCGTCGCGAGCTCGTCGCCCGCGCGGCCGGGCTGGCCGCCGTCGCGGCCCTCCCCGCGCTCCGCTACGTGCCCGTCGCGGCGGCCCGTGGTGCCGTCGACCCCCGGATCAGGGCGCTCGACAAGGTCGTCCGCGGCCCCGTGCTCATCCCCGGCCAGCCGAGGTACGACACCGCGCGCCTCGTCTTCGACAGCCTCTACAACGGCGTCCACCCGCTCGCGGTCGTGCAGCCGCTCGACGCGAAGGACGTCAGCCACGTCGTGCAGTGGGCGCACAAGACCGGCGTCCACATCGTCGCCAAGTCTGGCGGGCACAGCTACGGCGGCTACTCCACGACCACCGGCGTCGTCGTCGACCTCTCCAGGCTCGCGAGCGTGCGCGTCGTCGCGAAGCAGGCCGTCGTCGGCCCGGGTGCG
Organism: uncultured Actinomycetes bacterium; assembly: GCA_963836705.1. Classification (GTDB taxonomy): domain Bacteria; phylum Actinomycetota; class Thermoleophilia; order Gaiellales; family Gaiellaceae; genus PALSA-600. Next base: position 100,069 of record CAWIKU010000013.1, on the reverse strand, counting down.
CGGCTCGGCAACATCTACAACACGCTCGGCGCACACGGGCTCGCAATCCCTGCCGGGACCTGCCCCAGCGTCGGCATCGGCGGCCACGCGCTCGGCGGCGGCTTCGGGCTCGCCTCCCGCGCCTGGGGGCTCGCCTCCGACAACCTCGTCTCCGTCCAGATCGTCACCGCCGACGGCCAGATCCTCGTCGCCGACTCCAAGCACCACAGCGACCTCTACTGGGCCTGCCGCGGTGGCGGCGGCGGCAACTTCGGGATCGTCACGCGCCTCGTCTTCCGCACGCACCCGGTCACGCAGGGCTCGTACTTCATCGCCACCTGGCCGTGGGCGCAGGTCGAGCAGGTGCTCGCGAGCTTCCTCGCCTGGGCGCCGCATCAGCCCGACGCGCTCGGCTCGCTCTGCCGCCTCGCCGCCGGGCCGGGCGGGCCGTCGGTGCAGGTGTTCGGCCAGTTCCTCGGCAGCGAGACGAACCTGAAGGCCGCGCTCGCGTCGCTTGGCCCGCCCGCGACGAAGCTGACGACCGGCACCGCCTCGTGGCTCGACCTCGTGCGCCGCTGGGCCGGCTGCCTCGGCCATACGCTCCCGTCCTGCTCGGCACCCGGGACGCAGGCATTCGTCGGCGCCTCCGACTACATCGGGAAGATCCCCACCGCCGCGCAGCTGACGACGTTCCGGACGGCGATCGAGTCGCGCGGCACCGCCTCGGGCGCGCTGCTGATCGACTCGTACGGTGGCGCGCTGAACCGCGTCGCCGCCCGCTGCGACCGCGTTCGTGCACCGCAACGTGCTCTCGTCGATCCAGTACTTCGCCGCCGGCGACCCGACCTCGGCGCGCGCCTGGGTGAACAGCTCGCGCGCGTCGCTCAAGCCCGCCGTCACCGGAGCCGCCTACGTCAACTACATCGACCCAGCGCTCGCGAACTGGCAGCAGGCCTACTACGGCACGAACCTGGCCCGGCTGCGAACGGTCAAGCGGAAGTACGACCCCAAAAACCTGTTTCATTTCCCACAGAGCATCCGGCCGTGACCACGTCGAACGGGAGGTTCGAGCATGAGCGAGGTATTCAGCGAAGAAGAGATCAAGACACTGCGCGAGGGTGCGATGGGCGCCGGGTTCTACGTCTCGCTGAGTGACCGCGGGTTCTTCGACACGTTCAAGGAAGCGGGAACCCTGGGCAAGCACATCGCGGAAGCACGCACGAAATCCGAGAGCGCAGTCGTCCGGAAGGTCGCTGAGGGAAAGGGCCCACACTTCGGCGTCACCGCCAAGCCGGAAGAGATCGAAGCGGGGACGCTGGAGGCGTTGCGCGCGTCGGTGGCGCTGCTGCACGCGAAAGCGCCCGAGGAGCTGGACGCCTACCGGGCCTTCGTGCGCGAGCTCGCCACATCCGTCGCCGCGGCTGCATCCGGCGGTGAGGAAGTCGAGGCTGCAGCGATCGCCAAGATCGAGGCCGCGCTCGGTTAGAGCAACTCGGCGAGCGGCCGCGTGTTCAGGACGTCGCCGGCCGTCGCGCGGCCGCGGCGCGCGGTGCGCACCGAAAGCTCCATCCCGTCGAGGCCGCGTACCGAGTGCGCGTCGGTCGAGCAGACGATGCGCACGCCCGCCGCGATCGCGGTCTGCACGTGCGCGCCCGACAGGTCGAGCCGGGGCGCCAGGCCGTTCACCTCGAGCGCGACGCCGTGCTCGAGCGCGACCTCGATCGTCCGCTCGAGGTCGAGTGCGTTCTCGGGCCGGTGGCCGATCAGCCGGCCGGTCGGGTGGCTGAGGCAGCGTACGGCCGGATGGCGCATCGCCTCGACGACGCGCGCGGTCAGCTCCTTGCGCGGCGTGCGCTGGCCGGCATGCAGCGAGAGCTGCACCCACTCGAGCTCGCCGAGCACGTCGTCGGGCACGTCGAGGCGGCCGTCGCTGCGAATGTCGCACTCGACGCCGCGCAATACACGGAACGGCGCGAGCGCGTCGTTCGCGGCCGCGATCTCGATGGCCTGCCGTCGCAGCGCGTCACCGTCGAGGCCCGGCACGACGGACACGTTCGGCGTGTGGTCGCAGATCGCGAGGTACTCGTAGCCGCGGTCGCGGGCGGCGGTCGCCATCTCGAGCACGGTCGCCCTGCCGTCCGACCACTGCGTGTGGACGTGCAGATCGCCGCGGATCTGCGCCGGCTCGACAAGCGCCGGCAGCTCGTGGTCGAGCTGCGCGCCGCGGAGCTCCGGCGGCGGGCACGGCAGCCCGAGTTGTTCGTAGAGACCGGCCTCGTCGGCGGCGGGCGGGAGCGGTCCGAGCGCTGCCAGATGCTCGGGCGGTCCGGTGGCGCGGACGAGCGCCGTCCCGAGCTCGCCCGGCGACGCGACGACGAGCTCGACCGGAATGCCGTCGATCGTCACGCCCGTCCGCTCGGCGAGCATCGCGACGATCTCCGGCAGCGCGGCGAAGCGCTCCGCGGCGTCCTCCGCAGCAACGACGGCGAGCCGTCTCGGCGCGTCGACCCAGCGCCGCGCGTCGCCTGCCGGCACACCGCCGAGCGCAGCGGCGATCTGCTCGGTCAGCTCGCGTGCGCGCGGCAGCAGGATTGGCCGGAGCGGACGCTCGGGCTGCTCGAGCGCCGCGACGATCTTCGCCTCGCGCTGTGGCCCGATCCCGGGCACCTCGCGCAGGCGTCCGGCGCGCGCCGCCTCCTTCAGCTCGTCCACCGTCGAGACCTCGAGCGCCTCGGCGATCTTCAGCGCCAGCTCGACGCTCAGGCCCGCGGCGCGCGCGAAGGCGACGAGCTCGACCGGCGTCGAGCGGCGCAGCTCGCTCAGCTCGGCGATCTCGCCCGTCTCGACCAGCTCGCGCAGCCGCCGTTCGATGCCCGGCCCGACGCCGCGCAGCTGCTGGACGCGCCCCTGGCGCACGAGCGACGCGACCGGGACCTGCAGCCCGCGGATCAGCTCGGCGGCGCGGCGGTAGGCGTGGACGCCCTGCCACTGCGCGTCGGACAGCTCGAGCAGCGCCGCGAACTCGTCGAGGTGCGCCGCGATCGCGGCGTTGTCCGGGTCGGCGGCCACCTGCGGCCGACTAGCGCGTCCGCCCGACCCGCCGCACGTGGATCGCGTACGCGGGCAGCCCGACGATCAGGAACAGGAAGACGAAGCTCGCCCACGCCGACGGATGCTTGATCTGGCGCTTCTCGGCATGGAAGAAGACCGCCGTTCCCGCGGCCGCTGCGATCGCGAACGCGAACAGGAACTGGACGGGTGTGACGTCGCTCACGCAGGCAGGGTACGTGCGCCGAGTTCCCCACAGCTGCCGCGCGTGCTCCGGTGCGCCGGAACGAGAGAAACTGCGGTCTCAGCGCAAACGCGTGCAGATTCGCCTGTGGAAAACTCCGTTGAAAACCAGGTGCCCCTTGTTACGCAGTTGTAAGGTGCTGCGCTGTGAGCCCTGAGCCGGAGAAACGCCTCGACGAGGCGAAGATCGAGACCCTGCGGATCTGGGGCGACGGGCTCTCCGGTGACGCGCGCGAGGAAGTGAGAGCCGCCGGTCGCGCGATCACGATGCTCGTCGAGGAGATCGAGCGGCTGAACATCGACCTCTGGAACGAACGTGCGCACATTCGGTTCGCCGAGCCGTCCGCGCCCGCCGAGCGCGAGCAGCCGCTCGGGCAGCGCACGCTCGTGCCTCGGTTCGGCGCGTAGACCAAAATCGCGCGAACCACGGTCGCAAATGAGATAGCCTGCCCGCCGCCCTGCGATGACGACGACCGAAACGACGACCTGGTGGCAGCGCGCGCACGCGGACAGCGACGCCCACATCGCTTACTTCTCGATGGAGTTCGCGCTCTCCGACGAGCTGCCGATCTACTCGGGCGGCCTCGGCGTGCTCGCCGGCGACCACCTGAAGGCCGCGGCCGAGCTCGGGATCCCGCTCGTCGGCGTCGGGCTGCTCTACCGCACCGGTTACTTCCACCAGAGCATCGACGACGCCGGCCGCCAGGCCGAGCGGTACGAGCCGGTCGATCCGGCGGCTGCAGGTCTCGTGCGCGAGACCGTGCACGTCGACGTCGAGCTCGACGGCGACACGATTCACGCGACGATCTGGCGCAAGGACATCGGCAGCGTCACGCTCTACCTGCTCGAAGCCGAAGGGCTGACCGACGCGCTCTACTCGGGCGACCGCACGCACCGCATCCGTCAGGAACTGCTGCTCGGCGTCGGCGGCGTGCGCGCGCTCGCCGCGCTCGGCGTCGAGACGAACGTCTTTCACATGAACGAAGGGCACTCCGCGTTCCTGGCGATCGAGCGCGTGCGCGCACTCGTCGAGGTGGGGGTGCCGACCGACGACGCGATTGCGCAGGTCAAGCGCACGAGCGTCTTCACGACACATACGCCGGTACCGGCCGGCAACGAGATCTTCGACGAGGAATTGGTCACGCACTATGTCGGGCCGCTCGCTGCACGCGCCGGCCTCGACTCGCCGCAACTGCTCGCGCTCGGCGCCTTCGGCGACGACCACAAGTTCGGGTTGACGCCGATGTCGCTGCGGCTGTCGGCCTTCGCGAACGGCGTCTCGGAGCTGCACGGCGAGGTCGCGCGCGAGATGTGGGCCTCGCTCGAGGACGTCGACACCGAGATCGGGCACGTCACGAACGGCGTGCACCTCGGCACGTGGCTCGAGCCCGCACTCATTCAGCTGCTCCGTGACGCCGGCATCAATCCTTCGGCGCCGCCGACCGAGACGCCGTGGCCCGAGGCGCGCGAGCTCGACGACGACGCGCTCTGGCGGGTCCACGCTGCCGCGAAGGCGCGCCTCGCCCGGCTGACGCACCTCGATCCCGAACGGCTGACGATCGGCTTCGCGCGCCGCTTCGCCACCTACAAGCGCGCCGGCCTCGTCTTCAGCGACCTGGAACGGCTGCTCGCGCTGCCGGTGCAGATCGTCGTCGCCGGCAAGGCGCACCCGCAGGACAACCCGGGCAAGGACGTGATGCAGCAGATCATCGAGCTGGCGCGTGCGCACTCCGACCGGATCGTCTTCCTCGCCGACTACGACATCGCGCTCGCGCAGACGATCATTCCCGGCTGTGATATCTGGCTGAACAACCCGACGCGACCGCTCGAAGCCTCCGGCACCTCCGGGATGAAGGCCGCCGTCAACGGCGTGCTCAACCTTTCGGTGCTCGACGGCTGGTGGCCCGAGGGCTACTCGCCCGAGGTCGGCTGGGCGATCGACGGCGTCTCCGACGAGGCCGACCGCGAGCAGCTCTACCGGCTGCTCGAGACGCAGGTCGTGCCGATGTGGGAGAGCCGCGTGGACTGGCTGCGGATGATGAAGGCGTCGATCGCGACGCTCGCGCCGCAGTTCTCGATGCAGCGCGCGGTGATCGAGTACGTCGAGCGGTACTACCTGCTCGCGGCGTGATCTGATCCCGGGATGGGATCGCTCCCGAGCGGCACCGTCACCTTCCTGTTCACCGACATCGAGGGATCGACTCGCCTCGTCCATTCGCTCGGTGAGGCAGGCTACGCCGACGCCCTCGCGGCACATCGCGCGATCTTGCGCGAGGCGTTCGCCGAGAACGGCGGCGTCGAGGTCGACACGCAGGGCGACGCATTCTTCGTGGCATTCCCGACGGCGCCGGGTGCGATCGCCGCGGCCCGCACCGCCACCGAGCGGCTCGCGGGTGGCCCGATCAGCGTGCGGATCGGCATCCACAGCGGCACGCCGTTCGTCACCGACGAGGGCTACGTGGGCGTCGACGTGCACCGGGCTGCGCGGATCGCAGCGTGCGGCCACGGCGGGCAGACGCTCGTCTCCGCGGCGACGGCAGGGCTGATCGAGTCAGGCGCGGTGCGTGACCTGGGCGAGCACCGGCTGAAGGACCTCTCCGCACCGGAGCGGATCTACCAGCTGGGCGCGGCGGAGTTCCCGCCCTTGAAGAGCCTGTACCGGACGAACCTCCCCGTGCCCGCAACCCCGTTCCTCGGCCGGGAGCGCGAGCTGGCCGAGCTCGCAGCGCTCCTCGCGGCCGACGACCCGCGGCTCGTCACGTTGACCGGCCCGGGCGGGATGGGCAAGACGCGCCTCGCACTGCAGGCAGCGGGTGCGGCCGCCGACCTCTATCCGCACGGTGTCTTCTGGGTGGCGCTCGCGCCGCTGCGCGAGCCGACCGACGTGCTGCCGGCCGCCGCCCAGGCCGTCGGGGCGAAGGGCAACCTGGCCGACCACATCGGCGATCACCGGCTGCTGCTCGTGCTCGACAACCTCGAGCACCTGACCGGCGTGGCGCCCGAGCTGGCCGAGCTCCTCGCCGCCTGCCCCAACCTGCGGCTGCTGGTCACGAGCCGGGAGCTGTTGCGGCTGCCCGGCGAACAGGCGTACCCGGTTCCGGAGCTGCAGCCCGAGGACGGCCGCAGCCTGTTCCTGGCCCGCGCGCTCGCAGCCCAGCCGGCGTTCACGGCAACCGCGGCGGTCACCGAGCTGTGCGCGCGGCTCGAGCACCTACCGCTGGCGCTGGAGCTCGCAGCCGCTCGCGTGCGCGTGCTCACGCCGGAGCAGCTCCTCGAGCGGCTCGCCGGCCGGCTCGACCTGCTCAAGGCCGGCCGCGGCGTCGACCCTCGCCAGCAAACCCTGCGGGCAACGATCGAATGGAGCCACGAGCTGCTCGACGACGACGAGAAGCTCCTGTTCGCGCAGCTGGCGGTGTTCGTCGGCGGCTGGACGCTCGCTGCCGCCGAACGCGTCTGCGAGGCCGACCTCGACACGCTGCAATCGCTCGTCGACAAGAGCCTCGTCCGCGCGATGGACGACGGACGTTTCTTCATGCTCGAGACGATCCGTGAGTTCGCGGCGGAATCGCTCGCAGCGAGCGGCGAGGCGACGGCGCGGCGCCGGAGACACGCCGACTACCTGCTCGCGGAAGCGACAGACGCGGCGCCGGGCCTGGCGAGCGGCCGGATCGAGCAGCTCGATCGCATCGAGAGCGACCTGCCGAACTACCGCGCGGCGTTCGCGTGGCTGCTGGAGACCGCACCGGACGATGCGCTCCGGCTCGCAGACGGCCTGCGCGACTTCTGGTTCGCGCGCGGCTATCTCCACGAAGGGCGAGGCTGGTTCGCGGCCGCGCTCGCGACAGATGCCGAGGACGACGCGCTGCGCGCCCGCATGCTGAGCGCCGCGTCGATCCTCGCCTCGCTGCAGGCCGACTGGCCCGAGACGCGGCGGTTCGCAAAGGAGAGCATGCGCGTCAGCGCAGCGCTCGGCGACCCGACTGCGGTGGCGCAGTCGCTGCTCACGCTGGGGCGTGCGTCCCTCGCCGAAGGAGCGCCCGACCGAGCGCTCGAGCTGTTCGACGAAGCCGACGCCGTCGCGACCGCCGCAGGTGGCTTCCGGATGGTCGGCATGGCGCGATTCAACAGCGGCTACCTGGAGCTCGAGCGAGGCGACTACGCCGCCGCGCAGAAGCGATTCGAGTCGGCGCATGCGCTGTTCACGGAGATCGACAACACCCACGGCGCCGCGCGCGCGCTCGCAGCCCTCGGCGCCATCGCGCTGCACGACGACCGGTTCGCCGATGCCGTCGAGCCACTGCGCGAAAGCATCGAGCTGGCGCGCGTGACGGGCGACCGCGACAACCTGGCTTGGGCGCTCGAGCTGCTCGGCGTCGCGCGTTCGGCGTCGCATGCTCAGCTCTCGGCGCAGCTCCTCGGAGCGGCAGAGGCGCTGCGCGAGCTGCTCGGCGCCAAGCTCGCAGGGATCGAGCTCGCGCTGCACGAGCGCGCCGTCGCGTCGCTCGAGGGGACGGACGCCGCCTGGGCTGCCGGGCGCACGCTGACGCCCGAAGACGCCGCAGCGCTCGCGCTCGCTCAGACGGCGAACGCCTCGTAGGCCGGCTGCAGCACGTCGGCCAGATCCTCGTCGCCGAGCTGGATGCCGCTCGGCCCGAGGCGCTTCAGCACCGCGCCGACCGGTAGCGCACGCGACGGCGTCGGCTCCGGCAGCTCGCCGCCGAGCCACGGATCGCCCTGCAGGTACTGCGGCGTCGGCTCGTCGACGCAGCCGCGCCAGCGCAGGAACAGCAGCGGGTTGCCGTCGATCGCGTCGGCGAACGCGAGCCCGACGGCGGCGACGTGCTCGCACGCGCCGCTCGGGTCACACGTGCACGTGCGCCGGATCTGGCCCGCGCGCGGGATCAGGCGCTCACCCCAGTCCTCGGCGAGCAGGTGGTCGAGGTGCGTCGACTGGATGCGGCCCTTGACGGCCTCCTCGAGCGGCCCCATCCCCTGCGCGTAGCGCAGCATCGCGATCCACGTCGCGCGCGGCACGCGCTCGCCCAGCAGCGCGACCTCGCACTCCCCCACCCGCGCGGTCACGCGGCCGATCTCGACCGCCAGCTCGTCGACCTCTCCGTCCGGCGGCCGGTCGCTCGTGATCGCGGCCAGCATTGCGCGCGCCCACGGGCCTCTCACGCCGCCGCCTCCGTCGAGTCGGGTGCGAGCGCGACGGCGGCACGGATCGCGCCGAGGTCGAGATCGCCGAGCCAGTCGTCGGCGCGGCCGGCGAGCACCTTCTCGACCAGCTCACGCTTCGAGTCGAGCAGCGCGTCGATGCGCTCCTCGAGCGTGCCGAGGCAGATCAGGCTGTGCACGAAGACCGGCTTTCGCTGCCCGAGGCGGTGCACCCGGTCGGTCGCCTGCTGCTCGACCGCCGGGTTCCACCAGCGATCGAAGTGGAAGACGTGGTTGGCGGCCGGCAGGTTCAGCCCGCGGCCGCCGGCGCGGAGCGAGATCACGAGCAGCGAGGGGCCGCCGTCGGTCGCGAACTCGGTCAGCAGCTCGTCGCGCTGGCGGCCGTTCAGGCGACCGTGGAAGAAGCCGACCTTCCGTCCCAGGCGCTCGGCGAGGAACGGGACGAGCCGTTCGAAGCTCGGGTACTGCGTGAAGACGAGCGCCTTGTCGTCGGCCGGCACCTCGTGCAGCAGCTCGACCAGCCGCTCGAGCTTGCCCGAGCGGTCGTCGAGGGGCGCGCCGGTGTGCACGAGCATCTCGGGGTGGTTGCAGACCTGCTTCAGGTGGGCGAGCATCGCGAGCACCGCGCCGCGGCGGCCGAACCGATCCTCGTGCGCCTCGATGCGCGGCAGCCACTGGTCGACGGTCGCCTGATACAGGCTCGCCTGCTCGACAGTCAGCCGGCAGTAGTCCTTGGCGACGGTGATCGGCGGCAGGTCGAACTCGACCTCGGGTGAGTTCTTCTGGCGGCGCAGGATGAACGGCTGCACGATCGCGCGCAGACGCTCGAGCGCCTGCTCGTCCTTCGCGATCTCGATCGGGCGCGCGAACGTGCGCGCGAACCACTCGCGCGAGCCGAGCAGGCCCGGATTGAGGATGTCCATCAGCGCCCACAGCTCGCCGAGGTGGTTCTCGAGCGGCGTGCCGGTCATCGCGAGCCGGCGGCGCGCCGGGATCCGGCGCAGCGAGCGGGCGCGTTTCGTCTGCGGGTTCTTCACGTCTTGCGCCTCGTCGAGCAGCACGCGATCCCAGGCGATCGCGGCGAGCGTGTCGACGTCGCGCGAGGCGATGTCGTACGAGGTGACGACCACGTCGACCTTGCTGACCGCCTCGATCAGCACGTCGTCGGCCAGCCGGTCGCTGCCGTGATGAAGATGCACGCGGAGCGACGGCGCGAAGCGCTCGACCTCGGCCACCCACTGCCGGGCGACGCTCATCGGACAGACGACCAGCGTCGGGCCGGTCGCGACGCCCGCCTCGCGCTCGGAGAGCAGCATCGCGATCGCCTGCACCGTCTTGCCGAGCCCCATGTCGTCGGCGAGGATCGCGCCGATCCCGCGGTCGCCGAGCAGCCGGAGCCAGCCGTGCCCGCGCTCCTGGAAGCCGAACAGGTCGAACTGCATGCCGTGCGGGGTCGCGAGCGGCTCGAAGCGCGCCTCACCGTCGAGCAACTCGGTGAGCTGCCGGTCGAGGGTCACGTCGCCGAGCTCCAACCCGGCCTCGTCGGTCTCGAGGCCCGAGACGGTGCGCACGAGGTCGACGACGCCGCCGCCGCGCTTGCGCCGCTCGAGGAAGCGCAGCGCTCGCTGCACGTCCGACTGGCGGAGCGCCTGCCAGCGGCCGGCGACGCGCACGACCGGGCTCTTCGCGGCCGCGAGCTCGGCCAGCTCGGCCTCGTCGAGGTCGACGTCGCCCACCGCGAGCCGCCAGTCGAAGCTCGCGAGCGCTTCCGTCGAGAGCAGTCCGCTCGTCTGCGCTCCGATGCGCGCGCTGACGTTGGCACGGATGCGCGCAGGTGCGCGCACCCACGCTGTCGGCAGCAGCACCGGTACGTTCCGCCGCTCGAGCTCGGGCATCAGCTCGCGCAGGAATTGACTGGTCGCCTCGGTGTCGAGCGTCGCCTCGCCGTTGTCGTCGAACTCGAGGCTCTCGAGGACGGGCGTCAGCTCGGCGAGCTGCTCGTCGAGATCGCCGACCGGGTCGCCGTCGCGCACGAAGGCGAAGCCGTCGTCGCCGTGGCGCAAGAGCGCGACCGGGAGGCTCAGCGTCGGGTCGTCGCTCGGCATGGAGCCACTGCTCGACGGCGAGCGCGTCGCGGCCGGGACGCTCGTCGAGATGCAGGCCGAGCTGCCAGCGCGTCTCGCGGATCTCTTGCAGGCCGAGGTCGACCCAGCGCGAGAGCCGGCGTTCGAGCGTCGCGTACGTCGGTCCGACCGGCAGGTCCGGATCGGGCGCTGCGAGCGCGCGCAGAACGCCTTCGAGCGCAGGCGAGCGGCCGAGCTGCGACGCGCCGGCGAGCTTTACGTCCGCCGCGAGCAGCTTGTCGCGCGCGAGCTGGTCGACGAGCTGCGGGTAGAGCTCGTCGAGCTCGCCGGCGGCAGGTGGTGCGGCAGCGACGATCGCATCGAGCTCGCCCTGCAGGCCGTCGTCGAGCGTCGCACCCCAGAACGCGTACCAGCTGGTGCCGCCCTTCGTCAGCTGCGGGTGTACCAGCCCGTCGGCGACGGTGCGGCGCGCCAGATCGCGGAGGGCGAACACGGCGCGGGCCGTCGTGCCGAGGGTTGCGTCCGGGTCGAGCGCGATCAGCTCGGCGACGGTCAACCGCCGTGCGACCGCGTGCGAGCCGGCGACGTGGATCTCGGTGCGCGAGCCGACGTCGAGGCCGTCGTCGGTCAGCACGCCGTCGTCCGAGCGCGCGATCGCGTATGGCGTGCCGTGCTGCCAGATGAGCTCGAGGGTCGACACGAACCCTCCAAGATAGGCACCGCGGCACTACTCCTGCTTGACTCGGGTCCGATGGACCTGGCTGCGCTCGAGTTTCCGGCCGTCGTCGAACGCCTCGCGACCGCCACCGCGACCTCGTACGGGGAGGTGCTCGTGCGAGCGCTCGAGCCGTCTGCCGATGCAGCCGAGGTGGCCCGGCGCCAGGCGCTGACGGCCGAGGTGGTGACGCTGCTCGACTCGTCGCTGGAGCCGCCGCTGGAGGGGATCGCGGACGTGCGGGCCGAGGCAGAGCTCGCCGGCCGCGGCGGCTCCCTGAGTGCCCTGGCGCTGCGGCAGGTGGCCGACACGGTCGCGGGCGGGTTGCGGGCACGCGCATCGTTGGGGTCGGAGGCGCCGCTGTTGTCGTCGCTGGCCGCCGGAATCGATCTGGCGCTGGCGTCGCTCGCCGAGGAGATCGGGCGGGCGATCGAGGAGGACGGCTCGGATGTGCGCGACACGGCGTCGCCCGCGTTGCGGCGCCTGCGCAAGGAAGTGCGGGAGAGCCGGCTGCGGGTCGCCGAGGAGCTGCAGCGGCTCGCGCGTGCGAGCGGTCTGCGCGAGCACCTGCAGGAGGAGTTCGTCGCGCAGCGCGGCGGGCGGCCGGTGTTCGCGGTGAAGGCGAGCGCGCGCAAGAGCGTGCCGGGGATCGTCCACGACGTCTCCGACAGCGGGCAGACGCTGTTCGTCGAGCCGCTCGCGATCGTCGAGCTCGGCAACAGGCAGGCCGAGGCGGCGGGCGCGGAGCGCGAGGAGGTAGCGCGGATCCTGCGGGAGCTGTCGGCCTCGGTTGGGTCGCGAGCCGCTTCGCTTGTGGCGCTGGTCGAGGCGGCGGGCGAGATCGACCTGGCGCTGGCGCGTGGGATCGTCTCGCGCGGCTGGCGCGGTGCGGTGGTGACGGCCGGCGACGCGGTGCGCCTGCTCGGCGCGCGGCACCCGCTACTCGATCGTGCGACCGCGGTGCCGATCGATCTCGACCTCGGCGCTTCGCGCGTGCTCGTGATCAGTGGCCCCAACACGGGCGGCAAGACGGTGGCGCTGAAGACGCTGGGGCTCGCGGCGTTGCTGCACCAGGCCGGGCTGCGGCCGCCGGCCGAGACGGCGGCGCTGCCGGTGTTCGACGACGTGCTCGCCGATATCGGCGACCGGCAGTCGATCGAGATGAGCCTCTCGACCTTCTCGGGGCACGTCGCGAACCTCGTGGCGATCCTCTCGGCCGCGACGCCCCGATCGCTGGTGCTCGTCGACGAAGTCGCGTCCGGCACCGACCCGGTCGAGGGCTCGGCGCTCGCGCAGGCGCTGGTCGCCCGGCTGGCGGCCCAGGCGCGGCTGACGGTTGTGACGACGCACTACCCCGAGCTGAAGGAGTGGGCGAGCTCCGAGCCGGCCGCGGTGAATGCGGCGACGGCGCTCGACCCCGAGACGCACGAGCCGCTGTACCGGATCACGCTCGGGCGGCCGGGAACGTCGCACGCGTTGCAGACGGCGGAACGGCTCGGGCTCGACGCGGGCGTGGTCGCCGATGCGCGGGCGCGCGTCGAGCCGGAGCGGTTGCGGATCGCCGAGCTGCTCGCCGAGACGGAGGCGGCCGAGCGCGCGGCGGTGGAGTCTTTGGAGGAGGCGCGGGTTGGCGCTCGCGATGTGCGGGTGCGCGAGGCGGAGCTCGCCGCGGAGATCGCGAAGGTGCGTGCGTCGGCCGAGCGCGAGCGGGCGGCGGCGCGGGCCGAGGCCCAGGCAGAGCTCGCCGAGGCGCGGTCGGAGCTGGCGGCGCTGCGGGTCGAGCTGCGAGCCGCGCGGCAAGCGGTTTCCGTCCCGGACGCCGATCGCAGTCTGGGCGCTGCGTCGGAACGTGCTGCGCAGGCGGAGCAGGCGCTGCGGGCGCTCGACGAGCCGCTGCCGGTGCTCGCGCCGCTCGCTCCGGGCGATCCGGTCGAGGCGCCGGAGGTCGGCGTGCGCGGCACGATCGCGACGATCGACGGCGACGAGGCAGAGGTGGTCGGCGCCGGCGGGCACCGTGTGCGGATCGCGCTCGCCCGGCTGCGTCCGTCGCGGGTCAGCGCCGAGCCGGCGGAGCCCGCAGTGCGGCTGAACGCGCTGGCGCGCAGCGACGTCTCGGACGAGCTCGACGTGCGTGGCAGCCGCGCGCAGGAGGCGCGCGAGGCCGTGCGCGCGTTCGTCGACTCGGCCTCTCTGGCGGGGCTCCCGTCGGTGCGCGTGATCCATGGGCGCGGCACCGGCTCCGTGCGCGCGGCGGTGCGGGAGGAACTCGATCGGCATCCGCTCGTCGAACGGCGCGAGAGCGAGGCGCAGGACGGCGCCACGCTCGCGCATCTAGGCAAATGAGCGTGCGTTACATCGGTCGTGAGAACGCGCGCAAGCGGCTGGCGCCGCTGGAGGGCACGCCAGGGCGGTCGGTGTACGCGGACGGCGCGGCGTCGCTCTTCGGGACGGAGACGCTGGTCGTGCGACCGACGTTCGGGCTGGCGCACGAGGGCACGTACGAGACGGTGCACGTCGCGCCGCTGCTCGAGTCGATCGCCGCCGATCATCTGGTGGCGGTGCTGCTGGTGCGGCTCGGCGGCTACGCGGTCGGCGTCTTCGAGGGCGAGCAACTCGTGGCGTCGAAGGTCGGCTCGCGCTTCGTCAAGAACCGCCACAAGAAGGGCGGCTCGTCGTCGAACCGCTTCCGCCGCCGCCGGGTGGAGCAGGCGAAGGCGCTGATCGAAGAGGCGGGCGAGGTCGCGGCGACGCTGCTCACCCCGTGGCGCGAGCGGGCCGAGTTCGCAGCCCTCGGCGGCGACCAGCGAGCCGTCGAGGCGGCGCTCGCGACGCGACCCGACCTGGCGTGGCTGCGAGAGCGGGCGATCCGGCGCTTCCTGGACGTGCCCGAACCGCGCCACCGCACGCTGGAAGCGCTGCCCTACGACCTCTACGCCGTCCAGTTCGAGGTGGCAGCCACCCGCTACGTAAGGCGCACGGGAGCGTGCCAACTTCGTGAATCTTGTTGGTGGGACGACCGGCGTTCGACGTGGCAGCCACCGCTACGTAGAGCGCACAGAAGTGCGCCAACTTCGTAAATCTTGTTGGTGGGACGGCCGGCGCGGTGGCCGACGTTGACCCTTGTGTGACCGACCGCCACAAGCTGGGCGTGGTCCACGGCGCGGCGTTGTACGTCGGTGCGCTGATCGGGCCTGGGCTCCTGCTCGTGCCGGCGCTCGCGATGCAGGCGGCCGGGGCGGCGTCGATCGTCGCCTGGGGCGCGCTGCTCGTGCTCTCGGCGCCGCTCGCGATCACCTTCGCGGCGCTCGGGGTACGCCACCCCGTCGCAGGCGGCGTTTCGGCCTACGTACGCGAAGGGATCGGCTCCGCGGCCGCCGCCGTGACCGGCTGTTGGTTCCTGGTCGCGGTGATGATCGGCGCGCCGGCCGTGTCCCTGATCGGCGGCTACTACGTCGCCGATCTGACCGGGTCGGGCACGACCGTCGCGACGATCGTCGGCCTCGCGATGTTCGGAACGGTGCTCGTCGCGAACCTCTTCGGGCTGCGGATCTCCTCCGGATTCCAGCTCGCGCTCTCGTCGGTGCTGGTGGTCGTGATGGCGGCCGCGATCTCAACCGCCCTGCCGTCTCGAGCCGGCGACAACTGGACGCCGTTCGCACCGCACGGCTGGTGGGCCGTCGGCACCGCCGCCAACATCCTGGTCTGGCTGTTCGTCGGCTGGGAAGCCGTTGCGCAGCTCGCCGGCGACTTCCGGCGGCCGGCGATCGACCTGCCGCGGGCGATGGCGCTCGCCTTCGCGGTCGTCACCGTCGTCTACATCGGGCTCGCGGTCGCCACGATCGGTGTCACCGGTGGCACCGACTCGAAGGTGCCGCTGGCCGACCTGATCGCCGTCGGCTTCGGTCGGGCCGGGCGTGACGCGACCGCTGTGCTCGCGGTCGCCCTGACGATGGGGACGATGAACGTCTACCTCAGCGGCTCCGCGAAGCTGATGGCGTCGCTCGCCACCGACGGCGACCTCCCGCACTGGCTCGCCGGCGACAGCGAACGCAGCGTGCCCCGCCGCCCGCTGGCGCTCTACACCGTCACGACCGTGCTCCTGCTGGGCCTGCTCGTCGCCGGCTTCAGCAACACGGGCGACCTCGTTCGCGCCACCTCCGCCTGCTTCATCGCCGTATACCTGCTCGCCGTGCTCTCGGCGGCACGCATCCTGACCGGCCGCCTGCGGGCCGTTGCGCTCTTCACGCTGGCCACCGTCGTCGGGCTCGCCGTCTTCTCGAGCTGGTTCCTCGCCGTGCCGATCGTCGCCGCCGTGCTCACGCTCGGGTTGCGGGAATCGCTGCGCTCGCGCCAAGAATCGTCCCTGAGGATGACCTAGCCCCGGCTAGGATCGAACGCGCGGGACGCCTCCCGCGCTTTGGCATGGCATTCCTTCGGCCCGTTCAACTGCCGGTCGCCGACCCCGGTGACCCTGACACGCGCTCGCCCGCCCGCCTGCTCATCTGGGTCGGTCGGCACCAGCGCGGCACCCTCTTCCTGGGGGTGCTGTTCGGCGTGCTCTGGATGCTCGCGCAGGCGCTGATCCCGTTCGCGATCGGCCGCGCGATCCAGCTCGGGATCGTCGAGAAGGACAACCATGAGCTCGCCGTCTGGACGCTGGTGCTGCTCGGCCTCGGCGCCACCCAGGCCGCTGCCGGCGTGATGCGCCACCGCTACGCCGTCTTCAACTGGCTGCAGGCGTCGTTCCGGATGGCACAGCTCGTCGCGCACCACGCCGCGCGCTCGGGGCCGGCGCTCCGCGCCCAGCTCTCGACCGGCGAGGTAGTCGCCACCGTCTCGAACGACGCAATGCGCGCCGGCGGGGCCTACGACATCACCGCACGGCTTTCAGGCGCGCTGGTCGCGTACGTCGTCGTCGGCTGCATCCTCATCTCGTCGTCGTTGGTGCTCGGCGTGATCGTGCTCGTCGGCGTGCCGGTGCTGGTGACCCTGCTCGGCGGCGTGATCAAGCCGTTGCAGGCACGCCAGCGCGAGCAGCGCGAGGAGGTCGGCAAGCTGACAGCGCTCGGAGCCGACACTGCCGCGGGCCTGCGCGTGCTCCGCGGCATCGGCGGAGAGCAAGCCTTCTTCGACCGCTACCGCCTGCGCTCGCAGGAAGTGCGGCTCGCCGGCGTTCGCGTCGCGATGCCGCAGTCGACGCTCGACGCTGCCCAGGTGTTCATCCCGGGCCTCTTCGTCGTCTTCGTCACCTGGCTCGGCGCACGCTTCGCGGTGGAGGGGAAGATCCAGACCGGCGAGCTCGTCGCCTTCTACGGGTACGCGGCCTTCCTCGTCATCCCGCTGCGTACCGCCGCCGAGGCCGTCGACAAGATCACGCGCTCACTCGTCGGCGCGCGGCGGATGCTGAACGTGCTCGCGGTCGAGCGCCACGTCGACGATCCGGAATCGCCCGCCGGTGAGCCGCCCGCCGGCGTGCCGCTGGCCGATCCGCGGTCGCAACTGGTCGTGCAACCCGGTGAGCTCGTCTGCCTCGTCGCCAACGATCCCGCCGAGACCAGCGCGATCGCAGACCGGCTCGGGCGCTTCGGCGACGAGGACGGCGTCGTGCTCGGCGACGTTCGTCTGGCTGACCTGCCGCTCGACACGGTGCGCCGCCGCATCGTCGTCAGCGAAGCCGACCCGGTCATGTTCGCCGGGACCCTGCGGCACGAGCTCGACCCGTGGGGACACGCGGACGGCCACGACGGCCGGATCTGGGATGCAATCGCGATCGCCAACGCCGAGGACGTGCTCGAACCACTCCCCGAAGGGCTCGACGCTCCCGTCGAGGAGCGTGGACGCTCGTTCTCGGGCGGCCAGCGGCAACGGCTCGTGCTGGCACGCGCGCTGCTCTCGGACGCAGAGCTGCTCGTGCTCGTCGAGCCGACGAGTGCCGTTGACGCACATACCGAGGCGCGGATCGCCGCCCGGCTGCGCGAGGCCCGTGTCGGGAAGACGACCGTGATCGTGACAACCAGCCCGCTCGTGCTCGACCGCGCAGACCGCGTCGTCCTGTTCGAGAACGGCCGCGCCGTCGCCGAGGGGACACATCGCGAGCTGCTGCACACGTCGCCGAGCTACCGCTACGTCGTGACGCGCGAGGGGGACGCATGAGCAACCTGCTGCCGATCGCTGCGGGCGAGGAGCTGCGCGAGCAGGCCGGCCTGCTCGCGCGCCGTCACAGGTTCGGCCTGATCGTCGTCATCTTCCTGCACGCGGCCGCGGCCACGGCCGGCCTCGCCGGGCCGCCGCTGCTCGGGCGGCTCGTGCAGTCGGTCCAGGACGGGACGACCACCGGCTACGTCGACAAGGTCGTCGCGATCCTGGCCGGAGCGCTCGTCGTGCAGACGGTGCTCACGTGGTTCGCGCGGCGCGCGTCGTTCGTGCTCTCCGAGACGATGTTCGCCGAGCTGCGCGAGGACTTCATGCGCCGTGTGCTCGCGCTGCCGCTCTCGACGGTGGAACGCGCAGGCACGGGCGATCTCGTCTCGCGCACGACCGCCGACATCGACGCGCTGACGCGGACGATTCGCTTCGCGATCCCCGAGACGCTGATCGCCGCCATCACCGCGCTGCTGACGGTCGCGGCTGCCGTCTGGGTGAGCCCGCTCGCCGCGCTGCCGTGCCTCACGGGGGTGCCGGTGCTGTTCGCCGGCACGCGCTGGTACCTGGCGCGCGCCCCGGCCGGGTACCTGTGGGAGCGCGCCGCCTATGCGACGCTGACGGGCACCGTCGGCGAGACAGTCGACGGTGGCCGCACGATCGAGGCGCTCGGCTTGAACGAGGAGCGCGTCGGCCGCATCGACGCCGATCTCACCAACGCCTACGCGGCGGAACGGCGCACGCTCTTCCTGCGGACGGTGTGGTTCCCGTCGGCCGAGTTCGCGTACGTGCTGCCGGTCGCAGCCAGCCTCGCCTGGGGCGGCTGGCTGGTCTCGAACGGCAGCGCGACGCTGGGCGAGGTGACCGCAGTCTCTCTCTACGTCGTCCAACTCGCCGACCCGGTCGACCGCCTGATCTCCTGGCTCGACGAGATCCAGATCGGCGCGACCTCGTTCGCCCGGCTGGTCGGGATCGCGAACGTGCCCCCCGACCGCACCTCGACCGACGAGACACCGGACCACGACCGCCTGGCCGCGGAGGACGTGCGCTACGCCTACGTCGACGGCCGCGACGTGCTGCACGGCATCGACCTCGACCTCCAGCCCGGCGAGCGGGTCGCTGTCGTCGGCCCCTCGGGCGCCGGCAAGTCGACGCTCGGCCGCCTGCTCGCGGGCATCCACCCGCCCCGCTCGGGACGCGTCGAGGTCGGCGGTGTTCGGCTGGTCGACCTGCCGCTCGAGTCGCTGCGGCAGGAGGTCGCGCTCGTCACGCAGGAGCAACACGTCTTCGTCGGAACCCTCGACGAGAACGTGAGGCTTGCACGGCCCGACGCGACCGCCGACCAGCTCGGTGCGGCGCTCGCGGCCGTCGACGCGCTCGAATGGGTCGAGGCGCTGCCGCAAGGGCGCGAGACCGTCGTCGGTGCCGGAGGCTATCCGCTGACGCCTGCGCAGTCGCAGCAGATCGCGCTCGCCCGGCTGGTGCTCGCCGACCCGCACACGCTCGTGCTCGACGAGGCGACCTCGCTGCTCGACCCGCGGGCGGCGCGCCACCTGGAGCGCTCACTCGCGTCGGTGCTCGACGGCCGCACCGTGGTCGCGATCGCGCACCGCCTGCATACGGCGCACGACGCCGATCGGGTCGCGGTCGTGGAGGACGGCCTGCTGGGCGAGCTGGGCACACACGACGAGCTCGTCGCGCGTGGCGGCTCCTATGCGGCACTCTGGGACTCATGGCACAGCGAGCAGTAGACGCGATCCTCCAGGAGGCGCGCAGCGCCGTTGCTTCCGGCCGCAGGCCGGACGAGTCCGTGCTGCGTGCGCGGCTGCAGGCCGAGGGCGGCGACGCACAGGCGCTCGAGCGGCTCGAGCGCGTGCTCTCAGTGCACCGTGCGCGGGCGCTCGTCGAGCCTGTCTCCGCACCGGCGCCGCCGGCGCGCCTGCCGGTTCGCGCCGCGTTGCGTACGAAGCCGACGATCAACGCCAACATGGAGGTACGCCGCGAGTCCGGCTTCGCCGTCTCGTGGGACTCGGTCGCTTCGGTCACCACGTGGGAGGTGCGGATCAGCGAGCGGCCGGATGTGCGTACCGACTACGTGGTGCGCGAGTCGCTGCAGCTCGAACCTGGAGTGACGCGGGTCGAACTGCCGCTCGGCGAGCTACCGCTCCGCGTGCACGTGCTCGGCCGCGGGCGCGATGGACGTCTCGTCCGGCGCGCGGTCGTCTCGGGGCTGACTCGCGACGGCTGGGACGAGCGCTGGCAGCGGCGGGCGAGCGCGAGCTAGTCGAGCCCGGCGTCGGGGCCGCCGTCGCCGCCGTCGCCGTCGCCGTCCGAGCGCGCCTTCCAGAACATCACCGCGCCGGCTCCGGCCACGAGGAGCATGCCCAACGTCTTCTTCCCCGGCCGGTGCCCGTGCTTCTTGGCCTTGGCTTCCTTCTTCTTCTGCTGCTTCAGCGCACGCCTGCCAACCGTCAGCGCGAGCCAGCCGACGGCGGCGTTCCGGCGGCTGAAGACGTTGCTCATGGAGCGACCCTACCGGTCGACGACGCGTCGTGAAACGACTGGCGTCGCGGTGACCCGGTGCGTCTGACTCGAGTCAGACACGTGTCTGACACACGGAATGGCAACGTCTTCGCCACGAACGTGTGACCGCGAACGCGGGATCGCTGACGGCACCTGGGATCGCACCATGCGTGACGACTGCTCCACACCCGTCCGAAGCAGGCGAGCGACCGCTCGCATCTGCGGGCTCGAAGGGCACACGGCTGAGTCTGACTCGTGTCTGACACAAGTCAGACTCAGCGGGTCACGCCGCGAGCCGCGCTAAGCCTTGGCGGGTGCGCGCTTGCGGTTCGGGATGTGGATCGCCCGGCCGAGCGCCGCGAGGCAGGCTTCCTTGATCGCCTCGCTCAGGGTCGGGTGAGGCGCCATGCCGTCGCCGACCGTCTCGACCGTCGACTCGGCGTCGATCGCGACGACCGCCGCTTCGATCATGTCGGTCACGTGCGGGCCGACCATCACCATCCCGAGCAGCTCGCCGTACTTCGTCTCGTGGATCGACTTGACCCAGCCGGTCGTCTCGGCCTGCATGACGGCGCGCGCGTTCGCCACCCAGGGGAACGTGCCGACGGCAACGTCGTCGCCGTACTGCTCGCGCGCCTCGGCCTCCGTCAGCCCGACGCCGGCGATCTCCGGATCCGTGTAGATCGGCCGCGGCACCGCCCGGTTGTTGACGGTGGCCTCGTGGCCGCACGCGTTCTCCGCCGCGACCTCGCCCTCGCGGAACGCCGTGTGCGCGAGCTGCCAGTACCCGGCGCAGTCGCCGACCGCGTAGATGTGCGGCACCGTCGTGTGACGGCCCTCGTCGGTGGTAATGCCCGCGCGCCGGTCGAACTCGATGCCCGCGGCTTCGAGGCCGATGCCCTCGACGAGCGGCCCGCGCCCGACCGCGACGAGCATCAGGTCGCACTGCACGCTCTCGCCGTCGCCGAAGTAGACCGTCAGCGCGTTGCCGCTCTGCTCGACCCTCGTGCACTGCTTGCCGAGCTGCAGCGTGATGCCGCGCTTCGTGAACTGCTTGGCGAGCTCCTTCGCTGCATCCGCGTCCTCCTGCGGGATCAGCGTGTCGAGCATCTCGACGATCGTCACCTCGGAGCCGAAGCGGCTGAAGATCGATGCGAACTCCGAGCCGATAATGCCGCCGCCGAGGATGACGAGGCGCCGCGGCACCTCCGTTTGCGCGAGCAGCCCGGTCGAGTCGACGCACAAGTCGGATTCGAGGCCTGGGATCGGCGGGCGCAGCGGAAACGAGCCGGTCGCGACGATCGCCGACTTGAAGGTGACGTCCTCCCCGCCCTCGACCGCGATCGTGTTCGGGCCGGTGAACTTCCCGTAGCCCTTCACCCACTCGACGCCGTTCGACTTGAAGAGCCCGGCGACGCCGCCGGTCATCTGCTTCACGACGCCGGCCTTCCACTCGTTGGCCGCGGGGAAGTCGAGCTCCGTGCCGCTGACCGAGACGCCGAGCTTCCCGAACGTCTCGTTGGCGAGGTGCAGGAACTGCGCGGTCTGCACCCAGGCCTTCGTCGGGATGCAACCGACCCGCAGGCACGTGCCGCCCAGTTCGGGCTCCTTCTCGATACAGGCGACCGTCGCGCCCAGCTGGGCTGCGCGGATGGCTGCGGTGTAGCCACCAGGCCCACCGCCAAGAACGGCAACATCGACTTCCATCTCAGCTCCTCAGGTTTCTCGAGTTCACAGTGCGATCGTAGCCGCCTCGATCGCCGCCAACGCTCCCTCTGCGTGGACGCGCACGACGGCGAACCCACACTCGGCCAGCAGGCGTGTCCAGTCGTCCGCGGTTCGCTCGCGGCCGCCGAGCAGCACGAGCATGTGCAGGTCGAGGAGCTTCGGGACGACCGCGCCCGGGCCGGCGTCGAGCACGCTGTCGAGGATCACCAGGCGCGCCGAGTCTCCTGCCGCGGTGCGGATGGCCCGCAGGATGCGCCGGGCGGGCTCGTCGTCCCAGTCGTGAAGGATGTGCGAGAGCACGTACGCATCGCCGCCGGCCGGCACCGCCTGGAAGAAGTCGCCGCTCACGAAGGTGCAGCGATCGGCGACGCCGGCGCTCCGAAACGTCGCCAGGGCGACCGGCTCGGAATGCGCGAGGTCGACGACGATCCCGCGTAGGCCCGGGTGGTTCGCGAGCAGCCCCGAGAGCAGGCCGCCTGTGCCGCCGCCGACGTCGACGACCAGCTGGTCGTTCCAGTCGAGCTGCTCGAGCGACCGCAGCTTGAACGCCGAGCCGGCAGCCATGGCACGGTTGAAGATCGCCGCCTCCGCGGGATGCTCGCCGAGCCACTCGAAATACCCGCTGCCGAGTACGTCAGGAGTCGCCGCCCCACCCGTTCTGAACGCGTGCTCCGCGCGTTCCCACACGCGGTAGTGCTCGCTCGAGAAGCTCTGCGCGATCCAGTGGACCGACTCGGCAACCTCGGCGCGCAGGAGCTCCGACTTCGGCGTGTTGCGAACGCGGTCACCGTCGAGGGTGAAGATCTCGAGCGCAGCGAGCGCGCGCAGGATCCGGCGCAGCGAATCGGGCGGCAGACCGCTCTCGGTTGCCAGTTCCGCAATCGTCTCGTGCCTGTCCGCGACCAGATCGGCGATCCCCGCCCGCGCGACGGTGCCGAGCGACTGCGTGACCATGAAACCGTAGGCGTCGGCGAGGATCTCGGCGCGGGTGTCGCTCACGGGAGCAGCACGAGCTTCCCGAACTTGCCGGGCGTGTCGAATGCCGCGTAGGCGTCCTCGATCCGGTCGAGCGGAAAGGTCGCGTGGACGGGCACCGTCACCCGTCCGGCCTCGAAGAGCGGCAGCACCGCCTCGCGCAGCCGCTCGACCACGAGCGCCTTCTCGTCGGCGCTGCGTGAGCGCAGCGTCGAGCCGAACAGATGCGCCCGCTTGCGCATCACCAGCCCGAAGTCGACCTCTGCCCGCGCCCCGGCACCGGTGCCGATCACGGCCAAGCGCCCGTGCGGCGCGAGGAGGGTGACGTCCTCGCTCAGGTTGGCGCCGCCGATCAGCTCGAGGATCACGTCGTACTCGCCCGTGACCTCGGTCGCGGCTCCGAGCGAGCGGACACGATCGGCGTTGCTGCGGGCGACGCCCGTCACCTCGGCGCCCAGCGCGACGCCGAGCTGCACCGCCGCTGTCCCGACGCCACCCGAGGCGCCGTTGACGAGCAGGCGCTCGCCGGGCAGGAGCAGCGCCTGGGTGAACAGCGCGTCGTGCGCAGTTGCGTAGACCTCCATGAAGCCACCCGCCGGCGGCCAGTCCAGGCCCTCGGGTAGCGGCAGCGTGTGCCGCTCGTCGACGGCGACGAGCTCGGCATGGCCGCCGCCCCCGAGCAGCGCACAGACCCGCTCACCCGTACCGACGACCTCGCCCACGCACTCGAGGCCGGGGATGTCGACCGGCGCGCCGGGCGGCGGCGGGTAGTGGCCGGCGCGTTGCATCAGATCCGCCCGGTTGATCCCCGCTGCGTGGATACGGACCAGCACCTCGCCGTCGCCCGGGACCGGGTCTGGCCGCTCCTCGAGCTCGAGCCGGCCGTCCTCGATGATCGCCGCACGCATCCCGCATGAGAGAATAGGGGCGTGCAACTCCACGGGATCCACCATGTGACGTGCATCACCGGCGACGCGCCGCGAAACGTCGAGTTCTACGCCGGCATGCTCGGGCTGCGGATGGTCAAGAAAACCGTCAATCAGGACGACCCGATGATCTATCACCTGTTCTACGCCGACGACCACGGCTCGGCCGGCGCCGACATCACCTTCTTCGAGTACCCGGGCGCGATCCCGGGGCGCGCCGGCGACGGGATGGTGCACCGCGTGCTCTTTCGCGTCGGCAGCGAGCAGTCGCTCGACTTCTGGCACGACCGCGCCGGCGGCGAGCGTGCCGACGGCAGTCTGACCTTCGCCGACCCGGAAGGTCTCGAGCTCCAGCTCGTGCTCGACGACGGCGAGGACCCGCCGCTCGTCGCCCGCCACCCGGAGATTCCCGAGGAGCACGCGTTGCGCGGCTTTGCAGGCGTCAGGGCGTACGCCTCGACCCCCGAGGGGAGCTCGAGAATGCTCGAGGGCCTGACCCTCACCCGCGTGGGCGACGGCTGGGAGTCGCGCGGGCTGCGCCATGGCTCCTACGTCTACGACCCACCGCCGGCAGAGCGTGGAATCCCGGGCGCCGGCACGGTCCACCACGTCGCGTGGTCGGTGCCGCTCGACGAGCATGCGAGCTGGGTGGAGACCGCGATGAGGGCCGGCGGCCGCCCGACGCCGGTGATCGACCGCTTCTGGTTCCACTCGATCTACTTCCGAGAGCCGAGCGGCGTGCTCTTCGAGATCGCCTCGCTCGGCCCCGGCTTCGCGATCGACGAGGACCCCGAGCACCTGGGCGAGAAGCTGATCTTGCCGCCCGCGTTCGAACACCTCCGCGCCGAGATCGAACCGAAGCTGACGCCCCTCCCGAATCCGCGCGCATGACCGTTCGCGAGCGCGCGGCGGGGGGCGATGCCGTCGGCGCGCTCGTCCTCTTCCACGGCCGGGGCGCGAACGAGAACGACCTCTTCCCGCTGCTCGACGTGCTCGACGCGGGGCGGCGGTTCGACGGCTACACGCCGCGCGGGCCGCTGTCGCTGCCGCCGGGCGGCGCGCACTGGTACATCGTGCCGAGGGTCGGGTACCCCGACCCCGCTACGTTCGCCGAGTCCTACCGCGAGGCCGCAGAGTGGCTCGACGGGCTGCCGCACGAGAAGATCGTGCTCGGCGGGTTCTCGCAGGGCTGCGTGATGGCACTCGCACTCGGCCTTGGCCGGGGCCGGCCCCGGCCTGCCGCGATCGTCGGGTTCTCCGGCTTCCTGCCCGAGGTCGACGGCTGGGAACTCGACACCGAGCAACCGTTCCCGCCGATCGCCATCGGCCACGGCACGCTCGACCCGGTCATCCCGATCGAGTTCGGCCGCAACACGAACGAGAAGCTGCTCGCGGCGGGCGCGAAGCCGCTCTACCGCGAGTACCCGGAGGGGCACACGCTCGACCCGGACTTCCTCCTCGAAGTGCGCGGGTGGCTCTGCAAGAACGTCTAGTCCGCGAGGCGAGGTCTCACAGGTCACGTCGCATCACGAGCCCGCCGTCACTCTCGCGCACCGCTTCGAACCCGTTTCGCTCGTAGAACGCGACTGCCGGCGAGTCGACCTCGACCGAGAGCGAGACCGCAGGATGCCGCGCCTCGCGCGCCTTCACGAGCAGCGCGTCGAGCAGCTCCTGGCCGAGCCCGTGCCGCCGGCGCGACGGGACGACCGAGATCGTCAGCTCCGGCGTTCGCTCGTCGACGAAGCCGTAACCGGGGGCTTCCTCACGGAACACGCGCAGCCACGCCGCACCGATCCGGTTGCCGGTCTCGGCCGCGATCACGGCGATGTCGCCTGGGCGGCCCCAGTTCTCGACGTAGCGGGTGAGGGGGATCTCGGCGTCGAGCTGGCTGACACGCCAGCCGTACGCGTGCGCGAGCATCGAGCGCATGAACGGGGCATCGGCGTGCGAGCCCTTACGGATCACAGCGCGAGGGCGGGATCCTCGACGAAGGTCTTGACGGTGCGCAGGAAATCGGCGCCGGCGGCACCGTCGACCGCACGGTGGTCGACGGTCAGGGTCATCGTCAGCATCGGGCGCACCTCGACCGCGCCGTCACGTGCGACCGGTGTGTCCACGGTTGCACCAACCGCGAGGATCGCGGCCTGCGGCGGGTTCAGCACGGCGACGAACTGCTCGATCCCGAACATGCCGAGGTTCGAGATCGTGAAGGTTCCGTCCTCGAGATCGCTCGTCGTCAGCTTGTTGTCGCGCGCGCGGCCGACGACATCACCGCGGGCGGCAGCGACCTCGGCGAGCGACTGCCGCTCGACCGAGCGAAGCACCGGCACGATCAGGCCCTGTGGCGCGGCGACCGCGATCCCGACGTTGGCCGTCGGGAACTTGAGCAGCGCGTCCTCGGTGTACTGCACATTCACGTCGCGGTGCCTCATCAGCGCCTGCGCGCAGAGCTTGGCGAGCAGGTCGGTGACGGTGATCCGCACGTCCGGGTTCAGCTCGCGTGCGCGCGCGACCAGCTCGTTCGCGCGCGTCATGTCCGCGCTGACCGTCAACTGGAAGACAGGCGCCTGCCAGGCGGCGGTCAACCTGCGCGCGATCGTCTTGCGGATGTTGGTCAGCGGGACCGACTCGATTTCGCCGGTCGGGACCGCGCTCGGGGCGCGGCTCACTTCGCCGCGCTCGACGTCCTCGGCGACGATGCGGCCGTCGGGGCCGGTGCCGCGCAGAGACGCGAGGTCGACGCCGCGCTCGCGGGCGATCCGGCGCGCGAGCGGGGAAGCCTTGATCCGACCGCCGTTCGACGCAGACGCCGGGGGCCGGGAAGGGGTGACCTCACGAACCTGGTTCGGCTCGGCCGGACGAGGTACTGGTGTTTCGTCTTTCGGCGGAGGAGCGGCGGCCGCAACCTCTTCGCCTTCCTTGCCGATCCAGGCGATCGTCTGGCCGACCGGCGCCTCGCCCTCCGTCAGCGCGATCTTCAGCAGGACGCCGTCGTAGTCCGACTCGACCTCCTGCGTCACCTTGTCGGTGTCGATCTCGAAGAGCGGGTCGCCCTTCGCGACCGTCTCGCCCTCGGACTTGAGCCACTTCGTGACGGTGCCGGCCTCCATCCCCTGGCCGAGCCGCGGGAGCTTGACCTCACTCGCCATGAGGTGACTCTACTTCCCCACCGTGCGCTTGATCGCCGCGAGCACGTCGTCAGCCTTGGGCACGACGAAGTCCTCCATCACCGGCGCGAAGGGCAGCGGCACGAATTTCGCGCCCACACGCTCGATCGGCGCGTCCAGGTAGTCGAATGCCTTGTACTGGAGCACGGCCGTCACTTCCGCGCCGAAGCCGCCTCGCGTCACGGCTTCGTGCGCGACGACGACGCGGTTCGTCTTCTTGACCGAGGCGACGAGTGCGTCCTCGTCGAGCGGCTGCAGCGTGCGAGGGTCGATCACCTCGACGGAGAGCCCCTCCTCGTCGGCGGCGCGCTGCGCGGCATCGAGCGAGCGGTGGACGAGCGGCCCCATCGCGATCACCGTCACATCGGTTCCCTCGCGCATCGTGCGAGCCTTGCCGAGCGGAATCGGCTCGATCTCGGTCGGCACCTCACCCTTGACGGGGTAGAGCAGACGGTGCTCGAAGAAGACGACGGGGTTGTCGTCGTAGATCGATGTCCAGAGCAGTCCGCGCACGTCCTCTGGCGTCGACGGGAAGACGACCTTGAGACCCGGGATGTGCACGAGCCAGGCTTCGAGCTGCTGCGCGTGCTGTGCGCCCGGCGACCAGCCGGCGCCGCCCTGGGTGCGGATCGTCAGCGGCACCTTGATCTGACCACCCGACATGTAGCGGTGCTTGGCCGCCTGATTGACGATCTGCTCGAGCGAGAGCGTCAGGAAGTCCTCGTACATGATCTCGACGATCGGCCGCATGCCCGCGATCGCTGCGCCGATGCCCGCACCCACGATTGCCATCTCGGAGATCGGCGTGTTGCGCACACGCTCCGGACCGAACTCGTCGAGCAGCCCCTGCGTGACCGCCATCGAGCCGCCCATCTCGGCGATGTCCTCGCCCATGATGAAGACGTCACCGTCGCGCTCCATCGCGGTGCGGATCGCGTCGCGCACCGCCTCGCGGTACGTCAGCTCAGGCATAGACGTTCAGCAGGGCGTCTTCCGGCGCGTGCTCGGTCCCGTTCTGGGCGAACGCGAGCGCCTCGTCGACGACCTTGTGCGCCTCGGCGTCGAGCTGCTCGAACTCGTCGTCACCGAGGCTCAGCCGGTTGCGCACGTTTGTGATCGGGTCGTGCTCGGCCGCGTCCTCGCGGTCCTCCTTCGTGCGATACACCTGCGCGTCGCCGATGAAGTGCCCGTGCATGCGCTTCGTCTCGACGTCGAGGAAGATGGGGCCGTGCCCGGCGCGCGCGTACTCGAGCGCGTCCTGGGCCGCCTCGTACACGGCCTCGACGTCCTGCCCGTCGACCTTGACCGAGCGCATGTCGAACGCGAGCGCGCGCTTCGACATGTCGTCCCAGACCGGCGAGTGCTGCCAGCCGGGCGTCGACTCGGCCCAGTGATTGTTCTCGCAGACGAAGACGGTCTTCGTCTGCCAGAGCTGGGCGAGGTTGAGCGACTCGTGGAAGGTGCCGATGTTGGTCGCGCCGTCGCCGAAGAACGCGAGCGCGACGTGCGGCTCGTCGCGAAGCTTGAACGCAAGGCCGGCACCGGTGATCGCAGGCAAGCCGCCGCCGATGACCGCGTTCGCGCCGAGGTTGCCGCGCGCCAGATCGTAGAGGTGCATCGAACCGCCGTAGCCGTGCGAGCAGCCTTCGACCTTGCCGTACAGCTCGGCCATCAGCGCGTTCGGATGCGTGCCGCGCGCGAGCGTGTGTCCATGCGCGCGATGGGTCGAGGCGAAGACGTCGCCCTCGTCCATCGCTTCGCACACACCGACCGCGACGGCCTCCTGGCCGATCGCGACGTGCAGGAAGCCCGCCAGGTCCCCGGCGCGGAACCGCTCCTCGACCCGCTCCTCGAAACGGCGGATCAGCAGCATGCTGCGCAGGAATTCGCGCAGCGTCTCCTCGGTCACGGACGCCTTCTTCTCGACCTTCGCCATAGCGCGGGCAGTGTACGTTTTGCGCAATGAGCCTTGCAGGGCAGTGGAAAGCGCTCGGATCCGAACTGCCCGCTGGGTGGTCGCGGGCCGAGCTGCGTCTCGAACTGCGTGACTCGACGGCCGCCGGCCGCGCGGCATCCCTACTCGGGCCGACCCAGCCGTTCAAATCCTCGCCGACCACTCTCCGTTTCGCAGCCGCCGCAGACGGCAGCACGGTCAGCGCCGATGCGCTCTCGCGGCTGCTCGCACGGCTTGACGAGGCCAGAATCGGCGCCACGCTGACGCTCGTCGACACCACGGTCGCACCGGCTCGCGACGAGCGCGAGGTCGCGCTGCTCGCCGACTCGTGGCAGGAAGCGCTCGCCGAGCTGCCGTCGGACTGGAGCGATCTGCTCGGCGAGATCGAGCTCCTCTCGTCCGACTACGTCGAGCGGGCGTCCGTACTTTGTATCCAGATGAATCCGCGGCGGGACGGAAACCGCACCGCACTCCGCTTCCGCGCCGCGCGAAAGGCCGGCTACGGCGTCTCGCCCCAGATGGCAGCACGGTGCTTCGAGCGCTGCGACGCCGAGGAGATCCGCGGCTCGGTCACCGTCCTACGCTCGCTGAGCGACACGCGAAACGTCGCCACGCAGGGCCCCGTCTGGAACATCGCGGGCAAGACTGTCTGAGGTGACGGATGCGCTCGGCCTCGCGGCGCAGGTAAGCGCCCGCGAGGTGTCACCGCGCGAGCTGGTCGACGCGGCGATCGAGCGGATCGAGGCGACGAACCCGGAGCTGAACTTCCTGGTGACCGAGTGTTACTCGGCCGCGCGCGAAGCGGCCGCCAGTGCACCGACGGCCGGGCCGTTCGCGGGCGTCCCGATGCTCGTCAAGGATCTGACCGAGACGGCCGGGGTGCGCACGACGTTCTCGTCGCGTGCGTTCGCCGAGTACGTCCCTCCGGCAGATGCGTCCGTCGTGCGTCGGATGAAGGACGCAGGCTTCAACGTGCTCGGCAAGTCGAACACGCCGGAGTTCGGGATCACATGCGTCACCGAGTCCGACCTGAACGGCGCCTGTCGCAACCCCTGGGACACGACGCGCACGCCGGGAGGCTCCTCGGGTGGCGCCGCCGCGGCAGTCGCCGCGGGTGTCCTGCCGCTTGCGCACGGCTCCGACGGCGGCGGCTCGCTCCGCATCCCGGCGGCGTGCTGCGGCCTGTTCGGGATCAAGCCGTCGCGAGGACGCGTCTCCGCTTCGCCCTACGCCGGCGGCTCGCTCG
Organism: uncultured Actinomycetes bacterium; assembly: GCA_963836705.1. Taxonomy (GTDB): domain Bacteria; phylum Actinomycetota; class Thermoleophilia; order Gaiellales; family Gaiellaceae; genus PALSA-600. Next base: position 70,162 of record CAWIKU010000013.1, on the reverse strand, counting down.
AGCTGTCGCAGAACGGGCCGATTTCCGTCACCGTGCGCGACGCGGCTGCCTTTCTCGACGTGATCGCCGGGTACGAGCCGGGCGACCCGCACTGGGCGGCGCCGCCCCGAACGGCCGTTCCTCGAGGAGGTTGGCGTCGATCCGGGGCGGCTGCGGATCGCCTTCACCGCCTCACCCGCGATTCCGTACGAGGTCGACCCGCGCCTCGTCGACGTGACGCGCCGCGCAGCCGACGCGCTGGCGGCGCTCGGTCACGACGTCGTCGAGCAGACGCCGCCGTGGGTCGACGAGCAGGCGCTCGGCGCGTTCGCGAAGCTCTGGCAGCTTTCACCGGCGCTCTATCCGGTCAGCGATCCGGAGCTCCTGATGCCGATCAACCGCGCGCTCGCCGCCGCTGCGCTCGACACCTCGAGTGTCGTCTTCGCGCAGGCGGTCGGTGCCCTCCAGCGCGCCTCACGTCGCATCGTCGCGTTCTGGGACGATGTCGACGTCGTCCTGACGCCGGCGCTCGCGAAGCTGCCGGTGCCGATCGGATGGGTCTTCGAGCCGGCCGATCCGTGGGAGCAGTTCGCCCGCGGCGGCGAGTTCACGCCGTTCACGCCGATCGTCAACGTGACCGGCCAGCCGGCGGCAGCGGTGCCGTTCGAGGTCGTCGACGGCTTGCCGGCGGGCATCCAGCTGATCGGGCCGCCGGAGGGCGAGGCGCTGCTCTTCCGGCTCTCCGCCCAGCTCGAGGCAGCGCACCCGTGGGCGCAGCGGCTGCCCGGCCGGTGAACCGCTGCGTCTGACTCGTGTCTGACATGAGTCTGACTCGACCGCTCCCGCGCACGGGCTCGAAGTTCGATCGGTTCATCCGCCCTTTCGGGGAGTTGTGGGCGATCCGTCACATCTCTCGCGATCCCAGCTTTCATGCTTGCTGACGCGAACGCCGTGACAAAGCCGACGCGAAGGCGTTGCCATTCCGTGTGTCAGACACGTGTCTGACTCGAGTCAGACACGATGGGTCGCGCGGCGACTGGTGGCTGCCCGATCGCAGCCTCGAGCTCGTTCGCCAGGCGGCGGGCGCTCTTCGCGTCGCGTGCGACGAGCAGGCAGGTGTCGTCGCCGGCCAGCGTGCCGAGGACGAGTGGATGCTCGAGCCGGTCGAGGGCACGGGCGATCGCCGGGGCCGAACCGATCTCCGACTGCACGACCACGATGTTCTGCGCGGAGGAAGCGCTGCGGCCGAACTGGCGGAGGAGCGCCTCGAGCGTGTCACGCGGATCGGTCCGCTGCTCGCGGTCCGGCAGCACGTAGCGCATCCGGCCGAGCGAGTCGTGGCTCTTGACGAGACCCAGCTCGCGGATGTCGCGCGAGATGGTCGCCTGCGTGACGCGACAGCCGACGCCCGCGAGTGCGACCTGCAGCTCATGCTGCGTCCCGAGCCGCATCCGCTCGACGAGGCTCGCTACGAGTCGCTGCCGTTCGGTCTTCGTCAGGTGGTCGGCGTGCATAAAACCAGCATCACCTATTCATGAGCGCACGACAAACGTTTGCCGGCTGACCCCGGCCGGGCACAGACTGCACATGTTCGCCGAGTGGATCGCCGTTCTCAGGCGAACGTTCAAGCAGTTCGTCGCAGACGACTGCACCGGGCTGGCACGCGAGGTCGCCTACAGCGCGATGCTGGCGTTCTTCCCGGCGACGGCGTTCCTGCTCGGCCTGCTCGGGGTGCTGAACCTCTACGACAACGTGCAGTCGCTGCTCGCGACCGTCGCGCCACGTGGCGTGATCACGTTCATCGACAGCCTGCAGCGTGACCAGAGCGGCAACGCCCAGGTGTTCGCGCTGGTCGTCGGCGGTGTCGGCGCCGTCTGGGCCGCGAGCGGGGCGATGCGATCCGTGATCAAGGCCGTCAACCGCGCGTACGACAAGAACGAGACGCGTCCCTTCTGGAGGCTCCGGCTGATCGCGATCGGCCTCGTCCTCCTGATGGGCGTGACGCTGCTCGCCGTCACGGTCCTGATCGTCTTCGGCGGACCGCTCGGCCAGGCGATCGCCGACAAGGCGAACCTCGGCACCGCGTTCAACGTCCTCTGGGGCATCCTTCGCTGGCCGATCAGCTTCGTCACCGTGCTCCTGTTGTTCGGCTTCGTCTACGCGCTCGCACCGGACGTGCCACTGCGCTGGCGCTGGGTGACCGCGGGCTCGGTGCTCGGAGCGGCGCTCTGGCTCATTCTCTCCGGGCTCTTCGCGCTCTACGTCACGTTCCTGGGGAGCTACTCGAAGACCTACGGCTCGCTTGCCACCGGCGTGATCCTGATGCTCTGGCTGAACTACACCGCCTGGGCGATCCTCTTCGGGGCGGAGCTGAACTCGGAGCTCGAGCGACGCGGCGACTAGGTGCGAAGCTCGGCGCCGAACACGGTCGAGACCGCTCGCACGATCGCGTCGCGCAGACGCAGGCCGTCGTCGTCCGAGAGCGTCCGCTCCGGCGACTGGAAGGCGAAGCTGAACGCGACCGACTTCTTCCCGGATGCGATTTGGTCGCCGCGGTAGTCGCTCAGGAACCGCGCCTCGCTCAGCTCGGCACCGACCGCTTCACGGGCGGTGTCGAGGAGGTCGCCGGCCGGCACGTGCTCGTCGACGACGAACGCAAGGTCGAGCCGGAGCGGTGGGTACGTGATCACGTCGCGGTAGAGAATCCGCTCGGGTACGAGCTCGAACAGGGTGGCGAGGTCGAGCTCGAACGCGCTCCAATCGCCGTCGAGGTCGACCGATCCGTACTGGACGACCCAGCCGGACTGCACCGACGCCCCGACGATCGCGTCGGCGAACGGCTGGGCGGATGCGAAGCGGGGCTCGATCTGGAGCGTCTCGAAGACGCGCTCGACGATCCCCTTCGCTGCCGCGAAGTCGCCGTGCAGCACACCGCCCAGGCGCCAGCGCTCGTCGGGGATCGCACCGCCCGACGGCAGATAGACATGTGCGACCTCGAACAGCGCGACGCCGGTGTTGCCGACCGCGATGTTGTGCCGGGCAGCCGCGAGCAGCCCGAGCCGCAACGTCGTCCGCAGGACGCGCTGCTGCGACGAAAGCGGCACCGGCAGCACGTAGGCGCTCGATTCGGGATCGTCGGGCTGCAACGAGTAGGTGTACGCCTCGTAGAGTCCCGCGCCGACCAGCACGTCCTCGACCTGGCGCCGCAGCCGCTGCTCGTGGGTCAGCCGCCCGAACATCGCCTGTCGCACCGGCAGGGTCGCCGGCACGTCCTCGAGCCGGAAGCGCGCCACTTCCTCGACGAGGTCGATGTCGCGGCGAACGTCGCGCGCGCGCCAGCTCGGCGTGTGCACCGTCCAGTCGGCATCGACACCGAAGCCGAGCCGTTCGAGCCGGTCGCGCTGCTCGGTCTCCTCCACGGCCAGGCCGAGCACCGCCTCGGTGTCGGCGGGACGGAAGACGATCGGCGCTGCGGGCGACGGCTCGGAGCGCACCTCGCCCTCCCCGACCAGACGCGCGCCGGCGAGTGAGACGAGCAGCTCGGATGCGTAGCTCGCGCCGGCCGCGGCCAGCTCGGGATCGACCCCCTTCTCCCAGCGCGTTTGGCTCTCGGTGCGCAGTCGGTGCCGCTCGCCGCTCCGCAGCACCGTCAGCGGTTCGAAGTTCGCTGCCTCCAGCAGGATCGAGGTGGTGTCGTCGCCGATCTCCGTGTTCGCGCCGCCCATCACACCCGCGATCCCGATCGGCCGCTCGGCGTCCGCGATCACGAGATCGTCGGTCGTCAGCGCGCGCTCGGTGCCGTCGAGCGTCTCGAGCAGCTCCCCCGCCCGTGCTCGCCGGACGACGATTTGGCCGCCGGCGAGCGAGTCGTAGTCGAAGGCGTGCAGCGGGTTGCCGAGCGCGAGCATCACGTAGTTCGTGACGTCGACGACGTTCGAGATCGGCCGCATCCCCGCCGCGACGAGCCGCGCCTTCAGCCACGCGGGCGACTCGCCGATCGAGACGTCGCGGAAGAGGCGCCCGATGTAGCGCGGACAGGCAGTGAGGTCGTCGATCGCGATCTCGACCGACTCGTCGCCCTCCCGCGCCGGGTCGGTGCCCGGCATCGCGTGCAACTCGCCGCCGGTGAGCACCGCGACCTCGCGGGCGATCCCGTAGATCGAGGTCAGGTCGGGCCGGTTGTAGAGCGTCTCGATCTCCAGCACGTCGTCGCCGAGCGGCAGCACGTCGCCGAGCGGTGTGCCGGCGGCCAACGCATCGTCGAGCACCATGATCCCGGCGTGGTCGTCGCCCAGCTCGAGCTCGCGCTCGGAGAGGATCATCCCCTCCGAGACCTCGCCTCGCAGCTTGCGCTTCTCGATCCGCAGGTCACCCGGCATCGTCGCGCCGGGGAGCACGAGGGCAACCGTGGCGCCCGCACCGAAGTTCCAGGCGCCGCAGACGATCGAACGCGGCTCGCCGTCGCCGACGTCGACGCGGGTCAGCTGCAGCTTGTCGGCGTTCGGGTGCTTGCCCGCCTCGAGCACCTTGCCGACGACGAAGTACTCGAGGTTGGCCCCGCCCGGCACGCCGCGCCGCACGATCCGATCGACCTCGGCGCTCGTGAAGACGAGCCGGCGCGCCAGCTCCTCGACGGGCCAGTCGAACTCGACGTACTCGCGCAGCCACGAGACCGGGACCTTCATCAGAATTGACCCAGGACGCGCAGGTCGTTCTCCCAGAATGCGCGCAGGTCGGGGAGGCCGTGGCGGAGCATCGCGATGCGCTCGATCCCGAAGCCGAAGGCGAAGCCCTGCCACTCGGCCGGGTCAATGTTCACGTTGCGGAAGACGTCCGGGTCGACCCAGCCGGCGCCGCCCATCTCGATCCAGCCGGAGTGCTTGCAGGTCGCGCAGCCCCGGCCGCTGCAGATGAAACACGTGACGTCGAACTCGACCGACGGCTCGGTGAACGGGAAGAAGCTCGTGCGCATCCGCACCTCGCGCTCGGCGCCGAAGAGCGCTCGGAAGAACTGCAGCACCGTTCCCTGCAGGTCGGCAAGTGTGATCCCGCGGTCGACGGCGAGGCATTCGACCTGCAGGAAGATCGGCGAGTGGGTCGCGTCGGGCGTGTCCCGGCGGTAGCAGCGACCGGGCGAGATCATGTACAGCGGCGGGGTACGCGAGAGCATCGCTCGGATCTGGTCGGGCGAGGTGTGCGTGCGCAGAACGGTGTCGGCGTCGAGGTAGAACGTGTCGTTGATCGACCGCGAGGGATGGCCCGGATCGGCGGTCAGCGCGTCGAAGTTCTCCCACACCGTCGCGACCTCGTTGCCGTCCCAGACCTCATAGCCCATGCCGAGGAAGATGTCCTCGATCTCGCGGCGGATCTGGGTCAACAGGTGCAGACGCCCACGGTCGATGCGGACGCCCGGGATGGTCACGTCGACGCCGCTCGCCTGCGGGCGCGCCGCACGGGCGATCCGGCTCGCAGCCTCGTTCTGCGCTCCCTCAAGCGTGGCGCGCAACGTGTTCAGCTGGAGCCCGGTCTCCCGGTCTCGCACACCGCGAAGCGCCTGTGGCAGCGGCGCCTTGCGGCCGAGGTAGCGCACGTTGACGTCGGCGAGCTGATCGCTCGACGCGGCGGCCTGATACGCGGCCAGTGCTTCCTGTTCGTACGCGGTCCAGTCCACCGCGGCGACACTATCCAAGGTTCGAACCTCCTTCGGTCTGCAGGGCGCGGGACAGGGAAAAGCCCCGGGTCAGGCCGAAGGTGCTAGCGCACGCTGCGGCCCGGGCACCGGGGCCGCATAAACAGGTTCGCGTGCGTCGCCTTCATCGCTGCAAAGCTTAGCGAGATGTCGGCCTATGACAAGATCGCCCGCCTCTACGACCCGTGGTCACGGAGCGTCGTCGAGGACGTCTCGTTCTACGTGGCCGAAGCGGTGCGCTCGGGAGGCCCGGTGCTCGAGCTGGGAGTCGGTACCGGCCGCATCGCGCTACCGATCGCGGCGGCCGGCATCGACGTGGTGGGCGTCGACCTCTCGGCCGGGATGCTCGCAGTGGCGCGGGAGCGCGCAGAGCTGGCTGGTGTCGAGCTCGATCTGCGCCAGGGCGACATGCGCTCTCCACCGGTCGACGGCGAGTTTCCACTCGTGCTGATCCCGTTTCGCTCGTTGCTCCACATGGAGACCGACGACGATCGCCGCGCGGTGCTCCGCGCGGTCCACGGCCTGCTGGCACCAGACGGCCGGTTCATCTTCGACGTCTTCGCGCCGGGGGCCGACGACATCGCCGAGACCCACGGCCGCTGGGTCGAGCGCGAGCCCGGGATCTGGGAGCGCGCCGAATGGGACGAGCAGGCACGCACGCTGATCCTGCGCGTCCGCGGCCCGGGCAGCGAGGCGGAGATGTCGCTCGCCTGGCTGGCATTCGCCGAGTGGCGGGACGTGCTGCGGGAGGAGGGGTTCGCGGTCGAAACGGTCTACGGCTGGTTCGACCGCACGCCGTGGCGCGGCGGCGAGGACTCGATCTGGGTCTGCCACCGCTAGGTGTCGGACGCCTGTCGCCGCTGCCACTCGTAGAGGGCGATCGCGCCCGAGACGGCGACGTTCAGCGACTCGGCTCCGGCGATCGGGATCGTCGCCTCGACGTCGCGCTCGACCGCGGCGGGCAAGCCCGAGCGCTCCGCACCGAGCAGGAAGGTGACCCGTCCCGAGAGGTCGACCTCACCGAGCGGCTCACCGCCGTGCGCGACCAGGGCAACCCGCCGAGTTTGTGCCAAGTTGGCACTTGCCAGGGGTCCGAGCGGCACGGTCCAGATCGAGCCGATGCTCGCGCGCAGCGCCTTCGGCGACGTCGGGTCGGCGCAGCCGTCCGACAGCGCGACGGCGGCGCCGAAGGCGTCGGCCGTACGGAGCAGGGTGCCGACGTTGCCCGGATCGGCCAGCTGCCACAGGGCGAGCGTCGCCGGCCGCTCCTCGAACGGGGGCAGGTCGGCGCGGCGATAGACGCCGATCACGCGCGGCGGGTGCGGTGCGCTTGCGACCTCGGCCAGGAGCTCCGGCTCGACGTCCTCACCGGCCCGCAGCAACTCGACCGGTTCGGCCGTCGCCGCTCCGACCGCGTCCTCGCCCTCGACGAAGAACAGGCCGAGCTTGTCACGCCAGCCGCGGTCGTGAAGCTTCCGGATCAACTTCAGCCGCTCGTTGTCGCGTGACGTGATCAGCGGCCCCACTCCAGCCAGGCACCGTGGAAGTCGAAGACGGCGAGCCGCTCGACGGCACCCCCCGGGTAGCGCTCGGCCTCGAGCGCGAAGCCCTCCTCGTGCAGACCGGAGCTGAGGAAGGCGAGCGGCTCGACCTGGGACGCCTGCTCGAGCGCCGCCCTCAGCCGGTCGAGGTCGCATTGGCCGAGGTACATCGTGGAGGCGGTCTGGAAGACGATCGGCTGGCTTCCCGGCGACCGGTCGGCGAGGAGCGCCGGCAGCGACGCGATGTAGTCGCCGCGGATCAGCGCCGGCGGGTCGGTGCGCAGCTCCTCGATCGCGCCGCGCAGCCGCTCGAGTCGTTCGGTCTGGTCGGCCCAGAGGAACGCCTGCAACAGCCGCGCGCCGTGCTCGGTCGTCGCATCGACCGGGTTCAGGTCGACGCCCCGCCGACGCGCGACCGTGACCTCGCGCGTGAGCAGCTCCGGTGGAGGCGGGCTGCGGTCGTTCCCCGCGAGCTCGAGCGCACCGTGCCCCCAGGTGCCGGTCGAGTAGCGGTAGCGGTAGCGATCCCAGATCAGGTTCAGGCCGGCCGACGGGCCGAGTTCGAGCAGGTCGAGCGGACGGCCGTCGGCGAGCGTCAAGAACCCAGGCAGAAGCGCCCAGGCGCGCTGCACCTCGTTCGTCTGCACCCTCTGAGAGGCCGTGAACGTCCGCAGGAAGTCGGCGTGCGCGACCAGTGCGTCGCCGATCGCAGCCCAGCTCGCCTCGCCGCCGAGCACGAGGTAGTGCAGCCCACCGAGCAGTCGTAGCGGGTAGTCCCAGTCGAGATCGGGCGCGAGCGCGGCGACGCGCTGGTCGTCGGCGAACTGCCGGCAGAGCCCGGCGTAGAGCGGCGAACGTCCGTCGCAGTAGCCGGCCTGCCGCCGGAAGATCTCCGCCTGCCGGGTTATCTCGCGGTCGCGAGCGCGGCTTTCGCCTGCTCGACCAGCTCGCCGAACTTCGCCGGATCGGCGACCGCGAGATCCGCGAGCACCTTCCGGTCGAGCTCGATCTCCGCGGCCTTCAGCCCTGAGATGAACTGGTTGTACGACATCCCGTTCGCGCGGGCGCCCGCATTGATGCGCATGATCCAGAGCTTGCGGAACTCGCGCTTGCGGACCTTGCGGTCGCGGTACGCGTACGAGAGCGAGCGCTCGACCTGCTCCTTGGCGTACTTGTAGTTGGTGCTCTTGAGGCCCCAGTAGCCCTTCGCCTGCTCGAGAACCTTGCGGCGCTTCTTGCGCGCATGAACGGATCGCTTGACGCGAGGCATCGGTCAGTTCCTTCCCAGCATGCGGTTGACCGTCTTCTCGTTCGCCGGGTCGACCGGTTTGTCCTTACTGAACTGGCGCTTCTGCTTCGGCGACTTGTGCATCAGCTTCCCCGACCTCTGACTCGCTCGCATCAGCTTGCCGGTGCCCGTCACCCTGAATTTCTTCTTCGCTCCCGAGTGTGTCTTCTGTTTCGGCATCTCTCTTGACTCCCGCATTCTTGGTTGGGCCGAGCACCATCGTCATGTTCCGCCCTTCGAGCAGCGGCTGCGTCTCGATCAGGCCGATCTCCTTCACGTCGTCGGCCAAGCGCATCAGGAGGTCGCGCCCACGGTCCGGATGCTCGCGCTCGCGGCCCCGGAACATGATCGTGACCTTGACCTTCGCGCGCTGGTTGAGGAAGCGCTCGACGTGGCCCTTCTTGGTCTCGTAGTCGTGTATCCCGATCTTGGGTCTGAGCTTGATCTCCTTGACGTTGATCTGCGTCTGGTGCTTGCGGGCCAGCTTGGCCTTCTGCTCCAACTCGTACCGGTACTTGCCGTAATCCATCACCCGGCAGACCGGCGGATCCGCTTGGGCCGCTACCTCGACCAGGTCGAGATTCTTGCCGTAGGCATACTCACGCGCCTCGTCTGTTGTCTTGATCCCGAGTTGCTCACCGTCTTCGTCGATCAGCCTGACGCGCGGGACGCGGATCGCGTCGTTGATGCGGGTCTGCGGCTCTGGACGGCGCGGCGGCTCGAAATTGCGCCTGCCCCGCGGCCTCAAATGCTCTTCACCAAGCTCGTGTTGACCTCCTCATTGAACGAAAAAACCGCTGGCATGCAGCGGCAGAGGTTCTCTTCAACCTGCGTCGGTTGAACCTCCGAAGCGTGAGCTAGGAGGTGAGAGACGGTTCCGCCCCTGCTTGCCAGGGCTCAAGGGTAGCAAGTTTCGCCCGGAAATCAGCCAGAGAAAGCGTGCTCTGGTCGCCGCCGTGCTCTCGGATCGCCAGCGATTCGTCCGACTCCTTGTCCCCGTAGACCACCAGGTAGGGGATCTTCGCGAGCTCCCCGTTCCGAATTCGCTTGCCGACGGTGTCGTCGGCCTCGTCGACCTCGACCCGGTACGGGCGCAGGGACGCAGCCAGCTCGGCAGCGGCCGGGCGGTGGCTCTCGCCCACCGGGATGACGCGGATCTGCACCGGGGCGAGCCAGAACGGGAAGGCGCCACCGTAGTGCTCGATCAGGATCCCGATGAAGCGCTCGAGCGAACCGAAGAGGGCCCGGTGGATCACCCAGGGCATGTGCTCGGCGTTGTCGGCGCCCATGTACCGGCAGCCCAGGCGCTCGGGCTGCTGGCCGTCGAGCTGGATCGTCCCCATCTGCCAGGCGCGCCCGAGCGCGTCCTTCATGAAGAAGTCGATCTTCGGCCCGTAGAACGCGCCCTCGCCCGCCATCACCTTGTACGGGATCCCCTGCCGGTCGATCGCCGTTCGCAGCACGCCTTCGGTGTAGTCCCAGTCCGCATCGGTGCCGAGCTTGTTGTCGGGGCGGGTCGCGAGCTCCGCGTGCGCCAGCTCGCGCACGCCGAACGCGTCGTAGAGAAAGCCGACGTAGTCGAACATCTCGTCGATCTCGCCCTGTATCTGCTCGGGAGTGCAGAAGACGTGCGCGTCGTCCTGGCTGAACTGCCTCGCGCGGGTCAACCCCTGGAGCGAGCCCGTGGGCTCGTCGCGGTGGAGTACCGCCGCCTCGGCGAAGCGAAGCGGCAGCTCGCGGTAGCTGCGCAGGCGTGAGGCGAAGAGCAGCATGTGCCCGGGGCAGTTCATCGGCTTCAGCCCGTAGGTCGACTCGCCGTATGGGATCAGGAACAGGTTGTCGCCGTACTTCTCCCAGTGGCCGGAGCGCTTCCAGAGCTCGATGTCCCACATCAGCGGCGTCTTCACCTCGAGGTAGCCGCGCTTCTCGTTCTCGGTGCGCCGCATCGATTCGAGCGCGTTCCAGAGCGCCATGCCCTTCGGATGCCAGAGGGCAGCGCCGGGCGAGACGTCCTCGAAGTGGAAGAGGTCGAGCTGCGGGCCGAGCCGCCGGTGATCGCGGCGGCGAGCGTCTTCGAGCTGCTCGAGGTAGGCGTCGAGATCGGCCTGGGAGTAGAAGGCGGTGCCGTAGATGCGGGTCAGCTGCTTGTTGTGCTCGTCGCCGCGCCAGTAGGCGCCGGCGAGGCTCGTCAGCTTGAACGCCTTGATCGGCTTCGAGTTCTGCAGGTGCGGGCCGCGGCAGAGATCGACGAAGTCGCCTTGCTCGTACAGGGTGATGTCGCCCAGAGCGGTGTCGACCAGCTCGACCTTGTACGGCTCGTCTTCCGCGACGAAGCGCTCGTGCGCCTCCGCCCGGGAGATCTCGAAGCGCTCCCAGGAGCGCCCCTCCGCGAGCTCACGCTTCACCTCGGCCTCGATCCGCTCGAGGTCGGCGTCGGTGATCGGCTCGGGAAAGTCGAAGTCGTAGTAGAAGCCGTTCTCGATCGGCGGGCCGATCGCGACCTTGACGCTCGGATAGAGGCGACGTACGGCCTCGGCGAGCAGGTGAGCCGAGGAGTGGCGGAGCACGGCGAGCGCGTCGGGGTCGTCGGTGTCGCGCGTCGTCAAGATCTGGATGGCGGCGCCGTCGTGGAGCGGCGCGCGGAGATCCTGCTGCTGTCCGTCGACCCGCACGAGCACTGCCTGCTCGGCGAGCTTCGGGCCGATCGCGCGCGCGGCGTCGAGGCCGGTCGCGCCGGCAGGCAGTTCAAGCTCGCTGGTGTCAGGCAGGACGACGTGCATGGCTGACAAGGTAATCACGGCCGCGCGCACGCGCCAAGACGATTGCGGAAAAACGATTTCCGACGAAAGAGCGACAATTTGTCTCTCGACCACTTGCGCCGTGTGTGGTCGCGCCGTAGATTGGCGATCCCGCAGGGCACGGAGCGCAAGTAGGTCGAAGCCTCCCGAGCAGTCGTGACAGGCGCAAGCCAGGATCGATCGGTCGGAGGGTGGACGAAAGCGCCACCGGCCCGGCGGGATTTTTCGTTTCCGGGATGAGTCGCGACGAGCTACAACCGCGGAGCCCCGACGACTGGAGCGCGTGGCTCGACGCGAACCACGCTTCGGCGGACGAGGTGTGGCTCATCTTCTGGAAGAAGGCGAGCGGCAGACAGGTGCTCACCTGGGCGCAGGCGGTCGAGATCGCGCTGCGCTACGGCTGGATCGACGGCCGGATCCAGGGAATCGACGACGAGCGCTACGAGCAGCGGTTCACGCCCCGCCGGCCGAAGAGCAAGTGGTCGAAGGTGAACAAGGAGCTCGCGCTGCGCCTGATCGCCGACGGAGAGATGCGGCCGATGGGCCTGCGGGCCGTGGAGGCGGCGCAGGCGAGCGGTGAGTGGGAGCGCGCCTACACCGTGCAGCGGCCGCTGCCGGCGCCGGAGGATCTGAAGGCTGCGATCCGCCGCAGCCCGGCCGCGAGGGCGACCCGCGACCGGCTGAGCCGCACACGCTGGGACCGCTGGCTGCTCTGGCTCGACGGAACCGAGGGTCGAACGCGCGTCCGCCGGTTGAACGCGATCTTGAGGGCTCTCGAGACGCGCGACTTCGCGGCGGCCGACGCCGCCGCGAAACGGGCCGCTCAGCGCAAGTCGTAGACGGTCCGCAGGCGTGCGAGCACGGCCTGCGCGACGAGGTCGCCGGCCGCGGATGTGTAGTGGACGCCGTCGGGCAGGCGCATCAGCGTCAGCTGCCCGTGCACGCGGAGGTACGGCGTGTACTTCCCGTGCGCGCTGTCCAGCAGGTGCCAGGTGTCGACGTACTGCGAGCGGCTCGGATGACGTGCGGCGACGGAGGCGAGGATCGCGTTCACGATCGGGAAGCTGTGCTTGAACCCGGGCCCGTCCGGGATCGGCAGGCCGAGCCATACCGTCCTGACCCCGGCCGCGTTCAGCTCGCGGGTGACGCCGTCGATGCGCCGGCGGTACTCGGCGATCCAAGCCGGCGTGCCGAAGCCGCCGACCGACTTGCCGCCGGGCACGCCCGCGAGGTAGTCGTGGGCGTCGTCGGCGCCGAAGGAGAGCACCGCGACCTGCGGCTTCCGCCCGGCGAGCAGCTGGTTGAAGCGGGTGTACCAGTTGTAGAGATCCGGACGCGCGAGGCCCGTCGAGAGCCGGCTCTCGACGCCGACGACGTCGATCGCGCCGCCGATCCGTTCGAGCGCATCCCCCGGCACCTGCGCGAGCGAGTCGCCTGCGACCCAGAGGCGAAGCGGGTGCGCCGCCGTGTAGACCGGCTTCGGAGGCCGCTGGGCTCGGTGCTGCCGCGGGGTCGGCGGCGGCGAGGACTCCACCGGCCCGGCGGGGGGCGGCAGCGCCAGGTGAACACCCGCATCGATCTGATCCTCGTTCCTGCGGCCGATCGCCACCTGGAGGTCATGGCGCGGCGTCGTCAGATGTAGCGCACGGCTGACGCGAACGAGCGGCCGCGTCACGTCGAGCGCGACGTCCCGCCCGACCCCGGGCTGCTGGATCTGCGCCTGCTTGCGAAGCCCCTCGGCGTCGAGCAGCGCGGCCAGGCACAACGACAGGAGGAGGATCAGGATCCCGCGCCCCGCTGCGGTCGAGAACAGGCTCATCTAGAAGCGGAAGTAGATGAAGGGCGCGACCCCGGCCGGGCCGAGCGTGTTGATCAGCATCAGGCACACGGCGACGGCCGCGGCCTGGGCGGGCACGGGCAGCCGGCCGAAGCCGCGCAGGAGGCCCGTGAGCGCCGACGGGCGGATGTACTGGCCGGCAACGCCGACCACGATCGCGAGCACGACCGAGGTCGTGACCAGCGGCGAGGGCTGCCCCCACGCCGTGAAGAGCCGCTCGAGCACCGCGCCGGCGCGCGCGAAGGAGTCGGCTCGGAAAAAGATCCACGCGAAGCAGACGACGTGGAAGGTGAGCAGACGGCCGAACCACCTGGCGGCGGGCGACGTCGGACGCCAGCCAAGCGCACGTTCGAGCGCGAGGCCGACGCCGTGGATCGCGCCCCAGATCACGAACGTCCAGGCCGCGCCGTGCCAGAGCCCGCCGAGCACCATCGTGAGCATCAGGTTGCGGTAGGTGATCACGGTGCCCTTGCGGTTGCCGCCGAGCGGGATGTAGAGGTAGTCGCGCAGCCAGCGCGACAGCGTCATGTGCCACCGCCGCCAGAAGTCCTGGAGCGAGACCGCGGTGTAGGGCGAGTTGAAGTTCTGCGGGAACTGGAAGCCGAGCAGCAGCGCCACGCCGATCGCGATGTTGGTGTAGCCGCAGAAGTCGGCGAAGATCTGCACCGCGTAGCCGTAGACGCCGACCAGCACCTCGAGCGACGAGTGGCGGTTCGGGGCGGCGAAAACGTCGTCGACGATGTGCGTTGCGAGGTGGTTGGCGATCACCACCTTGAGGAAGAGGCCGCTGACGATCAGGAAGAACGCCCGCGAGACGTCGACGCGCCGCGGGTCGCGCGGCGATTCGAGCTGCGGCAGCAACTCGCTCGCGCGGACGATCGGGCCGGCGACGAGATGTGGGAAGAACGCCTGGAACACCGCGAAGCGGGCGAAGGAGGCCGGCACGAGCTCGCCGCGGTAGGTATCGACGACGTACGAGATCGCCATGAAGGTGTAGAACGAGATCCCGACCGGCAGGACGACGTCGGCGATCCAGGAGGTGCCGATCGTGTTGTCGACCGAGCTCAGGAAGAAGTTCGCGTACTTGAAGTAACCGAGCAACCCGAGGTCGAAGACGAGAGCCAGCGTGAGCAGCAGCTTTCGCGCGTGCTGCGGACGCGTACGGTAGATGGCGACGGCGAGGACGTGGTTGACGACCGTCGAGCCGGCGAGCAGGAACACGAACCGCCAGTCCCACCAGCCGTAGAAGACGTAGCTCGCCAGCAGGATCCAGACACGCCAGGCGCGCTGATGCGGCTGCAGCAGCCACGAGACGGGCAGGACGACAGCGAAGAAGAGCGCGAACGTGACGGTCGGGAACAGCACCGCGCGTCGGCGTCAGCGTCGCAGTCGGAGCAGCAGCTTTCGAGCGCCGACCTGGCCGTTCGCGTCCTTCACCCGGACGGTGAACGTGAACGTGCCGCTCGCGTCGATCTCACGCGGAGTACCGGCGAGCAGTCCGCTCGCCCGCAGGCGAAGGCCCGCCGGCAGACGCCCGGTCAGCGACCAGACGTACGGCTTCTTCCCGCCGCCCGCGCGCAACTGCGCGGTGTACGAATGGCCGCGCCGGCCGCCCGGCAGCGCCGTCGTCGCGATGCGCGGCGGCGGCACGGCGATACCTGCTGCAAGCAGCTTCTGGTGGATCAGGGTCGCCATCGCCGCTGCGCCACCGAACAGCATGTGGAGCCCGTCGTCCTGGAACCACTCAGGATGACTACGGGAGTAGACATTCCAGTCGATCACGGAGACCTCGGGATGCTTCGCCGCCGCCGCGACGATCTCGTCGTTCATCGCGATGTACGGGTGGTGCGCGGCGCGAAGGGTCAGCCAGAAGACGTTCTTGACATTCACTGCCTCGAGCGCCGCAAGCACGTCGTCGATCTCCGCGGCGTAGTGATCGGCGAAGTCGTTGTAGCCGACCGCGATCACGACGGTCGGCCCGATCGTGGCACCGTCTTGCTTGATCAGATCGATCACCGTCGGCGGGCCCGGCGGGCAGCTCGCATCCTCGAGCCGTCGACAGGGGTAAGCCTCGAGGTCGAGGTCGATTCCCTGGTTGACCACGGCCAGCGCCGACGGAGTGTCCTTGATGGCGGTCGCAACCGAATCGCCGATCAACGTGACGTGCGGGAGGCTGCCGCTCTTCGTCGTCGCAGTGGCGGCGGAGCCGACGACGAGCGCGCTGAAGACCACGATTGCGACGAGAATCGCGAGGCGGCGCATCCTGCGACGATAGCCGCGATCGTCGAACGCGAAACAGTGCAACGAGCGCACGATTCGTCGCGCGCGACCCTTGCGCTCCGTCTTGCGCGCGACGTACATTGCGACTCCTGCCAAGCGCGGGGCGCGAGTAGGTCGAAGCCCCGCCGAGCAACTGGAGGACGCACGCAAGTGCGAAGCCCGGCTGGTCGGCGAGGTGGACGAAAGCGTCCAGGCGCCGGGTGGGAATTCGGAGGGGCCTCTCGGGGCCCCTCCGTCTTATTCAGGAGGCGCCTTGTTCCAGCCTTCCTCGCCGTAGGCCCACGGCACAGCGGTGCCGCGCCTGAAGACCAGGTCGTTCTCGTCGCCGGCCCACACGCCGATCGTGTCGCTGTCGGGGTAGACGGAGACGGCGAGACCCCGCACGCTCGAGAAGAGCATCGTCCTCGCCGGTGCCGCGCTTCGATTCATGAGCTTGTGCGCGCCGGCCGGCCCGGCCGGGAAGCGCACGAGGTCGCCGCGCTCCAGCGTGTGCTCGCCGTCAGGCGCCCGCAAGACAACTGTGCCCTCGACGACGAGCAGCCATTCCTCGTCGTACTCGTAGTGATACGGAGACGAGCTGCCACCCGGCTCGAGGTCGTAGATGAACATGAGCATCTCCGACGAGCCCAAGGCACGACCGACGTCGATCCGGCCCTCGCGGTTCTCGGCGGTGAAGATGTTGACCGGATCGGCCACCGCCGCAAGCCTACGCGCCTACGGCCTGAGGTGGAACGGCGCGAGCCGCCAGGCGGCCCAGTGCCAGTACCAGGCGGGCGGCTTCTTCGGCGCCGCCTTCGGACGCGTGCCGCCGTTCTGCTGCCAGGTGAAGAGCGACCACGCCCAGCGGGGCAGCGTCTTCGGCAGATCGTTCGGCCGCCTGGTCGGCAGCACGACGACCGGCGCCGACGGCTTGCCGTAGATACCCGAGCCGTCGACGGCCTGGACCCGGTACACGGTCGGCGCCGCTGCGTGGAAGGAGCGGACGATCACGCGGCGCTTCGTGCCCGCGAGCGTCGCCGAGGGCGTCCCGTCGAGCAGCAGCTGGTAGGAGGCGACGACGCCGCTGTTGTCGGTCGCGCCCTGCCAGGCGAGCGTGAGCGCACTCTTCGAGAAGTGGCCGCGGAACGACTGCGGCTGGGTCGGCGGCACCGTGTCGGGGAGCAACCCGAAGAAGCCCGGGACGAGCGTCTGGATCTCGATCGTTCCGTCGGGGTCGAGCGTGTAGCCGGCAGTCACCCCGGGCGGCAGCGCGGCGGACTTGAGTAGCGGCAGCCCCTTCCAGGTCGTGCCGTCCGCCGAGTTGGACGGAGTCAGCGCGCCGGGGGTCATCAGCAGGTGGACGGTGACCGGTTTCGCGAATCGTGTCACCGGCGCGGCGATCGCCGGATCGGTGACGGTCAGCTGCACGCCGTAGCCGGACGGCGCGGGCGGCTGCGTGGTCGGCGTCAGCGTGACGACGGCGGTCGACGCAAACGCCCCCTGCGGCCAGGTTGCCGTCGCCTTCGAGTCGCCGGAGCCGACCGAGCCCGCAGGCGGTTCGACCGGCGGCGGTGGTGGCGGCGGCGCGGCCGAGCCGCCGACGACCGGGCCGTCGACGACGTTCGAGTCGATGTTGATCGTCGCGCCGGCCCAGGTCTCCTTGTGGCCGCCCTTGTACTGGTGCACGCGCTGGTGGTTCGCCCAGACCCTGTCGCTCACGTACGGGTCGCCGAAGACGTTTTCGACGCCGTTCCAGTTCGCAATCCAGCCGGCGTCGGGCAGACCGACGTCGAGCGACGCGACGTCCCTCATCGTCGAGGCGGCGCTGCCGTAGACACCGGAGAGATAGCCCTGGGCCTGGAGCGCGACCGTCCATGCGGCGACGAACGACTTGACGGCGGCCGAGCAAGTGGCGTTGCTGACCGAGTAGCCCTCCATGTCGAAGTAGATGGGGCTGCCGATGGGCAGGCCGAACGTGTTCGCCTTGGCGATCGCGTCGCTCGCGGCCGCACGCCCCTGGTTGGCGGCCGTCGCGATGACGGTCGAGATCTTCTGCAGACCGCTCTGCGCGACGCACGGAGCCTGCAGGCCGACGTAGAGCGGCAGCAGGCTCCAGCCGGCGGTCAGGGTCGAAGCGACCCAGCTCGCCGACAGGTTGCCGTCCTTGCAGGCGCGGTTCGCGCCGCCGATGTAGATGCCGAGCGCGCGGTAGGGCGAAGAGAGCCACGAGTTGAGCGCGGCGCTCGACGGCGCCGTACACGCGTCGAAGGCGTAGCCGGTGAACACGCCGGCGCGCGCAGCGCTCGGCGCCGCCGAGCTGCCGGACGCGCCGATCAAGACTGCCGCGGCGAGCAGCGCGGCGATGAGTGAGCTGCCTCTCACGCCCCACGAGGATTGCGCACACCTGTTAGGGAAATCTGATTCGCAAGTGAGAAGCGAGGCCACGCGGGACGAACGGCTTGGTCTGACTCGAGTCAGACACGTGTCTGACACAACGAACTGCGACGAAACCGTGTCGGCTCCGTTGCGGATGATTCACATTCGCTGGAGTCATGCGGGCTTCCGGCGCACGTCGTCGTACTGCTTTCGCGTCGGAAAATGGCACTCCACCGATCCGCGAGCGCGGCGGCGACACCGACCGCTCGTGTCTGACTCGTGTCAGACACCGGGGTTCGTTCTCCTAAAGGGCCGCCAACCCCGCGAGCAGCCGGTCGACCTCCGCCTGCGTGTTGTAGTGCGCCAGGCCGGCTCGGAGCGACTGCTCCGGGAGGATCGGGCCGAGGGCGACGCAGTACCAGTTGTCCGCGTACCAGACGCCAAGGCCCTGGTCGGCCAGGCGGTGCGCCGCATCGACCGCCGGGACGCCGGCGACATTGAAGAGGAACGTCGGCACGCGCCCGTCCATCGTCGGCGGGCCGTAGAGCTCGACGTTCGCCGGCAGGTTCTCGAGCAGGTGGTCGCCGAGCGCTCGCTCGTATTCGCGGATCGCCGGCAGGCCACCTATCGAGTCGAGGTACGCGATCGTCGCGCTGAAGCCTGCTAGCAGCTCGTACGGCAGCGTCCCCGTCTCGAACTTCCGCCCGACCGGCGTCGCCGCCGACGGCCGCGCCTTGTACGGACGCCAGCTCTCGGCCAGCTCCGCACGGACGTACGAGATGCCGAGATGCGGGCCGCAGAACTTGTACGGCGAGCAGAGCAGCACGTCGCAGCCGATCTCCGCCACGTCGATCGTCTCGTGCGCCGCGTAGTGCACCGCATCGATCCACGAGATCGCACCTGCGTCGCGCGCGAGCGAGCAGATCCGCTTCGCGTCCGCGATCGTCCCGGTCGCATTCGACGCCAGCGCGAAGGCGACGACGCGCGTCTGGTCGGACAGCTGCCGCTCCAGATCGTCGTAGTCGACGGTCAGCTCGCTCGTCGCCTGAGCGATCCGCACCTCCAGCCCGCGATCCGCGGCGAGCTCCACCCACGGGGCGACGCCGCCGTCGTGGTCGAGCTGCGTCGTCAGCACCTCGTCGCCTGCGGCGAAATCACGACCCGCAGCGCGCGACAGCGCGAAATCGAGCGTCGTCATGTTCATGCCGAAGGAGATCTCCTCTGCCGTGCAGCCGAGGAAGCGTCCGGCGTCGACCTTCGCGCGCTCGAGGATCCCCTCGACAGCACGGCCGGTCGCGTAGGGCGCGCCGAGATTGCCGGACGCATCGCGCATCGCGTCGGCAACCGCCTGGCCTACCTCGTCCGGAACCTGCGTGCCACCCGGCGCGTCGAAGTAGGCGAACCCGTCGCTCAGCGACGAGAAGCGGGCACGCACCGCGTCGACGTTCACGGCTGCTCGCCGACCAGGATCCGGCTCAGCACGGCCGGGTCGATGTTGCCGCCGGAGATGATGCAGACGACCTTCTTCGTGCCGGCGAGGCGGCTCGAGAGCGCCGTCGCGACCGACAGGGCACCGGCGCCTTCCGCGATCACCCGGGCGCGCTCGGCGATCACGCGCACCGCGGCGGCGACCTCGTCGAGCGGCAAGGCGTACGCGGCGTCGAGCAGCTCCGAAGCCTGCTCCCACACGCGCGGGATCAGCTCACGGCTCCCGGACCCGTCGACGAACGACGGTGTGTACTCGACCGCAGTCGGCGTGCCCGCTGCGAGCGTCGCGGCGACCGGTGCGCCCGTCTCGGGTTCTGCGACGACGATCTGCACCGCCGGGCGCTCGGCCTTGACGGCGCTCGCGATTCCCGTCATCAGGCCGCCACCGCCGTACGGCACGACGACCGTGTCGAAGTCGCCGAGCTGCTCGAGCAACTCGAGCCCGATCGTCCCGTTGCCCGCCATCACGCGATCGTTGTCGACCGGATGCACGAACAGGCCCCCGGCACCCTCGTAGCGCCCGGTCACGAGCACCTGCCACCACTCCTCGTACGGGACCTTGATCACACGCCCGCCGTAGCGCTCGATCGAATCGATCTTCGTCTGCGGCGCGTGCTCGGGAACGACGATCGTCGCCGGCACGCCGCGCAGGCGAGCGGCGTACGCGACGCCCTGCGCCATGTTGCCCGCGCTCGCCGTGAGCACACCACCGGCCAGCTCCGCGTCCGTCGCCTGCAGGATCGCGTTGCCGGCGCCGCGGATCTTGAACGACCGGACCGGCTGCAGGACCTCGAGCTTGAGCCAGATCTCGGCGTCGGAGTCGACGTCGAGCCGGACGAGCGGCGTACGGATCGCCGTTCCCTCGAGCACCTCGCGTGCGCGGCGAATCTCGGCGACCGGGATCACAGCGAGACCATCGTGCCGACGCCTTCTGCCTCCGCCCGCGCGAGCACGTGCTCCGCGGCAGCGAGATCCTCGACGGCTAGGCCGAGCGACTTGAACACTGTCAGCTCGTCGTCCGACTGCCGGCCAGGGGCGGTGCCGATCAGCAGCTCGCCGATCTCGGCGCGGATCTGCTCGGGCCCGAAGGCACCCTCGCTCTGCGGGATCAAGAAGTCGCCGGCCTCGTTCACAGTCGACTCGCGCCGGTCGACGAACAGCGACGCGTCGCGCATCGTGGCCGTGTCGAGCTCACGCGTCGTCGGGATGCTCGAGCCGACGCCGTTGATATGCACACCCGGGCGCAGCCACTCGCGCTGCACGATCGGCTCGGCCGCCGACGTCGCCGTCACGAGGACGTCGGCGACGCGAACTGCCTCCTCGGCCGTCGCCGTTTCCTCGACGCCGTCCAGTTCCGCCGCCACACGCCCGGGGGTCCGGCTCCAGGCGACGACGCGGTCGAAGTCGCGCACGGCGCGCATCGCCTCCAGGTGCGACTTCGCCTGGATGCCCGCGCCGAGGATCGCCAGCGTGCCGCCAGGCTCGCGCGCCAGCAAGCGGGTCGCGACACCCGAGACCGCAGCGGTGCGCACGGCAGTGATACCGCCGGCGTTCATGATCGCGCGCGTCTCGCCGGTCTCGCCGTCGAACAGCGCCACGAAACCCTGGTGCAGATCGAGCCCGCGCTCGGCGTTCGACGGGAAGATGGCGATCGACTTCAACGCCCAGAGGGGCGCGTCCCCGCCTCGGTGCGCGGGCATCAGCCCGAGCAGGCTCGACTCGCCCGGGGGCCTGACGACGAAGCGCAGCGGGTTGTGCACCTCGCCGCGGGCCAGCGCCGCGAGCGCGCCGGCCATCACTTCGATGCACTCGTCCATCGGCAGCAGCCGCCGTACGTCCTGTTCATCGATCACGCGAACGCTCATGCCTCGAAGAACCTCCCAATCCGGTCTCGGTCGTCAGCTGAAAGAACAACGTCACGCGCCGCGAGCACCGGGCTCAGGTGCTCGGCACGGTTCGGGCCGCACACGGCGCCGGCGACACCGGGACTCGCCAGCACCCAGGCGAAGGCCAGCGTCGCCATGTCGAAGCCTCGCGAATCCGCCTCCTCGCGCAGGCGGTCGAGCCCGTCGAAGACGGCGTCGGAGACGAAACGCTCGTAGGGACCGGGCCGCTGCGTCATCCGCGAGCCTTCCGGGAAGGACTCGCCGCGCTGGTACTTGCCCGTCAACCAGCCCCCGGACAGCGGCCCGAAGGGCACGTACGCGATCCCGTTGGCGATGCAGAGCGGCAGCACGCGCTCCTCGTCGCTGCGCTCGAGCAGCGAATACGGGTTCTGGAGCAGCGCCGGGTTGCCATGTCGAAGCGCCTCGGAGACGCCCTCGTCGTCGTAGTTCGACAAACCCCACGCGCCGATCAGCCCTTCGTCCCGCGCCGCCTCGAAGGCGGCGATCGTGTCGCCGAGAGGGACTGCAGCGTCGGGCTCGTGCGCGAGGTAGAGGTCGACGCGGTCGACGCCGAGCCGTTCGAGGCTGCCTTCGAGCTGCCGCCGGATTCGGTCGGGTGCGAGCCCCGTGTCACCGGGTGTGCCGGTGGTCGAGTGGAAGACCTTCGTCGTCAGTTGCAGCCTCTCGGGCCGGCGATCCGCGCGCCAGGCTCCGATCCAGCGCTCGCTCGTGCCACCGCCGTACGCATCGCCGGTGTCGAACCAGTGGATGCCGTTCGCCCAGGCGCGGTCCATGATCGCGAACGCCTCGTCCTCGACGATCCCCTGGCCGAAGAACGACGGCGCCGAGCCGACGCCGCCGAAGTTGCCGCAACCAAGGGCCACCCCACCGAAGTTCATTCGGGCAGGTTCATCCGCGTCAGGTCGTTGCGCACGTCCCAGAGCTCGGGGAAGAACGAGTGGTGGATCAGTCGGCCCATCACCTCGACCGGTGTGCCCTGCGTGCCGATCACGTCGCCGCCGATCACGCGCTGCACGACCTTGAAGTGGCGGACGCGCCAGACGATCACGCGCTCGTCGAACTCGATCAAGAGCTCGGCGAGCGTGTAGAGATCCTCGAACTCACGACCGCGTGTGTACACCTCGACGAGCGAGAGACCCGCGGCCTCGTGCGCGGTGTGGAACGCCTCGCCGACCGGCTTCGTGACGCGACGGATCTCGCGGAAGCCCGGCGAGTCGAAGCCACTGCCGTGCCCGAGCACCTTCCGCACCTCGGTGTACTCCCACGGCGACATGTGCTCGAGCATGTCGAGCGCGGTGGTGACGATCTTCATGCAGTCGTTCGCCCGACGCAGCAGCCGGTTCGCCGCAGGAATGTCGCCTGCACGGATCAGGCGGCCCGACTCCTCGACCTCGTTCCACGCGAGCTTCAGCCAGATCTCCGAGGTCTGGTGCACCGACTGGAAGAGCAACTCGTCGCGGTGCACCCACTCGTCGGGCGTCTTCTGCAGCGCCAGCAGCTCATCGGTACGGAGGTAACGCTCGTAGTCCGACCCGGCATCGCCGGGGAGGACGGGCTTTGCGAGTTCGTTCATCGTCCCTCCGTTCCATCGAAGATCTTCATCGGCAGGTCGGCGAGCGGCACGCCGCCGTCGGCCGTGACGAGCCACGTGTCCTGCATGTAGAGACAGGTTTGCCCATCCTGCGAGATCGCATGGGGATGCATCGAGAAGACCATGTTCTCGCGCAGCTCGGTCTCGTCGCCCTCGCCGATCTTCGGGAACTCGATCATCGTCATGCCGATCGAGTGCCCGGTCACGTGGCCGAGCACGAAGCCACGGTCGACGAACCCTTTCGAGACGGCGCGATGCACGTCGTGCGCGGTGGCGCCGTCCTTGAGCGCCCCCCTTGCAGCGTCGTAGTACTCCTCGTAGGCGTCCATCATCTGCTCGGTCTCCTTGCTCGGCTGCTCGGCGCAGATCGCGCGGGAGACCTCGACCCAGTGTCCGCCCGCGCCGGCGATCTCGAGCGACGGCAGCACCATGTCGCTCGCCTTGATCGCGTAGTCGCCCGCGATCTTGAACTCGGGCAGCGCCGCGCCGTTCGCGCCGACGAGCACCATGTCCATCGTCAGGCGACCGCAGCCCTCGCTGACGAAGTACCGCTCGCAGTGCGACAGGATCTCGCGCTCGGTCTTCCCCGGCGCGAATTGCTCGAGGAAGATCCAGAAGCCTTCGGTGTTGATGCGAACGGAGTCACGGACGGACGCCAGCTCGAGCTCGCTCTTGACGGCACGCGCGTGGTCGAACTCGACATCCCAGGGAACGATCTCGGCTGCCCCGTCCAGTGCGCGGTAATCGCGCACCGTCAGCACGTAGTCGAGCCCATACACGCCGACACGGCGGCCGCGAATCTGCTCGGCGAGCCATTCTCCAGGCTTGTCGACGAACACCTGCTCGTCGATCCACGTCGTGCCGTGCTCGCCGACGTACGTGGCCTCCCGCGGGAACACGATCGACGGATCGCCTTCGAGCGGTAGCAGGACGTACGCGTAGCGGTGCACGATCACGAAGCCCGACATGTAGGTGACGGCGCCTTCGAACCCGCTGTACTCGTTGCCCGCGACGATCACTGCGTCGAGCGAGTCGCGGGCCATCGCCTCGCGGATCCGGCGGTAGCGCCGGTCGATCTCTGCGGACGGCATCACTGTTGCCACGCGGCCTCAACTCCTTTCACCAGTGCCCAGATCGATTCGTGTGTCGGTGTCGGCACGCCGAGTGACCGCCCGAACTCGGCGATGCCGCCGTTCAGATAGTCGACTTCGGTCTGCCGCCGTGCCTCGACGTCCTGCAACATCGACGCCTTGTGCCCGTAGGCGACGTCGGGACGCGCCGCGTAGTCGATCAGTTCTTCCGGGTCGGCGTCGAGCACGATTCCCTGCGCGGCAGCGACGGCCTTCCCTTCGTCGACGAGCTGCGTGACGAGCCGGCGCAGCGCCGGCTGCTCGCAGACGCGTCCGTGCGTGAGCCCGGTCAGCGCGCCGAGCGGATTCGTGGCCGCGTTGAAGATCACCTTGCGCCACTGCGGGCCGCGCGCGTCGGCAACCGCCTCGGCGGGCATGCCGCCGCGCGTGCAGGCGTCCGCGAGCTGCTGCACCGCCTCGAGCGGTGCGGGCTTCGGCTCGAACGGGCCGAACGTCGTGTCGCCTTTCACATCCCACTGCACCACGCCGGGAGCCGTGATCTTCCCCGCCGGGAAGGTCGTGCCGCGGATCACGCGCTCGACGTGCTCTGCGAGCACCTCCTCGTTGCCGATCCCGTTCTGCACGGTGGCGACGCACCCGCCGGTGAACGCGTGGGCGGTCGCGGCGATCGCCGGCGCGGTGTGCATCGCCTTCGTGGCGACGATGCCGAAGTCGCACGCGGGCAGCTCGGACGCGTCACTCGTGGCGTGCGGCCGCGAGCTCACCTCCCCCGCTCCGGTCAGCCGCAGTCCGTCGCGATTGATCGCGTCGACGTGCTCCTGCGCGAGGTCGTAGGCCCAGACCTCGACATCGGCGAGAGTCGCGAGGTTCGCCGCGAACAGCGATCCGACCGCCCCGCAGCCGACGATGCAGACCCTCATTGCCAGGACTCCTCTTTCGCCTTGATCAGCCGCAGCATCGCCTTGTGCAGCGGGACCGGAACGCCCAGTCGGTCGGCCTCGCGCACGAGCGACCCGGTGATCATGTCGATCTCGGTCGGGCGATGCGCGTCGACATCCTCGAGCATCGACGGGTAGTGCGCGCTGCCTCGCTGCGTCGCGAGCACGTTCATCTCCCAGGGGTCCTCTCGTAGAGGTATGCCCGCCGCCGCGGCGACGGCCTTGCCTTCGTCCATCAGATCACGCACGAGGTGGCCCAGGCCGCTCTCGTCGCCGACGCCGGCGAAGTGCGAATCGTGCGGCAGACCGGTCAGCGCCGCCACGGTGTTGACGGTGGCGTTGAAGATCAGCTTCGACCACTGTGCCGGCCGCAGATCGTCGAACGCTTCGGCCTTGAGCCCCGAGGCGACGATCAGCGCGGCGACCTCGCGGGCATCGTCGGGCGTCGTGCCGCGCGCAGGTCCGACCCACGTCGCCGTGTCGAGCACGTACTCCACGTGGGTGTCGTCGTGGCGCGTGCCGCTCATGAACGTGACTGCGGTCAGGAGCTTCCAGTCGCCGTGACGCGCGACCAGCTCGTCGGCGCCGATGCCGTTCTGCACGGTCATCAACGTTGCCTGAGGCCAATGACCGCTGAGCCCGGCGGCGACGGTATCGAGGTCGGTTCCCTTGCACGCGAGGATCACGAGCTCCGGCTCGGCGAGCTCGCCGGGCGACGTTGCGGCCGTGAGGCGCGAGGTGAAGTCGGCACGGCCGCTGATCCGCAGCCCCCGCTCGCGCAGGGCCTCGGCGTGCGCGGGCCGGCGGACGAGCGCCGACACGTCGGCGACACGCGCCAGGTGGGCGGCGAAGAGACTGCCGATCGCACCCGCGCCGACGACACAGACACGCGTCATGCGCGCCACCGCCACCGTCTCAGGTCGAACTCGCGCCCGCCGGTGAGGCCGGAGGGACGAAGAATGAGAACGACCGCCATCAGCACTCCGACCACGATCACACGGGTGCCGGCGGGCAGGTCGATCTGGATGCCGAACAGCGAGGTGCCGTTCTCTGCGACCGCGAGAAAGGAGTCGAGCGCGCTCACTGCGAGCGCACCCACGACGGCGCCGAACAGACTGGTCGTGCCCCCCACCACGAGCATCGCAAGCGTGATGAACGTCAGGTCGAGATACAGCGCCTCGGTGTTGAGCGGGAGGAGGTGGACGTACAGGCCGCCCGCCAGGCCCGCGAGCAGGCCGGAGATCGTGAAGGCGATCAGCCGCTGGTTGTACACCGACGTGCCGACCGCCCGTGCCGCGGCCGGGTCCTCGCGCGTCGCGCGCAGCAACCGGCCGAAGCGGCTGCGCGCGTAGACGAATGCCAAGACGATCACGACCAGGGCTCCGATCGCAGCCTGGCGCAGGCCGGTCGTCTCGGGCACGGACGAGAACGTGTTCAGGCCGGGGCCGATCCTCTCGTAGTAGCGGAGCACGTTATGCGTGATCTCGAGGACGGCGAACGTCGCGATTCCCGCGGCGAGCCCGGAGAGGCGCATCAGGGGAATGCCGACGATAAACGCGGCTGCCCCGCCGACGAGCGCGGCGAGGAGCAGCGAGGTCAGGTTTCCTGTCGTGCGCTGCGCGAGCCAGTGGGCGAGGTTCGGCATGATCGCGGGTTTCTCGCCGGCCGGCACCGTCAGCACGCCGGCGGTCCAGGCCCCGAGTGCGACGAAGCTGATGTGGCCGAACGACAACACGCCGGAGTTGCCGATGAAGACGTAGAGGGCGACGACGATCGAGACCTTCACCAGCGTGTCGATGAAGTACGTCTGCGTCGACGCCGAGACGGCGGCGCCGAGCAGCGCGGCCGCCACGACGAGAACGACCGGCGCGAGGAGCACCTGCAGTGAGCTCATCACTCTCATAGGCGCTCGGCCATTTGCGAGCGCCCGAAGAGACCACCGGGACGCACCAGCAGGATCACGATCACGGCGACGAACAGGAACGTCGGCAGGTACTGGCTCTTCTCGGTCGGCAGCGCCCCGCCGAGCAAGCCGCTCGCAAAGCCGATCGAGAAACCGCCCAACGTCGCCGAGATCGGCCGGTTCATGCCACCCAGCACGACCCCCGCGAGGACGATGATCGTGTCCCGCAAGGCGAAGTCAGGCGTGACGAGCGGGTTTTGCACCGTCAACATGACGGCGACGACGGCCGCGAGCGCGCCCGAGATGAGGACGGCGACTCCGATCACGCGGTTCGCGCGCACCCCGAGCAAGCGCGCGGTCTGGAAGTCCATCGACGAGGCGCGCATCTGCAGCCCGATCGTCGTGCGCTCGAGGAGCAGCCAGAGTGCGAACAGGCACATCGCAGCGACCACGAGCGCGACGATCGTGATCTTGCGGATCTCGACGCCCGAGATCGTCACCGGCCGGTTCAGGTACGCCAGCGACGACGCGATCTTCCCGAGCGGCCCGAACCAAAGCAGGGCGATGCTCTGCAGCAGGAAGGCGACCGCGAAGGTGGCGACGAGCATCACGGCCGGCGCCTGCCCCCGCAGCGGGCGGAAGACGAGATAGTCCATCCCGACCGAGAGCGCGAGCACGACCGCGAAGCAAAGGAGGATCCCGGCCCACACCGGCCACCCCCACTCCGAAGCGAGAGCCAGCGCGAATGCTCCGGACATGATCAGCTGGCCGTACGCGAAGTTGACGAGCCGCAGTACCCCGAACACGAGCCCGATCCCGACCGCCATCAGCGCGTAGACCGCACCGAGCGCCGTCGCGTCGGCAAGCGTCTGCCAGCTGATGTTGAGGACGGCGACTACCACGGTGATGACGCGCTTCCCGGGCGCGATGGTCGAGTGCACGGCAAGGACTCAGGGAGCGGGAATAGCAGAGCTATTGCCGCGACCGAGGACGCGGCCGGGCGCCGACGAGCGCGGTCGGGAAGCCCGTTGTTCATCGTGGTTGTCGCCGGTGCCAGCGTCATGCGAAGTAGGCCGCGACCATCGTCTCGGTGTCGTTGGCGTCTTTCGGCTCGAGCGTCAACCGCAGCTCGCCGTTCGAGAGGACGTGGCTGCGGTCTGCGAGCGCGACGGTGCGCTGCGCACGCTGCTCGACGAGCAGCACCGCGAGACCGCGGTCGCGAATCGCCGCGAGCGCGCCGAAGACGACGTCGACCAGATTCGGCGACAGGCCGAGCGACGGCTCGTCGAGCAGCAGCACGTCGGGCTCGGCCACGAGTGCGCGGGCGATCGCGAGCTGTTGCTGCTGGCCGCCGGAGAGCGCGCCTGCCTGACGCCCGCGAAACTCCTGGACGATCGGGAACAGCTCGTAGACATTGGCCAGCGTCTCACCCGCGTGCGCGCGTGAGCGGCGCGCGGCGAAGCCGAGGCGCAGGTTCTCCTCGACCGTCAGCTCGGCGAAGATCCGGCGGCCTTCCGGCACGAGCGCGATGCCACTCCGTGCGACGTCCTCGCTGCGCCGGCCGCGCAGCGACCGGCCGCCGAGTCGCACGTCGCCGCCGGTGACGGGAGCCGCGCCCATGATCGCGTGCAGCGTCGACGACTTGCCGGCGCCGTTCGCCCCGATCAGCCCGACGATCTCACCGGGCGCCACCTCGAACGACAGGCCGCGGACCGCCTGCACGCCGCCGTAGCGCACCTCCAGGCCCTCGATCGTGAGCGTCTGGCTCACTCGGCCACCGCCGACTCTCCGAGATACGCGGCCGTCACGTCGAGGTTCGCGCGAATCTCCGCCGGCGCCCCCTCCGCGAGCGTGACGCCCTGGTCGAGCACGTGGATGCGGTCGCACACGCCCATGATCAGCGCCATGTTGTGGTCGATCAGGAGCACGCCGGCGTCATGTTCGCCGGCGACCGAGCGCACGAGCGCCGCGAACTCCGGCACCTCCGCCTCGGGCAGCCCTGCCGCCGGCTCGTCGAGCAACACGAACCGCGGTTCGGTCGCGAGAGCCCGTGCGACACCGAGCCTCCGCTCGTCGCCGTGCGCAAGCGTGCGGGCCGGCGCCGTCGAGTAGCGGTCGAGGCCGAGCCGCTCGAGCAGCGCGTCGGCGCGCCGCTTCGCGACCTGCGGCGACGCACCGACGCCGAGCGCCGACACCTCGACGTTCTCGCGCACCGACAGCTCGCGAAACGCGTGGCTGTGCTGGAACGTGCGCACCAGGCCGGCGCGGCCACGGCGGTGCGGCGCCCAGCCGGTGACGTCGCGGCCCTCGAGCAGGACGGAGCCGCCGTCCGGGTGGTCGAACCCGGACAGGACGTTCACGAGCGTCGACTTGCCGGCGCCGTTCGGCCCGATCAGACCGACGATCTCACCGCGTTCGACGGAGAGGGTCACGCCGCCGAGCGCCCGGACCCCGTCATACGACCGTGACACGGCGGAGGCCCGGAGCGACGCTCCGGGCCTCCCCTCGTGCGTGCGGTCGGCTTGCGATTCAGCCAACCGCGTTCCTAGATCTTCGGAACGACCTTGGCGGCGACCGTCCCGACGAGCTTCGCCTTGTTGTCCTGGATCTTGATCACGCGGTACTGCCGACCGAAGACCGTGTGCAGCGACGGCGAGAAGCTGACCAAGCCGGAGATCGTCGGCACCTTCTTGAACTTCTCCATCTTCGCTGCGAGCACGACACCGGTCGTGGAGCCGCCGGCCCGACGGATCGCGGTTGCGACGCCGTCGATGGCGGCTGCACCAGTCACGAACCCGCCGGTACCCGCGTGCACCTGCTTCGCGAGCTTGTTCACGGCCGCGCTCGGGTCGTCCCCGAACACCGACGCGAACGTGACGAACCAGTAGTTCGTCACCTGCGGGCTCTTCGGCAGCCAGTAGGTGCCGTCACCGGCCCACGAGTTGAGCACCGGTGTGTCGTTGCTGAGGCTCCGCAGGCCGGAGATCAGGGTCGAGAGGGCGCCGAACGCACCTGCGGTCGACGTCACGATCACATCGGCCTTCTGCGCGTTCAGGCGGCTGATCGTGTTCTGCACGTCGTTGCCGCCGAGCGAGTGATACGTCTCCTCGTCCACGACCTTGCCGCCGAGTTGCACCCAGCGGGCCTTGAACGCCTTGACGACGTCCTTGAAGTAGACGATCACGCCGTCGGTGGCGAGAGCAGCAGTGCGCCAGCCCTTGCCCCACGCGTACTGCGCCATCGCCGAGCCTTCGTCCTGCGCGACGTTGCCGAAGCTGAACGCCAGCCGGCCCTTCGGGCCGAAGCGCTTCGGCCCCATCTGGTCGGTGCCGATGCACGGTGCCACTGCGAGCACACCACGGTTGATCGCCTCCTGCACCACGGGCGCCGCCAGGTCGACGTCACAGGTGGTGAAGATGACGTTCGCCCCGCCACCGAGGAGCTTCAGCGCGCATGCCTTCGCGATCGCCACCTTGTTGCCCTGGGTGTCGCAGGTCTTGATCTGCAGCTTCTTGCCGGCCACGCCGCCGCTCGCGTTCAGCTGTTTGACGCGCAGCTGAGCAGCCGCGAGAGCAGGATTGTCGAACGGCGCCATCGCGCCGCTGCTGTCGAACGCCCAGCCGATCGTGATCGTGCCGGACGTCGATGACGTCGAGCGCGCCGCCGCCGTCGCCGCAACCGCGACGACCGCCACCGCAAGCACGGCGGCCATGAGTCCCATGCGGGAACTCAATCTCCTCATCTTCACTCCTCTTCTGGTCGGTGTAGGGGGGCTAGCAAAGCTATGCAACTGCGCCTGCAGTACGTATGAAGCCTCTTCACCGGATCGTCAGGGCGCGGCCGCACTGGTGCGATCTTCTCACGACGTTTGACATGTGATCAAGGGTTGTGGGACGTTCCGTGGATGGCACCTGCGACGGAAGGCCGGATGCGCCACCGGACGATGGCCGAATACGCGCTCGAGCAGCTGCGTGAGGCGATCATCCTCGGCGAGTTGCCGGCCGGCACGCCGCTGCGGTTGGACGAGCTGGCGCGGTCGCTCGGCATGAGCATTTCGCCGATCCGCGAGGCGGTGCGGCAGCTGGAGGCGCTCGGACTGGCAAAGCACGTGCCGCACCAGGGCGCGCGAGTGCTCGATTTCGATCCAGACGAGCTGCGCGATCTGTTCGAGGTGCGGCTGGCGCTCGAATCGCTCGCAGTGCGCCGCGCGGCCGAGCGGCTGACAAGCGCGGAGACAACGACGGCGCGCGGTCACCTCGACTCGCTCGACCAGCTGCGGGGCGCCGGCGACATCCGGAGCACGATGCGCGCGCACACCGACTTCCACTTCACGCTCTACGAGGCTTCCCAGTCACCCTGGCTGGTCGGTCTGATCCGCCCCGCCTGGGACCGCTCGGAGCGCTTCCGGCCGGCGCTCTTCTCCCCCGCCGGCGACCTGCAGGAACGCCATCGCGACCTGGACGAGCGGCTCCTCGCCGCCTGCAGCGCGCTCGACCCACCGGCGGCGACGCAGGCGCTCTACGAGCACCTCGAGCTCGCGAGCCTCTTCTTCGAGACCGAGCTGGGCGGTACCGGGATTTTCGCGCGCTGAGGCTCGCGAGTGTCCGGACCGGGCAGGGCTCCTCGGCCGGTCGGGGCGCCCTCGCGGAGCGCTCCGACTAGGGCCGGAGTTTCGCGGCGACGCGTTTGTGGAGCGGCGGCTCGAGCAGCTGCTGCGCGACGAGGGTGCCACTGCCGCCGCCGAGACCCGGCCCCGGGTGGGTCGAGGCGCCGACGTGCCAGACGCCTGCCACAGGCGTGCGATGCGGCGCGCGCCAGAGGAAGTTCTGGTCGAGCGCCAGCGAGCCGCCGTAGGGGTCGCCGTGGACGAGGTTGACGTTCGCCGCCTGCAGATCGGCCGGCGAGAGCGCCGTTCGCGCCAGGATCGACGACTCGAGATTCGGGATCTGAGCGGCGAGACGCGCCTGGATCCGATCGGCGTAGCGCTCGCGCAGCGCCTCCGTCCACGTGCCGTCACCGACGTCGAGCTCACCGGCGGCGTCGCCCTTGATCCGCCACGGCAGCTCCTGCAGCTGGATCCAGAGCAGGCCTTTCCCGTCCGGGGCACGCGAGGCGTCCATCGTCAGCGGCTGCCCGACGACGACCGTCGCCTCGGCTGGGAGCAACCCCCGGTCCGCCTCGTTCACCGCCCTCGAGACGCCGTCGAGGCCGGGCGTGACGTGCACGATCGCCGTAGCGCTGAGGCGCGGGTCGCCTTCCCACCGCGGCGCCTCGGAGAGCGCGTAGTGGATCTGCATCTCCGAGCGGCCGTAGCGAAACGGCGGCGCCTCCATCCCGTCGAGCAGCGAGCCGTACAGCTGAGTCGGCGTCACGTTGCACACGACCGCACGCCCCGCCCCGATCGTCTCGCCGTCAGCCGTCCGCACCCCACCGCGGAACACCCGCTCGACGTGGACCGCCGTCTCGCAGGTGCCGCCCTGCTCGGCGATGAAGGCGACCAGCGCGTCGGCGAGCCGCGCACCGCCGCCGCGCGGGATCGGCATGCCGCCTTCCTGCACGGCCACGGCGATCACCTGCGCCATGTACCCGGAGGCCGCCGCGTCGGGGCCGAGGCCCGTGTGCAGCACCCACGGTGCCAGCAAGCCGTGCGCCTGCTCGGAGACGAACGCCGTCTCGAGCCAGTCGCGCGCCGAGATGAGCAACCTGCCCGCGAAGTCGACCGAACCGCGCCGGCCGAACCGGCGAAAGGCCTTCAGGCCGAGCGCAGCACCGTGACGCGACCACAGCTCCGTGCCGAGAACCCCGAACGCCAGGTCGGCGTGCGGGAAGAATTCTGCGAGCAGCGCGTGCCACGCCGCGCCGTCGCCCGGATGGTGGCGATCGAGCTCCGCGGCGTTCGCCTCGGCGGTGCGCTGCAGAAACGCGCCGGCGCCGTCGGGGAAGAGCGTGGCGGTCGGCAGCTCCGTGTTCAGGTACTCGAGGCCGTGCCGCGCCAGGTCGTCGCCGAGCTCGGCATGCGCAGCGCCGCCGACCCAGAGTGGATGCCAGGCGCTGAAGACGTCGTGGATGAAGCCCGGCTCCGTGACCTCGGCCGTCTTGATCGCACCGCCGAACCAGTCGTTTCGCTCGAGCACGCAGACGCTCCAGCCCGCTTTCGCGAGCAGCGCCCCGCAGGCGAGCCCGTTGATGCCGGAGCCGACGACGACGACGTCGAACGAGCGGTCAGCCAACGAGCGCCCGGAACTCGTCGTCGGTCACGAGCCCCCGCTTCTCCATCCCGAGCTTCTTCACCGCAGCGAGAACCTCGGCGCGGCGCTCCTCCGGCATGTCGAGGCCGAGCTCGTCGGCCTTGATCCGGATCGAGTCGAGCCCGCTCTTCTTGCCGAGCACGATCGACCGCTGCGTCGCGACGAGCTCCGACGAGTACGGCTCGATCGAGGGCGGGTCGTGGAACTGCGAAGCGACCGCGCCGCTTTCCCGCCGGTACAGCGTCTCGCCGGTGACCGGCTTCCACGGCTCGAGCTCGTAGCCCGACAGCGCACGCACGCGCGCTGCGACGTCGCGGATCCGCTCGAGCCGTAGGTTCGAGTCGACGCCGTAGAGCGCCCGGAGCGTCAGGGCGACCTCACCCAGGTTCGCGTTCCCGGCCCGCTCGCCCA
This sequence comes from uncultured Actinomycetes bacterium, assembly GCA_963836705.1. GTDB lineage: Bacteria > Actinomycetota > Thermoleophilia > Gaiellales > Gaiellaceae > PALSA-600. The sequence goes on along the minus strand of CAWIKU010000013.1, from coordinate 36,818 downwards.
TGCCGTTGATCGTGCCGTGCACCCAGCTCGCGCCTGCCCGCACCGCTGCGACGGCGCTCGCCGTCGCGACGCCGAAGTCGTTGTGCCCGTGGAAGTGCACGGGGACGTCGACGAGGTCGACCGTGACACCGACCAGCTCCTCGACCGCCTCGGGAGACGCGATCCCGAGCGTGTCGACGACCACTACCTCTTTCGCGCCGGCCTCGACGGCCGCGGAGTAGACGCGCTTGTAGAAGTCGCGCTCGGCGCGCGAGGAGTCGACGCCGAAGAACGCGGCGTGGATGCCGTGCTCGTCGGCGAAGCGCATCGCGCTCGTGATGCGGTCGAGCATCTTCTCGCGCGAGACGCCGATCGCGTCGAGCTTCAGGTCGGAGATCGGCGACTCGATCACCGAGAACCGCACGCCCAGCTCCACCAATGCCTCCAGGTCGGCAGGCACCGCACGCGAGAAGCCCCAGATCTCGGCATGCAGGCCGGCCGCGGCGATCAGCTCCACCGCGCGCCAGTCGTCGTCCGACACGCGCGGGAAGCCGGCCTCGATCCGGTCGACGCCGAGCTCGTCGAGCAGTCGCGCGATCTCGAGCTTCTGCTCCGGGTCGAGCACGACGCCGACGGTCTGCTCGCCGTCGCGCAACGTCGTGTCGTACAGGCCGACATGCCCGCCGATCGCGTACGCGTCGTTGAGCGAGCCCGTCCAGATCAACTGTTTGTCCGCTCCGGCACCGGCGAAGCCGGCACCTTCGCTCTTATGCGGCTCCGTCGAGCCTACGCCGTCTGACACTGAACCACTCCGTCCGGGAAGGGCGAGAGCTTCTCGGCGCCCTCACCGGTGATCAGGAAGTTGTCTTCGACGCGCAGCCCGCCGCCGCCGTCCCAGTAGCAGCCCGGCTCGATCGCGAGCACCATGCCCTGGGCGAGCTCGCCCCCTCCCGCCTGATGTGCGTACGGCGGCTCGTGCGCCCGCGCGCCGACGCCGTGGCAGATCGGGTGCGTCGGCTGGCCTGGATAGCCGATCGCCGCGATCCCCTCGCGGACCAGCCGGTCGAGCTCGGCGAAGCCTGCGCCCGGCCGGCAGTGAGCGATCGCCTGCTCGTACACGCCGAGCAGTCCGGCTTCGAGCTCGCGGTACTCGGCCCGCAGCTCACCTGGGCAGAGCAGCTTCGTGTGGTCGGCCCAGTAGCCGTCGGCGCAGACCCAGATCTCGAAGAGCGTCGGTTCGTCGGCCGCCACCGGACGGTCGCCGGTGGCCGTGAACGTCCTGATCCCCGGCCCCGACCAGACGAGCGAGAAGCCGAGCGCCAGGTCGACCTTGCCCTGCCAGCCCGTGCCCTCGCCGTGCACGAAGCCCTGCCAGATCGCCGCCGCCTGGCTCTCCTTCATCCCGGGCCGGAGCTCACTGCGCACATGCTCCATGGCAGCTGCGCAGATCTCGTTCGCGAGCCTCAATCGCTCGACCTCCTGCGGCGTCTTGATCGCACGCGCGGTGTTCAACACGGGAGCCGCATCCTGCGCGCCGGGCCAGGCGTCGAACCACGCCTTCGTGAACGTCGTCGGCTCGCCGACCATCCGGTCCGACGCCTGCGTGCCGAGCGACAACTCGAGCCCTACACGACCGTAGTCCTTCGCGGCGGCGAGCGCGGCGTCGAGCGTGCGCGCAGGCACGGGGCGAGGATCGTCGTCGGCGTAGCCCTGGATGAAGCGAACGTCGGTCGTCCAGGCAGACCGCGCGGCATCGTCGGCCGACGCCTCGAGGCAGAGCAGAACCGGCTCGCCCTCGCGCGGGAAGACACACGCGTCGTAGCCCTTCATCCCCCAGAAGTTCGTCAGGTAGAGCACGTTGTCGGGCGCGCGCACGACGAGCGCGTCGAGCTCGTGCTCGGCCATCGACACACGGACGCGATCGAGCTTGCGGTCGTCGCGGGGCCAGGTCAAACGTCGTCGCCCCACGGGCGCACCCGCGGCGGCGGAGGTGTGCCGTGTCCCTCCTGCCACGAGACGACGGGAGTGCGCAGCACGCCGATCCGCTCGATCTCCGCTTCGATCACGTCGCCGGGCTTGAGGTAGAGGCGCGCGCGCTCCTCCTTCGACTTGAAACCCGCGACGCCGGCGACCGTGCCGGTCGACAGCACGTCGCCCGCCGAGTAGCCGAGCGCGGAGAAGTTGGAGAGGATCTCGGGGATCGTCACGCTCATCCGGCTCGAGTGCGACTCCTGGCGCACCTCGTCGTTGACGCGCAACTGCATCGCGAGGTTCTGCGGGTCCGGGATCTCGTCGGGCGTCACGATCCACGGCCCGAGCGGGCAGAACGTGTCGATCGCCTTGCAGAAGCTGAAGACGCCCGACCGCATCTCGCCCCGCTGGATGTCGCGCGCAGTGATGTCGTTGAAGATCACGTAGCCGCCGATGTACTCCGCTGCTTCCTCGGGCGGGAACCACTTGCCGGCCTTCTTCAAGACAACCGCCAACTCGAGCTCGTAGTCGAGCTCCTCGGTCAGATGCTCGGGGTAGATGACGGGCTCGTCCGGGCCGACGATTGCATCGACGTTCTGGAAGAAGTTGATCCACGGGGCGATCGCATGCGACCAGTCGACGTTCTTCGACTCCTCTTCGTGCTCGCGGAAGTTGCCTGCGGTGTGGAAGAACTTCTTCGGCACGATCGGCGCCTGCCGCTTGACCGCGTCGAGCGGTGTGCGCTCCGGCGTGTCGTCGGCGCCCCCACGCTCGAAGTACTCGCGCATCGTCGGCACGTCGAGGCGCACGACCGTTTCGCCGTCGACACGGCCGACCTTGCCGTCGTCGTACGTAAGCAGCTTCACGCGCACACCTTCTGCGCGACGAGCGCGTACGTCTGCGCCATCCGCACCAACCCGTCGATGTCGAGGTTCTCGCCCAGCGTGACGTCCATCAAACCGGTCGACGTTCCGTAGTTGACGGTCGGGACCCCGTAGCGAGTCAGCGCCGAGGCGTCGCTGAACCAACGCGTCACGTCGCGCCCCGGCCGCTCGCCGAAGATCTCCTCGTGCGAGGCGTCGATCGCCGCGACGAGCTCGTGATCCTCGTCGATCTCCGACCCGGGTGCGGTGACGTAGATCTCACCCTCGATGCCGTAATCAGGCCAGCGCTCAGCGAGCGAACGGACGAGGTCGAGCACCTGGCGCCGCGCGACGGCCATCGACTTGGTCGGCGGGACCCGGATGTCCAGGAACAGGTCGGCGTGATGTGGTGTTCGTGAGACCCGCCACCCAAAGCCTCCCTCGACCGCGCCGACGTTGACGATCGCCTTCGCGCCGCGGTAGCCGTTCGCCTCATCGTTCTCCCAGGTCGGGATCCACTCGAGCACCGCGCCGGTCACCTCGTGCAGCCGCAGGATCGCGTTCTGGTCGTGCTTCCCCTCGCTGAAGGCGGTGTGGATGAAGTTGCCGTGCGCACGGATGCGCAGCCAGAGCGCGCCGAAATGTCCGAGCACGACCTTGCCCTCGGTCGGCTCGCCGAGCAGGCACATGTCGGCGACGCCGCCGTGCGAGACGAGGTAGCGCGAGCCTGCGGCGTAGCCGCGGTACTCGGCGCCTTGCGCGTCGCCGTACTGCGTCTTCTCGATCTCGCCGCAGACGGCTGCGATCAGAATGTCGCCGCGCAGCCGGATGCCCGCGTCCCTGAGCGCACGCACGGCCTCGACGTAGCAGGCGAGCGCACCCTTCATATTCGAGATGCCGAGCCCGTAGAGCCGCCCGTCGCGCTGGAAGGCCTGAGGCTGGAAGCCGGGTACATCCCTGAGCCATGGCTCGCGACCGGAGTACGACGTGTCCATGTGGCCGTTGAACATCAGACACTTGCCGCCACCGCTGCCCGGCCACGTGCCGAGGGCGTTGGCACGGCTGTCCTCGACCTGCTGCCACTGCACCTGCAGCCCCAGCTCCTCGTACAGCGACACCATCTGCTCGGCCATCCGCTGCTCGTCGCCCGTGAAGCTGTGGACGTCGATCAGCGCGCTCGCCGTATCGACGAGCCGCTCGCGGTCGACGTTCATTGCGGCCCGCCCATGCCCGGCGTCCCCTGCGGCTCGGGCGCAGCTGCAACGGGCAGGCCCGCCTCGCGCCACGCTTCGAATCCCCCTTCGAGATCGCCGGCGCCCTGCAAGCCGAGCTCGACGAGCGACGCAGCCGCGAGACTCGACGATTCACCGTGCGCGCAGACGAGCACGAGCCGTCGTCCGGCGAGCGCTGGGTTCGCGTAGCCCGAATCCTGGTCGCAGCGCCACTCGAGCACCGACCGCGGCACATGCACCGAGCCCGGGATGATCCCGGCGTCCGACCGCTCGTCGTTCGAGCGCAGGTCGACGAGCAGCACGTCCGCTGCCAACGCGTCCGCGGGCGTCCAGCGCGTGATGCGGGAGCGGGCGGTGGCGAGCATGCGCTCGATCACGACCGGACGTGCGGGAGGACCTGTTCGCCGAACAGGCGGATCTGCTCGTGTCGATCCTCGCCCCACAGCTCCAGCATCACGTGGGTGCAGCCGGCGTCCTTGTACTCCTCGATCGCAGCAATGCAGTCGGCCGGAGTTCCGGCGATCGGCTTGCACTTGTCGAGGATCGCGTCGGTCACCTGCTCCTTCGCGGCCAACCGGCCGCCCCGCTCCATCGCGTCGGCGACGGGGCGGATCTCGTCCTGCTCGAGGCCGGCCAGATCGAGGAGCGTGTCGGCCGAGCCCTGGATGTTCTGCACCTTGTTCGCCAGATACATGCCGGCGATCTCGCGCGCGCCGTCGCGGCCACGGTCGCGGTCGGTGGCGTCGATCGAGGCGACGACGGTGCAGCCGATATCGATGTCGGACTTGACGTTGCCGCGTGTGTAGCGGACGAAAGCCGGGGTGGTGATCGACGGTGTCAGGCAGCCGTCGCCGATCTCGCCCGCGAGCCCCTGCATCTTCGGAGCTGTCGCGGCGACGTACACGGGCGGCACCTCGCGCGGTGTGTGCGCCTCGGCCTGCAGCGCCGGCACGTCTGCGCTCCACGTCTCGCCGGAGTACTCGAACCGCTCGCCGCCGAGCACGCCGCGAACGATCGAGACCGCATCCCGCATCGGTCCCAGCGTCTTCGACGTCTGCATCTGCGCGTTGTTGAGGAAGATCTTCGACGTGCCGTAGCCGAGGATGAACCGCCCAGGGCCGGCGGCTTCCTGGACGACACGCGCGTCCATCGCGACCTGCACCGGATGGCGCGTGAACGGCGAGATGATCCCCCAGCCGATCGTCAACCGGGTCGTCTCGCGCGCCATCAGGGCCGAGACGACGGTCGACGAGCGCGCTTCCATGCCGTGCTTGCGCCACCACGGGTACGCCTCGGCGAGCCAGATCGTGTCCAGACCCGCCGCGTCCATCACGCGGGCGGAGGCCAGCATCTCGTCAAGCGGCTCCATCGTGAGCTGCATCACGCCCACTCGGAAAGGAACGGCCATCCGGGCTCACGCTCCGCCGGCGACCGCTGCCTGGACTTCGCGGTCGAGCGCGGTCAGCACGTTCGAGACCTGCTGGTTGACGATCGGCTGCAGCACGCGCTGCCCCATCGAGCCGACCGGCCCCGCAATCTTCACGTCGGCGTTCCAGTGCATCGCCGTCCCGCCGCCCTCGACCTCGCTGAGCTCGAACGACGACTCCATGCTCATCATCGCGCCGACGCCCTTGCCCTTGATCTGGAGCTTCGCGAACTCGGGTGCGCGCTCCTCGACCTTGTCCATGTCGACCTTCATCTTCAGACCGCCGAGCCCGAGCGGGATCTTGACGTTCGCCGTCCAGCGGTTCTCGTCGTGGATGTCGAAGCCCTCGACACCGGGCATCGTCTTCGCCATCGACGCCGGGTCGTTCAGCACCTTCCACACCGCCTCGCGCGGTGCCGCGAAGGTGCGATCCCCGTTGACATTCATACGTCGACGACCGCGACACTGCCGCCGGCCTCGGAGGGGCTCGTGAGCATCTCCCAGACCCGATGGTACGGGTTGGCGCTGTCCCAGACGATCGCGTCGCCGTTGCCGCGAAGGGCATCCTGCACCGCGGCACAGACTGCATGGATGCCGGCTCCCCCGCCTTCGCCCATCCCCTTCGTGCCGAGCGGGGTGAACGGCGACGGGCTCTCGAGGAAGCCGGTGCGGAGCGGCGGCATGTCGAGCGCGTGCGGCACGTGGTAGTCGTAGAAGTTGGGCGTCAGCAGGTTGCCGTCCTCGTCGTAGACGAACTGCTCGTGCACGACGGCGCCGAGTGCCTGCGCGGTCGCGCCCATCACCTGTCCTTCGACGATCTGCGGATTGATGCGCTTGCCGCAGTCGTCGACGGCGGCGTAGTCGACGATGTCGTAATAGCCGGTCTCGGGATCGATCTCGATCACGGCCGTATGGATCTGCGTCGCGTACGTCAACGTCAGGTTGCCGAACTTCTTCTCGACGTCGGGCACCTGGAACGGCGGCCGGTAGACGTAGCGGCAGTTGAGCGTGACGCCGAGATCCTCGGGCAGCCCGGCGTTGTTCGCGTTGATGATCGCGCCGCACGCCATGAAAGGCAGGAAGGCGTCGGGGCTCTCCTTGATCCGGATGCCGCCGTCGGCGAGCTCGAGCGCCTCGGCCGGCGCGCCGCCGAACACCGCCCCCGCGAGCTTGAAGATCTCGTCGCGGAGCATCTCGGTGGCGCCCTTGACCGCGCTCAGGCCGGTCACCGCGAACTGCGAGGCGTAGGTCCCCGAGAAACCCGCGTGCGAGTTCCAGTACGAGTCGTGACCGGAGCGCACGTGCACGTCGTCGACGGAGCACTTGAGGATGTCCGCGACGACCTGCGCGGCCGTCGTCTCGTGCCCCTGGCCCTGCGGCGTCGTGCCGAGCGTGACGACGATCTCACCGAAGATGTCGAGCTTGACGGTCGCGACCTCGTTGTTGCCCGAGAACTGCAGCTCCGGGTTGATCATGCGCGACTGGCCGAAGTTGTTCGTACCGGAGTCGAGCGTCGAGCCGATGCCGATGCCGAGCAGCTTGCCGCGCGACTTGGCATCAGCGCGACGTGCTTCGATGCTCGGGTAGTCGATCAGGTCGAGCGCGATGTCGAGCATCTGCGCGTAGTCGCCCGAGTCGTAGACGCAGCCGTTCGGCGTCTCGTACGGCATCTCTTCGGTGCGGATGTAGTTTTTCTTGCGCACCTCGACAGGGTCGAGCTCGAGCTCGTGGGCGACAATGTCGATCACGCGCTCGGTGAACCAGAGGTGCTGCATGCGCGAGTAGCCGCGGTTCGGCGACACGGGCGCCTTGTTGGTCGCAACCTGGGTGAACTCGACCCGGATGTTGCGCCAGCGGTACATGCCCGGCGTCACCTGGGCCCAGATGACGCCGCCGAGCGGCTCGTACCGGAGCCAGGCACCCGCGTCGTCGAGCGCCTTCGTCCGGAAGCCGAGCAGCGTGCCGTCGTTCTTGACGGCGACCTCGGTCTCGAGGAACCAGCGCTCGTTGCCGTGCGACATCGACATGTGGAAGTCGGTACGCCACTCGGTCCACTGGACGGCGCGACCGAGCTTGCGGGCCAGCAGGCAGCAGGCGACGAGCTGCGGGTGCGTGGTGATCTTGTTGCCGAAGCCGCCGCCGATGTCCTGCGTGACGAAGCGGAGCTTGTCGAGCCCGCAGTGCATCGCAGGCCCCATCATGATCGCGGCGAAGCCGGGGAACTGGTTGTTCGTATGGATCGTCCACTGCCCGACCCCACGGTTGTACTCGACGAGCGCGCCGTCGCATTCGAGCGGTGTCGAGTTGAAGCGGTGGAAGTGCAGCTGGTCGATCTTCACCACCTTGTCCGCCTCCGCGAACGCACCGTCGAGGTCGCCCCACTCGTAGACGCCCTCCCACATCAGGTTGCCGCCGGCGTCGTCGTGAATCGTCGGCGCATCGTCGGTGCGCGCGTAGCGCGCGTCGGTGATCGGCGCGATCGGCTCGTACTCGATCTCGACCAGCTCCGACGCGTCACGGGCGAGCTCGCGTGTCTCGGCGACGACGGCGACGATCGCCTCGCCGACGTAGCGCACCTTGCCGACGGCCAGCGCGTAGTCCTTCAGGTTCGCGCCCGGGACCGAGGCGATCTGGAAGAACGGATCCGTCAGCGATGCGACCTCTTCGCCGGTCAGCGTGCCGTAGACACCCGGCGTCTGCTCGGCCTGCGAAACGTCGATCGAGGTGATGTGCGCGTGCGCGTACGGCGAGCGCACGAAGTGGATGTAGCCCATGCCGTGCCGTTTGATGTCATCGACGAAGACCCCCTGGCCCTGCACGAGGCGGCGATCCTCCTTGCGCGGGACGCTCTGCCCCTTCCAGGTCTCCTCGACGATCTCGGTCTGCTCGGGAGCGAGGGTTCCCGCTCCGGCGCCGGCGAAGCCGACACCTCCGCTCCTGGACGGCTCCGTCAAGCCTACGCCGCTGGTAGTGGACGTCATTCCGCTGCCGCCTTGACGGCGTCGAAGATGTTCCAGTAGCCGGTGCAGCGGCAGATGTTGCCCTGCAGGCCCTTCTTGATCTCGTCCTCCGACGGGTGCGGGGTCTCGCGCAGGAGCGCGGTCGCGCTCATCAGCATTCCCGGCGTGCAGTAGCCGCACTGCAGAGCGTGATGGTCGCTGAACGCCTGCTGCAGCTTCGTCAGCTCGTCGCCGTCCGCGAGACCTTCGACGGTCTCGACCTCGGCGCCGTCGGCCTGGACCGCCAGCAGCATGCAGCTCTTCACGAGCGTGCCGTCGACGATCACCGAGCACGCGCCGCAGTTGCCGGTGTCGCAGCCGATGTGGCTGCCGGTCAGGTCGAGGTCGTCGCGGATGAAGTGGATCAACAGCTTCCGCGCCTCCACCTCGCGCTCGTACGTCGTGCCGTTGACCGTGACCGCGATCGAGCGGAAGGTTGGGATCGTTCCTGCTTCCACCGTGGCTTCAGCTCCTCGAGTTGTCGGTGGCCTGGGTGACGGCGCGCACAGCGAGCACGGCGGCGAGATGCCGGCGGTAGTCGGCCGACGCGTGCACGTCCGACGGGGGTTCGAAGTTGGCGTTCGCGACAGCTGCGCGTACCGCAGCGGCATCGTCTGAGGTTGGCTCGAGCACGACCGGCACGGCATCGACACAGCCGAGGGCGACCCTGACGCTGCCGTTCACCGACGCGGCCGCGCTGACGATGCACGTGCCCTCGACGCCGAGGGTGACGGCCGCGAAGCCGTCGGCCCGGCCGGCGGGGACGGTGATGCGCGTCAAGAGCTCACCCGGCGCGACAGCGGTCAGGTAGACGCCGAGGAAGAAGTCGGACGCCGCGACCGTGCGCTCGCCGTCCTGGCCGGCGATCGTGAACTGCGCGTCGAGCGCGGCGAGCAACGGCGGCAGGTGGTTGGTCGGATCGTTGGTGCAGACGTTGCCGCCGAGCGTGCCGCGGTTTCGCACCTGCACGTCTGCGATCTGGCTGCAGACCTCGCCGAGAATCGGTCGCGCACGCGCCTCGCTCGACTTGACGACCTCGGTGTACGTCGTCATCGCACCGAGCGACAGCGTGCCGTCGGCGCCGAGGTCGATGCCCTTGAGCTCTTCGAGCAGGCTCAGATCGATGAGCTGGTCCGGCGAGCCGGCCCGCGCCTTCATCACGTTCAGGAGCGTCTGACCACCGGCGAGGGCGCGCGCCCCGTCGTTCGCCGCGAGCAGCTGTACCGCTTCGGCGAGCGAGGTGGGCCGCGCATATCCGACTTCGCGAAGAAGCATCCGCAGCGAGGTTTTATCAGGTGTCAGGAGTTCGCCCCAGAGTGACGCTCGTTGATCTGGGACGGGTTCCTACACCAATAGCTGTCTGACGCGATCGGCGGCAAGCGCCTTCAGGACGTGGTCGATGTCGTCGGCCGTGTTGTAGGCGTGGGCCGAGATGCGAAGGTTGTGGTCGCGCTCGGAGGTGACTATTCCGCTCTCGCCGAGCAGCCGCACGAGCTCGGGCGCGTCGGTCGAGCGGATGCAGACGAGCGCTCCCCGATGCTCGGCGTCGCGAGGCGTCACGACCACCCCGCCGAGCTCGTCGATACCCGCGATCAGACGCTCGTTGAGCGCGTTCACGTGCTCGCGGGTCTCGGCGATGCCGATCTCCATCATCAGCTCCATCGCGGCGACGCCGGCGTAGATGTTGGGCACCGGCGGCGTGCCCGACTGGAAACGCCGTGCCGTCGGCGACGGCGAGTAGTCGTCGATGTCCATCGCGAAGATGTTCTCGTCGGCGAACCAGCCGGTCTGGGTCGGCAGCAGCTGCTCCGCCAACCCGGGCCGCGTCCACATGAACCCGAGCCCGGCCGAGCCGAGAAGGTACTTGAGCACCCCGGCTGCGAGCACGTCGACGCCGAGGGAGCCGACGTCGAGCGGGTAGGTGCCGATGGCCTGGTACGCGTCGAGCACCACCAGCGCACCGCGCTCGTGCGCGATGCGGGTGATCTCCTCGACGTCGAGGCGTGAGCCGTTGCGGTAACAGACCGCGGCGATCGAGACGACCGCGGTCTGCTCGTCGATCGCTTCCTCGAACCGCTCGACGGGAATCGAGGCGCCGTCGGCCGGCACGTGCACGACCTCTGCGCCGCGCAGCTCCTGGGCATGCCAGATCTGGCCGATGGTCGGGAACTCGAAGTCGCTGATCACGATCTTGCGACGCGCGTTCAGGTCGACGGCGCTCGCGAGCGCGCTGACGCCCGCGGACAGGGAGGTCGTGACGGCGACGTCGTCGGGAACGCCGCCGACGAGGCGCGCGAAAGTCGAGCGCGCGGTCTCTGTGCGCTCGACCCAGTAGTCCCATGGTGCGCCGCGTTCGTCCCAGCCGGTCAGGTAGTCGTCGTAGGCTGCGCGGACGGAATCCGAGAGCGCGCCCTGCGAGCACGAGTTGATGTACGTCAACCGCTCGAAGATCGGGAACCGGTGGCGGCAGCGCTCGGCGACGGACTGGGTGGCGCTAACGGCCAAGGTATGCCTTTCTCAGATCCTCGTTGTCGCGCAGGTCGGCCGCCGGCCCTTCGAGCACGAGCCGTCCGGTGGAGAGAACGTACCCGCGGTCGGCGATCGAGAGCGACACGTTCGCATTCTGCTCGACGATCAGCATCGCGACCCCCGAGGCGTGCACCTGCTGGATGATCTCGAAGTTGCGCTCGACCAGGATCGGCGCGAGCCCCATCGACGGCTCGTCCATCAGCAGCAGCTTCGGTCGCGACATCAGCGCACGGCCCATCGCGACCATCTGTTGCTCGCCGCCGGACAGCGTGCCGGCCAGCTGCGCGCGACGGTCGTGCAGGAGCGGGAAGAGCTCGTACACGCGCTCGAAGTCCTCCTGCGTGCCCCCACCGCGGAGGTACGCGCCCATCTCGAGGTTCTCGAGCACCGTCATCGGCGCGAACAGACGCCGGTTTTCGGGGACGATCGCCAGACCGAGCCCGATCCGGTAGCTGGTGGGGCGCCCGGTGACGTCCTCGCCGTTGAACCGGACCGCTCCGTTGCGCGGGCGGACGATCCCGAGAATCGTCTTCAGGGTCGTCGACTTGCCGGACGCGTTGCCTCCGAGCAGACAGACGAGCTCACCCACACGAACCGTGAGCGACAGGCCCTGCAAGATGTGGATCTGTCCGTAGTACGTGTCGACCGCGTCGACGGTCAGTAACGCTCCGGCGGCGGCAAAGCCGCCACCTCCGCTCCTGGCCGACTCCGTCGAGCCTACGTCGGGCGGCAACGCTTCGGGGGTAGAAGCGGGAGGAACGCTCATTTGCGCGTGTGGGTCTGGAGGCCGAGGTACGCCTCGATCACCTTCTCGTCGGTCGCCACCTTGTCGAAGGACCCTTCGGCGATCTTGATGCCATGGTCGAGCGCGATCACGCGGTCGGAGATGCCTTCGACGACGTGCATGTCGTGCTCGATGACGAGAATCGTGTAGCCGCCGTCGGTCCGCAGTTGTCCGATCAGCTCGGTGATCTCGTGCGTCTCGGACGGGTTCATCCCGGCAGCGGGCTCGTCGAGCAGCAGGATGCGAGGGTTCGTCGCGGTTGCGCGTGCGATCTCGAGCCGGCGGCGGTTCGCATAGGAGAGCGAGTACGCCGGCTGGTCCCAGCGGTAACCCATCAGCCGCTTGCCGAAGAACGCGAGCTTCTGCTCGGCGAGGTCGGCGATCGCGCGCTCCTCGCGACGCATGCCCGGCGTTCGCAGCATCGAGCGAAACACCCCGGCTTTCGTGTGGCTGTACGCAGCCGACATCACGTTTTCCTTGACCGACATGTTCAGGAAGAGGCGCAGGGTCTGGAACGTCCGTGAGATGCCTCGCCCGCAGATCTGGTGCGGTTGGAGCCCGACGATGCTCCGGCCGTCGAGCGTGATGTCCCCGCTGTCCGGTTCGTAGATACCTGTGATCAGGTTGAAGAGCGTCGTCTTGCCGGCACCGTTCGGCCCGATCACCGAGACGATCTCGCCCTCGTCGACGTGCACGTCGAGTCGGTCGACGACGGTCAGTCCGCCGAAGGCGAGTGAAACATCGTTCAGCTCGAGCAGCGGCCGGCCAGCCATCAAACGATCTCCACGCGGCGCTCGCCGAGTAGGCCGTTCGGTCGGAGGATCATCAACCCGATCAGGATCAGGCCGAGCACGATGTACCGCGCGGGCTCGGGCTTCGCCAGCATCACGTTCTCCCAGACGAACGCCGCGAGATACAGGGTCGGCGGCAGCAGGATGAGGCGAAGCCGGCCGTGGACGACCGTGAGCAACAGCGTGGCGGCGATCGCGCCGATGTACGTGACCGGCGGGATCCAGCGCGCCAGGTGCTCGGGCACGATCACCCAGTGGGCGATCGCACCCTGGAACCCTCCAGCCGTCTCACCCGACACCCAACTGGGGTCGATCGCGCGGGCGAGCCCGTGCACGGCGAAGCCGAAGAGCAGCGTCGCACCGCCGACGATGGCGAGCCGCCGTGACAGGCGGAAGGCCAGCACCAGGCCACCGACCAGTGCCAGGAAGAACAGGATGCGCGACTTGCCCGGGTCGCGAAGCAGCTCGAGCAGCGGCGAGATGATCACGGCCCCGAGGACGACGCCGGCCTGGCTGCCCGAACCGCCGAGGATGACCATCGTGTACACGGTGATCAGCAGCACGAAGTAGAACGCGAGCGGAAAGACGCTCGCCGACTGTGCGGCGAAGAGCGTGCCCGTGAACGCGGCCACCGCGGCCCCGAACGAGAAGCTCAACAACTTCAGCCACCTGACGGGCATGCCCATCGCCTCGGCGGCGAGCGGGTCTTCCCGCTGCGATCTCCACGCGCGGCCCGTGCGCGAGCGGTCGACGAACCGCAGCGCGACGAACACGACGACGAAGCAGGCGAGAGCGAGGTACAGGTACGAGACCGCGAAGACGCCCTGATGCTGGATCACGAGCTGGTGCCCGAAGAAGCTGTACGGATCGACGTTGAGCAGCCCGAACGGGCCGCCGGTGACGTTGTGCCCGAAGATGTTGTCCCCGTTCGTCGTCAGCGTCTGGAAGAGCTGCAGGAAGAACAGGGTCACGATGGCGAGGTAGTCGCCGGTCAGGCGGCGTGACGGCAGGCCGAGGAGCAGGCCGACGACGGCGCCGATCGCGACGATCAGGGGGACGGCGACGATCGTCGGCAGGTGGATCCCGAACTGGTTCGAGTCGAAGAAGGCGTAGAGGTACGCGCCGATCCCGTAGAAGGCGACGAAACCAAGATCGAGGAGGCCACCCCAGCCGACGACGACGTTCAGGCCGAGCGCCAGCAGCATGTAGAGGACGGTCTGAAAGGCGACGAAGCGCACGTACCCGCTGGCCTCGAACAACGGCAGCAGTGAAAACGCGGCGACGAAGAGCGCGAGCCACGCCCACCACGGAGCGGCGCGGATGCGGTCTTCGATCGTCCCGAGCGCGCCACCGTGCGCAAACCGTCGCTCCGTGTGGCGCGCTACCCATTCGTCGCGTCCGACTGCGGGGCCGTCGGCCGGGGTCTCAGGTTCGGGAGGGAGCTCGCTCATACCACGCTCAGACCTTCCTGATGTCGGCGCGGCCGAGGAGTCCCTGCGGCCGGAAGATCATGAAGCCGATCAGGATCAAGAAGACGATCAGGTCGGACCATTTGGTCGAGATGTACCCCTGTGTGAACGACTCGGCGAAGCCGAGCAGCAGCCCGCCCGCCATCGCGCCGGGGATCGAGCCGATGCCTCCGATCACGGCAGCGGTGAAGCCCTTGAGCCCGGAGATGAAGCCGATCGAGACGGTCGTCGGCACGCGCAGCGCGAACATCACGCCCGCCGCACCGGCCAGCGCCGAGCCGAGGATGAAGGTGAAGACGATCACGCGGTCGATGTCGATTCCCATCATCGCAGCGGCCTCGCGGTCGAACGACGTGGCACGCATCGCCTTACCGGTCCGGGTTCGGTTGACGAGGAACCACAGCACGATCATCAGGACGAACGCAGAGACGATCGTGATGATCCGGAGGAGCGGCACACGAACGTTGCCGATGTCGACGCCCCGGAGGTAGAGGGCGCCGTTCGCGAGCGAGAAGGTGTCGTAGTTCCGCGGTTGAGCGCCGAAGAGGAGCTGCATCGAGTTGGCGAGGAAGAAGGAGACGCCGAGCGCGCTGATCAGCGGGGCGATCCGCGGCGCATCGCGAAGCGGACGGTAGGCGAACCGCTCGATCACCACGCCGAGCACGGCGCACCCCGCCATGGCAGCGAGCATCAGGATCGGGAGCAGCACCCAGATCGGCACGCTGGGATTCGACGAGCCGCCGAGGAGCTGCAGGACGCCGAACCCGATGAAGCTCCCGACCATGAAGACGTCGCCGTGGGCGAAGTTGAGGAGCTTCAGGACACCGTAGACGAGCGTGTAGCCGAGCGCAATCAGTGCGTAGACGCTGCCGAGCGTCAGCGCGTCGACTGTGAGTTGGATGAAGGTGTCCACAGGTCTCTTCTACAGCGTCGAGGGGCGACCCGTCATCCCGGGCCGCCCCTCCGCTGTCAACTGCTCAGCCGGTCCTTACTGGACGAGCTTGTACGAGCCGTTGGACTGGATCTGGAAGATGTAGAACCTCGCGTTCAGCGGGTCGTTCGTCTTCGTCGAGAAGGCGAAGTTGCCACCGAGGATGAAGTTCTTGATCTTCACGTGCTTGACGCGGCTGATCACGTCGCGGCGATTCTTGATCACGCCGCCCTCGTCCGCGCAGGTCTTCTTGATCGCGGTGAACAGGATCTGAACCGCACCGTAGGTCGGCGGCCCGAACGATCCGACCGACTTCCCGGGGTTGGCCTTGAGCCAACCGGCGATGATCGACTTGTTGTACGGGAAGAGGCTGATCGGAGCGGCGAAGTTCGAGACATACGAGCCGGGCACCTTGAACTGTGACGGGTCGTTCGAACCATCTCCACCGAACACCTTCGCCTTCTTGCCCTGCTCGATCATCTGCTGTGCGAACGTCTGGGCGTCACCCGGCTTCTGCGTCGGGAAGAACACCACATCGGCGTCGTTCGGCACCTTCGTCACGTAGGCCGAGTAGTCGGTCGTCGTGTTCGGTGCAGAGAGACGGCTCGTCGCGACGCCGGCCTTCTTCAACACTCCCGTGACTGCATCGGCCAGACCGACCGAGTACGGCTCCTGGAAGTCGATGAGGACGACCTTCTTCGCCTTCAGCTTGTCGACCATGAAGCGTGCATCCGTCGGGCCTTGGATGTAGTCGCCCGGGACATCGCGGAAGAACGCGGGTGATCCGATCAGCGGATCGCCGGCGGTGCCGATCGTCAGGTCGGTATGCGTTGCCGACGGCGAGATCGCGGCAAGACCGGCCTGGAAGAACGGCTTCGCCGTCGCGCCCGCGTTACCCGACGTGGACGGCCCGAGGATCCCGACGACGCTCTTGTCGGCGATGTACTTCTGCGCCAGCGCGAGCGCCGGAGCCGGACCGGCCTCGACCGGGGTGTCGCCGAGACTGAGCTTGACCTTCAAACCCATCTGCGGTGCCAGCGTCTTGACCGCGTACTTCGCCCAACTCGCCTGCTCGGCACCGAGGAATCCGGCCCCGCCTGTCAGCGGCGTGATGAACGGAAGCGTGATCGTGCTCTTGCAGTTGAAGGACGCTGTAGTCGTTGCCGCAACTTTCTGGCCGCCCTGTGCCGTCGTCGCCACGACTGCCATGGCGAGGACGGCAAGGGCAAAGCCCGTGGCCTTCTTCATCTAGATGTCCTCCTTGGCCCTCTCGGGCCATGCTTTGCGGGGGGTGGTCGCGCTGAGCAGCGAGTTTCCTAGCTGCGACACGCGGTGTCAATGATCAAATCTGCAGGGCAGCGACCCAACCCGCCGTGTCCAGGTACTGACGGAACCGAATCGCCTTGACGCCCCGCATTGTCCAGATATGGACGAACGGGACGTCAAGTTGTTTGCCGGTGCGCTTGCCGACCGCCCGGTAGCGCCCGATCACGACCACGTGCTCCCCCGCGTCGAGGAACTCGTCCGGGACGGCCGAGAACTCGTCCCACCACTCGTCGTCGAGGGGGTCGAAGATGTTCCGTCGCACCTCGTCGAGACCGTGGTAGAGCCCACCGTGCGGCAGCCCCTGAGCCTGGTGCCACTCGATCTCCTGATCCATGTCGGCCAGCACCGCATCCAGGTCGCCGCGCGCGAACGCGTCGTAGGAGCGCTTCACGATCTCGACGTTGCTCATCTGCATAACCTAAGCCCGATGCAGTTTGCGATGCACGAATCGGACGCGAGCGACGGGCGGCTCTTCGACGTCGGGCTGTTCACGCAGCGCGTCGTCCCCCTCGCAGGTGCACGCGCCGAAGCCGACGCTGACGAGGTCCTGTACGTGCTCGCAGGCTCGGGTCACGCCGAGCTCGGCGGCGAGACGCATTCCCTGCGGCCCGGCACCTCGGTGTTCGTCAGCCGCGGTTCCGCCTGGAGCGCCGAAGGGAAAGGACGCGCGGTCTCCGTGCTCGTCCACGATCCCCCACCCGCCTCGGCGACCCACGCCGTGCTCGACCTGACAGTGGTGGAGAAAGGCTCCGCCACCGCCGGGCGGCAGTTCGTGCTCGGCGCTCGGCCCGCCACCGGCTGCGGCTCGGCCACCCAGTTCATCGGCCTCGTGCCGCCGGGGCGCGCGCCCGACCACTTCCACACCTACGACGAGTTGATCTACATCCTCGAGGGCGAGGGCGCCCTGCACATCGACGACGAGTGGGCACCGCTCCGCCCCGGCTCGTGCATCCACCTGCCGGCGCGTGTCGTCCATTGCCTCGAGAACACCGGCGACAGCGAGCTGCGCCTGCTCGGCGTCTTCCGGCCCGCGGGCTCGCCCGCCGAGGCCTATTACCCCGACGGCACCCTCGCCGTCCCAGAGATGGGTGATCGGTAGTTGTCGCCACCGTGGCTGGGGGCCTATACCACGCCAACGCCAACCACCAGTCACCCATCTAGCGAGGAGTGAGAGATGCCGAGAATCGAGCGGTCCGCCGACGTGGTCTGGGAGGGCAACGTCGCCCGTGGGCAAGGCCACCTGACGGCCGAGACGGGGACCTTCGTCGAGCTGCCGTTTTCGTTGGCGTCGCGCATCAGCGCCAGCCAGGGAAGGACCAGCCCGGAGGAGCTGCTCGCGGCCGCGCACGCCGGCTGCCTGACGATGTCGCTGGCGACCGAGCTGACGACGGCGGGCACTCCGCCGGGACGGCTCGAGGTGCATTGCACGATCGTGATGGACGAGGTCGAAGGCCAGGGCCATCAGATCGTTGGGTCGAACGTCGAGATCCACGCCCAGGTCGACGGCGCCGACGACGCGGCGCTCGCGGTCGCAGTCGAACAGGCCGATGAGGGCTGCCCCTTCTCGGCACTGCTCCGGCGTGCCGGGGCGACGGTGAACGTCAGTCGCCGCTGAGGGATGCGCGAATCTCGTCGCCGTGCTCGCCCAGGTCGGGCGGCGGCAGGCGCGTCGACGCAGGCGTCGCGGAGAGGTGCGCGGGGAAGGCGACCGTCCGCACGCCGCCCGTCTCGTCGACGACGTCGAGACCGAGCGACTCGGCGAGCGCGAATGCTTCGTCGATCGTCTGCACCGGCCCGGCCGGCACGCCCGCTGCGGAGAGGCGGTCACGCCACTCCGCGCGGGTCCGCAGCCCGAGCCGCGCCTCCAGCTGCGCAGCCAGCTCGACGCGGTTTCGAACGCGAAGCTCGTTGGAGGCGAATCGCTCGTCGGCGGCGAGCCCGGGCAGGTCGAGCACGGCAGCCAACCGCTCGAACTGCGCGTCGTTGCCCGCGAGCAGCATCAGCTCTCCGTCCGCCGTGCGGTAGGTCGCGAACGGCTCGATGCTCGGATGGGTGTTGCCGAGCGCGAGCGGAACCTCCCCGCTCGCGAGCCATCCCGCCGACTGGTTCGCAAGCATCGCGAGGTTCGTGTGCAGCAAATCGATCGTCACGCGCTGGCCGTGCCCCAACGTGGGCCGCGCATACAACGCCGCGAGCACCGCGACCGTCGCGTAAAGGGCCGTGACCACGTCGACGATCGCGACGCCCGCCTTCGACGGCCGGCCGGGCGGGCCGGAGATGCTCATCAGCCCGCCGACTGCCTGCACCAGCGGGTCGTAGCCCGGCAAGGCTCGCCCGGGACCCTCGCCGAAGCCGCTGATCTCGCAGTAGACGACGCCGGGGTTGCCCGCTGCGACCCGCTCGTAGTCGAGCTCGAACCGCTCGAGTGTGCGCGGCTTGAAATTCGAGACGACGACGTCTGCCCGGTCGCACAACGCCCGCGCAGTCGCGGCGTCGGCCGCATCCTTGAGGTCGAGCACGATCGAGCGCTTGTTGCGGTTGGCGGCGTGATGGTAGGAGGCGCGCCCCTTGGCGTCTGCCGGCGGCCGCCAGAGGCGCGTGTCGTCGCCGGCGGGCGACTCGACCTTGATCACGTCGGCGCCCAGGTCGCCGAGTGTCATCGCGGCGAGCGGCCCCGCGAGCACGCGGGTGAAGTCGACGACGAGGAGTCCGTCGAGTGCGCTCATCGCGTCCAACCCTAGAGAGTTGCTGCAAGCGCGCCTCCTCAAGTCGAAGCAGACGCAGACCGATAGACAGAGCAATGCGCGCCGCCGCGTCACCGCGCCTCGGCCTGCGCCCGACGCGGCCGGCACGAATCGTTCTCCGCACCTGGCAGATCGCGCTGGTCGCCGGACTCGCCCTGCTCGCCGCCCACGACGTCGGCGGTCTCGGCTCGGGCGGCGGTCATTTCTTCGACCGCTGGCTCTACGAGGGCCTCGAGGCTGCCGCTGCGGCCGGCTGCCTCGTCCGCGCCGTTCGGGTCCCGCGTGAGCGCCTCGCGTGGCTTGCGCTCGGTGCCGGATTGCTGTCGACGACGATCGGCGACGCGATTTATGACTTCGGGTACGGCGGCAACCCGCCGTTCCCGTCTCCAGCGGACGCCTTCTATCTCGCCTTCTACCCGCTGAGCTACCTGGGGATCGTGCTGCTCGTCCGCAGTCGGATCTCACGCTTCAACGCGAGCCTTTGGCTCGACGGCCTGACCGCCGCGCTCGCGGCCGGCGCCGTCGGAGCCTCGGCGATCCTCGAGGTCGTCGTCTCGAGCACGCACGGCAGCCCGATCGTCGTCCTGACCAACCTCTCCTATCCGCTCGGCGACATCGTCTTGTTGGCACTGTTGGTCTTCGTCTTCGCCGTCAGCGGCTGGCAACCGGGTCACGCCTGGCTGCTCATCGGCGCGGCGCTGCTCCTGAACACGATCGGCGACGGCTTCTACCTCTATTCCAGTGCCAACGGCACCTACGTCGAGGGCGGCTTGCTCGACGTCCTCTGGCCGGCTTCGCTGATCCTGCTCGCCTTCTCCGCCTGGCAGACACCGACCGCCGGGCAACCCGTCGGGGGCCTCGAGCGGCGGGCGCTCTTCGCGACCCCGGCCGCCTGCGGCGTGATCGCGGTCGGGGTGCTCGTCTACGCGACGGTCAACCACGTGCATCCGCTGGCGACGATCCTTGCCGCCGCCACGATAATCCTCGTGCTGATGCGGACCGCGTTGACGTTCGGGGAGAACACGCGCCTGCTCGAGCGGAGCCGCAGCGAGTCGCTCACGGATGCGCTCACCGGCATCGGCAACCGCCGCAGGCTCGTCCTCGACCTCGACGCGTATCTCGGCGGCGCGAGCGAGGAGGAGCCACACCTGCTGGTGGTCTTCGACCTGAATGGTTTCAAGGGCTACAACGACAGCTTCGGGCATCCCGCGGGCGACGCCCTGCTGGCGCGGCTCGCAGGCAAGCTCAAGGCGGCCGTCGCGCCGGACGGAGGCGCGTACCGCATGGGCGGCGACGAGTTCTGCGCCTTGATCCCGGCCTCGGAGACGCTGCTGCACCGGGCAGCCTCCTCGTTGTTCGAGGAAGGGGAGAGCTTCGTCGTCTCGAGCGCATTCGGAGCCGTCACGCTGCCGGAGGAAGCGGGCGACCCGAGCGCGGCGCTCAGCCTCGCCGACCAGCGGCTCTACGCCCACAAGGACCGGTTGTCTGCCGCGCGCACGAGCCCGCACGAGCTCCTGCTTCGGACTTTGGCCGAGCGTGAACCGGGCTTGCGCGCCCACGTCGAGGGTGTGGCCCGGCTGGCCGTCGCCGTCGGCCGCCAACTGGGCCTGAGCGGCGACCAGTTGGCGGAGCTTCGGCTTGCGGCCGAGCTGCACGATGTCGGCAAGCTCGCGATCCCCGACGCCGTTCTCCGCAAGCCTGGGCCGCTGACGGACGACGAGTGGCAGTTCATTCACCAGCACACGCTGATCGGGCAGCGAATCCTCGGCGGCGAGCCCGCCCTGCGCCGCGTCGGCGAGATCGTGCGCTCGACGCACGAGCGCTGGGACGGCGACGGGTACGTGGACGGGATCGCGGGCGACGCGATTCCCATCGCCTCGCGGGTGATCGCCGCCTGCGACGCGTTCTCGGCGATGACCAGCGGTCGCCCCTACCGGGCCGCGGTCAGCCGAGAGGACGCGATCGCCGAGCTGCGGAACTGCGCGGGCAGTCAATTCGATCCCGCCGTGATCGCCGTGCTCTGCGACCTGCTGGAGCGCCGCGCCGACCTCGACAGTCCGGCGCCGCGCGTCAGGCGCGACAACCTCTGAGTCGTTCGGTCAGCCGAACTCGATCACGCTGCGGATGCCGTCCTGGGCCTCCATCAGCTCGAAGCCGCGGTTCACCTCGTCGAGCGTGAGCCGGTGCGAGATGAACGAGTCGACGTCGATCTCACCGGCGAGCCAGCGCTCGATCAGCACCGGGACGCCGTCGCGCCCCTTCACACCGCCGAACGACGAGCCGGCGACGCGCCGGCCGGTGATCAAGAAACGGGGAATGATGTCGACCGTCTCCCCCTTGCCTGCGACACCCGCGACCGTGCAGAGCCCCCACCCCATACGCGCGGATTCGACCGCCTGACGCATCACCGCCACGTTGCCGGTGGCCTCGAAGGTGTAGTCGGCGCCGAAGCCGCCCGTCAGCTCGACGATGCGGTCGACGGCGTCGGGGCCGCCGAGCATCGTCTCGGTCGCGCCGTGCGCGGTCGCCAGGCCGAGTCGCTCGTCGGACAGGTCGACACAGACGATCCGCTCGGCTCCCTGCAGGCGGCAGCCGATCACGGCGCCGAGACCGACCATCCCCGCACCGAAGACGACGCAGGTCGAGCCCGGCTCCACCTCTGCCGTGTTGATCGCCGCACCGAGACCGGTCGAGAGGCCACAGGCAAAGAGGCACGCTCCGGCGAGTGGGGCCTCGCGGTTGATCTTCGCCAGGGCGATCTCCGGCATCACGGTGTACTCGGCGAACGTCGACGTGCCCATGAAGTGGCGGATCGGCTCGGCACCGCTCGACAGACGCGTGGTGCCATCGGGCAGGTACCCCTGGTTCTGCTGCTCGCGGATCGCGAGGCACAGGTTGGTGCGGTCGCTGCGGCAATGGATGCACTCGCGGCACTGCGGCGAGAAGAGCGTCACGACGTGATCACCCGGTGCGACGGACGAGACCCCCTCGCCGACGCGCTCGACGACACCGGCGCCCTCGTGGCCCAGCACCGTCGGTGCGTAGCCGGACGGGTCGGCACCCGAGGCCGTGTAGAGGTCGGTGTGGCAGACGCCACAGGCGACGAGCCGCACCAGCACCTCGCCTGCGCGTGGCTCGGCCAGGTCGACCTCCCGCACGACGAGCGGCGCCCCGAAATCCTCGAGTACGGCGGCCCTGACCCGCATCGGCCGATCCTACGCCCCGCGGTTAGCAATTCGTCCGAACGGCAAGGATCAAGGAAACACCATTCCCGCTCCGCCCCTTCAAGGAGGCCCAGATGCTGTCACGGAAAGATGCAGGAAGAACGCTCAACGACGCGGTCGGCACAGTCACGCCGCTCGGCGAGCAACTCGTCAAGGATCAGAAGCTGCGTGAGCGCCTGGTCGCCGCGCTGGAGGCGGGTCTTGCCGCCCGACAGCGCGCCCAACGGCAGGCTGGAGTCGTCGGTACGGCACGACGGCTCGGCACCGATCCGCTGCTGCGGGCCGAGTTGCTCGAGATGGTCGTGCAGCTGCGAAAGGCGCGGAAGCGCGTCGAGGCGAAGCGCAGCCACAAGCTGCGGAACGCGAGCCTGGTCGTCACGGGCGTCGGGGTAGTGGTCGCAACGATCCCGTCGGTGCGTGCCAGGCTGAAGAGCCTCGCGCCCCGCGGCGAGTTCCGCGACGTCGGCCTGGCCAAGGCCGCCCGCGCCAACGCCAAGACGGTCGAGCAGGAGATCGAGGTCGCCGTCCCCGTCGCGGCGGCCTACGACCAGTGGACGCAGTTCGAGGAGTTCCCGGCGTTCATGGAGGGCGTCGACGAGGTGAAGCAACTCGACGACACGCTCCTCCACTGGGCCGCCACGGTGGCCGGCAAGAGAGCCGAATGGGAGGCGAAGGTCGTCGACCAGCAGCCGAACCGCCGCATCGCGTGGGAGTCGGTCGCCGGCAAGAACACCCGCGGTGTCGTCAGCTTCGAGGAAGCCGGCCCGGACCAGACGCGAATCCATCTGAGCATGACCTACGCCCTCGACGACGTCGCCGAGAAGGCCGGCGCTGCGGCAGGGCTGGACGATCGCCGGATCCGCGGTGACCTCGAGCGGTTCCGCGTGCTGGTCGAAGGCAAGCAGGCCGCGGCTCGAGCCTCCTGACCCAGCGCAACCAATCGTGCGCGCATGCTCTCGGCGCCTGCGCTGAGAACATGCGCGCATGAAATGGCTCGCGATCGTCGCCGGGCTCGTGCTCGCGCTCTGGCTCTGGACGAATCACCAGCGCCATTCGACCGAGCACCGGCTCGGCACGATCGCCAGCCAACTCGCCGGGCGCAGGGTGGGCGTTCGCTGCCAGGGCTTCTGGGCAGCCATGCTCGACATCAACGACCGCAAGGGCGAGGTCGACTTCGCGCAGGGCCACACACCGAATCACATGTTCCTGACTCGCGACGTCTGCGGACGCCTGCGGCGCTTCGACGCGGGGAGGGCGCGCAACGAGCTCGACTGCCTGGCGACGATCGACTGGAGCCGGTGGTCGCCGGAGGCAGGGTTCGACGGGGCGTGCGAGCGCCGTGCCCGCGGCGACGTCCAGGCGATCAACACGCTCGCGCACGAGGCGATGCACCTACGCGGCTTCGTCGACGAAGCCCAGGCGCAGTGCTACGCGATCCAGGAGGACGCCTGGACGGTGATGCGTTTCGGTGGGACCGCTGTCGAAGGTGCCGCCGCTGCCGCGTTCACGCTGGCGCTACAGCCCTTGCTGCCTTCCGAGTACCAGTCGAGCGGCTGCCAGGCCCGCGGCGGGCTCGACCTCTGGCCCTCCACACCGACGTTCCCGACCGAGTCGCCGGCGGAGCCTCCACCCGCGACGCTCAACGGGCCTGGTGCGTAGCTCGCTCGACGAGCTCGCCGACGACGGCACGCAACTCGGCGATGAATCTCGGATCGCTCACTTCACCACGCGCGTCGCGATCGCTCGGGGCCAGTGGCAGCGCGTAGTACGCGACGTCGGCGTCGAGCGCGCGGAAGACGAGCTCGAGCGCCGCGCGAACATGCCGGCCACGCCCCGGCGGCGCGACGTTGATCAACGTCACCGGCTTGCGGTACAGGGAGCCGCTACCGACGGTCCAGTCGAGGGCGTTCTTGAACGACCCCGGGATCCCGAACGCGTACTCCGGGACCGAGAGCAGCACCCCGGCAGCACGTTCGCACGCTGCCCGAAAACGGAGCACGGCTTCGGGCGGTGCCGCCTCCAGGTCTGGGTCGAAATGCGGCAGCTTCCGTACGGAGTCGCCGATCGCGACGAACGTGCCGTTGCGCACTCCTGCCGCGGCGGCGGCGCGCAGCACGGCGCTGTTGACGGAGCTGTGTTTCAAGCTGCCGGAGAGCGCGAGGATCGTGTGCGGTACGTGCGAGCTCATGATCGTGCCGTCTCGGGTCGCGTGCGCGGGACCCGGCCGGGTCCCGCGCACGCCTTCGCCCCCTATGGGCGGAGCGCTCCGTTCACGAAGAGCTGGATCGCACCGGCGGCGAGCGCACCGGAGTCGATGGTGTCTTGACCGGCAAGCGTGTTGACCTCGAGGCGGTCGTTGGCAGCCTCCGAGTTGACGATGGCGACCGTCGCCGCGAGTCCGCTCACCTTGATGCCGCCCGCGTCACCGCTGACGTCGATCGCGTCATTGCCCTTGGTGCCGTTGACCACGACTCGATCCGGCTGAGCGTCGCCGCCCGCCGCGCCAAGGGCACCGCCGAGATCGACGTTCACATCGCTGACGTCGGTCTCGCTCAGGTCGTTGACCGTCACGACATCGGCGCCGCCGAGTGCGTTCACGTCGACGCTCTCGACGCCGATCGTGTCCATCGTGATGTTGCCGACGTCACGCACGAACTTCAGACGACTCCCGTTCGCCGAGAGATCGAACTGCTCGGCGGCTCCGGCCCCGTCGAACACCATCGTGTCGGTGCCGGCTTGACCGTCGACCGTGTCGCTGCCGTCACCCGGGTCCCAGACGAACGAGTCGTCGCCGGCCCCGAGCGAGGCGGCGTCGTTTGCCTTGCCCCCGTCGACGAGGTCGTTGCCGGCGGATCCGATCAGCACGTCCGCGTCGTCGCCACCGTTGCTCTCGAACCGCACCGAGTTCGCGGCGAGCGCCGAGGCATCCACGTTGTCGGCACCGGCGAGTGCGTTGACCGTCAGCGTGTCGTGCGCCGGTTCGGCATTGCTGATGCTGACGGCTGCGGCGAGGCCGGACACGTCCGCCGAGCCATTGCTGCCGGCGACGCTGATCCGGTCCGGCCCGTTGCTGCCGTTGACCGTCACGTGATCGGCCTGACCGTCGCCCGCCCCGAGGTCGGCCCTGACGTTCGCGACGCCGGTGCCGCTCAGGTCGTTGACCGTGACGGCGTCGGCGCCGCCGAGTGCGTTCACGTCGACGCTCTCGACCGCGTTCGTGTCCATGGTGATGTTGCCGACGTCACGCACGAACTTCAGACGGCTCCCGTTCGCCGACAGGTCGAAACGCTCAGCGGCTCCGGCGCCGTTGAACACCATCGTGTCGGCACCGTCCTGGCCGTCGACCGTGTCGCTGCCGTCGCCCGGATCCCAGACGAACGTGTCGTCACCCGATCCCATGAACGCCACATCGTTGCCGCGGTTCCCGTCGATCGAGTCGTTCCCGGCTCCGCCCAGGAGCAGCTCGGCCCCCGAGCCTCCGGCCAGGTCGTCGTTTCCGTCTCCGCCGTCGATCGTCGTCGGAATGACATCGGTGAAGACGCCGTTGCTCTCATCGATGCGCACGCGGTCGTCGCCGCCCCTCGCATCGACCACGATCGCGGCGATCTTCCGGCGTGCGAAGCGGAAGTCGGTCGAGCCGTCGTCGCCGACGTCGACCTGGAGCGTGCCAGGATCGCCCGCCTCGACCCGAAGGGTGATCGCGTCACCCGCCTCCGTCCCCTCGATCGAAAGCAGCCCGTGCTCGAGCTTCGGCTGCTTGAACTTCTCCTTGAACGCGCGGCCGTCGTGAGCTCTCGCGGGATGGGCCGCGCCACCCGGGGCAGCTGCGGCCCCAGACGCGAGAGCCCCGACGACCACTGCCGCCAGGGCGAAGCGCGTGGGCCGCAGTTCCTTGCGGATCAGCCCCTTCACACGGCGGCGGATCAGATTCTTCATCGGTGCGTGTCTCCTCTCGGTGAAGCTGTTGACTCATCGATGGTCGGGCCCGCGGGGGCTCATTCGCACCGTGGCGTCACTCCTGTTTTTCGTCATTCCGGGGGGTGGCCACGGTGCGAACGCCTGGGGTCTCGCCGCACGATGTGCACGCGATGTACGCCCAACTGATCGAGCTGCCGTTCGAGCCGGAGCGCCTGGATGAGGTCGAGCAGCTCGTGCGGTGCGAGCTGCTGCCTGCGCTCCGCGGGGAGCCTGGCTTCAGTGGCGCAACCGAGCTGCTCGACCAGGGTGGTGGCACGGCGCTGCTCGTCCTGCTGTGGGAGACCGAGGTCGAGGCGCACCGGGCGTCGACGGCGGGCAGTGCCCCGTTCCAGCTCGCGTTCGCGACGATCCTGCAGGCGGTCGGGTCGGATCGGCTCGCGGCGACGGTCTGGGAAGTCAGGGCGCGAGCGTGACGACCTGGTCGCCTTCGAGCAGATCGGCGAGCCGGGCCAGAGCCTGACGCGCGTGCGTCTTGGCGGTCGCCGGTGAGATCTCGAGTCGCGCGGCGGCCTCGGCGAGCGAGAGGCCAGACCAGTAGACCAGCGCGATCAACGTGCGCTCCTTCTCGGTGAGCCGTTCGAACGCCCGGTGAACGGGCGGGCGGCGTGGTTGCTGAGCTGGTAGCGAGGCCATGATCGATACGGCATATCTTCCGGGTCCCGAGCATGGCTTCGCACCGTGGGACGACCCGGGACTTTCGGGCGCCACCCTGTCGTTGTAGGGCGGTCGAACCTCGGGGGAACGCGAGTGACTCGCCTCCTGCAAGATGTGCCCGATACGTATGCGGTGCCCAGCACTGGCCCCCCGGCGGCCGTGACGCGGCCGATGAGCTCCCAGCTGCTCGAACGGAGCGGAGAGCTTGCGCGGATCGAGTCCGCACTGGCCCAGGCTCGTGCGGGGCGAGGGACCTTCGTCGTCGTCGAAGGACCGGCCGGAATCGGCAAGACGGCGCTCCTCGCTGCAACGCGGGCCGCGGCTGTCGACAGCGGGATGCGAGTCCTTCGCTCCAGAGGCACCGAGTTGGAGCACGAGTTCGCTTTCGGTGTCGTTCGGCAGCTGTTCGAGCCGCCGTTGGCCGACGCCGGCGAGCCGGAGCGCACCGAGCTGCTGCACGCCGCTGCAGGGGTGGCGGCCGGCCTGCTGGGGCTCCCGGGAGGTGCCGCTCGCGACAGCTCGACCTCGTCGGGCGTCGATCCGTCGTTCGCGATCCTCCACGGTCTCTACTGGCTGTGCGCGAATCTCGCCTCCACCGGCCCGCTCTGCCTCGTCGTCGACGACGCCCAGTGGGCGGACGCTCCGTCGCTCCGCTTTCTCGCCTTCCTGCTGACACGACTGGAGGAGCTCGACGTGGCTCTGGTCGTTGCGGCCCGTCCGCGTGAGACCGGTACTGATGCGGCACTCCTGGCGACCGTGGCAGCCGACCCATCCGCCGAGGTGATCCGCCTGCCCCCGTTGACGAGGAGCGCGGTCGGTCAGTTCGTCGGCTCGAGCCTGCCTGGAGTGCCGGATCCGTCCTTCGTCGACGCCTGCATGCGTGCCACGCGCGGGACGCCGTTCCTGATGCGCGAGCTCGTGGACGGGTTGAGGGAAGGAGGGATCCCGTCGTCGGCCGATGGCGCGCGGCACGTCGAGCGGATCGGCGCGCGAACGATCGGCCGTTCGATTCGGCTCCGGCTCCGCCGGCTACCGGAACCGGCCGGCCGGGTGGCGCGGGCGCTCGCCATCCTCGAGCAGAGCGAGCTTCATCAGGTCGCACGATTTACCGGACTCGACGAGTCCGAGGCAGAGACAGCGGCCGAGTTGCTGGTGACGGCAGGGATCCTCGACTCCGGCCGCCCGCTCGCCTTCAGTCACCCGATCGTGCGCGCCAGCCTGTACGCGGAGCTGTCGGCTGCCGAGCGCGCGCAGGGTCACGTGCGCGCCGCACGCCTGCTCGCCGAGGAACCGGGCGCGAGCGAACGCGTGGCCAAGCACTTGCTGGCGAGCGAGCCGAGCGGGGACGGCTGGGTCTACGAACGGCTGGTGGAGGCCGGGTGCGCAGCAGCGCAGAACGGCGCCCCCGAATCGGCTGCGCTGTTCCTGCGCCGGGCGCTCGCCGAGCCACCGCCTCCGGCTGCCCAGCAACCCTTGCTGATCGCCCTCGGCAAGGCCGAGGAAAGCGCCGGGCTCGAGGGTTGGCCCGAGCACCTGCGACGTGCCGTCGAAGCCGCACCGACCGCGGTCGAGGCAGCCAACGCAACCAGGGTGCTGGCGAGTGCGCTCAACCGGTCTCAGCGCTTTGCGGAGGCGGTCGAGGTCCTCGATCGCGCGGCGTCCGCGCTCGATGCGCAGCACGAGCAGCTCGCCTTGCAGCTCGAGGCGGCGGCCGTCGTCGTCGGGATGAACGACCTCCTGGTGTCGCCGACGGTCGCGCTTCGCCGGAATGCGTTACGCGACCGAGCGGTCAGCGATCCCGCGATGCCACATGAAGCGCTCGCTGCCGCCGCCTTGATCTCGATCTTGATGAACGAGCCCGCCGACGTCGGCGCCGAGCTGGCGAACCGGGCGCTGCTCGCCGGCGAGAGCGGCCTTTCAGCGTCCACGTTTGCCAGGACGGCACTCTCGCTGCTCTGGGCGGAGCGGTACGACCAGGTGCAGCCGCTGCTCGACGCCTCGATCGCGAACGCCCGGGTGACCGGCGACAGCGGCCGGCTCGCCGTCGGCCTGGCGACTCGCGCCTGGCTTGCCGTACGACGCGGCGATCTGATCGCCGGCGAGGGCGACGCCCGAACCGCGTTCGCCGCAACGGAGCTTCCCGCACCCCCGATCTACCGCGTCCTGGCCGCCGGCGTGCTGGTCGGCGCCTATGTCGAGCTGGGTGAGCTGGACGAGGCAGAGCAGGTGCTCGCAACGTTTGGCGACGCAGTGGAAAGCGGTTCGCTCACGGCAACCGTGCTTCGTTTCGGCCGCGGCCGGCTACGTGTCGAACAAGGACGGTTCACGGAGGCGCTCGACGATTTCCTGGGGGTCGGGAGCCGCTTGACCCATGCCCTCGTCACCTCGCCCGGCTACCTTCCCTGGCGGTCCGGGGCCGCACTCTCACAGCTGGCGCTCGGCGAGCGCGAGCAGGCCGGCCGCCTCGCTGACGAGGAGCTCGAGCTCGCGCGGAGTTTCGGCACCTCGCGGGCGATCGGCGTCTCGAGCCGCGTCGCCGGACTCGTCGCCGGCGGCGAGCGCGGGGAGCGGTTGTTGCGTGAGGCCGTCGACGCGTTCGAGCGGTGTGACGTCGGGCTGGAACGAGCGCGCACACTCACCGACCTGGGCGCGATGCTGCGGCGTCGCAACCGGCGTACAGAAGCCCGCGAGTTGCTGCGCGAAGCGCTCGACGTCGCCCACCGAGGCAGCGCCACGCTGCTCGCGGCACGAGCCGAGACCGAGTTGCGCGCAACCGGCGCGCGGCCGCGGCGCGTCATGCTCGCAGGGCTCGACTCGCTGACGGCGAGCGAGCGGCGCATCGCGGAGTACGCCAGCGAGGGTCTCACGAACCGTGAGATCGCCCAGACGCTCTTCATCACGACCCGCACCGTGGAGGGTCACCTGACGAGCATCTTCCGCAAGCTCCAGCTCAGCTCCCGCAACGAGCTGGGCGCCGTCCTTGCCGCGCCGGTCATCTGATCCGGAGCTGAAGGCTGTACCGCTCCTGACGCGGCGCCCAGATCCGCAGCAGCGCACCGTGCTTGAGGCGAATCGTTCGCACGAAGAAGCCGCCGTCGTTCGTCAAACGGTCGTGCCCGACGGCCTGCCAGACGTTCTGGTGCAGCACCTCGAGCCTGTAGGTCTTCCGCCCTGGTCGCCCGCCCCGGATCTGTCCCCAGACGACGGCCTGGAGGTCGCGCCGGGCCATCTGGGCGAACGGCAGCCTGAAGGCCTGGAGCGAGGGCTTCGGGCGGTCGTCCGCGAAGACGAGGCCGGTCTGGAAGCGGCTGAGCGCGACCTCGTCGCGATAGAGGTACTGGATCAGCATCGTCACGCGAGACAGCCTCCACGCGCGCAGCGCGGCGAGGCTGAGCATCGTCGCCTGTCGCTTGGGTGGAACGCCCAGGAAGTCGTCAGGTGGTTTCGTCTGGTAGCCGTACTCGGTCAGCCAGACCGGTTTCGGCCCGAACGCGCGCCTGACGAGGATGAGGAGCTTCGGCAGCGTCGCCATCGTGATCGAAGGGCAGTTCTTGCACCCTCCGCTCGACGGTGTCTCGCCCGGCGACGAGGGGTACGGATGGTGCGCGTAGGCGTCGAGCTTGGCATGGGCGGCAGCCATGCCGTGAACCCAGACGACCGGCGCGACCCCTCCCAAACCGCCACGAGGCGCTGTCACACCACCGCCGACGCGCGCGTGCGGCAGGACGGCATGGATCGCCTCGTACCCCGGGTTGAGCAGATGCTGGACGTAGATCGCCGCCCTCGTCGGCCTGAGCCAGAGGCGCTTGTTGGGCTCGTTCCAGATCAGCCAGTAGCGAACCCAGGGGTAGCGCCTGGCGGCAGCGATCGCGAAGCGGTGGAAGTCTCGAGGATGCGGCGGGGCGAAGTTCGGTGGGCGTCCTCCGTTCGCCCACCGCGGCGTTCCGACGAGCGTCAGCACGGGCGTCAGCCCGTACCGGCGCAGCCCGCGGAGGATCCGGTCGGGACGACGCCAGTCGTAGGCGCGATCGCGCGGAGACGCGGCGTCCTTCGGACGGCTCAGGGCGATCTCGTTCCAGTGGAGCGTGAAGCGGACGAGCGGCACGCCGAGCCGTTTGAACGTCGACAGCCGCTGGTTGAGCTTCCCGGGCCCGAACTCCAGCCACGCGTCGTCCTGGATCCCGTAGCGGATGCCGGGCGACGCCTGAGCAGGAGCTGCGGCAACACATACCGCCACGGCGACGAGCACCGCCCACACCCCCATCCACCCCCCGGCCCCTCTCATCGGCGGGACGGACTCTCTCACGCCGGCGACCCGCAGTGGAGCCTCACCGCGCGCGGAGGTGCGAACGGCCGCGCCATGAGGCGGCTCGCGGCGCGGCCGTTTCGCACCTAGACGAGCGTCAACCGGAGAAAGGGATCCCGACGAGCCGGCGGGTCGAGACGCCGGCGAGGGGGTCCTCACCCGGCTTCGTCGCGCGAATGAAAAGCGTCAACTGCTGCTGCTGGTCGCTCGCGGGGTAATTCGCGTCGCGGTGAAAGACGAGAATCGCCGTGCCGTCGTCCCCGGTGAGCTCCTCCGTCGGAATGCTGAACTGGTTGTACGGTACCGCCGTCACGTACACGCTCGCGCCTTTGATGTTGACGCTGCAGGTGCTCCCGACGCGTACCTTCAGCGTGAAGCTGTCGGTCCGCTCGTTGATCGACCCAGACAGGACGTCGAACGCGGCGATCTGGAGCCGCGCGGGCGGTGCGACGTCGGCGATGGGGGCGGTCTTCGCGCTCTTGTTGGTCGGACAGCCGTTGGGGCCGGGCGCGCTGCTGCTGCGCGTCCCGTTCGTCGCTGCAACGCCCGCCGCTGCCAGGACGGCCACCGCCAAGGCGGTGACGACAACGATGATCAGAGGCTTCGCTACGAAGGCGTGCCGCAACGTCTGATGCCAAGGAAACCGTTCCATTGGTTCCTCCTCAGTTGACAGGGCTGTGACTCTTCGCAACTGGGCGAGGCGAAGAGAATCCCTCAACAACACCGTGAGGGTGTCGGCGCCGCAACCTCGACCCTACCAACGGCCGCGGATCGCCCCTCTGTTGGCAGCCCTCCCTTGGTCGAGCGCGAATCCGCGCGCCATCGCCGCTAGCGAATCGCGCGGCCGGTGGTCAGGTCGAAGAAGTGGAGCCGCTCGGTCCTGACGGCGGCCTCGACGAGGTTGCCCGGACTGACCCTCGCGTGAGCGTCGAAGCGCGCGGTCACCAGTGCCTGTTCGGATTTCGCCTGTCCTAGGATCTCCTCTGCGGCGGCCGCGTCCACGTCCCGTGCGATTTCGAGCACCTGGTCGACAACGACCGGCTTCGCGTCGAGCTGGATCTGAACCATGCGTTCCGCGGCCGAGCAATTCGACGAACCTCACCTGGCCGCGAAGGCGCGGACGATCAGGCGGGCCTTCGGCGGGATCGCCGAGGTGCTCGGGCCGCACCCCCACGGCGACATCGGCGCCGGCGTAGGCGTCGAGCGCGGCACCCACGCCGTTCGTGCCAACGACGGCAGCCGCTGGTCGCCGAGGACGCATTGCAGTGTGCGCCCGTCGCGCTCGATCCTGCCCTGGAGCACATTCGGGCGACTCCACCAAGTCGCCTGGTCAGGTCGTGGCCGAGGCGGCGATGGGTGTTCAGGCTTTGTGGAGAACGCCGCCGATTGCACCGTTTGGGTAGCGGCCGGTTCCGATGATCACGTAGTACTGGCCTGGGTTGGCGATGATCTTGGCTGCCCACCCCCGGTCCGGCGTGCCCCCAGCGGTCGAGCGCTTCGCAGCCGGGCTTCTCGGATGTCGTTGCGGCGTACGGGAAGATGCCGGACGGTCATGGCAAGCCGATGGCACGCTCTCGGCGCGCTATCGGAGTGAGGCGTCGAAGGAGCGCGTCGATCCGGCCGGCATCTTCTATTTCTGGCACGGTGAGCGGCCGCGACACCCGGATGCCCCACAGCTCGGGAACAGGCGAGATCAGGCTGGAGAGCGTGGATCGCGCCGCCGGTTACTTCACGACACGCTCGGCAGGTGCCGAGGTCTTCCACGCCCGAACCTCGGGCATCTACCTCCGCGCCGACCCCGCGGACGCGGCCGTCCTGGACGGGATCGACGCCTCCGAGCGGGCCGCACTCATCATGCGGCGGCTCGAGGAGTGGAGCTCGCTGGCAAACTCTTGACCTCCGGGTCACACGCCCAGACGTTTGACCGGGGGGCTGGTCGGTCTGGATCATTGACTCGCGATGTCCGTCTTGGGAGACTCGCCGCCTTGTTTACTCGGCCCATTCGTTTGCCCAGCGGCTGAGCCAATCGCCAGGTGGAGAGGAGAGGGCAATGAATCGCTTCCGAGGGATTCGCCGAGGAAAGCGTCTTCTGTTCGGACTTGTAGTCATAGCTGCGGTGGGTCTTGCAGTCGGCGGCGTCTCACTGGCATCCCAGGGGCCAGCGAACAACAGCAGCCCGCTTGTCCTCAACCTGATCAGTCGGGCGACCGCAATCAACAACTTCGTCGATACAGGGCCGTCTGGGTTGAGTCCGGGCGACCTGTATGTGTGGTCCGATCGACTGTTCTTGGCGAGCGCACCGAACGCCCAAGTCGGTGGGAACGATGGTCGATGCGTGCTCATCGACCCCGCGACCCTCAAGTTCGACTGCTCGGTCACAAACACAATCGCCGAAGGAGTGTCGTTGGACGCGGGGCAAATCATGGCCGCGGGGCAACTCACTCTCGTACCCGGGACGACGAGTAAGTTCGCGATCGTTGGCGGAACTGGGGTGTACAGAAACGCAAGAGGTGACGCAAGCGTCGACCTTGGCCCACCTGAAGGACCGCACGAACTGACCGTCAATCTGATCCTTAATCCTTAAGAAGACGACGAGTGAGCGGGCGGTTCAGTGATGAGCCGCCCGCTTCGCCTTTACGTCAAGCCGCGCCGGTGAGTTGCCCCCCACTTCGGAGGTGGGGAACGCCAGACCTAGCCCCAAAACGGCGGACGGCGCCCTGCTGGCCACCGCGACCGGTTATGGGAGAGCGGTTTCAGATCGAGAACTCGATCTCCGCGGGGAGCACGGCGGGCTCGTCGTCGGTTCCGACGCGAACTCTCGCGTCGAAGTAGACGTAGACGGACGTGAGGGCGACGAGCGGCATCGTCACCGCGTAGAGCACGCCGGCCACCACGTTCGCAACCCAGAAGGGCGCGTCGGTGAGGAGGATCAAGAGCACGCCGACGACCGGGCCCGCGAGGAGCGCGAGTGCACCGCCGGCCACGATCAGCGACGCCACCTTGAACCACCGCCCTCGAACAAGGCGCCTGCTTCTGCGGAGCGCGCGCAGCGAGGAGACGTGCTCGATCGCGACGGCCGGCACCAGCAAGGCCCACCGGCCCGCGAGCCAAACAGCGATCGGCAGGAGAAAGATCGAGCTCGTGAGCAGCGAGACGACCAGCGCAGCGACGACCAGCGCGCCGAACAACGCGCGGATGCCGGGGTACGCGAGCCGGTACGCGCGCAGGACCCCGATCGGCCTGTTGCTGTCGATCTCGACGAGCGCACGCGCCGTCGCCGCCACCACGACGCCGAAGCCGAGCAGCGTCAACGCCGTCCCGATCGCGAGCACGAAGAAGGCAAGGAAGCCGTTGCTCTCGCCGCCGGTCTGGACCCCGACGATGCTCGTGGCGTGGAGGACGATCAACTGCAGGAGCGCGACGAGCAGGGAGATCGGCAGCAGCAACGCTCCGATGCCGACCCAGAGCGGGATCCGCTGACGGTACATCCGGGTTGCAGACATCAGGACCTGCCCCCACGCTCTCCTGCGTGCCAGACGAAGTGGCGCCGTCGAATGCCAGGTCGTTCGCGAGAGCAGGAAAAGGAGCAGGAGCGCGAGTCCGCCGAGCAGCAGCCCGACCTCGAGCGGATGGTGCACGAACTGCACGAGCGCCCGGGAACCTCCACCGACGGAAGCACAGAAGGCGCTGGTCGCGGCCGGCCCGAACGCGCCGGCCGCGGACACGGTGTAGCTCCGCGCGCGCCAGTCCTCCGACCAGCGGATCGGCTCTGTCCACTGAGTCTTCAGGTTCGGGCCAGTCGGGCCGTTGAAGAACGCCGGCTGCAGCTCTCCCCAACGCCCCTCGAAGGAGATCCAGGGGAACGCCGCCCGTGCCAGGGCTTCGTCGCTCGGAATCGTCTTCACGACAGGCCGTACGTCGAACGTCGGCCCGCGAGTGTCGTCGCAACCGACGCCCTCGGAGGCGGAGCTCCCGAGGTAGAGGGCCTCACCGTAGAAGTTTGCGTGCGACCCGTCGGCCGGATGGACGACGGGGTGAGTGCCGCCGACTCGCTCGAGCTTGTCGTCCGTCCAAGCGGCTCGCTCGGCGCCCTCGTGCTGGCTGTAGCCGATGTCGACAGGCCCCTGACGCAGTGCCTGAGCCGGGGTCGAGGCGTCGAAGTTGAGCTGGATCATCTCCCAGTCGCCTTCGTGAAGGTTGTTCCAGTCGTTGAAGACGTAGAACAGCCAGTACTGCAGCGCGAGCTTGCCCGGGAAGGCCGGATCGGTGGCGACGTGGGCGTACACGGTCGGCTCGCGATCTGCGGTCAGCCGCCGCTCCCAGTGGATGTAGGCGCAGCCCGGATCGAGGGCGTTTCCGGGGAAGTCGAGGTGGTACTCGTAGAGCCCGACCAGATCCTTTGCAGCCGGGCCGATCTTGACCACATCGCTGCCGCCCCACGGGCCCTTCAGGGCGACGGTCGGCTCGCCGAAGAGCGCGTTGACGTCGATCGGCTGATACGGCATGCCGGGCCCGCAGCTCCCGCGGTGCGCGACGAGCCGAACGACCGGGGCGTATTGCTGGGCAAGCGCGATCTCGCCAGCGCGGTCGGCGGTAGCCGGCGGCACGACGGCAAGCGCCGCAAGGACGGTGAGTGCCGCGAAGACAATGCGGCTCACGTCAAGAAGCGACCTTCGGGGCTCCGGCGGTTCGTCGCCTACAAACCCGTCTCGGCTCTGAGGCGGCCCGACTCGACAGCACGTGCGAACGACTCGTAGTCGCGGTCGTTCTGGTCGGCATACCGGGTGGAGAAGCGAGCGAGCGACCGGTCGAAGGCGTTTCCCTCGCCGAGGTACGACGCGATCGCGATCCGATCGCCCCAGCGGGCGTGGGCGCGCGCAAGGGTCGCTCCACAAAGTCGGGCATAGAGCGTCGTACCGGGCACGAGGAGGGCGTCGGCCTCGACGGCGCCCTTCCAGTCGTGGAGCTGACGCACGTAGTAGTCCCGCGTCACGCCATCGAGGCCCGTCACGCGGAGCCAGCCGAGGAAGATGTCGCTGGCCGCTTGCATCAGCCGCTGGCCGACAACCACCCGCCGGCCGTTTTCGGCGTGCTCGCTCCTGCCGAGAAAGGGCTCGAGCACCGACGGCTGTGCCTCCTTCGACTGGAGAAACAGTGGGTCTTGCTCGTCACGGCCGACGAAGAGGTGGATCCAGGCCCGGGTGCCGACGCTGCCGACCCCGACGACCTTGCGCGCGGTGTGAACGTACTCGAACTCCTCGAGCGGATGGTGCTGACGGGCCAGCGAGCGCCGGTAGCGGGTCACGAGGGAACGCATCCACTCCTCGATCCCCTCGAGCCTGGGGTCGTCAGGCTCCGCCAGGTCCTCGAGCGGAACGACGAGCGGAGAGTCTGCGACGATCCTGAGCTCGCCGTCGATCTCATCGGTGCGCTTCGCGAAGACCCGGAGACTGTCCCGGGTCCGGGCCTTCGCGACGTCCTTCTTCGCCTGCCTCGCCTCCTTCTTCGCCAACCGACCCTCGGCGAGCTCGTGGTGGACGAGGTCCATCAACTCCTCGACATCGATGTGGTCGTACCAAGCCTCGAGCGTCGTCATACGCGCGGCCTTCAGC
>CAWIKU010000012.1:0-118666 GCA_963836705.1 uncultured Actinomycetes bacterium | reverse complement strand
CACTGAGCTACGGGGGCGTTGTGGTTCAACCATGCGCGTTAGCGCGCCTAAGGTCAGATGCACTTTAACCCGGCGGATTTCCACCACCGAAGGACGTTTCCGGCGCTCAGTCGTCTGGGGTTAACCGACGTCGTGTGTCATCTGGTCGATGCAGACCGTGATCGCGAGGATCAGCGCGTCGTCCTGTTCAGCGTCGATCTCGATCCCATATGTATCCCGCACTCTGAACCAGCGCTTCGACACCTCAGCAACATCGTCGCCGCCCCGTTCGATCTTGTACTCATGGTCGAGAATGTTGCCCTTGGCCTCCATGTCCTCGCCGCCCTCGACGTCGATCGAGAAGCGTTCGCGCAACGGGCTGATGAGCGCCTTCTTCACCGTCGCGACGGTCTTGCCGTCGCGCTCGATCGCCATCTTGTCGCGCACGCTCAGCTTCTTCTCCTGGATCGTGAACACCTCGTCGCCGCCGGGGGTCTCGAGGACAAGGGTGTCGCGGATCCGCAGCGCCTTGCCGTTCACCTTGAAGACGCGCTCGCCGCCGTCGGTCTCAATCCAGTAGTCGTCGCCGATCGCGAACATCTTCTCGCGCATCTGGTACTTCGTCCCCCCGCCATCGTCGCGGCGGCCTCTGAAGAGCGGCATCTCGAGTCTCCTTCCCACCGGGAACTGTCCCCCACGACTCTACGCCTCCCGAGAACCTCGCGTCCTCGGCGGGGAGGCCGACAACGACTGGAGCCGCGTTATGGTTAGCGGCGATGGCTCCGCCTGCGGACAGCGCGCTGAATTACCGTGCCGGCACACCGAACGGTGAGGAAAGTGAGCGCGGCAACGGTACGCTGAGGGCGCTCGACCGGTATGTCGGCATTCCTGTCGTCGCGGCGTCGGGTTTGTTGCGGCGGCGACGACGACTGCCGGAGACGATCGACCGCATCGGGATCGTCAACGGCACCGCCATCGGTGACACGATTGTTCTTTCCGCCGTCGTCAGGGATATCGCTGCCGCACATCCCGAGGCCGAGACGGTGTTGTTCGCGAGTTCCGCAATGGTCCCGTTGCTGCGACAGATCGAGGGCGTCACTCCCGAGCCGATCCGAATGGCCAGTCCGCTGACGGCGATCCGCGCCCTCCGGCGCCATCGCTTCGACGTCGTGATCGACTTCGGGTCGTGGCCGCGTGTCGAGGCGGTGTACGCCGTCCTCTCTGGGGCGCGTTACACCGTCGGACTAAGCGCAACGGGACAGCACCGCCACTACGCGTTCGATGCCGCGGTAGAACGGTCGCCGGTCCTGCACGAACTCGACAACTTTCGCCTACTCGCTCAGGTGGTCGGTGTCACGTCGACGACCGAGCCATCTTTCCGACCTCCGGGCGTGCTGACCGCCGCCTCGTTGCCGAGCGAGCCGTTCGTCGTCCTCCATCTTTGGCCGACCGGAGTCGAGTCCCACCTGAAGGAGTGGCCCAGCGAATCCTGGCGGGCACTGATCGATGACCTGCTCGATCGCGGTCAGCACGTCGTGCTCACCGGTGGCCCCGCGGACGTCGCGCGCTCGGCGGCCTTCGCCGCCACCTGCGCTCCCGGAGCCGTGACCGATACGGCTGGCAAGCACTCACTCGAGGAGCTCGCAGACCTCCTTGCGGCGGCCACCTGTGTCGTCAGCGTCAACACCGGAATCGCACACCTCGCCGCCGCCGTGGGGGCGCCGACCATCACGCTCAACGGCCCGACCGCCGGCCGTCGCTGGGGTCCGATCGGCCCTCGCGCGGTCGGTGTCGAATCGGGCCTCGCGGGTTGCGGCTATCTGGATTTCGGATGGGAGTACAAAGGCAACCGTCGCGATTGCATGCAGGGGATCTCGCCCGATCGTGTCCGGCAGGCCGTGGCCGACGCGGTTGCCGCGTAGTGGTGGCGAAGAGCGAGGGCCCGGGGACGTTGGGAATCCCCGCAGACGCCTTCGAAAACGCGGTCGCCGATCTCGTCGCGTGTTTCAGGCGTGGCGGAAAGCTGCTCGTTTTCGGGAACGGTGGCAGTGCAGCCGACGCGCAGCACCTTGCCGCGGAGTTCGTCGGCCGATTCGAGCTCGACCGCCGGCCGCTGCCGGCGATCGCGCTCACGACGGATTCATCGGCTCTCACGGCGATCGCGAACGACTTCGGGTACGAAAACGTGTTTGCGCGTCAGGTCGAAGCGCTTGGCCGACGCGGCGACGTTGCGCTCGCGATCAGTACGAGCGGCGAGTCTCCGAACGTGCTTCACGGAGTGGCGGCCGCGGCGGCGGCGGGAATGCGCACTCTGGCGCTCGTCGGTGACGGAACGTCGGCTCTCGTACGCGCAGTCGATGTCGCCCTCGTGGTGCGCGGTGCGACCTCGGCTGAGGTCCAGGAGGCCCAGCTGGTCGTCGAACACGAGTTGTGTCGCCAGGTCGAACGGCGGCTGAGCGCTGCGCCCGTCGCGGTCGGCGGCGCTGACGCTGGAGCAGGACGAGTCGTTGCCTGGGAGCCGCTGCTCGACGAGCGGGACCAATGGCGCCGAGCCGGGTTGCGGGTCGTGTGGACCAACGGCGCCTTCGATCTGCTCCATCATGGTCACGTTCGAAGTCTGGAAGCTGCGAAAGAGCTCGGTGATGTGCTCGTCG
Source organism: uncultured Actinomycetes bacterium (assembly GCA_963836705.1). Lineage (GTDB taxonomy): Bacteria > Actinomycetota > Thermoleophilia > Gaiellales > Gaiellaceae > PALSA-600. The sequence continues at coordinate 116,033 of CAWIKU010000012.1, read as the reverse complement.
TCGGCGTGAATGCCGACGAGACGGTTCGGCTTCTCAAGGGAGCCGGTCGGCCAGTCGTACCGGCGGCGCAGCGTGCCGAAGTCGTGGCTGCGCTCCGCGCCGTCGATCGAGTCGTCGTGTTCGACGAACCAACGCCCGAGCTTGCGCTCGATCGGTTGCGGCCTGAGGTGCATGCAAAGGGCGCGGATTATGGCGACCGGCCCATGCCCGAGCGGTCGCTCGTCGAGTCGTACGGAGGCCGAGTTGTGCTGCTCCCGTTCGTGGACGGTGTTTCGACGACCTCGCTCGTCTCCAGGCTCGGTGGCTAGTCGTCCGGCGGTCTTTCTCGATCGCGATGGCACGTTGATCGAGGACGTCGGCTACCCGTCTCGACCCGAGCAGGTAAGGCTGCTGCCGGGCGCCGCTGAATCGCTCCGAACGCTTCACACCTCCGGGTTCGCTCTCGTTCTCGTCAGCAACCAGTCGGGCGTCGGACGCGGCTACTTCGATCAGACCGATGCCGAGGCCGTCCACGAGCGTTTCGTCGAGCTGCTCGCCGATGCAGGGGCGTCCCTCGACGCGGCGTACTACTGCTTCCATGCCCCTGACGAAGACTGCGCCTGCCGAAAACCGGCCCCCGGCATGATTCTCGATGCCGCCGCGGACCTCGACCTCGAGCTTGGGCGCTCCTTCATGGTCGGAAACTCCCACGCTGACGTAGAGGCCGGCCGCGCTGCGGGTTGCCGGACGATCGCGTTCGCATCGGTCGACGCCGCCGCCGACTGGAGCTGCGAGTCGTGGCCGGAGGTCACGGCGCTCGTGCTCGCGGAAACGTCGAGATGATCGACGACCTGCTCGACCGCATCGGCTCTGCGCGAGTTGCCGTGATCGGCGATGTAATGCTCGATCGCTATCTGTGGGGCGACGTGAAGCGCATCTCGCCGGAAGCCCCGGTCCCCGTCGTCGATGTCCGCCGCGAGTCGAACGTGCCAGGAGGTGCCGGCAACGCAGCGGGTGGCGTTGCAGCACTGGGCGCGCACGCCGAACTCGGCAGTGTCATCGGGGACGACGATGACGGTTCCCGGCTCCTCGGCGCATTGACCGAGAGCGGTGTCGGGTGCAGCGGCGTCATCGTGGTCGAGGGTCGCAGGACGACGACGAAGACGCGTGTGGTCGCCCATAGCCAGCAAGTCGTCCGCACGGATGTCGAGGAGCGTGCCGAGCTCTCGGCCGATCTCGAGCAGCAGCTGATCGAGTGGGCGGCGATTGCGATTCGCACGGCAGACGCCGTGGTGCTCTCGGACTACGCCAAGGGGGTTGTGACCGAGCGGCTCGCCCGCAGCGTGATCGACGCCGCTCGCGCCCAAGGTTGTCCCGTGGTCGTCGATCCCAAGGGTCGTGACTATTCCAAGTATCGCGGCGCAACGGTGCTCACTCCGAACACCCACGATGCTGAGCTCGCCGCGCATGCGGCGATCGACTCGTATCAACAGCTCCTCGATGTCGGTCGGAGGCTGGTGGCGCCGCTCGACGGCGCGCATCTGCTGGTGACCCGGGGTTCGGAGGGGATGACGTTGATCGGAGAGGGCGACTCCCTTGACATCGATGCAGAGGCAAGGGCCGTCTATGACGTCACCGGCGCGGGCGATACGGTCGTCGCTGTCCTCGCCGCGGCTCTCGCGTCCGGTGCCGGCCTCGAACAGGCGATCCGGCTCGCGAACTCCGCCGCGGGGATCGCCGTCGGCAAGGTCGGAACGACCGCCGTGACGGCGGCCGAACTGCGCGACGCCTGAACGGAAAATGCAACGAAGGCGGCTTGTGATGCCTCGACTCCGCTTCGCTCAACGGGCTCAACCGCCGGACAGTACGTCGGTGTGGCACGTGGGGCAGGTGTTCTGTCGTAGGCCCGCGGTTGTCGTCTCGACGAGTCCAAGGCCCGCGGCCTTGCTTGCGCAGAAGTCGCACAGCGGCGTCGCGAAGCCAGGGGGAAGCCGCTGGACGGGGCCGTCATCGAACTCTCGCAACTGCCCCTCAAGGTGCGCCGTAGTCAGGACAAACGGCCGAGCGTCCTGAGGACACACTGCGACGAGGTTCTCGGTCCCGCAGTGCTCACAGGTCTGCGAGCTCGGGTCCACGCCGGCAACCCTACCGGGACGGGTTCCGCCAACTCCCTGCGCAAGATGTCGCTTGTTCGTGAAGGAAGATCGCCACGCGTCACCCGCGCGCGGTGCCGCCCAACACAGGCCGCGGAGCCGGTTGTCCGACGGGTCGGCGGTCGGGCTGGATGGCCTGGCCAAGGATCGCGAGCAGTAACGTCATGGCGACCACGATCGCGAGCGCCGCCCGCAACCCGACCGCGCCGGCCGCGAAGCCGATCGCCGCCGGCCCGGCCAGGAAACCCAGCCACCCGATCGTCGACACGGTTGCGACGCCGGCGCCTGCGGCGACGCCGGCCGAGGTGCCTGCGGCTCGGAAGAGCACCGGGATGACTACACCGAGGCCGGCACCCATCGCGATGAACCCGATGATTCCGGCCGCCGTAGAGCCGAGGATGAGCGCGCCGCCGAGACCGGCAGTCGCCAGTGCTGCGCCTGCGCCGACGAGCGCCGCGGGCTCGAGCCGTTCGGAGATCCGATCACCGGCAAGCCGGCTGGCGGTCATCGCGAGGGAGAAGGCCGAGTAGCCGAGAGCGGCGACGGCTGCGCCGGCGCCGGCAGACCGGGAGAGGTAGACGGCGCTCCAGTCGACGGCTGCGCCTTCCGCAAGCATGCAGCAGAACGCTGCGGCGCCGAGCACGAGCAACGCCCGCTGGATCTGAAACGGCCGGCGCGCATCTTCAACGGTCCGCTCGCCGGGCAGCAGGCTTCGAGTGGCCGCGACAGTCAGGCCTGCGACGACGAAAGAGACGATTGCGAAATGCAGCTGCGGACCGATCGTCGCCGCAGCGGCGAGTGCGCCGAGACCGGCTCCGGAGAGTCCGCCGGCGCTGAAAGCCGCATGCAACGACGAGAGGATCCGGCGCTCGCGAACACGCTCGAGTGCAAGGCCTTGCGCATTCGCGGCAACGTTGATCGAGCCGAAACCCGCGCCGAACGCGAACAGCGCGGCGGCGAGTGGCGGCAGGCCGGTGGCGAAGCTGGTCGCGAGGAGGGCGGCGCCGGTGCCGAGCAGCGCCACGACGAGGACGATCCGGCTTCCGGCCCGATCGCACAGCCGGCCGGCGATCGGCATCGCGATCAACGCCCCGAGAGCCGAGGCGAACAACGCGACGCCGAGTTGGGGATTGGTCAGGTCGGCGTGATCCTGCACTGCAGGCACGCGCGCGGCCCAGCTCCCGAGCAGCACGCCGTCGGCGAAGAAGGCGAGCGCGATCACGAGGCGCGCGTGGCGGGGCGCAACGCTCACGCCGTCACGACCTCGATCCCGTGGGCGCGATACGGGTCGAGCTCGTCGGCGGCGAGCGTGCCCTCGACCACGAGATGCGTCAGCTCGTCGATCGGACCGACGACATATGGGCCTGCCGAGCCGAGCTTGTCGGCCGCGGACACGGCGATCACGTCGGCCGCGCTCGCGATCATCGCGCGCTTGACGTGCGACTCCTCGAGCTCGAGCACAGTGATTCCGATCTCCGGATGCAGGCTGCAGACGCCGAGCACGAGCACGTCGGCACGGATCGAGCGAAGGGCCTCGACCGTCGCGGCGCCGACGACAGCGCGAGGTTCCTTGGCGAGCACGCCGCCGAGCATCGCCACCTCGACGGAGGCATGTTCTGCCAGCGCGAGCGCGATCGCGGGACTGTTCGTGATCACCGTCGCACGGAGGTCCGGGAGCAGATGACGTGCGACCTCGAGCGTAGTGGTGCCCGCGTCGAGCAGGATCACCTGGTCGTCGTGGAGCATCGACGCGGCGCGGCGGGCGATCGCTTCCTTCGCGGCCGTCGCCTGCTCGCGGCGGACCGCATACGGTCGTGCTCCGGCGACCGGCGGCAGCGCCCCGCCGTGGACGCGCTGCAGGAGGCCATCCTCGTGCAGCTCACGCAGATCGCGGCGGACCGTGTCCACCGAGACGCCGAGCGTCCGGCTCAGCTCCGTGGCGACGACGCGGCCGTCGCGGCCGAGCTGTTCCAGGATCAGGTGGCGACGTTCGGCCGAGAGCACATGCACATTGAAGCAAAACCGTGCAGATACGTGCAGAGTCACGCACGCGCCGGTGGGGCGCCCGTCGCCGGACGCCCCACCGACGGTTCTCGCTACGGCAGGAAGTAGCTCGGGTTTGGCATCTTGAACGTCTTGTCGGCGAAGCCGCCGTTCAAGTCGCTGAACTGATCGCCGAAGTTGGCGACGATGTCGTATCCCATGCTCTCGATGTGCTCGCGGGTTGCCGTCTTATAGTGCGTCGTCGAGCACCCGCTGGCCGAATCGGTCTTGCAGAACTGCAGGTAGTCCGGATAGCTGGCCACCGGCGGCTTCGTGAACAGCGCCGTCGGGGTTGGGTATCCGTTGTGGATCGCCGGCGGCGGGGTGGCGTCCGTCACGAGGTTGCCGATCGTCGCCGGAGCCTGTGACGTCGGACGACCGGTGAGGAAGAAGATCGCGTATCCCTCGGCGGCCGCATCGTGTGCCATCTGCACCATCCCCGGCACCGCCGGGAACAGCTCCCCGTTCACGAAGGTCGCGTTCGTGGTGGGGTTGAACGCCCAGTTGCTGAAGATCTCGTAGTTGTAGGTCGCGAGTGTCGTGTCGTCGACGTCGAGGACGATCGCCGGCGTACCGTCGAGCTTCTTGGCATGTGAGGGCTTCGCCTCTTTCGCGAGCCAGTCGGAGCCGTCAGCCGCGACACTTGCGGCTTCCTTGGCGTAGTTGCTGTCCGCTGCGAACACACCGGTTCCGAGCGGATCCCCATAGTAGTTGCGAATCTGCTGCTTGAGCACGTCGACGTTGGTCACATCGTCGGCCGAGCTCGGCGTCGAGGTTTGGATCGCCGGGCCGGTCGCCGCCTGCACCGCCGCGACCGTCAACACGAGCACGCCGATCGCGACGACGGCGAGCCACGGCGTCCGCCGCAGCGTCTTGAGCTTCCTCACGTCATTACCTCCCCTTGAAGATCAACAGTGCGGCGACTATATGAGGTCGCGCCCCCGGCTCGCCGAGGGTGCTGAGACAGGCGCGGCTGCGTGCTCGCTAGCCTTTGCGTCAGTGGCCGACGACGTCGGGTTCCCGGGCGAGACCGCCGAGTATCGCGAGGCGCGGAACCGCCTGCTCGCCGCTGAGGTGGACCTGCGGGAGCGCAGCGAGGCGACCGCCGCGCTGCGCCGGGCGCTGCCGCTCGGCGGTGAGATCCCGACCGACTACGTCTTCGACGAGTGGGACGCCGCCCGCGGCAAGGTGCGCCAGGTGCGGCTCTCCGAGCTGTTCGGCGCCCACGATTCGCTCTTTCTCTACAGCTTCATGTTCCTCCGGGGCGAGGCGGGCGAGCCGGTCGCGGTCCCGTGCCCGTCGTGCACGTCGATCATCGATGCGATCGACGGCGCCGCGCCGCATTTCGCCCAGCGCGCGAGCTTCGCGGCTGTCGCGAAGGCGCCGATCGAGGCGTTCTCGGCGCACGCAGGCGTGCGGGGCTGGCGGCACGCACGCCTACTCTCCTCGCGCCACAACACCTACAACCGCGACTACCGCACCGAGACCGCCGACGAGGATCAACTGCCGCTCGCGAATGTCTTCGTCCGTCGCGGCGGAGCGATCCACCACTTCTGGAGCAGCGAGCTCTTCACCGTGCCGAACGCGGCGGGGCTACATCCGCGTCACGTCGACTTCATGTGGCCCGTCTGGGCGATGTTCGACCGCACGCCGGAGGGCCGCGGCGACTGGAACCCGGCGCTCGACTACGGAAGCTAGGCCTCGGCGAGCTGGCGCAGGGCGGCGACGAGCCCGCGCAGCTCGCGGCCGCGGGCCGTCAACCGGTACTCGGTTCGTGGCGGGCGTCCCTCGACCGTCGCGCGGGCGAGGATGCCCGCCTGCTCGAGCTCGACCAGCCGCGTCGCAAGCGTCGCCGGCGGGATCGAGCCGAGCGACTGCGAGAACTCGTTGAACCTGACCGCCCCTTCGTGGGACGCCCAGATGATCGAAACCGTCCAGCGGCGTTCGAGGAGGTCCGCCGCGCGGCGGACCTCCTCGGGAATCGGCGTACAGCTACGGCAGCGCATGTGCCGCAGCAGCCGGCTCGAGTGCAAGCAGGAGCACCTCGTCGAGCGTCATCACCGGGTGGAACGACATCTCCGCCTTGACGTCTTCCGGGACGTCGTCGAGATCGGCGCGGTTCCGCTCCGGGATGATCACGTCGGTCAGCCCCGCCGCATGTGCGGCGAGCACTTTCTGCTTGAGGCCGCCGATCGGCAGCACCCGTCCTTGCAGCGTCACCTCGCCGGTCATGCCGACCGTGTGCTTCACGGGTCGACCCGACAGGAGGGAGGCGATCGCAGTCGTCATCGTGATGCCGGCACTCGGGCCGTCCTTCGGGATCGCGCCGGCCGGCACGTGCACGTGGAACGAGCGGTCGTCGAAGACCTCGTCGTCGATGCCGAGCTCTTCGGCGTGTGACCGGATGTACGAGAGGGCGATGCGCGCCGACTCCTTCATCACGTCGCCGAGTTGCCCGGTCAGCACGAGGCCGTCGGAACCCTTCATCGTCGTCGCCTCGACGAACAGCACGTCGCCGCCGGTGCCGGTCACCGCCAGGCCCGTTGCGACACCCGGTACGGCGGTGCGCTCGGCAGACTCCTGGAAGAACCGCTGGCGGCCGAGTGCGTCGCGCACCAGCTCGACGTCGATGTCAACCGGCGGTTCGACGTCGCCGGTGACGATGCGGGTCGCCGTCTTGCGCAGCAGCTTGCCGAGCTCGCGCTCGAGCTGTCGCACGCCGGCCTCGCGTGTGTACTCGGCGACGATCGTCTCGAGCACGGGATCGCTCACCTCGACCTCGTCCTCGCGCAAGCCGTTGCGGTCGCGCTGGCGCGGCCACAGGTAGCCGCGGGCGATCGCGGTCTTCTCGTCGACCGTGTAGCCGTCGAAGCGGATCACTTCCATACGGTCGAGCAGCGGCCCCGGGATCGTCTCGGCGACGTTGGCGGTCGCGATGAAGACGACCTGCGACAGGTCGAGCTCGACGTCGAGGTAGTGGTCGCGGAACGAGTGGTTCTGCGCCGGGTCGAGCACCTCGAGCAGTGCGGCCGACGGGTCACCGCGCCAGTCGGCGCCGACCTTGTCGACCTCGTCGAGCAAGATCACCGGGTTCATCGTTCCGGCGTCGCGCAGAGCGCGCACGAGCCGTCCCGGAAGCGCCCCGATGTACGTGCGCCGGTGCCCGCGGATCTCGGCCTCGTCGTGGACGCCGCCGAGCGACATGCGCACGAACTCACGGTTGAGCGCGCGCGCGATCGACTCGCCGACCGATGTCTTGCCGGTGCCGGGAGGTCCGATCAGGGTCAGGATCGCACCCGAGCGTTTGTCCTCCTCGATGCCACGCTCCTCGCGCAGCTTGCGAACGGCCAGGTACTCGACGATCCGTTCCTTCACGTCCTCGAGGCCGGCATGGTCCGCATCGAGCACCTCGCGTGCGTGTTGCGGGTCGAGCCGCTCGTCCGAGGTGACGCCCCACGGCACCGCGAACAGCCAGTCGAGGTACGTGCGGATCATCTGCGACTCGCCGGTTTGGTCGCCCATCCGCTCGAGCCGTGCGATCTCGCGCTCGACCTGCTCGCGTACCGCGTCGGGCATGGTGGTCTCGGCGAGCTTCGTCCGGTAGTCCTCGGCTGCGGTGCCGTCGTCCTCGCCGAGCTCCTTGCGGATCGAGTCCATCTGGCGGCGCAGGATGTACTCGCGCTGCTGCTTCTGCGCGCCTGACTCGACGTCCTCGCGAATCCGCCGCCGCACCTGCAGCTCGGCGAGCCGCTCGTGCTGGAGGCGTAGCGAGAGCTCGAGCCGCTCGACGATGTCGATCGTCTCGAGGAGGCGCACCTTGTCGGCAAAGCCGATGTCGGGTGAGTACGCCGACGTGTCGGCGAGCGCGCCGGCGCCGCTGATTGCGCGGACGAACTCGTGAATCCGCGGGTCGGCGTCGCGTAGCTCGAGGATCTCTTCGACGACGGCGCGGTACTCGCGCTCCAGCTCCGCGGTGGCCGCGCGCGGCGGCTCCTCGTCGACGTGCTCGGTCACCTCGACGCGCAAGCGCCCGTCGGAGCCGGTATTGGCTGCTCCCGCGACGCCGCGGTGCAGGCCGGACAGGGTGACGGCGTTTCCGCCGCCGGGCAGGCGCATCGTCCCCGACACCTCGGCCACGGTGCCGACGCTCGCGTACTCACCCTCGTGCACCGGCACGAGGAAGACGCGCTCGGCTTCACCGACGTCGATCGCCAGCGTCACCGACATATTCGGGAAGACCACGCTGTCCTCTAGCGGGATCAGCAGCAAGTTCGACACAACATTCTCCTTCTGTGTTTCATCCTTTGTACCAGCTTCAACGGTTGAAGTGCGGTGGACTATTCCCCTGCGGCGATAGGGTCGCGGCGCGGTGCACGAGCACAGAATCACCACCCGCTGGACCGATTTCGACGTGCTCGGCCACCTCACCCACGCGGCCTATCCGGTCCTGCTCGACGAAGCGCGGGACGCGTACCTGACGGCCGCCGTCGGCTCGTTCGCGGACTGGCCGACGGTGATCGCCCACCTGTCGATCGACTTTCGCCAGGAGATCACCCATCCGGCGGCTGCGGTCACGATCCGAACCGAGGTCAGCGGCGTCGGCCGGACGAGCGTGACCTTCGAGCAGCAGGTCGTGACGCCGGCCGGCGAGGTCGCGGCGTCTGCGCGTGCGGTCGTCGTCGCCTGGGACCCCGTCGGGCGACAGAAGCGTGAGATCGCCGCACGTGATCGTGCCGCGCTCGAGCCATGAGACGGCGCCCGCAGTTCCGTGACCGCAACCAGGCGGGCGAGCTCCTGGGCGACCGGCTTCGCTCCTTTGCCGGCCGTGAAGGGATCTGCGTGGTCGCGCTGCCCCGCGGCGGCGTACCGGTCGCAGCCGCGGTCGCGCGGCGTCTCGCTGCGCCGTTGGAGGTGCTGCCCGTGGCCAAGCTCGGGCTCCCGGGACAGGAGGAGCTGGCGCTGGGCGCGCTCGCGCACGGCGGCGCGCTGATCGTGAACGCCGACGTTGTCGCCGCCGCGGGTCTGGCGCCGGCGCGAGTCGCGCAGCTGTGCGAGACGGGGGAGGCGGAGCTCGCGCGGCGAAGCCGGCGCTATCGGGGCGACCGCCCGCCGCTTGACATCGCGGGCCGCACCGTGATCCTGGTCGACGACGGGCTCGCGACCGGCGCGACGATGCGCGCGGCGGTGCTCGCCGTGCGCGCCGGCGCCGCCGAGCGCATCGTCGTCGCTGTGCCGGTGGCGCCGCGTTCGACGCTCGAGACGCTGAGGGCGGAGGTCGACGAGGTCGTGTGTCTGATCGCGCCCGAACCTTTCCGCGGCGTCGGTGCGTGGTACGCGGACTTCGGCCAGGTGAGCGACGAGACGGTCGGCGCGTTGCTCGGCTAGGACGGGCGCCAGGCGTCGAACAGGCGCTCGATGGTGCGCCGGCTCTCCTTGCGGGAGAGGACGTAGAGCCTGTCGCCGCTCTCGACCACGGTCGAGCCTCGCGGCGGAACCGCCTCGCCGTCCCTCACGATCACCGCCACGAGCGCGTCTCGCGGCAACCCGAGCTCGCGGACGTGCCGGCCGACGACGGTCGAGTCGCCCGCGACGCTGAACTCCAGCAGCCCGCTACCCAGGCTGTCGACGGCGGCTACCTCGAGCGGCGGCTCGTACGACCCTCGGTGCCCGGTCAGGCCGAGCCTTTGCGCCAGCGGCTCGAGCGTCGGACCCTGGATCAGGGCCGAGCCCAGCACGACGAAGAACACGGCGTTGAAGATCGTCGTGCTCTCAGGCAGTCCCTCCGCCTGCGGGTACGTCGCGAGCACGATCGGGACGGCTCCACGGAGCCCGGCCCAGCCGAGCAGCGCTCGCTCGCGCGGGGCGAAGCCCTGGAACGCAGTCGAGACCCAGACCGCGACTGGCCGGGCGACGAAGAGCAGCACGGCGACGACGGCCAGACCGGGGAGGATCACCGGCCCGAGTTGGCGCGGGAAGACGAACAGCCCGAGCACGATGAACAGACCGACTTGTGCGAGGAACGCGAGCCCGGCATGGAAGCTGACGAGTGCGCGCCGGAGCGGCGTGGCGGTGTTGCCGACGAAGAGGCCGACGATGTAGACCGCGAGGAAGCCGCTGCCGCCCGCCACGTCGGCGAGGCCGAAGCCGATCGCGCCGGCGGCGACCGTCGCGACCGGCCCGAACTGCGCGGCTGCTGCCGGCAGCCGGGCGATTGCCCAGGCAGATGCAAGCCCGACTGCGAGCCCGAGCACGAGCCCGACGCTCAGCTGCCGCGCGATCAGAGCGAGCAGGTCGGGCAACCCGTACGAGCGGTCCTCCACCCACTGGATCAGGCCGATCGTCAGCGCGACGGCGATCGGGTCGTTCGTGCCCGACTCGGCCTCGAGGACACGTGCCAGGCGGCGGCGCACGCTCGTCACGCGCAGCGTCGAGAAGACCGCGGCGGCGTCCGTCGAGGCGACCACGGCCCCGAGCAGGAACGACGGCGCCCAGCCGAGCGGGAAGACCGCGTGCGCGACGACCCCGGTGATCGCCGCGGTGATCACGACACCGACCGTGCCGAGCATCGCCGCCGGGACGACCACCGGCCGGATTGCGCGCCAGGGCGTCGTGATGCCGCCCTCGAAGAGAATGATCGCGAGGCCGATGATCCCGACGGTGCGGGCGAGGTGGGCGTCGGAGAAGTGGATCCCGCCGATGCCGTCGCTGCCCAGCAGCATGCCGAGACCGAGGAATGCGACGAGCACCGGCACCCCCGCCTTGCCTGCGATCGCCGCAGCGACGACCGCCGCGAGCAGGATCGCGCCGACGAGGAGGATCAGCGTACCGGGCTCCAACCTCCCGTGAGTCTCGCGGAAGTGGTCAGACCGCGACGTGCACGGTGCCTGCCACGAGCACGCGTTCGATCTCCAGCTCGGCGTCGAGCACCACCAGATCGGCGGGGAGGCCGATCGCGAGGCGGCCGAGGTCGGGCTCGCCGAGCACGCGGGCCGGCGTCGAGGTCGCAGCCGCGACTGCTTCCTCGAGGGGTGCGCCGAGAGCATGCAGGTTGCGGACGGCTTCGAGCATCGTCAGCACGCTGCCCGCCAGCACCCCGTCCGGGCCGCGAACGGTCCCCTCGTGCACGAAGACGTCGAAGTTGCCGAAGCTGTACTCCCCGTCGGCAACGCCCGCGGCTGTGATCGCATCGGTCACGAGCGCAAGCCGACCGGACGCGGCACGCCATGCGACACGCGCAGTCTCGGGCGCGAGATGAATCCCGTCGAGGATGATCGAGACGATGACATCGTCGCGTGCGAGCGCGGCGCCCGCGATACCCGGATCGCGATGCAGGAACGGCCGCATCGCGTTGAAGAGGTGGGTGACCGCACGCGCGCCACGGTCGAACGCTGCGTTCGCCTGTTCGGCGGTTGCGTCGCTGTGGCCGAGGGAGACCGCGACGCCCCGCTCGATCAGGCGGTCGATCAACTCACCGGCGCCCGGCAGCTCCGGGGCCAGGGTCATCAGGCGCACCGGGCCGGCATCGAGCAGGCGTTCGAGCAACGCCGGATCGGGGTCGCGCCGTGCGGAGGCCTGATGGGTGCCGAGTCTCGTCGGCGAGAGGAACGGCCCCTCGAGATGCATCCCGAGGATGCGGGGCCGAGCTCCGTCGACCGGTACCTCTCGCATCGCGGCCAGCACCTGGTCTTCCGGGCTCGTGATCAGCGTCGGCAGGTACGCGGTAACGCCGCACTCGAGCAGAGCCGCACCCGCGCGCCGGTAACCGTCGGCGTCCGCGTCGAGGAAGTCGACGCCGCCGAAGCCGTTCACCTGCAGATCGATGAAGCCTGGGACCGCGAGACCGCGTCCGCCGCCGCCACCGAGACCGACGCCTGCGATCAGCCCGTCGACCACCTCGACGTCCCCCGGCAGCAGCCGACCGTCGACGAGAGAAGCAGCGACTCCGAGTCTCATCGCGTCAGTCTACGAGGAGTCCGCTGCTTTGGTCAATACCAGTTTTCGACTTTTCTGCAGAAACCGGCTTGTGGACCCCCGAGCTGGTCTATACCATCGCAGGCCAATGGCCGAGATCCGGCTCTCAGCGGTCAGCAAGCTCTTCGGTGGCGTCACAGCCGTCGACGACGTGTCGCTGCAGATCGAAGACGGCGAATTCCTCGTCCTCGTCGGGCCTTCGGGGTGCGGCAAGTCGACGCTGCTCCGGATGATCGCCGGGCTCGAGGAGGTCTCCGCCGGCGAGATCTTCATCGGCGAGCGTGACGTCACCGATCTCGCGCCTCGTAGTCGCGACGTGGCGATGGTCTTCCAGACCTATGCCCTGTATCCGCACATGACCGTGCGTCAGAACATGGGGTACGGCCTCAAGGCCCGGCGGACGCCGAAAGCCGAGATCGCGAAGCGCGTCGACGAGGTCGCCGAGCTGCTCGGGCTCTCGGAGCTACTCGACCGGCGGCCGGCGCAGCTGTCGGGCGGTCAGCGGCAGCGCGTCGCCATGGGTCGTGCAATCGTGCGGCAGCCTCAGGCGTTCCTGCTCGACGAGCCGCTCTCCAACCTCGACGCCAAGCTGCGCGTCGGCATGCGTGCGTCGCTGGCGCAGCTGCACCAGCGGCTCGGGGTGACGACCGTCTACGTGACGCACGACCAGACCGAGGCAATGACGCTCGGCCAGCGGGTCGCAGTCATGCGTGACGGCCGCTTCCTCCAGGTCGACACGCCGAAGCGGCTCTACGAGCGACCGGCGAATCTCTTCATCGCGGCATTCATCGGCTCGCCGGCGATGAACCTCGTCAACGCGACGGTCGACCGAAGCGGCGTTCGCTTCGGCGAGTTCCACCTTCCGTTCCCCGACGGCCGTCCGCCTGAGGGTGTGGGCGACCAGGTCGTGCTCGGCATCAGGCCCGAGGTTTTCGAAGACGCTGCGTTCGCGCCCGGACTGCCGACGATTCGCGTCCGGATCGAGGTGCTCGAGGAGCTCGGCTCCGACGTCCACATCTTCTTCCATGTCGACGAACCCCCGATCAGTGCTGAGATTCTCGAGGCTTCCGCCGCCGGCAGCCTGCCGGACGGGCGGGCGCTTTTCACCGCCCGGATCGACGCCCAGACGACGGCGCGCGTCGGCGATTCGTTCGAGCTTGCCGTCGATCCGCGCCGCTTCCACTTCTTCGATCCTGCGACCGGCGCCCGCCTGAACGTGAACAGCCAGCAGGCGCTCGCAGAGGCGCGTTGACCAAGCAGCGCGAGACTCGTGAGAGCGTCCTCGAGCTGATCGAGCCGCTCGATGTCGGCGCCTCGATTCCATCCGAGCGCCAGCTCGGTGTCGATCTCGGCGTCTCCCGGCTGACCGTCCGCGCTGCGCTCGACGAGCTCGTGCGCGAGGGCTACCTGGTGCGCCGCCGCGGCGCCGGGACATTCGTGGCCGAGCCCAAGGTCGCGAAGGGCCTCGACGTCAGCTCCTTCAGCGACGACATGCGGGCGCGAGGGCTGACGCCCGCGAGCCGCACCCTCGACCTCCGGGTCGTGCCGGCCGGTGCACGACTCGGGCGCATGCTCCACGTCTCGCCGTCGGAGGCGATCGTCTCCGTCAAGCGGCTGCGGCTGGCCGACGGCGACCCGATGGCGATCGAGCTGCTGCACGTCCGTGCGTCGCTCGTACCCGGCCTCACCGGGCGCGACCTCGAGGAGAACTCGTTCTACGAACTGCTCTCAGGCCGCTACGACCTGCACATCGAAGGCGGCACGCAGACCGTCGAGCCGACGGTCACGAACGACGAGGAGTCGCTGGCGCTCGGGGTGCCGCTCCACTCTCCTGCGCTCCTCTTCGAGCGCATCACGCGTGCGTCGACCGGTGACGTGATCGAGTTCACGAGCTCGACGTACCGTGGCGACCGGTATCGGTTGGTGACCGAGCTCGGCGTCGGCGGCCGGCCCGCGCAGCCGCTCGAGATCGCGCCCGTCGCCGACACCCGCTGATTCACAAACTGGTATTGACATCTGTCACCAGATTGTGAAACCATCCGCCGGAGATGAGAAGTGGTCTGTACCAAACGTGCGGCGCCGAGACTCGCAGTGAGCGACAGGGCCGCCTGACTGGAGAGGGATCCAGATGAAGAGACGCAGCATCGTCGCTCTCGGTCTCGTCGTCGTTCTCGCCGCGTCGCTTGTCGCCGCGACGTCCGGCGCGACGAAGAAGGCGACGGCCAACGGCATCACCGTGTGGCTTCAGGTCGACGCACAGTCGGGCTGGCCGGACCTGGTGGCGTCGACGAACCAGAAGTTCCAGGCTGATCATCCGGGCGCGAACGTGACCGTCCAGTACCAGAACTGGGGTGATCACCTGCAGAAGTTCGACGCCACCCTCGCGGGCGGCGGCGGACCTGACGTGATCGAGATGGGCAACACCGAGATGACGAAGTACATGGCCGCAGGCGCGTTCGCAGCGCTCGACCGGTCGAGCTTCGACAACTCGTCCAACTGGCTGAAGGGGCTCGCCGCCTCGGGCGCCTACGGCGGGAAGACGTACGGCGTGCCGTACTACGCAGGCTCGCGCGTCGTCACCTACCGCACCGACCTGTTCAAGAAGGCAGGCATCAAGAAGCTGCCGGCAACGACCGCCGCGTACGTGGCGGACGCGAAGAAGCTGTTCGCGAAGAACCCGCAGAAGGGTTTCTCCCCGATGTACATCGCGGGTACCGACTGGTACGTCGCGATGGGCTTCGTGTTCGACTACGGCGGTGGCATCGCTCAGCAGGTGAGCGGCAAGTGGAAGGGCCTGCTCAACTCGCCGAAGTCGATCGCCGGACTGACCGCGTACAAGGCCTTCTACCTCGCCACCTCGCGGGCCAGCAAGACGACCGATGAGACGCACCCGAACCCGTACGACGTGTATGCCCAGGGCGAGGCTGCCTCGATGATCGGTCCGAGCTGGTTCAGCTGCTGCGTCGGCAAGAAGTACACCGGCTCGACGGCACAGTTCGTGATGCCGGGTCACGTCAAGGGCCAGGCGATCCCCGGCTTCCTCGGCGGCTCTGACCTCGCAGTGCCGGGCACGAGCTCCAACAAGGCGCTCGCGGCCGACTGGATCAAGGACTTCACCAGCACGAGCTCGGAAAAGACCCTGCAGGCGAAGGGCAACATCCCGAACGCGACCAACTTGCTCGGTTCGAGCGTCAACGAGCGGGCCGCGGCACGGAGCTGGTTCGTCCCGACCGCGAAGCACTGGGTCGACGTCGAGAACGGCAACATCCTGCGCAACATGCTCGCGCAGATCCTCACCGGCAAGCTGTCGATCCAGCAGGCAGCTGCGTCGGCCAGCGACAACATCGCATCGGTGCTCAACCAGTCGTAGTCAGGACCGGTGCACGACACTAGCCCGATGGCTGTCGCCGCCGAGACCACGCTCCAACGGTCTCGGCGGCGACGCCGTTTCTGGGGCCATGTGCTCCGCGGGGCGGTTCCGTACGCCCTGATCGCGCCGGTGCTCGTCGTGATCGGCGTGATCCTCGGCTACCCGCTCTACTGGCTCGGCAAGCTCTCGACCGAGCGCTACGGCCTCTTCGAACTGATCCAGCACAAGGGCGTCTCGATCGGGCTCGACAACTTCCGCTCGGTCCTGCACGATCCGATCTTCTGGCGCACGCTGCTGCGCACGGTCGTGTTCACGGTCGCAAACGTGACGCTCACGATGGTGCTCGGACTGCTGATCGCGCTCCTGCTCCTCCGCGTCAGCACCTTCGTCCGCATCCTGCTCACATCCGGTCTCGCGCTCGTCTGGTCGATGCCGGTCGTCGTCGCCGTGCAGGTCTTCTACTGGATGACCAACTTCCAGAATGGCGTCGTCAACTACGTGCTGACCCAGCTCCACGTCGGTGACTTCTTCCAGCACGACTGGTACGCAACGACCTTCTCCCAGCTCGCCCTGGTGACGGTGCTGATCGTGTGGGGAGCGATCCCGTTCGTCGTGATCACCCTCTACGCCGGCCTGGCGCAGGTGCCGAACGATCTGATCGAGGCCGCCGAGGTTGACGGAGCGCGGCCCTGGCGCGTCTTCCTCGACATCACGCTGCCGATCCTGCGGCCGATCCTGCTCATCCTGACGAGCCTTTCGATCATCTGGGACTTCGGGGTCTTCACGCAGCCCTATCTGCTGATCGGCCAGTCGAAGATCACCAGCGGCAACTACCTGATGAGCATCTACCTCTTCGAAGAGGGCTATTTCAAGAGCGACTTCGGTCGCGGCGCTGCGATCTCGATCCTCATGCTGCTGATCGTCGCCGCACTGAGCGTCGTCTACGTCCGCAAGATGGTGCGGATCGGCGAGGCACAATGACCGCCCGGCGCCGCAAGGGCCGCCGGGCCAGGCAGACCGGGTGGAACATCGTCGGGCTCGCCGTGTTCGCGGTGATGGTCTTCCCCGTCTTCTGGATGATCTCGACGGCGTTCAAGTCGAACGACCAGATCGTCAGCCTGACGCCGACGTGGCTCCCGCTCCACCCGACGCTCCAGCACTTTCGTGATGCGATCGCCAAGCCGTTCTTCTGGGTTGACGTCAAGAACAGCCTGATCGTCGTGTCGGTGACGGTCGCCCTCGCGATCGTGCTCGCGTTCCTCGCAGCGATCGGGCTGGCGCGTTACGGCTTCTCGGGCCGCAAGCTGTTCATCGTGCTCGTGATCGGCATCCAGATGCTGCCGCAGGCCGGGCTGATCATCCCGTTGTACGTGGTGCTCGCCCGCTACCACGAGGTGAACGCCCTGGCCGGGCTGACCCTGACCTATATGACCTTCGTCCTGCCGTTCGCGGTCTGGACGCTGCGCGGCTTCCTGATCGGGATCCCGAAGGAGCTCGAGGAGGCCGCGATGGTCGACGGATCGACGCGCCTCGGCGTGTTCCTGAAGATCCTGCTGCCGCTGATGGGGCCTGGGCTCGTCGCGACATCGGTCTTCGTCTTCATCACGACCTGGAACGAGTACATCTTCGCCCGCGTGTTGCTGAACGACCAATCGAAGCAGACCGTCACCGTCTGGCTCTCCTATTTCTACGGCTCGAGCCGGCACACCGACTGGGGCGCCCTGATGGCCGCGTCGACGCTGACGGCGATCCCGGTTGTCATCTTCTTCCTCATCGTGCAGCGCAAGATCGCGTTCGGACTCACGCAAGGTGCGGTGCGCGGTTGAGCGAGCGCGACCGGCTCGCCGCGGCGTGCATCCTCCCGAGCTTCCCGGGCGCGGAGCTTCCCGACTGGGCTCGGCGCTTCGTCGCCGAAGGCGGCGGCGGCTTCGTCCTGTTCGCATACAACGTGCCGTCGCGCGACGCGCTCGAGGCGCTCTGCGCGGCGCTCCGGTCGGAGCGAGACGACCTCCTGCTCGGGATCGACGAGGAAGGCGGCGACGTGACGCGGCTCGAGTGGCAGACCGGCAGCTCGTATCCCGGCGGCGCAGTCCTCGGGGTGCTCGACGAGCCGACGACGACCGAAGCGGTCGCCGCCTCGATCGCCTCCGAGCTCGGCGCCGTCGGCGTCAACTGGAACCTGGCGCCGGTGGCCGACGTCAACGTGCCGGCGAACCCGGTCATCGGCTCGCGCGCCTACGGCTCCGACGCTGCACTCGTCGCGCGTCACGTCGCGGCGTACGTCCGAGGCACACAGTCACTTCACGTCGCCGCGTGCGCAAAGCACTTTCCGGGTCACGGCGCGACCGAACAGGATTCACACCTCGAGCTTCCCACCGTCACGGGCGACGTCGAAGCGGGCCTGGAGCCCTTCCGTGCCGCGATCGCAGCGGGCGTGCAGACGATCATGACGGCGCATGTCCGCGTGCCCGCACTCGACGACGCGCCGGCGACGCTGAGCCCGCGCATCGTGCAAGGGCTGCTCCGCGAGACGCTCGGGTTCGACGGGCTCGTGCTCGCCGACGCGCTCGAGATGAAGGCAGTGAGCGCCACAGTGGGCATCGAGGAATCGGCGGTCCGTGCACTCGTAGCTGGCGTTGACGCCCTCTGCATCGGTCACGATCTCGGCGAGGCGGACGTGACCCGGGTCCGGGAGGCGCTGGTCGCCCGTGTCCCCGAGGAGCGTCTCGCGGAGGCGGCGGCCCGGGTCGCTCGGGTCTCCGCGTGGGCACGTCCATCGAGTGGCACCGTCGACCGCGCGAGCGCCGCCGATGCCGCACGCCGGGCGATCTCGACTGTCGGTGACACGAGCTGCGGGCCGGCGCCGCGCATCGTCGAGTTGCGGCCGGCCGCCAACATCGCCGCCGGAGAGGCGGAGCACTCGCTCGCCGACGAGGTCGTCCGCGAGGGCGAGCCGATTCCTCCGGCCGACGTCTACGTCGTGCGCGATGCGCATCGCCATCCATGGATGCAGGCCGCTGCAGACGTTGACGGCGCGGTTGTGATCGAGACCGGGTTGCCCCTCTGGCACCCGACCCGTGCGCGCGGCCATGTCGTCACCTACGGCGGCAGCCGAGCGTCGTATGACGCCGTCACCGCGCTGCTGGCCGAGGGTGTGACGGCGTGAGCTCGCATCTCGAGCTCGAGCTGGCCGAGCAGCCCGAGGCGCTGGCGCGGCTCATCGACCGTCAGCGCACGAACGCGGAGTCGATCGCGTCGCTGTTCCGGCGCCCGGACGTGCAGTACATCCTGATCGCGTCACGGGGAAGCTCGTCGAACGCCGCTCGCTATGCGCAGTACGTCCTCGGCCGTGCTCACCGCGTTCCCGTCGCGTTCGCGACACCGTCGCTCTACACCCTCTACGAACAGCCGCCGCGGCTCGACGGGGCGCTGGTCGTCGGCATCTCGCAATCGGGCGAGTCGCCGGACGTCAAGGCGGTGATCGAGGAGGCCGGCCGGCAAGGGCGGCCGACGGTCGCGATCACCAACGATCCAGCCTCGCCGCTCGCGGTTGCGAGCGACGCCGTGCTGCCGATCGAGGCAGGCAGTGAACGTGCTGTCGCGGCGACCAAGACGTACATCAACTCGCTCGGCGCGATCGCGCTCCTGTTCGCGGCCACGACGGGGGCTGGGCTCGGCGAGCTCGCTGACGTACCGGAGCAACTCGGGCGGCAACTGGAGCTGTCGCGAACCTCGGCCGAGGCGCTCGAGCTGCTCGACGGGGGTACGGTGATCGCCCGCGGCGTCAACTACGGGACCGCGTTCGAGATCGCGCTGAAGATCCGCGAGCTCTCCGGTCTCCTGTTCGAGGCGTATTCGGGTGCCGACCTGATGCACGGGCCGGTCGCCGCTATCTCCCCGGGCTGGCCCGTGTTCGCCGTCGCGCCGTCGGGGCCGGCCTGCGTCTCCGTCGCGGAGGCGATCGACGGTGTCGCTCGGCGAGGAGCCCGGTTGATCATCGCCTCGGACGATCAAACGCTGCTCGCACGCGCCGCCGTCGCCTTCCCACTGCTGCCCGGGGTGCCCGAGTGGTTGAGCCCGCTGACCAGCGTCGTTCCCGGCCAGCTCGCCGCCCTGCGGCTCGCGCGGCTTCGCGGTATCGACCTCGACCGGCCGCTCGGTCTGTCGAAGGTGACGCTGACGCGCTGAGCGCCCGCTACCGTCACGGGATGAACAGTGTCTCCGGAGAACGCCGTTTCGCGGCTTCACCAGAGCAGGTCTTTCAGTTGCTCGTCGATCCCGACGTGATGGTCTCCGCCCTACCCGGCGCACGCGGGTACCGGGTGCTCGACAGCGACCACTGGGAAGCGAAGGTGAAGCCGCCGCTGCCGCTCGCACCGAGCGTGACAATCACGATCGAGGTGGTCGAGCGTCGGCCCGCAGAGCACGCGTCGTTGCGGGCGCGAGGGGGCGGTGCGCACGTGAGCTCGACGTTCGACCTGGCCGGGAACGACGCCGAGACCGTGATGCGGTGGGACGCGGAAGTGGCGCTGTCGGGCCTGCTCGGGCGCCTGGCCGGCTCGAGCCTCGAGGCGGTGGCGGAGCGGCAGGCCAAGCGGATGCTCGATGCGGTCGAGCTAGCGCTCACGCGGCTGCCAGCGGAAGCCGCGGACGGCGCCCACTAGGCCGATCGCCCCCCACAGCAGCACGACACCGACCGAGCCGGCCTCGGACCAGATCGGTTTGTCGTGAACCATCACTTCGCGCGTCAGCTTCGTGAAGTACGTCAGCGGCAGGACGTCGGCGATCGCTCGGAGATACGGCGGGAACTCCTTCGGCGTGAAGAACGTTCCGGAGATGATCGCCATCGGCAGGTAGACGAAGTTGACGACGGCGGATGCCCCTTCGGCGGACCGTACGAGTGCCGTCAGGCCGAGCCCCATGGCGGCGAAGCTCGCCGCTCCGATCACGAGCACGCCGAACAGCGACCCCAGCCGTTCCGGGAACGCGATGTCGAACAGGACGTTGCCGATGATGATCATCAGCACGGCCTCGATCAGGAAGACGACGAACGTCGAGACGAGCACCGCGAGCAGGTAGGTCGCCGGGGGCAGCGGCGTCGCCCGGATCCGTTTCAGGACACCGCTCTCCCTGCGGATCACCATCGTGATCGCGAGCCCGGCAAACGCGGTTGACGCGACGCCGTAGCCGATCATCCCGGCCTGGAGGAAGGGTGCGGATTTGATGCGTTCCTTGGTGATGATGCTGTCGCCGTAGATCGAGCCGAAGATCAGGAAGAAGAGGATCGGCAGGAAGAACGTGAAGAACGCCGCTTCGCGGTTTCGCCAGAACAGCAGCTGCTCGGTGCGGATCTCACGCAGGAACAGTCTCATTCGCCGGTCAGCTCGAGGTAGACGTCTTCCAGTGTCGGTCTGCGCACCTCGAGCTGGTCGAGCTCCTCGCCGCGGCCGAGCGCCTCCGCGGTCAGCTCGTGCAGACGCTGCGTCGGCTCCCGGGTCCGCTCCACGATCTCCTCGCCGCCGAGGCGGTAGCGGATCTCGGTCTCGACCGCGCCGCCGGTCAGCTCGGACGGAGCGCCCTCGCGCACGATCACGCCGTCGCGGAGCACGGCGACCCGATCGGCGAGCTGCTCGGCCTCGTCGAGGTAGTGCGTGGTCAGCAAGATCGTCTTGCCGAGCGACCGCAGGTTGCGAATCGTCTCCCACGCGGTGCGGCGTGCGCCGGGATCGAAGCCGGTCGTCGGCTCGTCGAGGAAGATCAGATCCGGGTCGCCGATCAGCGCCAGGCCGAGATCGAGGCGCCGCTGCTGTCCTCCAGACAGCGTTCGCACACGCGCATCGCGTTTTTCGGCGAGGCCGACGATCGCGATCACCTCGGCTGCGTCACGGGGTGAGTGGTAGTAGCCCGCGAACACGTTGAGGCTCTCGTGAACGGTTAGGTTCGGATAGAGCGACGACGACTGCAGCACGACGCCGACCCGCTCGCGCCAGGCGGTGCCGGCTCGCTCCGGGTCCGTGCCGAGCACCTCGACCGTGCCGCCGTCCCGGCGGCGGTAGCCCTCGAGGATCTCGACGGTCGTCGTCTTGCCCGCTCCGTTCGGGCCGAGCAGGCCGAACACCTCGCCGGCGGCGATCGTGAAGTCGATGCCGCGGACGGCTTCGAGGTCGCCGTAGCTCTTCCTCAGCCCTCTGACCGTGACGGCCGTCAGAGCTCGACCTCGACGAACGCTGCGGGCTCGAAGCGCTCCATCCGGCCGGTGAGAGCCAGCACGACCTCACTGCAGTCTGGCTGGTGGCCGACGGCGACGACCGTCTTGCCGCGTCCGTCGACGGCCGCCCGAATGCCGTCAGGTGTCGCGCCCGGTGCGAGCCGGTCGTCGACCTCGAGCGGCGCTTGCGCCGTGCGCGCGATCTCGCCCGCGGTCTCGCGCGCGCGCAGCAGCGGGCTCGCGAGCACCAGCTCGACGTCTTCCCGCGCCAGGCGCGCCGCGAGTGCGCGCGCCGCTGCGCGGCCCGCATCGGTCAGCGGCCGCAACTCATCTGGTTCGCCGGGCGCTGCCTCGGCGTGGCGCACGACGAAGAGTCGCATCCGTCTAGCGTAGTCCGGCCGCAACGTCGCCCAGGACGGCGACCATGTCGACATCCTCATGCACGAGGTGCTGCAGCATCGCGCGCTCGACCCCGACGGCCTCGTAGGCCCGTAGCCTCTCGACGACTTCTGCGACGGTGCCGCTGATCGGCGGCGGCTCGGGCGAGATCAGCTCGCGATAGCGGGCGAGCCGGGCGTCGACCTCGCCCTGGTCGCGACCGACGAGGCAGCCGAGCATGATCGAGAACCGCAGCGGTTCGCGCCCTGCCTCACGAGCGGCGGCGTCGAGGATCCGGCGGCGCTCGGCAGCTTCTGCGACGCTCGGGAAGACGGTGTTGTACTCGTCGGCGAAGCGCACTGCGGCGCGCACCGTGCGCGGCTTCGCGCGTCCGCCGACGATGATCGGCGGACGCGGGAGCTGCGCGGGTTTCGGCCACACGTCGGCCGCCTCCGTCCACTGACGCGTGATCTCGGCGAGTTGCCGGTCGAGCTCGTCGAGCCGCTCGCGCGAGGTCAGGAACGGGAAGCCGTACGTCTCGTGCTCGGCCTCGAACCAGCCGGCGCCGATCCCGAGCTCCGCCCGTCCGTGCGAGATCTGGTCGACGGTGGCGACGGCCTTGGCGAGCACCGACGCCGGGCGGAAGGTGACCGGCGAGACCATCGTGCCGAGTCGCAAGCGCTCGGTCCGAGCGGCGAGCGCCGCGAGCGTCGTCCACGCATCCAATGACCCGGCGGGGTCTCCGCGCATGATCGAGCGGTAGTGGTCGGACCGGAAGAGGCCGTCGAGACCGGCGGCCTCCGCGGTCGTTGCGAGCGCGAGCCACTGCTCCCACTCGATCCCCTCCTGGCCCTCGAGCATCAGGCAGATGCGCATCACTTGGGCGTCACGCGGGCGGCCGACACGATTCGATTCAAGCACGGAAGGGCTGCTGCGGTTCCGAAGACAGTGGCTTGGCGGCGGGTCGCCGCCCGCGTCGCTCAGCTCGTGGGCTACGCGCGGGCGGCTTCGACGAGCGCTGCGAAGAGCGCGAGGTCTTCGCCCTCCTCCGGATGCCAGAGCACGCCGACCGCGAAGCGCCGGGTCGGGTCTTCCACGGCTTCGACGGTTCCGTCCGGGGCTCGCGCGGCCTCGTGCAGACTCCCCGCGAGCTCGCCCAGCCCCTGATGGTGGTGTGACTTGACCCCGGGACGGCCACTGAGCAGTGAGGCCAGCCGCGTGGCCGGCAGCACCTCGACGTCGTGCTCGGCGAACACGCCCGACGTTTCCTTGTGCGCGTTCGTGCCGACCCGGTCCGGGACATGCTGCTCGAGTCGGCCGCCGAGCGCCACGTTCAGCACCTGCGAGCCGCGGCAGATCGCGAGCACCGGCAGGTCGCGGGCGAGCGCCGCCCGCATCAAGGCGAGCTCGAAGTCGTCGCGCTCCCGCACCACACCGCCGGTCTCTGCATGGGCAGCCGCGCCGTACAACTCCGGATCGATGTCGGAGCCACCGGAGAAGATCAGACCAGCTACCGCGTCGAGCGTCTCGTCGATCGAAGTTCCTGGCGGGACGAGCAACGGCGTGCCACCCGACCGCACGACCGCGCGGACGTACGACGACGGGACCAGCGCGACGTCGAGGTCCCAGGCATCCCATGCGGCTCGCGTCAGGTAGGTCGTGATGCCGATGACAGGCTTGTCGATGCGCGCCTCCACCATCCTCTGATTCTCCGTCAACCGGTGGCCACCAGACAAGCGGCCGGTAGGTTCTCGACCATGCGCCGGTTCCGCTACGTCATCGCCGACGTCTTCACCGACGTGGCGCTTGCAGGCAACCAGTTAGCCGTCTTCACCGACGCTCGTGACCTCGATTCGCTGACGATGCAGACGCTCGCGCGCGAGACGAACCTTTCGGAGACCGTCTTCGTGCTGCCGCCGTCATCGGACGACGCCGACGTGCGGATCCGGATCTTCACGCCGGCCCGTGAGCTGCCGTTCGCCGGCCACCCGACGCTCGGCGCCGCGTTCGTGCTCGGCGGGCCGCTCTCGAAGCTCGTGATCCGGATCGAAACCGATTCGGGCGTCGTGCCGGTCGAGCTGACACGCGAAGGCCCCCGGATCGTCTTCGGCGAGATGGAGCAGCCGATTCCGCCGTGGGACGTCGAGCCGAATCCCGAGCCGATCTTCGCGGCGCTCGGCGTCGTCGGGTCCGAGCTGCCCGTTGAGCGTTATGCCCTCGGGCCTGGCCATGTCTACGTCGCGCTCGGTTCGCCGGAGGGGGTGGCTGGGCTACGACCCGACCTGGTCGCGTTGGAGCGGGCGACCGGCGACGGCGTCAACTGCTTCGCCCACGTCGCCGGGCCGCGCTGGAAGACCCGCATGTTCGCTCCAGGGCACGGCGTCGGGGAGGATCCGGCCACCGGCTCCGCAGCTGGTCCGCTGGCGATCCACCTCGCCCGCCACGGACGGATCGCGTTCGGCGAACGGATCGAGATCGCCCAGGGAGCCGAGCTGCAGCGGCCGTCGACGCTGTTCGCGCAGGTCGAAGGTGAGGGCGATCGCATCGACCGCGTGCTCGTCGGCGGTTCGGCCGTCGTCGTCGCCCGCGGCGAGTTCAGCTTTTGAGCTGCACGGCTTCGATCTCCGGAAGCTCGACCGCGACTGCAGTCCAGAACGTGCCGCCGTCGCGCGTCACGTACAGGCGGTTGCGGGCCGCGAAGACCGCTGTGTCGGGGTCGTCGAGCGCGATCGCCACGGCCCGGCCCGGCGGCAGGCCGCGGCCCGACTGGCGCCACGTCGTGCCTGCGTCGTGCGAGACGACGAGCGGGGGCTTCGTGTCGACGACCGCGAACACCGTGGCGCCTGCTGCCGCAGCGGCGACGAGGCGCGGCAAGTTCAGCTCGAGCTGCTCTGCCGGCTCGAGGAGGTCGTCGAACTGCTCGACCTCCTCGGTCTCGAGATCGACGGCGAACGTGCCCGCGCTCGTCGAGACGATCGCGATCATCGTCCCGTGAGCACCGCGGCGACAACGGAGGTCGCACGGCGAGCCGCCCCGACGGGTCCGAAGCCCGCATTGCGCGCGACCACATAGCCGGTCATGAACGCGTCGCCTGCCCCCGTCGGATCGGCGTCGAGCTCACGGGAGCTCACGAGCTCGTGCGTGCCGCCGGCGTGCACGGTGGCGCCGCGCGAGCCGTGAGTGACGAGCACCTCGCGCACCCCGAGCGCCTTCAGGTCACCGATCACCTCCGCCTCCTCCTCGGCCAGCTTGAGCGCCCAGATGTGACGGAGCAGCTCGGGATCGTAGTCGGCGTCGAGTCGGAGCGGGCCGATCTCCGGAACCCGGACGAGGCCCTGGCCGTCGAACGAGACGCGGCAGCGGCGCGCGAGCGCCGCGATCGTCTCCGCCGGGAACTCGTGCCGGGCGAGCGGCGCGACGTGCGCCCAACGGGTCGACGGCAGCTCGGGCAGATCCTGCGGCAGCCAGCGGTCGCCGAGTGCATCGATCTGCATCTGGCGCCGCTCGCCGCTGTACGAGAACGAGAAGCTCGCAGTCTGCTTGCCCGGGACGTAGCGGACGGGCGTGCCGAGGCGAACCAGCGACGGCAGCAGCGCGTCGCGGTCGGCGACGTCGCACCGCACGACGATCCGTGCCGGCACGCGCAGGCGCCGGAGCGCGCGAGCGCCGTGGTACGGACCGCCGCCGACCGCGGGTGCAGCTCCGGGGCGGAGGTCGCGCGAGAGGTTGCCGATGAGCGCAATCACGTCAGAAGAGGGTGACGCTCGATCCGGCCAGTGCGTCGGTGAGGAGCGCCGCCACGTCGGCGGCAAACCCGCCGGTCGTGTCGACCCGTACGAGCACGCCCGCGAGTGGGAGTGGATCCCACTCGCCGGCGGTTGCCCGCGCAGCGATCTCGTTCGCCGCTTCGTGGTCGTAATGCACCGGATGGCGATCGCCCGCTCGCTCGAGCAGCCGCGAGCGAAGGGTTGCCGGCGATGCGGAAACGTGGACCTGGGCGATGCGGCACGCCGGCAGCGCCGTGAAGACACGCGAGCGCGCAGCGAAGTTCCCTTCCACAATCAGCGAGACACCGTGGTCGAGGAGCTCGTGGACGAGCACGCCGAGCAGCTCGAAGACCGCGACGCCGAGCCGCTGGGAGGCGCCGCGTGCCGTCACGCCCAGGGGCTCGCCGAGTGTCTCCTTGATCGTGTCCTTCGCGAGCAGCGGCAGGTCGAATCGCACGCGCACTTCGTTCGCGACCGTTGTCTTGCCCGCGCCCGGAGGGCCCGTGACGACGACGAGCAGCGGCTCCCTCGCGGTCAGGAGCTTGCGAGCAGCCGGCGAATCACGTACGGAAGGATGCCGCCGTGCTGGAAGTACTCCCGTTCGCGCGGCGTGTCGAGGCGGACGCGGGCGCGGAACGTCTTCTCGTCGGCGCGCACCGTCACCTCCTCCGCTTCGCCGCTCGCGACGCCGGTGATCGCGAATGACTCGCGTCCCGTGAGGCCCAGCGTCTCCGGGGTCTCGCCGTCTGCGAACTGCAGCGGCAGCACCCCCATCATCAAGAGGTTCGAACGATGGATGCGCTCGTACGACTCGGCGATCACCGCCTTGACGCCGAGCAGATTCGGTCCCTTCGCGGCCCAGTCGCGTGACGAACCGGAGCCGTACTCCGTGCCCGCGAGGACGATCGTCGGCGTTCCCTCGCCGAGGTAGCGGTTCGCTGCGGCGTAGATCGTCATCTGCTCGCCCGACGGCAGGTGCGCCGTCCACGTTCCCTCCGAGCCCGGGACGAGCTCGTTGCGCAACCTGACGTTCGCGAACGTGCCGCGAATCATCACCTCGTGGTTCCCGCGCCGCGCGCCATACGTGTTGAACTCCTTGCGCTCGACTCCATGCTCGATCAGGTAGTCGCCGGCCGGAGAGTCGAGCTTGATCGCTCCCGCAGGTGAGATGTGGTCGGTCGTCACCGAGTCGCCGAGCCAGACGAGGACGCGCGCGCCCGCGATGTCGCCGACAGGCGCAGGCTCGCGCGTCATCCCTGCGAAGTACGGGGGCTGCCGCACGTAGGTCGAGTCCGGCTCCCAGGCGAACAGCTCGCCCGCTGGGACGGGCAGGGCGCGCCACGTCTCGTCGCCCGTGAACACGTCGGCGTATGTCTCGGCGAACTGCTCGGCGCGCACCGATGACGCAATCGTGTCGCCGATCTCGCCCGAGCTCGGCCAGATGTCGCGCAGGAAGACATCCTCGCCTCCCGAGCCGGTGCCGATCGGCTCGTGCTCGAAGTCGATGTCCATGCGGCCGGCCAGCGAGTAGGCGACGACGAGGGGCGGTGAGGCGAGGTAGTTCGCCTTCACCTCTGGATGGATGCGCGCCTCGAAGTTCCGGTTGCCGGAGAGGACCGAGCAGACGACGAGGTCGCCCTCGCCGATCGCCGCTGAGATCTCATCGGCGAGCGGGCCCGAGTTACCGATGCAGGTCGTGCAGCCGTAGCCGACGGTGTTGAAGCCGAGCGCGTCGAGCGGTTCCTGCAGGCCGGCCTGCTCGTAGTAGCGCGTGACGACCTTCGAGCCGGGGGCGAGCGATGACTTGACCCACGGCTTCCGATCGAGTCCCTTCGCGAGCGCGTTTCGCGCGAGCAGCCCGGCCGCGACCATCACCTGCGGGTTCGACGTGTTCGTGCAGGAGGTGATCGCCGCGATCACGACCGAACCGTGATCGAGCTCGAAGTCGGTTCCTGCGACCGGGGTTCGGTGGTGCCGCGGCGCCGTCGCGACCGCCGGCGAGAGGTCGGGCACCGGCTCGGCCGAGCCCCCAGGCTGCTGCTCGGTCGTCGGGTCGGACGCCGGGAACGTATCGGCGAGGGCACGGTCGTGAGAGCCGTTTGCGTAGTCGACGCCGAACGTCCCGAGCGCATCGACGAAGGCCTTCTTGGCACGCGCGAGCGGTACGCGGTCCTGTGGACGGCGCGGCCCCGCGAGCGACGGCTCGACGTCGCCGAGGTCGAGCTCGACGATCTCCGAGTACGTCGCGTGAGAGGTCGGTTCGTGCCAGAGCAGGTTCTCCTTGCAGTACGCCTCGACCAGGGCGACCCGCTCCGCGCTTCGCCCGGTCAGGCGCAGGTAATCGAGCGTCACCTGGTCGACGGGGAAGAAGCCGCACGTCGCGCCGTACTCGGGCGACATGTTGCCGATCGTCGCGCGGTCGGCCAGCGAGAGCGCGGCGAGCCCTTCGCCGAAGTACTCGACGAACTTGCCGACGACGCCGGTCTTGCGCAGCATCTCCGTCACCGTCAGCACGAGGTCGGTGGCGGTTGCGCCCTCGCGCAGCATGCCGCTCAGCCTGAACCCGACGACCTGCGGGACGAGCATCGACAGCGGCTGGCCGAGCATCGCGGCCTCGGCTTCGATGCCGCCGGCTCCCCAGCCGAGCACTCCGAGGCCGTTGACCATCGTCGTATGCGAGTCGGTGCCGACGAGCGTGTCCGGAAACGCAACGCCGTCGTGGTCTTCGACCACCCGCGCCAGGTACTCGAGGTTCACCTGGTGGCAGATACCGGTACCGGGCGGCACGACCTTGAAGTCCGTGAACGACTCCTGTCCCCAGCGCAGGAAGAGGTAGCGCTCGTGGTTGCGCTCGAACTCGAGCTCGACGTTGCGGCCGAACGCGACGCGCGAGGCGAAGGCATCGACCTGAACCGAATGGTCGATCACGAGCTCGACCGGGATCAGGGGGTTGATCTTCGACGCCTCGCCGCCGAGATCCGCCATCGCGTTCCGCATCGCGGCCAGATCGACCACTGCCGGCACGCCGGTCAGGTCCTGAAGCAGGACCCGCGACGGCGCGAACGCGATCTCTTCTGACGGTGCAGCCGTGGCGTCCCACGAGGCCACGGCTTCGGCGTCGTGCTCGGAACCTTGGCGCAGGACGTTCTCGAGCAGCACGCGCAACGTGTATGGCAGCTTCGAAACGTCATGGCCGTCGATGCGGAAGATCTCGTAGGAGCGATCCCCGACCTGCAGCTTTGACGGTGCGGCCATGGCTCGATTCAACCAGAAGCGGTGTCGTAGACTCTTCCCAGGTGGGGTCTCCGCGGCACATTGTCGGGCTCGGCGGGGGTGGCGACACCCGTGAGCAGACAGACCGGCTCTACGACTACGCGCTCGGGCTGACCGGCAAGGAGCGGCCGCGGCTGCTCTACGTCCCGACGGCAACGGCGGAGTCGAACAGCGGCATCGTCGGCTTCTACGAGGTGTTCGCAGGCCGCGCGTCGCTCTCACACCTGAAGACCTTTCCTTGGCCACCCGAGAACCTGCGCGAGCTGATCCTCGCGCAGGACGCGATCTGCGTCAGCGGCGGCAACACGGCGAACATGCTCGCGATCTGGCGCGTGCACGGTATCGACCTCCTGCTGCGCGAGGCCTGGGAGGAGGGCGTCGTCCTGTGGGGCGCGAGCGCCGGGATGATCTGCTGGTTCGAGCACGGGGTCACCGACTCGTTCGGGCCACAGCTCGCCGCGATGAACTGCCTCGGCCTCCTGCCAGGGAGTGCCTGCCCGCACTACGACGGCGAGGAGCAGCGGCGTCCGCGTTATCGCGAGCTGGTCGCCGCCGGCCTCGCCGCGGGCGTCGCGGCGGACGACGGCGTGGCGCTCCATTACGTCGACGGCGAGCTCGTCGAAGTCGTGACATGCCGTCCCGGCGCAGCGGCCTACCGCGTCGATGCGTCCGGCGAGACGCCGCTCGAAGCACGCTTGCTGTAGCGCGAGTACCTAGAGAAGGTCGTCGAGCGCTGCGAGCAGCGCGTCGACGTCACCGTCGTCGTTGTAGCCCTGGATCGAGACGCGCATTGTCCAGCCATCCTTCGTCTCGACGAGCGGCACCTCGATGCGGTGCCGCTCGTAGAGCGCCTGCTTGAGGGCGGCGCCGTCGGCGACCGGTAGGCGGAACCCGAGCATCTGGACGTACTCGTCGGTGAGCGGCTCGAGCGCGCAGTCGCGACGGAATCGGTCGAGCAGCGCGTGACAGCGCCGGCGCACCGAGGGCCAGTCGTGCTCGGCCTGGAAGGCGATCGCGGCGGGGACGGCCAGCAGCGCCGCCGGGTCGCGGGTGCCCTGCCAACGATGGCGCTGGTGGAACGGTGCGCCGTCGATCCAGTCCCAGGAGACGACGAGCGGCTCGATCGACTCCTGGGCGTCCGGCCGTGCGTAGAGGAACGCGGAGCCCTTCGGTGCGCACAGCCATTTGTGGCAATTCCCGGCGTAGATGTCGGGGCCGAGCACAACCAGGTCGAGCGGAAGCTGGCCCGGCGCGTGAGCGCCGTCCACAATCGAGAGCGCGCCCACCGCGCGGGCCGCCGAGCAGACCGCCGCGACGTCGTTGACGCGGCCGGTCGACCACTCGATGTGAGAGCAGAAGACGACCCGCGTGTTGGGCGCGGGTTCCAGCTCCGCGAACGGTGCCCACCTGAGCTGCGCGCCGGTCTGCTCGGCGACGAAGCGCCAGAGAATCTCGAGACCGCCGTACTCGGCATCGCCGAGCAACACCTCGTCGCCCGGGCCGAGCGGTAACGAGCGGATCACCGTGTTCAGCGCCGAGCTCGTGTTCGTTGCGAAGACCAGGTCGTCGGGCGGGGCGGCGACGTAGGCGGCCAGCTCGCGGCGTGCGGCGTCGAGTAGCGCCGGAAAGCGCCGCTCGCGCGCCAGGAACTCGACCGGCTGTCGCTCGAGCTCGAGCTGCAGGGCCTGGTAGGTGTCGAACACGGGCCGTGGGCAGGCGCCGAAGCTGCCGTGGTTCAGATACACGACGGTCGGATCGAGGAGGAAGAGATCCTTCACAGCCACTGAAGCGCTTTACGCAGGGGCTTCGGCGGCCACCGCCGGGCGGCGCGAGGCCTGCCTGGCTGCAGCGAGCTCCACCGAGATCTGGCGCGCCGCCGAGACGAGCGGCGCCGCGAGCACGAGGCCGATCATCCCGAACAGGCAACCTGCACCGATCGTCACGATCAGCACCGCGAGCGGGTTCAGCTTCAGGGTCGCGCCGAACGCCACCGGCTGGAAGATGTTCTGCAGAAGGCCGTTCGCGAGCAGCACGATCACGAGCATGATCAGCGCGGCCGTCGTCCCGCTGCCTCCCAGCGCGAGCACGACCGCGAAGGCGCCTGCGACGAACGCGCCGAGGTAAGGGATGTAGGCAGTGACGAAGGTGACGATCGCGATTGTCCCCGCGAGCGGCACGCCGAGGATCAATGCACCGAGCCCGACCACCAAGCCGTTGAAGGCGGCTACCAGTGTGACGCCGCCAAAGTAACGCCGAAGGGAGGTCATGACCCCACCGGTGATCACGTGGGCGACGGTGCGCGGCGCACCCATGTGGCCCTCGACCCACCTCCGCATTCCAGGACCGTCCTTGAGCAGGAAGAAGATCGAGAGGCCGAGGAACGAGAGCTGGATCGCCGCCGCCGCCAGCGACGAGATCCCGTTCACCAGCCCGTGGATCAGCGTGTCCGTCCCGCCTGGGGCGGCTCGCGCGATCCCGTCGGTGGTGTCTTGCGCACCCTGGGAGCTCATTCCGAGCTCGGTGAGCCAGCGCTGCACCTTCGGCGCTGCCGCCTCGGCCTGCGCCTTGATCTCGTCCAGCTGGCTCGCGATCCCGCCGATCACGACCAGCACGATCACGAGGACGATCACGATGATCCCGAGCAGCACGATCGCCGCACCCGCAGCTCGGGGAATGCGGTGCGCGCCGAGCCAGCCGACGACCGGCGAGGCAACCGTCGCCACGATCAGCCCGGCCACCACCGGGTCGACGATCGTCGCTGTCGTCGCTGCCAGCCAGACGATCCCGACGAGCAGGAGCGCGACCCCGGCGAGCAGCCAAGAGGCGAGCCCGAGGTCGCGCAGCCACTTCGGCGCCGAGAACACGTTCGAGAGCTGGCGCAGCTGATCGGTATCGATCTCGACGACGTGGTGCTCGATCGGCGCGGGCTCGGACTCGGGCTCGGCCGGCGTGGGTTCGGGCTCGGGTTGGTGATCGTGGTGCTTGAAGAAGCGCGGCAGCCTCATCCCGCGTTGTTCGTCCGACCGCGCCACCCTTCCTGCCCCGGCAGCCTGTTCGTCAGCGCTCCTTGCCAGGCTCGGGCCACGCAGCGACGAGCTCGGCGCCGAGCAGGATCACGATCACACCGACGTACACGACCAGCAGAAACCCAAGGACCGCCGCGAGCGGCCCGTAGAGAGCGACGACATCGCCCCACCGCGCGAGGTACAGCGCGTACACCGCAGTTGCCACGTGGAAGCCGACGGAGGCGAGTAGAGCCGGGAGCCAGACGGCCCCCAGCCGGGGCGCGACGGGAGGGACCGTGCGGTAGAGAACGACGAGCACTCCGAAGGTCAAGCTGGTCGAGGTCAGCACCTCGGCGGCGGTCGCCAAGAACCCGCCCCAGGTGTCCGCCCCGAACGCCCGGCTGAGATCGTGGCCGATCTCCGCCAGCACCTGCACCAACAGGGTCGCGCCGAGGGACGCAACGGCGAGCAGGCCGACCCCGAGCACGAGCGCGAAGTCGAGCAGCTTGCTCTGGACGTACGTACGGCGGCGGTCGTTCTCCCAGATCACGCGGAAGGCAACGCGGATGGCGGCCATCATCGCGCTCGCCGCCCACAGGAGGATGGCCAGTGAGATGACAGCGGCCACGGTCGGTGTGACGCGAGATCCGGTGAGAGCCTGCTCGACGCTCGGGTCGAGCGCACGTCCGGGCACCACCGAGACGAGCCAGCGCGCGACGTCATTCCGCAGCTCGTCGGGGAGCAGCACGTCGGCAATCGCAACGATGAACGCGGAGAGCGGGACGAGGGAGAACAAGACTCGATACGAGATCGCCGCCGCCAGCTGCGAGGTGGCGTGGCGGGTGTAGCCGCCCGCTGCGCCAAGCGCGGCCCGCCCGAGCTTCCAGGACTCGATCCGATCGCGTAGCCGGTTCCTCATGAGCCGTTCAGGTGCCCGGCCTCGTCGCGCACGGGCTACTCATCGTCGAGCGTACGCTTCTCGATCCAGCGAACGGCCAGGAACCCGAGGCCCGTCAGCAGGATCGCCCCGCCCGCGGCGTAGAGGCCGTACCGGCTGAGGGCGCTCGCCGCCGCGTCTCCGAGGTAGTAGGAGATGAGGGAGACACCCGTGGCCCACACGAAGGCGCCGGCGGCGTTCCACGCGAGGAACCGCCACCAGTGCATGTGCGAGAGGCCGGCGATCCACGCGGCGGTGACCCGGAGCACGGCCACGAACCTGCCGAAGAAGACCGCCTTGCCGCCGTGCTTTGCGAAGAACCGCTCCCCTCGTGGGAGGTAGCGCTCGGCGTAGCGTCGTGTCAGCCGGTGGCGCTCGAGGACCGGGCGACCGCCTTTGCGGGCGACCCAGTAGCCGAGGTTGTCCCCGATGATCGCGGCGAGCACACCCACGACGATCACGGTCACGATCGACAGAGATCCCTGCGAGGCGAGGACCGAGCAGGCGATCAGCGCCGTCTCTCCGGGAACGGGCAGACCGAAGGATTCGAGCGTGAGCAGGGCGAACATCACCAGCAGCGCCCACTGGTCGTGGGCTTCGACGAAGCTCTGGATCGACCCAACCGGGACGGACACCCTGATCATCATCGCTCAGCGACACAAACGGGCCCGGATAGCGTGCGAGGATGAAGCGATGACCGTGGGCCGGTCTGGCGCTCTGACTCGATGACCGGCGTCGCCGTCGCGGGCGGCCATGAGCCGCCGACGGGTCACCCCGTCAAGCGGATCGTGCTCATCCTGGCCTGGCTCGTCGCCGGCGCGGCCTTCGCCAACCTCGTCGGCTGGGACATCCGCGGCTGGTGCGAGCAGCTGTGGGACACGATCACCGGGATCTCGCGGGAATACGTCGTCGCCGGGGTGATCCTGATGACGATCAAGACGACTGCGACCGCGTACGCCTGGTACTCGATCCTCCGTTACGCCTACCCGGGCGAGGTGCGCTTTCGTCTCGTCTTCGCGTCGTATGCGACCTGCGTGGCGTTGAACAACCTCCTGCCCGCGAACCTCGGCACAATCGTCATGTTCGTGATGCTGACGACGGTGATCGCGTCCGCAACGTTCGCCGGGATGATCGGCGGCTTCGTCATCCAGAAGATCTTCTTCACGGCCGCGGCGGTCTTCGTCTACCTCTATCTCTTTCTCAGCGTCTCTGGATCGTTCGACATCTCGTTCTCGTGGATCCACGAGAACCCCGGGGCTACCGCAGCCCTCGTCGTCGGGGCCGCCCTCGGCATCGCCCTGCTGGTCCGCACCTTCTACCCGAAGGTGCGCAAGTGGTGGAACCAGGCGAGAGGCGGCGGCCAGATCCTCGCTCATCCCCGCGCCTACTTCGGTCGCGTGTTCCTTCCCGAGTTCGTTGCGTGGGTCGCGGGCCTCTGCATCACCGCCGTCTTCCTCGCCGCGTACGACATCCCGGTCACCTTCCACACCGTGATGGGCGTGACCGGGAGCAACAGCATCTCCAACACCGTCTCGCTCACTCCAGGCGGTGCCGGTGTCAACCAGGCGTTCAACGTCGCCGCACTGAAAGATGTCGCCGACTCGCACACGGCGACTGCATACTCGGCCTCTCAGCAGCTCATCTCGACCGCGTGGTCGATCCTGGTCGCGGTGGTGCTGCTCGTCTGGGTGTTCGGCTGGGCCGGGGGCAGGTCGCTCGTCGAGGAGTCGTACGAGGGAGCAAAGGCCAAAGTGGCGGAGCAGAAGGCGGCTCGCGAGGCGGCCAAGGCGGCCGAAGAGGACGCGAAGACCGGCGCTGCTGCGAGCGTCTGATCGGGACCGTCGTGACGACCTCTTCGGTCTCCTCACTTTCCGCCCATTACTTAATCGGCCATTAATCCTTGATCGAGAACTGTGAACATGCACCGGCTATAACGGGCGCGTGGGCCGCAACCGTCTCTGGCTGATCCAGCTCGCGCTCACCGCCGTGCTGGGAGCGGTGCTCGCGCTGGTCGGTGCCGCGCTGCTCGGCAAGCTCGGCAGCAACACGACGATTCAGCAGGTCTCACCGCTCGCGCAGGGCGGCGGTCTCGGCAACGTCGCCCTGCAGGCTCCGACGACGAAGGGGCTGACACCCGAGCGGATCTACCGGCAGGACGCTCCCGGCGTCGTCCAGATCACGGCGACGAGCGTCACGCAGACGACCGATCCCTTCGGGCAGCCGTCGAGTCAGACGGAGCAGTCGCTCGGCTCCGGGTTCGTGATCGACAAGACCGGCCACATCGTCACCAACTATCACGTCGTGCAGGGGGCGACCAAGGTGCAGGTCTCGTTCTCGAGCCAGGATCAGCTCGCGGCCACGGTCGTCGGCACCGATCCCTCGACCGACACTGCGGTCCTGAAGGTCGACGCGCATGCGCGGGCGTTCACGCCGCTGCCGCTCGGCGACTCGGACGCGGTCATCGTCGGCGACCCGGTCTATGCGATCGGCAACCCCTTCGGCTACACCCGGACGCTCACGAGCGGCCTCGTCAGCGCCGTCCAGCGCCAGATCGAGGCGCCGAACACGCTCGCGATCGATCACGCGATCCAGACGGATGCGTCGATCAACCACGGCAACTCGGGCGGACCGCTGATCGATGCCGCCGGCCGCGTGGTCGGCGTCACCTCCCAGATCTCGACCGGGAACACCGGTTCGCAGGGGAGTGTGGGGATCGGCTTCGCGATCCCGATCAACACGGTTCGGAACGTCGCCGCCCAGATCATCAAGTCGGGCAAGGCCGAGCACGCGCTGCTCGGCGTCAGCACCTTCCCGATCACGAAGCAGCTCGCGCAGCTGTTCAAGCTCCCGACCGAGCAGGGCATGCTCGTGCAGTCGATTCAGAAGGACAGCGGCGCCGACAAGGCCGGCGTCAAGGCCGGTCACACGAAGGTGATCGTCGGCGGCGTCTCCTACGCGATCGGCGGCGACATCATCACAGCGCTCGACGGCAAGCCGACGACCACGTACGAGCAGCTCCGCGACGCCGTCTCGCAGCAGAAGCCGGGGGACAAGGTGAAGCTCGAGATCTACCGCGACGGCTCCAAGAAGTCTGTCACCGTGACCCTCGGAAAGGACACACGGTGACGCCGGTTCGGCTCGACCCCTAGGGCCGATACGACGACCGGCCGCGTTCCCGTCTGCCTGCCCGGGACGCGGCCGGTCTACAGCTTCCGCTCCGCCGCTACCTTGTTCCGCGATGGAGCGCGGGCAGATCCTCTTCGAGGAGCAGTCGGTCGTTGTCCACAGCGAGTTCGAGCTCTGGGAAGACGACTCCGAGGGCGGTTACGACGGCTGGTTCTGCGTGCGCACGGATCCGTTTCCGTGTCCCGCGGCGGGCTGTTCGTTCGTTGCGGAGTTCATGACGGCGGCACACCTGATCCTCGTCTGGCAGACACTGGACGACCCGAACCTGCTCCGCCACGCGGCGCGCGCGCGGGACGTGGGCCGTAACCCACGGGTGACCGGCTACCGGTCCGAGTTCGGCCCGAGCGCGTCGTACTACGCCTGGGTTGCCGCGGGCCGTCCTGTGCACGGCGTCAAGGCACATTGATTCCCGCTCGGTTCGGCGACTCCGCGCCGTTCTCGCTCGGGGTGGAGGAGGAGCTGATGATCCTCGACGCCTCCACGTACGAGCAGGTGGCAGCCGTCGACCGGATCATCGCCGGCGCCGAAAGGCAGGCCCTGCCCGGCCGGATCAAGACGGAGCTTTTCGCCTCGGTGTTCGAGACCAACACCGACGTCTGCCCTTCGATCGCCGAGGTCGACGCGGCGCTGCCGGCGCTCCGCCGGGCCGCGGCAGCCGCGGCCGCCCGTGAAGGGCTCGCGATCGCAGCGGCCGCAACCCACCCGTTCGCGAAGCCGGAGGGCCAGCCGATCGTCAAGGAGGAGCGGTACGTCGGCTTCGTCGCGTACGGCGGACCCTCGGTGCGGCGGCAAGGTGTCCAGGGCCTGCACGTGCACGTCGGGATGGCTTCCGCGGAGGAGTGCTGGCGGTGTCTCGAGGCGATCGTCCCCTGGTTGCCGGTCGTGCTCGCGCTCTCGGCCAACTCGCCCTGGTATTCGGGCGAGCTGACGGGAATGGCGTCGAACCGCGCGCCGGTGCTCGCCGAACTGCCGCGTGCGGGCGGGCCGCCGGGGTTTGCGACGTACGGCGAGTGGGAGTCGTGGGTCGAGCGGCTCGTCGCGCTCGGCGTGACCCAGGACTACACGCGCATCTGGTGGGACGTCCGGCCGCACCCGGCGCTCGGCACGCTCGAGGTGCGCATTCCGGACCAGCCCACAGACGTGCGCCTCTCGGCGGCATTCGCCGCGCTCCTGCAGGCGATGTGCGCGACCGCGCTCGACAACGGTCTCCCGCGGAACGCCGCACTCCTCGCCGACCGTGGCCGTGCCGACTATGCGCAGAACCGGTGGGCGGCCGCCCGCTCCGGGCCCCGAGCCGAGTTGCTGCACCCCGCCGGCGACCGGGTCGGACGCGCGGCGAGCCTGGGTGCCGAGCTGATCGAATTGGTGCGACCGGCGGCACGGGCACTCGGCGGCGAGTTCGCCCTCGACCGGCTCGACCCGGCGGGCTGCGAGGCGGATCTCCAGGTCACCTCTTCGGCACTCGAGGCGGCGGCGGATCTCGTCACGAGGTCGCTAGGCTTCGAACCGTGACGACGGAGCTGGTCCAGGTCACCGGCATTCGCTGCGAGCGCTGTGTGATGCGGCTTGCCAAGGTGCTCGAAGGCGCCGAGGGGCTCGAGTCTGCGAATGCCAGCCTGATGGGGCAGGTGCAACTCGTCTACGACGGCGAGCGGACGTCCCGGGCCGCCCTCCTCGAGTTGATGGCCCGCGGCGGTTTCCGCGAGCAAGTCACCGTTTAGCGGGAATCAGACGCCCTCAGCATTCGTTCGAACCATTGCTAGGGTGGCCGCCGGATGAGCGAGAGCGCACCGACTGCCGCCGACACACGCAAGCTCGCCGAAGAGGCGCGCGCTCGCGTCAGGTTCGAGGAGGAGGCGCTCGAATTGAGTGACCAGGTCTACCGCGTCGCCCGTCGGTTCGTGGGCTCGCGCGAAGAGGCCGAGGATCTCGTCCAGCAGACCTACGAGCGCGCATTCCGCTCGTGGCGCCAGTTCACTCCGGGCACGAACCTGCGGGCGTGGCTCCTCCGCATCCTCACGAACCTGAACATCGACCGTGGGCGTCGCGTGCAGCGGACGCCGCAGACCACTTCGCTCGACACCGAGGCCGGCGACTACTTCCTCTACAACAAGCTCGAATCGCAGGCGCCGGACGAGAACCCCGACGAGGAGCGCGTGCTCGAGCGGCTCAGCCAGGACTCGATCGTCGATGCGCTGGCCGAAGTGCCGCACGATTTCCGCGACGTGGTCGTGCTCGTCGACATCGGTGAGTTCTCGTACGCCGACGCGGCCCAGATTCTCGACATCCCGATCGGCACCGTCATGTCCCGCTTGCACCGCGGCAGGCGTATCCTCAAGAAGAACCTCGCTGACGGTGTGGTGGCGATGTGATCGACTGGTGCGAGAAGTGCGAGGAGATGATGCAGCCGTTCCTCGACGGTTCGCTTTCTCCCGACGAGGTCGAGGAGGCCGAGCGGCACCTCGAAGGCTGCAGCTGGTGTGCCCGCCGCTACCGGTTCGAGGAGCGTTTGCGCCACTACGTCCGCGTCGCGACCGCCGAGCCGATGTCGCCGGCCCTGAAGGCGAAGCTCGCGGCGCTCCGCACGCCGCTCAACTGACCCGGCTCGCGTAGTCGACGTCGCCGGGCGGGCGCAGGTCGGAGCAGTCGACCAGCACCGGCTCGAGGGCCCGCGCACCCTCGACAGGTACCGACGGCCAGGCGGAGCGGGCGAGCAGCACCGGGTGGCTGCGCGAGCCGTCGTAGGTCGCGGCGAGCACGGCCGCGGAGCCGGCGGCCGCGGCCACACGGGACACGGCCCGCGGATCGAGCTCCGGTCCGTCGGCGAGCACGACGAGCGCGTCGGTGACCTCGTCCCCGAGTGCTGCGAGACCGCAGCGGAGCGAGGCTCCCGGCCCGTCCGCCCAGTCGGCGCAGTGGACGAGCGTCACCTCGTGAACCTCGTTCGAACGTGGTTCGAGAGCCCAGGCTCCTTCGACCACGACGATCGGAGACACCTCCGTCTCGGAGAGGGCCGTGAGGACCGCGGGCAGGAGCGCTCGTTGCTTCGGGCCGCCGTAGCGCGACGCCGCCCCGGCGGCGAGCACCACTGCGGCGACCGTCACTTGACTCTGACGGTCGCGCGCTCGAGCTCGACCGTCTCGGTCGGTTGCTCGGTCGTCGGGTCACCGAGCTTGCCGATCCGCCGCACGACCGGGATCCCGGCCACCACAGTGCCGAGTACGGCGTACTCCGCGGGGAGCCCGGCGTCTGCTCCGGTGACGACGAAGAACTGGCTGCCGCTCGTGCCGGGCGCCTCGGTCTGCGTCTTCGCCATCGCGACTGTTCCGAACGTGTACCGCGTGTTCGGCGGTGGTGGGTCGACGGTCTTGTAGCCGGGATCGCCGGTGCCGCTGCCCGTCGGGTCGCCGCCCTGGATGATGAAGCCCGGGACGATGCGATGGAACACCGTCCGGTCGAAATAACCGGCACGGGCGAGCGTGACGAACGACGCGGTGGTGTGCGGCGACGTCTTCACGGCGAGCCGGATCACGAAGCTGCCGCAGTTCGTCCGTAGCGTCACGTCGTAGGTCTTCGACGGATCGAGCGACGTCGTCGGCTTCGTGCCGTGGCGCTGCTCGGCCGGTGGGGGCGTGACGGAGCGGCAGCCTCCTTGAGTCGTCGTCGTCGTCGTCGTCGTCGCGCCGCCGCCGGCGGCGCCGCAGCCGTCGTTTGCTGCTGCGAGGACCCGCAGGCGGCGAGTGCGAGCGCCAACGGCGCGAGGAGCGTCAGCCGGAACCGGGTCAAGCGGCCGTCAGCGCAGCTTCGGCTCGCTGGACGAGCGCCTTCGCGATCTCGACCTTGTACGCATTCCCGGGCAGCGGCGTCGCGGCATCCAGGCTGTCGTCGAGCAGCCACGGCGTCGGCGCCACACCACTCAGCGCCACCCGGGTCTCGTCACCGCGCCGGACGGCGGCGACACCGACGAGCGGGAATGCCCAGCGCTTGCGCTCCATCGCCTTCAGGTAGACGGACGCGTCGCAGTCGCGGAACTCGACCGAGAGAATCAGCTCGCCGGACTCGATCGTCGTCGTCCTGCGGTCGTCGGCCGTCGGCAGCCGGTACAGCGCAGCGAGGGGTAGCTCGCGCCGGTTCGTGCGCACCGTGGCGTCGAGCGCCAGCAGCGCTGCCGCAAGGTCGGATGGATGCGCCGAAGCGCAAAAGCCGTTCGCGAAGATCGCATGCTCCGCGTGCTCTCCGTTGTGCGCGAAGCACTCGTCGCCGCCGTGCAGGCGGCACGGCCAGTCGAGCCGCCAATAGGAACAGCGGGTCGACTGCAGCAGATTGCCGGCGAGCGTGCCCATGTTGCGGAGCTGAGGACTCGCGGCAAGCCGGCACGCCTCACGCAGCACGGAGGGGATCCCCGGATCGCATTCGAGCTCGGCGAGCGTCGCACCTGCGCCGATCGAGCCCGCCGCAACGCCACGAGGCACGATCCCGCGCACGTCGAGGAGCGTGTCGCCGGCCGCGAGGCCAGCCCGCAAGAGCGGGACGAGCTCCGTCCCGCCTGCAAGCAGCAGCGTGTCGCCTGCGACCTCGTCGACGCTAGACGCCCGCCGGAGCTCCAACCTTCTCCTTCGCGGTCCGGCGCTGGTCGGCCTCGCGCAACGCCCGGAGCATCTCGGCCCGGGTGATCGGCAGCTGCCGTACGTCGGCGCCCGTCGCATCACGGATCGCGTTTGCGATCGCGGCTGCCGTCGGGATGATCGGTGGCTCGCCGAGCCCTTTCGAGCCGAGGTTCGTCAGGTGCGCGTCGGGACGGTCGATCAGCTCGCTGACGATCTCCGGGACATCGGCGATCGTCGGCAGCTTGTACGCGTCGAGGCCGGTGTTCAGGATCAGGCCGGTGCTCGGATCGTGCAGACGCTGCTCCGAGAGTGTGTGGCCGACCCCCTGGATGATCCCGCCCTCGATCTGGCTCGAGGCGCCGAGCGGGTTGATCACGCGCCCCACGTCGTGGACGGCCGCGATCCGCTCGACCCAGATCTCGCCGGTCTCGACGTCGACGGCGACCTCGGCCACCTGCACGCCGAACGTCAACACCTGCATCCCTGTCGGATTCGGGCCGCGTGCGCCCTTGCCGAGAATCTGCGCGTCCTCGAGCAGCGCGACGACCTCGGCGAGCGGCATGTTCGCGTCGCCGCGCTGCTCGGCGATCTCGACGATCTGCCGCTTGGCGTCGGCGGCGGCTGCGCGGACGGCCGGCCCCATCGACGGGGTGGTCGACGAGCCGGCGCTGATCGCGGCGTAGGGGCCGCGCGCCGAGTCACCCAGCGAGACGGTCACGTGTTCGAGCGGGATCCCCAGCTCTTCTGCTGCGATCTGCGCCATCGCGGTCTTCGTGCCCGTGCCGATGTCCTGCATCGCCGTCACGACCGTTGCGTGCCCGTCCGAGCCGACGCGGATCCAGGCGTAGCTGGGCGGGCCGCCGCCGCCGTA
Organism: uncultured Actinomycetes bacterium; assembly: GCA_963836705.1. Taxonomy (GTDB): domain Bacteria; phylum Actinomycetota; class Thermoleophilia; order Gaiellales; family Gaiellaceae; genus PALSA-600. The sequence goes on along the minus strand of CAWIKU010000012.1, from coordinate 74,285 downwards.
CCAGATCTGCGAGGCCATGCCGACGCCGCGCTTGACCGTGGCGGTGGAGCGTGCGCGCACCTCGTGGCGCCGCTCCCAGTGCGGCTCTGCGCGGCGGTAGCACTCGAGCAGCTGTTTGCCGCTGTAGGGCCGTTCGTCGACCTCGTCCCGCTCGGCGTAGTTCTTGCGCCGCAGCTCGAGCGGGTCGAGCTCGAGCTTGGCCGCGAGCTCGTCGAGCAGCGCCTCGAGCCCGAATGTCCCTTCCACGAAACCGGGTGCGCGGAACGCTTTCATCGGCGGCTGATTCGTCCGTGCCGCGTGCGTCGTCGTGCGGACGTTCGGGCAGGCGTAGAGCATCTGCATCGGTCCTTCGGTTCCGGACGACCAGCCCGACCAGCCCACGGCGTTGACGAACTCGCCGCCGAGCGCCGTCAGCGTGCCGTCGCTGCGTGCGCCGACGGTCAGCCGCTGGATCGTCGCGTTGCGGTTGCCGGCGGCGACGTTCTCCTCGCGCCTGGTCAGGGCGCACTTGACCGGCCGTCCGGTCCGCTTCGCGAGCTCGGCTGCGATGAAGGTGTAGTCGTCGGGCCCGTTCTTCGAGCCGAATCCGCCTCCCATGTAGTGGCAGATCACCCGGACCTTGTCGGGCTGCAGCCCGAGCCCTTCGGCGACCGCCGCGCGGATTCCCCAGATGAACTGCGTCGAGATGTGCACCTCGACACCGCCGCCGACCCACTGCACGACCGCCTGATGGGTCTCCATCGAGTTGTGCAGGACGACGGCGGTTGTGTACTCGCCGGAGACGACGACGTCGGCCTCGGCCAGCCCGCGCTCGTAGTCGCCGCGCACACGCACGCGCGCCTCGCCGAGCAGCGAGCCCTGCCGGACTGCCTCGTCGGGATCGAGCAGCGGTTCGCGGACGTCCCAGTCGACCTCGATCGCAGCGACTGCCGCCTGGGCGTGCGCGAACGTGTCGGCGCAGACCGCGGCGACGGCGACGCCCTGGTAGTCGCATTCGTGTACCAGTTGGGGGATCTCGCCCGGCCCGACCGCGGCGTGCACGCCCGGCAGGGCGAGCGCAGGTGCGAGGTCGATCCGGCGCACCTTGGCCGCTGCGTGCGGCGACCGGAGGACGGCGGTGTGCAGCATGCCGCTCAAGCGCAGATCGGCGGTGAACGTGGCCTCGCCACGGGCGCGCTCGAGTCCATCGACCCGGGTCGCCGGACGTCCGACGATCTCGCGCGGCCCCTCGGGCCACTGCTCGAGCGCGTCCTCGTCGACGACGAGCCAGACCTCTTCGTAGCGGCCCTCGACCTCTTTCTCGGTACGGATCAGTCTCGCCACGTTCGGATTGCCTCCTCGATCTTGGGGTACGCACCGCAACGGCAAAGGTTGCCCGCCATCCCGTGACGAATCTCATCGGAGCTCGGTGCCGGCGACGCATCGACGAGCGCGACAGCGCTCACGATCTGCCCGGGGGTGCAGAACCCGCACTGCAGTGCGTCGGCCCGCACGAACGACTCGACCATCGGATGGTCGCGGAGGCCCTCGATCGTCGTCACCTTCGCGCCGTTCAGGGTGTGGGCGAGCGTGATGCACGAGAGCGTCGGCACGTCGTCGACGAGCACCGTGCAGGCGCCGCAGTGACCTTCGCCGCAGGCGATCTTCGTCCCGGTCAGCGCGAGCTCGTCGCGCAGCACCTCGGCCAGCGTCGCTCCGACCGGCGAGCGCACGTCGTAGACGTGCTCGTTCACCGTCAGCTCAGGCACTTGCCGTCACCGCTTCGATGTCTGCGAGGTGGATCAAGCGAAACGTCAGGCGCGTCTCGAAGCGGCGTTGCTCCTCATTCTCGATCTCGGGCAGCGTCGCCCAGAGATCGCGTGCGGCGATCAGCAGCTCATGGATGCGGTCGACCGTCTCGGCATGGCCGTTGCGCTCGGCGCACGCGTTGATCGCCAGGCCGAGCATGCCCGTCGTGTCGGGTTGGCGCATCCAGAGGAGCGGCGTCGTCATCGACAGGTACTGGTGGATCCGGGCCAGCTGCAGCGGCTGGGTGAAGCTGTCCGGGCCGAGCGGGCTGGTCGGTTCCGGCAGCTCGCGCCCGTCGGCAAGTGCGTTTGCCGTGCCGGCGAGCATCCCGCGGAGTTGATCGTCGGAGTAGCCGGCGACCTGGGCCGTGCGCAACGCGATCAGCAGCGACGATGGCTGCTGGCCGTAGGGGTAGTCGCTCGCGTACACCACCTGTTCCGGCGGGATCTGCCGGTAGAAGTCGAGCAGGTCGACCGGGCTCCACGTCGAGGTGTCGAAGAGCACGCCCTTCCGTCCGGCCATCGAGCGTGCGAGCTCGGCGAGGTCGGCGATGCCGGCGTGCGCGATGATCAGAGTCGCGCCCGGGTAGTCGTCGACGAGCTTCCGGAGCCCGGCGGCGATCGGTGGCAGTCCGCGACCGCCGTGCATCAAGATCGGCACCCGGTGCTGGGAGGCGAGCTCGAAAACCGGCCGCAGCCGCTCGTCGGCCGCCGTGAACCCCTGCGCCCGCGGATGGAGCTTGATCCCGCGTGCTCCCGCCTCGAGGCATCGCTTCGCCTCTGCGAGCGGCGATTCGTTCAGATCGAGCCGCAGGAACGGGATCAGGCGCCCGTTCGAGCGCTCGGCAAAGGCCAGCGTGCGGTCGTTCGCCGCGCGGAAGGAGGGATGCCGGTCGGGCTCGTCGAGACAGAACATGAAGGCCCGGGAGATGCCGTACCTGGCCATCAGCTCCTCGAGCTGGTCGTAGTCGCCGACCATCCCGTCGAGGTCGTGCCCCAGATGGAGGTGGACGTCGAAGATGTCGGCGTCAGACGGCAGCAATCGCTGCAGCTCGTCATCCCATTGCTCGACCAGCTCGAGCGCACGCGAACGCGCATCCACCAGCTTCATCCTAGTTAGAGTCACGCGCATGACCGACGTCCTGATCTATGGCGACACCTTCAGGTCGCCCGAGCTGCGGCACGAGGTGCCGCTGGGAATCCCCGACCCCTTCCTGTACGTCGAGCGCGAGGGCGCACGGCATATCGCGATCGGCGCCATGGAGATTGCCCGTCTGGAGGAACTCGGCCTGTTCGAGCTCCACCCCGGGGAGGAGTTCGGCTCCGACGACCTGATCGCCCAGGGCCTTTCGTACGCCGAAGTCCGGCGTGAGACGACGCTCCGAGCGGTGCAGAAGCTCGGCGTGACGAAGGCCCTGGTGCCCGAGACGTTTCCGCTCTGGCTTGCCGACAAGCTCCGGGGCGCCGGTGTCGAGCTGACGACCGACGGCGAAACGTTCGACGACCGGCGGCGCGTCAAGACCGAGCAGCAGCTCGCCGGTATCCGGCGGGCCCAGCGGGCCGCCGAGGCCGGGATGGACGCGGCCCGCGACCTGTTCCGCCGCGCCGCGGGCGGGAACGGCGACGGCCTGCAGGTCGACGGCGCTCCTCTGACCGTGGAGCGCGTCAAGGCCGCGATGAGCGAGGCGTTCGTCCGGCACGGCACCACATCCGACGACTTCATCGTCGCGCCGGGGCCGCAGGGCGCCGTCGGCCACGACATGGGCTCCGGGCCGATTCGCGCGGGCGTGCCGATCGTGATCGACGTCTGGCCGCGCGACAACGAGTCGTTCTGCTTCTCCGACATGACGCGCACGTTCGTGATCGGTGACGTGCCCGACGACGTTCGCGAGTGGCATCGGTTGTGCAAGGAAGCGCTCGACCGCGCGGTCTCGGAGATCAAGGGCGATGCCGACGGCAGGTCGATCTTCGACGGCACGTGCGACATCTTCGAGGCGGCGGGCGAGTCGACGCAGCGGACGAAGACGCCGGGCGTACCGCTCGCGAACGGGTTCTTCCACGGGCTCGGTCACGGTGTCGGCCTCGAGGTGCACGAGGCGCCGGGCATGGGGCTCGCGTCGAAGCGGCCGCTGATCGCGGGCGACGTCGTGACCGTCGAGCCGGGGTGCTACCGGCAGGGCTACGGCGGCGTGCGGCTCGAGGACATCGTGCTCGTGACCGAGCACGGCGCCGAGAACCTGACGAACTACCCGTACGACTTAGAGGCGTGAGCCAAGCGATCGAGACGATGTTCCTCGAGGAGCGGCGCTACCCGCCTCCCGAGAAGTTCGCCGCGCAGGCAAACGCACAGCCCGCCATCTACGGCGAGGGATTCGAGGCGTTCTGGGAGCGGGAAGGGCGCGAGCGGGTCTCCTGGTTCGAGCCGTTCGGCGAGCTGCTCCAGTGGAAGCCGCCCTATGCGTCGTGGTACCTCGGCGGCAAGCTGAACATCGCCTACAACTGCCTCGACCGGCACGTCGAGAACGGTCTCGGCGGCAAGGTCGCCTACCACTGGGAGGGCGAGCCGGCCGACGACCGCCGGACGCTTACCTTCTCCGACCTGCAGCGCGAGGTCGTGAAGTGTGCGAACGCGCTCAAGGCGCTCGGCGTCCGCAAAGGCACGCCCGTCGGCATCTATCTGGGGATGGTCCCGGAGGCGCCCGTCGCGATGCTGGCGTGCGCGCGGCTCGGCGCGCCGCACACGGTCGTCTTCGGCGGCTTCTCGGCCGATTCGCTCTCCGACCGCCTGCGGGACATGGGCTGCGAGGTCCTGATCACGCAGGACGAGGCCTGGCGGCGCGGCACGACCGTGCCGCTGAAGCGGACCGCCGACGAGGCGGTGGCGGCCTCGCCGACGGTCAGGCACGTGCTCGTGCTCCGCCGTACGGGCGGGGAGGTGCCGATGACCGGCGACCGCGACGTCTGGTGGCACGACGTCGTCACCGACGAGTCCGAGTGTCCGCCCGAGCCGATGGACAGCGAGGACCTGCTCTACCTGCTGTACACGTCGGGCACGACTGCGAAGCCGAAGGGGATCGTGCACACGACGGCCGGCTACCTGGTCGGCGTCGCGACGACGCACCACTACATCTTCGACATCAAGCCCGAATCGGTCTACTGGTGTGCGGCCGACATCGGCTGGGTCACCGGCCACAGCTACATCGTCTACGGCCCGCTCTGCAACGCCACCACGAGCGTGATGTACGAAGGAACGCCCGATTTCCCCGACAAGGACCGCTGGTGGGAGATCATCGAGCGCTACAAGGTCGACATTCTCTACACCGCACCGACCGCGATCCGCACGCACATGAAGTGGGGGCCGGAGTTCGCGGGGCAGCACGACCTCTCGTCCTTGCGGCTCCTGGGCTCGGTCGGCGAACCGATCAACCCCGAGGCGTGGGTCTGGTACCACGAGCACATCGGCGGTGGCCGCTGCCCGATCGTCGACACGTGGTGGCAGACCGAGACGGGGATGATCATGATCACGCCGCTTCCCGGCGTGACGACGCTCAAGCCAGGCTCCGCGACGAAGCCGTTCCCCGGCATCGACGCCGGGATCTACAACGAGGCGGGCGAGGAGGTCGGGCCGGGCGGCGGCGGCTACCTCGTGCTGAAGCGGCCTTGGCCGGCGATGCTGCGCGGGATCCATGGGGACGACGCTCGTTTCCGGGAGACCTACTGGTCGAAGTACGAGGACATCTACTTCGCCGGCGACGGCGCACGCATCGACGAAGAGGGCGACTTCTGGCTGCTCGGCCGGGTCGACGATGTGATGAACGTGTCGGGGCACCGCATCTCGACGATCGAGGTCGAGTCGGCGCTCGTCGACCACCAGGAGGTCGCCGAGGCCGCGGTCGCCGCGCGCAACGACGCGCAGACGGGGCAAGCGATCGTCGCGTTCGTGACGCTGAAGGGCGGCGGCGAGGGCTCGGTCGAGAAGCTCGAGGAGCTCCGCGACCACGTGGCGCAGAAGATCGGACCGATCGCCAAGCCGGCGAACATCGTCTTCACGCCCGAGCTGCCGAAGACCCGTTCCGGGAAGATCATGCGGCGGCTGCTCCGCGACGTGGCCGAGAACCGCCCGCTCGGCGACACGACGACGCTCGCGGATGCCTCGGTCGTCGACGAGCTACGTGCTCGCGGCCAGGCCGAGCAGTCGGACGACGCCTAACTAGCTCTGGTTCGAGCCGCAGTCGCGCAAGCCGGCCTTGTCGAGCTGCGCGTTCAGCGGCTTCGCGAGCGTTCCGATCGTGGTCAACTCCGTCGCCAGGCCGGTCGAGTCGCTCTGGCGGGCGCGGAGCAGCGCCAGCTGGGTGTGGGCGTCGATCTTCTTCAGGCGGGCGATGATCGGCGCCAGTTGCGGCTTCAGCGGCAGCGGGACGGGCACGGCCTCGATCTTCCGGTCCTGGCTCAGGTTGAGGATCAGGAGCTCGCCGAGCGCGACGCCGTAAGCCTGGTAATCCTTCTTCGCGAGCGCGTCTTTCATCGCGGTCTCGATTTTCTTGCCCGTCGGCGTGTAGCCACGGCAGATGCGGTTGACCTGCGCGCGATAGGCGGCCGGCGTTGCCGCGGACGCGGTGGTCGCACCGAGCAGTGCGACACCGAATAGTGCGACACCGAGTAGTGCGGTCAGGCTGACGAGAACGGCGAGCTTCACTGCTCTCCCCATCGGCGGAGACGGGCGTTGCCTTTAGCCTTGCGTGCAGTGTTCGCGACGCTCGCCGTCTCGCTCCTGCTTGCTAGTGCCAACTTGGCACAAGCAACGGTTCGCGTGCCGGTCGCGAACGTCTGGGAGGCGCCGAACGCGGGCCACCTGCCGCTCGATCCGCATCTCTGGCCGACGTCCGCGATCAGTTACTCCGAGCGGCTCGCGCTCGTCGGGCACATGCCGACGCAGGTGCTCTACGGCGAGCGCGTGCTCGTGCTCGACCGGCGTGGTGGCTGGACGCACATCGCGGTACCCGATCAGCCCTCGCCGCTCGACGCTCGTGGCTATCCCGGTTGGGTGCGCTCGTGGCAGCTCGGGCCGGCCGTGGCTTCGAAACGGCTCGTCGTCACCGTGCGCTCGGCGAGGCTCCGGAACGGAACCGAGGTCGGCTTCGGTTCCGACGTGCCGGTGGGGGCGCTCCCCGGCGCTGACACGAGCGCGCTGCCGCATACGCGTGCCGATCTCGTCGCGAGCGCCGAGCAGTTCCTCGGCCTGCAGTACCTCTGGGGCGGTCTCTCGGTGTGGGGCTACGACTGCTCGGGTCTCACGTGGGCGGTGTATCGCGCGCACGGGATCACGATCCCCCGCGATGCGGACGCCCAGTTCGCGGCGGGCACGCCGGGGCCGCTCTCGGCTGCGCTACCGGGTGACCTGCTCTTCTACGAGCATCCGGTCGTCGGTCACGTCGCGATGTACGTCGGCCACGGACAGATGATCGAGTCACCCAACTCGCGGAGCCAGGTGCGGCTCGTTCCGGTGCGCACCAGCGACTTCCGCGGCGTCCGCCGCTTCTTTTGATGCAGATCGCCGTTCACCGGTCCGGCAGGACGGGACGTTCGGCAGACTCGCCTGATGAGCGACGAGCGGCAGGCGGGAGTCGACCTCTTCAACGAGACGTGGCAGCTGATCGAATCACGTGGTGACGACGACCTGATGGTCGACTGCGCGCATGCGTCCGCCTACCACTGGGCGATCGCGCCGGAGTGCAAGCCCGAGAATCGTGCGCGCAGCGCCTGGCTGCTCTCTCGCGTGTACTCGCTCGTCGGACGCACGGAGCCCGCCTTGCATCATGCCGAGCGCTGTTTCCAGCTCTGCGAGCGCCACGCGCTCGGCGACTGGGATCTTGCGTTCGCGTACGAAGCACTCGCGCGCGCGAGTGGCGCCTCCGGCGACCAGGAAGCCGTGCAGCAGTACGTCGAGCTCGCGCGCGCGGTCGAGATCCGCGAGGCGGACGACCGCGCGCACCTCGAGGGCGACCTCGCAACGCTCTAGGTGTAGGCCTTACACCTAGGAAAGTCGCGAGCGGAAGCGTTCCTCGTCGTCGAACGGGCCGATCACGGCGAGCCGCATCCCGTTCGAGCCGATCACGTCCTGCGCAACCCGCTGCACATCCTCGGCCGTGACCGTGTCGATGCCGGCGAGCAGCTCTTCGGGCTCGACGGCCTGGCCCTCGAGCACTTCGCGCCGTAGGCCGAACAGGATCAACCCGTTCGGGCTCTCGGTCTGCAGCACGAAGCGGCCCTTGGCGAGCGCGCGCGACTTCTCGAGCTCGTCGGCCGGGACCGGCGCGTCGGCCAGCTTGCGGAACTCGTCGGCGATCACGCCGACGGCCTCGTCGGCCCTGTTCAGGTCGACGCCGGCCTGCGAGGCGAGCGTTCCGGTGTCGGTGTACGAGCTGTTCAGCGCGTACACGTAGTAGGCGAGGCCGCGGCGCTCGCGCACCTCGAGGAAGAGGCGGGACGACATGCCGGTGCCGAGCACGGTGCCGAGCAGTTGCAACGCGTAGCGGTCCGGATGGTCGAGCGGATACGACGGAACACCGAGGCAGATATTCGCCTGGTCGGAGTCCTTCCGGTGCAGCCGGATCTGCGGCGCGGTGGCGGCGTCCATCTGGGCTGGCGCGGGCTCGCCGGCGCCGTTCCCCGTCATGTCGCCGAGCAGCCCTTCGAGCGTCGGGATCAGATCGTCGCCGACCGCTCCCGCGACTCCGACGACCATGCGGCGCGGCGTGTACCAGTGTCCGAGGTAGTCCATGAACGTCTGGCGCGTCGTCCCGTGAATCGTCTCCTTCGTGCCGAGTGTCTCCCAGCCGAGCGGGTTCGAGCCGAAGACCAGCTCCTCGTACAGCGAGCTGACGTAGTCGCGGGGCGTGTCGAAGTACATGTTCATCTCTTCGATGATCACGCCCTTCTCGCGCTCGAGCTCGTCGGCGTCGAACTTTGAGTTGCGGATCATGTCGACCAGCACGTCGAGCGCGGTGTCGCGCTGCTCGCCTGCGCAGCGGATGTAGTAGCCGGTGTACTCCTTCGAGGTGAAGGCGTTGAATTCACCGCCCATCCGGTCGACTTCCATCGACAGGTCGCGCGCGGTCGGCCGCCGCTCCGTTCCCTTGAAGAACATGTGCTCAGCGAAGTGCGCAATGCCGCGGTTCGACGCATCTTCGTAGCGCGACCCGGCGGCGAGCATCACGTAGCAGGCCACCGACTTGGCGTGTTCGAGCGGCGCGGTCAGCACGCGCAGGCCGTTCGAGAGGGTGTGGCGTTGGTAGACGGTCATACGGTGAGTCTCCTCTTCACGTCGTCGGTGATCGGGACGGATGCGTTGCGAGCGTAGTCGTAACCGACCAGCACGCTGACGGCCTCTGCGACCAGGCGGTCGCCGGCCCAGATCTGGTGGGCGAGGCGGAAGCTCTTCGTGCCCAGGTCGGCACAGCGGCTCCGCACCTCGACGGGCTCGCCCGCGCGGAGCTCGGAGCGGAAGTCGATCTCCACCCGCGCGAGGATGAACGGCTCGAGCCCACCGAGGATGCCGATCCGCGCCTGCTCGAGATACGTCGAGTAGACCGCGTTGTTCACGTGGCCCATTGCGTCGCAGTCGCGGAACCGGACGTGCTCGTGCTCTACCCACGGGAACTCGGGCACGCGCGCGATGGTATAGAGGCGGCTATGTCCGGAGAGACGAGACGCGCCGTGTTCGCCCAGCCGGACTGGCTGCGGCAGGTTCCGACTGATCGCCGCCTGCCCGAGGGAGCCCGGGTCGTCCACACCGGCTGCGGCACGTCGTTCCACGCCGCGCAGACCGGTGGTGTCGCAGTGCAGGCGCTCGAGGCCGCTCTCGAGCCGCCCGAGGCCGACGTGCTGGTCGCGGTCTCCCATGAGGGAGAGACGGCGCTGACGCTCGCAGTCGTGCGCAACTTTCCGGGCGAGACGTGGCTCGTCACCGGCAGGGAATCGTCGCCACTCGCCGAGGCTGCCGACCAGGTCGTCGTGGTCACGCCCGAGGTCGAGCGGTCGTGGTGTCACACGGCGAGCTACACCTGCGCCGTCGCTGGACTTGCCGCATTGCACGGCCAGGACGTGACCTGGCTGCCCGGAGCCGTCGAACAGGCGCTCCGGCAAGAGGTCGCGGCGGGTCTGCCGGAGCGTGTGATCGTCGCCGGTGCGGGCAGGGACTGGCCGACGGCGCAGGAGGCAGTGCTGAAGCTGCGGGAAGGAGCGCGGGTCGGCGCCGAGGCGTTCGAGACCGAGCAGCTGCTGCACGGGTATCTGGCGGCCGTCGAGCCCGGCGCGCACGCGTTCGTGCTCGAGGGTGAGGGCGTTGCGGCAGAGCGCGCTCACGAGCTCGCGCGCGTGCTTGGCGCGCTCGACGTCGAAGTGACCGTGCTGCCGACGCGCCATCCGGTCGTCGACATCGTCTACTTCCACCTGCTGACGATCGCGGAGGCGGCGTCGCGGCAGGTCGACCCGGATGCGATCGGGCGCGAGGCAGGCTCGCCGCTTGCGCGGGCGACAGGCGAGGCCTATCCGGCGGTCGAACCGCGGTCCGGCGTCGGTTAGGGTGAGCCGGGATGGGTGAACCCAAAGAGGAGGAGATCACCGCGTCCCGTCGCCGCGCTGTTGGCAGCGAGTACAGCTCGGTGAGCGACCGTGTGGCCTACGGCAAGGCGGTGCGCGCGAAGGTGCCGCGTTCCTCGCACGCGGCCTGGGCGCCGCCGGCGAAGCGACCGGATGCGGTTCAGCTGCTCGAGCAGCAGGCGAAGACCCGGGTCCCCGAGCTCGTGCCGATCCGCTACGGCCGGATGCTGGTGTCGCCGTTCACGTTCTACCGCGGCGGGGCGTATCTGATGGCCACCGACCTGGCGGGCCAGCCGCACACCGCGCTCGAGGCCCAGCTCTGCGGCGATGCCCACCTCTCGAACTTCGGCACGTTCGCGGCGCCGGACCGCCGGCAGGTGTTCAGCATCAACGACTTCGACGAAACCCTCCCAGGGCCGTTCGAGTGGGACGTGAAGCGTCTCGCGGCGAGCTTCGCCGTCGCCGGTCGCGATCGTGGCTTCAGCGACAAGCAGCGAAACGTCGTCAACCTGGCGTTGGGGCGGGCATACCGGACCGCGATGGGGAGCTTCGCCGGCATGCGCAGCCTCGACCTGTGGTACGCGCGCAGCGACCTCGCCGAGCTCGCAGCGCGCTGGACGGCGCGTGCGAGCGCCGAGCAGCGCCGGCGTTTCGAGCAGAACATCGCGAAGTCGAGGGCAAAGGACAGCCTGAAGGCGTTCGCGAGGATGACGGAGATCGTCGACGGCGAGCGACGGATCGTCAACGACCCACCGGTGATCGTGCCGATCGAGGATCTCGCAGGCCCGGAACGTGCGCACGAGATCGAGGACTTCATGCGCGGCGTGCTCCACTCCTACCGGCGCACCCTCTCGGGAGATCGCCGGAAGCTCCTCGAGCGCTTCCGGGTCGTCGATGCCGCCCGCAAGGTCGTCGGCGTCGGCAGCGTCGGCACGCGGGCCTGGATCCTCCTGCTCCTCGGCCGCGACGGCGACGATCCGCTGTTTCTGCAGTTCAAGGAGGCCCAACCCTCGGTGCTCCAGCCGTTTCTGGCCAAGAGCGAATTCGCCAACCAGGGGCAACGGGTCGTCGAGGGCCAGCGTCTCACGCAGGCGGCCAGCGACATCATGCTCGGTTGGATCCGGACCACGGGCCTCGACGGCCTCAAACGCGACTTCTACGTGCGCCAGCTCTGGGACGCGAAGGGAACGGCGATCATCGAGTTGATGGACACGAACGCGATGAGCGCCTACGCGAGGGTCTGCGCGGGCGAGCTGGCACGTGCGCACGCCCGTTCCGGAGACGCGGTTGCGATCGCCAGCTATCTCGGCAACAGCGACACCTTCGATCGCGCCCTGGCGCTCTTTGCGGAGTCGTACGCCGACCAGAACGAGCGCGACTACGAGGCGCTCACCGACGCGGTCAAGAGCGGCCGCGTCAAAGCCGAATCGGGCGTCTAGCCCGGCCTGGCCGAGGCTGCGCCCCGGCCAGGCCTTCTCAAGTCGTGACCCGGGGAGATCTCCCGAGCGGTGCTGTCGCTACGCCAGCGCCTTCTGCTTCAGCGCGTCGAACTCCACCTGGGTGATGGCGCCGCTGTCGAGCAGCTTCTTGGCCCGCTCGATCTCGCCTGCCGCACCGCTGTCTCCAGCCGCTGCCCGCACGTGCTCTTCGAACTGCTGCTGCTGGCCCCGAGCGCGCTCCAGGTTCCGCTCGGTCATGCCGTCGTTCTGGGTGATCAGGTAGATGAACACGCCCAAGAACGGCAGCACGAGCGTGAAGATCAACCAACCGGTCTTCCCGAATCCGGAGATGTCATGGCGGCGGAAGATGTCGGCCCAGATGTTGAACAGCAGCGAGAACCACAGGATCCAGATGAAGAAGATCACCATGGTCCAGAGCACGTCGAGGAACGGATAACTAGCTGCGATCATGAAATCTCCTTCTTGAGGGGCTTCGAGTACGTTCGCGGATTGAGAGCCTACAAGCGGATTTGCCGGTTGGCCAGCGATAGGCTCGCGCGATGAACGTCGTCTGGGCAGCCCTGATCGTCGCCGCCGTGACCGCCGTGGCGATCGCGGTGATGCTCGTCGTACGCCGAAGCGCACCCGAGGGCAGCCGTTTCGCCGACGGCGACCGCGCAGCAGGCGTCTTCGGCGTTCTGGCGACCGGATTCTCGGTCCTGCTCGGCTTCATCGTCTTTCTGGCGTTCACCAGTTACGACCAGTCCCGCAGCGGAGCAGAGCAGGAAGCCCTTGTGCTGGTGCAGCAGGTCGAGGATGCGCAGTTCTTCCCCCAGCCGACCTCGGGCCGGTTGACCGGCGAGCTGGTCTGCTACGCGCGCTCAGTGGTCAACGGCGAGTGGAACCAGATGCGTGCAGGGACCCAGGGAGACGCGATCAATCCATGGGGTGTCGCGCTGTTTCGCACGTTCCGGGGCGTGCAACCGCACACCGCGGCACAGCAGGCCGCCTACAGCAAGTGGCTCGACCAGACCTCTGCGCGCGAGGAGGCACGCCGCGATCGAATCCACGGCGCCGTGGGGGTGATCCCGGCGACGCTCTGGATCGTGCTCTTCTTCATCTCGGCCGTCATCTTCGTGTTCATGCTCTTCTTCGCCGACAGCGGCGAACGGGCGGTCACGCAGAGCGTCTTGATGGGCTCCGTCGTCTCGGTGATGGTTGCGCTGTTGCTCTTGCTCCAGGCGCTCGACGATCCGTTCAACGGCGGCGTGGGCGGGCTCAAGCCCGTCGCGATGCAACGTTCGCTGCGGATGATCGACGAGGCGCTCGGCGCAGTCGGCGCCAAGGTGCAATACCCGTGTAACGCGGTTGGAAAGCCGGTGCCATCCTGAGCGCGCACGGCGCGCGTGACCGCGTCGAGTTGTTGGCGACGGTGCTCCTCTCGCTCGCGACGGTGGCGACCGCGTGGAGCGGTTACCAGGCGACCCGCTGGAACGGCGAGCAGGCGAAGGCAGGAGCGCGGGCGAACGCCGCGCGGATCGAGTCGGTCAAGGCGTCAGGCCTGGCGAACACGCAGACGGAGATCGACGTCGCCACCTTCACGCAATGGGTGAATGCCTACGCGCAGCACCAGACGCAGCTCCGGGATTTCTACGCCAGACGGTTTCGCAAGGAGTTCAAGCCCGCCGTCGCTGCGTGGATCGCGACCAAACCGCTCCAGAATGCGAAGGCTCCTCTGACGCCGTTCGCGATGCCGCAGTATCGGCTCGCGGCGCGCGCCGAGGCCGACGACCTGAACGCGAAAGCGGAAACCTCTGCCCTCGCGGCGCTGCGGGACATCCAGCGCTCGACCAACTATGTGCTCTGCGTCGTCCTGTTCGCGTCGGCATTGTTCTTCGCCGGCATGAGTACGAAGCTGGTGACGCCGCGGCTTCGCATCGTGATGCTCTCCGTCGGTTGTACGGTCTTCCTGGGCACTGCCGTCTGGATCGCCGTCTCGCCCGTCAGCCTCTCCGTCTGACGAGACGTCAGGCGGGGTCCGGTGGTGCTGCCCCCTCCGCCGACGGCCTGTTCGGCAGGCCCTGCGTGAACATCACGGACAGAAGCGCCAGCAGCGCCACTCCGACCATCGCGTCCTTCAGTGCCTTGACCTGTGCGTCTGCGTAGTGAGCCGTCACGGTCTCTGCGTCGCGGCGGCTCAGGCCCGCGGCCAGCGCGGCTTCGTTCGCCTGTTCCGTCGTCACGATCTCGATCCCCTTCTCGGTCGCCGCCTGGATTTCCGTGCGCACGCGGGGCGACAGGCTCTGGTCGTTGGCGACGCTGTTCGTGAAGCCCGTGAGCAGCCCGATGAGCAGGATCGAGCCGATCAGAGCAGTCCCGAGCGAGGAGCCGAGGTTCTGGGCGGTGCCTTGCAGGCCCCCGGCCTCGTTCGTCTGCTCCGGAGGCGCGGCGGAGATGATCACGTTGCCGAGCTGCGACATCAACAAGCCTGCGCCGACGCCGAACAGGGCGAGTGAGAGCTTGAACGCGAGTGCGTTCAGATGCACGTCGATCGTGTCGACCATGATCACCGCCGCGATCGCCATCGCGAGCAGCCCGACCCGGACGACGAGCCTGGGGGCGAGCCGGGCGGAGAGCTTCGGGCCGCTGAGCGCCGCGATCAGCATCGTCACCGACATCGGCAGCAGGCGCTTCCCGGTCTCGAAGGCATCGAACCCGAGCACGACCTGTAGGTAGACGGGAAGCACGAAGAAGGTTCCCATCAGCACGAGCTGCTGCGACATCAGCGTCGCCAAGCCTGCGCGAAGCGGCGAGATCTTGAGCAGCCGCCGGTCGAGCAGCGTGTCCTTGTGGAGGCGGTCGCGGTGACTTTCCCAGAGGCTGAAGAACCAGATCAGGAAGAACCCGCCGAGGATCAGCAGCGGCACCACCGAGTAGCCGAATGGCGTGATCTCCTTGCCCCCGATCTCAGGGGCGTCGAGCGGGTGGATCCAACCCCATGAGCTGCTGCGCAGGATCCCGAACACGATCAGACCGAGGCCTGCAGCCGACAGGGCCGCGCCGACGACATCGAGCGTCGGCGGGTTCTCGGGCCGCGGCGCTGCCTTCATGCGGTTGCGCACGATGAGAATGAAGATGACGACGACGACCTCGCCGACGAAGACGTAGCGCCACGAGAAGTTGGTGGTCACCCAGCCGCCGATCACCGGCCCGACCGCGATCGCCGCTCCGGCGACCCCGCCGATGATCCCGAAGCCGAACGCGCGGTCCTTGCCCTCGTAGTTGGCGGCGACCAGGGCCGCGATCGCGGGGATCACGAGGACCGCGCCGAGCCCCTCGACCAGTGACCAGCCGATCAGGAGCACACCGAGGTTCGGGCTGAGGGCCGTCGTCAGGGAGCCGACTCCGTAGACGGCGAGGCCGATGCCGAACGCCCGGTCGCGGCCCCAGATGTCGCCGAGCTTCGCGCCGACCAGCATGAACGCGGCCATGACCAGCGTGTAGGCGGTGATCGCAAGCTGAACGCCGGTGACCGTCGTGTTCAGGTCGTCGACGATCTGCGAGATCGAGACGTTCATCACGCTCGAGTCGAGCACCATCACGAACTGCGCCGCGGCGAGGATGATCAGCGGAAGCCAGCGGCGCATCGCGCGACTCTACTTCGCAGGGCGGGTGGTGTCAGACGGCTGCGAGCTCGGTGAGCTGCCTGAGCAGCCCGTTGACCTCGTCCAGCGAGTTGTAGTGCACGATGCCGACACGCACTGCGCCGTCGGGCAGCCCGAGGCGCTGCATGATCTCGAGAGCGTAGTAGTTGCCATGCCAGACCGCGTAGCCCGCTGCCCCGAGCCGCTCCGCGACCTGCTGAGGCCGGCGCCCGTCGAGATTGAACGCGAACGTCGGAACCCGCTGCTCCATCGCGGCGACGCCGTACAGGCGGCAGCCGTCGGGCAAGCCGTCGAGGAAGACCTGCCCCAGTGTGCGCTCGTGGCTCTGGATGTACTCCCAGCCGACGGCGTCGAGGTACTCGACCGTCGCCACGAGGCCCGCAAGCAGCTCGTGCGCGAGCGTTCCCGTCTCGTACCGGTGTCCGAGCGGCTCGTCGTCGGAGGGCCGCACCTTGTACGGCCGCCAGTCCGCCGCGGTCTCGCTTCTCAGATAGGCGAGACCGAGGTGCGGCCCACAGAACTTGTAGGGCGAGCAGAGGAGTACGTCGGCGCCCGCGGCGGTGACGTCGATCGGGCCGTGCGGCGCGTAGTGCACGGCGTCGACCCAGGCGAGCGCACCGGCCTCGTGCGCGAGCGCGGCGATGTCGGCGACGGGCGTCATCGTGCCGACCGCGTTCGACGCCCACGGGAACGCCACGACCCGTGTCCGGTTGTTGAGCAGCGAGCCCAGCTGCTCGAGGTCGAGCCGACATTCGTCGTCGACATCGGCGAACCGCACCGTCAGGCCCTTGTCGCGTGCGAGCTCGAGCCAGGGCGCGACATTGCCGTCGTGGTCGAGCCGCGTGCAAACGATCTCGTCCCCTGCGACCCAGGTGCGGGAGGCGGCGCGGGAGAGCGCGAAGTTGAGCGTCGTCATGTTCGCTCCGAACGCCACCTCGCCGGGGGTTGCGCGGAGAAATCGTGCGGCGGCCTCGTGGGCGGCCGCGAGCAGCGCTTCGGTTCTCTGCGAGGTCGCGAACGGTCCTCCGACGTTCGCGTTCGAGCTCCGGAGATAGTCGGCGACAGCGTCGATCACCGAATCGGGCGCCTGGGTGCCGCCGGGGCCGTCGAAGAACGCGAGCGGCTGCCGGAGCGCCGTGAAACGCTCGCGAACGTCGGTGACCGTTGTCACGCGACGCGCCAGGTGTAGTGCGGCTCGACGGTCAGCGAGGCGCCGACGAAGCAGTCGCGCTCCGCTCTGGCGATCAACTCGGAGGGATCGTCCATCCGTGGCGTGAGCTGGACGTCGAGCGAGACCTCGATCGAGACGAAGGCGTAACGCCCGTCGGACTCGCGCTGCGTGATCGTTCCACGCGCGGACCCTGCGGCAGCGGCCTCATGGCCGGCGCGGCGCGCGTGATAGGCGAGGCTGTCGATCGAACAGCGCACGAGCGCGGCCAGCAAGAGGTGGTCGGGTGACCAGCCTTCGGGCCTCTCGACCTGAGCGCCTCCCGGGACGATCATGCGGCCGGCACGGTCGACCTCGACCGCGTATTCGAAGACCTTGGCCTGCGTCACGGTCACGCCGGCCAATCTATCCGTCCGACCCCGGTCCTAGGGTTCGCCGCGATGAGGCTCAGACAGCTGACCGAGGCGGAGTGCTACGCACGCTGCTACGGCGGCGCAAACAGAACGGAGCGCGTCACGGTCGTTCGCCTCGCCATGGAGGGCTCGCCTCGCATCACACCGGGCGAGGAGCTGCGCCTTCGCTTCGAGGCGCTCCTCGACGAGCGCGGTCCGGAGGCCGAGGCGGCATGACCCGGGCCTGCCGCACGTGGACGACCCGGCGCCGGCGCACCGTGAATGCCGCCCGGCGGCCCGCGCCGCCGCTGCCGAGCTCGTGGGTCTGCACGGCGACGTGGACGCAGGTCGTGCCACGCTGCAAGCCGCGTGGCCGTTCCTCCTCCTAGCGCAGTCCCCGACGTCCTTGGCCCCGGCCTGACCTGCGTCTTCTGCGGGATCAACCCGGGGCGTGTCTCGGCAGCCGCCGCAGCCCACTTTGCGAATCCGCGCAACGACTTCTGGCGGCTGCTGCACGACGCGCGGTTCACGCCGCGCCTGTTCGAGCCGAGCGAGCAGTTCGCGCTCCTCGAGCTCGGGTTCGGCGTGACGAACGCCGCTCTGCGCACGACCGCCGGCTCGGGCGACCTGCGGGGCGGCGACTTCGACCCATCGCGCCTCGAGCGCATCGCCGCCGAGCTCGATCCGGTGGCGCTCGCGTTCGTTGGCAAGGAGGCGTACCGCGGCACGTTCAAGGAGCGACCCGAGCTCGGGCCGCAGTGGCGCACGATCGGGCCGACCGCGCTGTACGTGCTCCCGTCTACCTCGCCCGCGAACGCGGCCGTGCCGTACGCCGAGCGGCTGCACTGGTTCCGCTCGCTGCACGAGTGGCTCACACCCGGCCACCGGGACGCTGTGCGCGCGCTCCTCGTCGACGCGGACGAGCGGATCCTGCTCGTGCAGTACCGCAACCCGAGCACCGGCGCCAGCTGGTGGGGGACGCCCGGCGGCGGCGTCGAGCAAGGCGAGGATCACGAGAGCGCGCTCCGGCGGGAGCTCCGCGAAGAGGTCGGCCTGCACGAGTTCGAGCCCGGCCCGCTCGTGTGGGTGCACTCGCGCACGTTCCCGTGGGCACGCCGGCTCCTGCACCAGACGAACAACGTGTACCTGGTGCGCGTGGACGCGCACGAGCCGGCGCCGACGATCGACCTGGCCGAGGAGGGCGTTGCCGACTATCGCTGGTGGACGCTCGAGCAGCTGGAGCGGACGACCGAGCGTCTGGCGCCGCCCGACTTCCTCGAACGGGTGCGTACGATCCTGAGCGCGTGACAGCCGTCCTCGTCGTCGTGCACCTGCTGGCCGCGACCGTCTGGGTCGGCGGCTCGACGGCGCTGATCTTCGTCGGCGTCCCGGCGATCCGCACCCTCGAAGGAGAGCCGCGAGGTCGGGCGATGAAGGAGCTCGGCCTGCGCTGGCGGCCGCTCGGCTACGGAGCGCTGCTGGTCGCTGGCGTCACGGGTGTCGCGCTCGCAGCACGCGACTGGGAGTCGAGCGCGGCGTTCCAGATCGTGTTCTGGGTCAAGGTCGCGCTCGCGATCTGCCTCGTGGTGGTCTCGTACCTGCACAACTTCGTGCTCGGCCCGCGGCTGCAGGCGGAGATCCGCGAGGATCGGGCCCAGACGACGCGCCCGACGCTGGTCGTCGTCGGCTGGCTCAGCTACGGCCTGACCCTGGCGCTGCCGGTGCTCGGCGTCGTCCTGCAGCGGCTGGTCTCCTAGGTTCAGCCGGTCCAGCGGTTCGTGATCGGCGTCCTGCGGTCGCGGCCGAACGCCTTCGGCCGCAGCTTCACGCCCGGCGGCGCCTGCCGGCGCTTGTACTCGGCGCGGTCGATCATCGCCAGCGCACGCTCGACGACCTCCGGGTCGAAGCCGTCCTGGCCCAGCTCCTCGCGCGACCGATCGAGCTCGACGTATGCCTCGAGTACCTGATCGAGCTTCGGGTACGGCGGAAGCGAGTCGGCGTCGAGTTGGTCGGCGCGCAGCTCTGCACTCGGGGCGCGCTCGATGATCGAGCTCGGGATCAGCTCGCGCCCGGAACGCTCGTTGAGGTAGCGAGAGAGCCGGAACACATCCGTCTTGAAGACGTCCTTGATCAGCGCGAAGCCGCCGGCGAGATCGCCGTAGAGCGTCGAGTACCCGACCGACAGCTCCGACTTGTTGCCGGTGGCGATCACGAGCCAGCCGAACTTGTTCGAGAGCGCCATCAGGAGGGTGCCGCGAATTCGTGCCTGCAGGTTCTCCTCGGTGAGGTCGCTCTCATGTCCCGCGAACGTCGCAGCCAGCGCGCCGGTGAAGGCTTCGACCATCGGCTCGATCGCAATCTCGCGGAAGTCGATCCCGAGCGACGACGCCAGGCGCTCGGCATCGCCGCGCGTGCCTTCCGAGGAGTACCGCGACGGCATCGAGACGCCATGGACGCGCCCAGGCCCGAGGGCTTCGACGCAGAGCGCAGCGGTCAGCGCCGAGTCGATGCCGCCGGACAGTCCGATCACGACGTCGCCAAAGCCGTTCTTCGTCACGTAGTCGTGCAGGCCGAGCTCGAGTGCGAGCCGCATCTGCTCGAGGTCGTCAAGCTGCTCGGCGACCCGGGCCGGGACCGCCGTGTCCTGGCTGCGCGCCGGAGCGAGCTCCAACTCGGTCGCGGCGAGCGGTTCCCGGTCGCGCGCGAGCGCGCGGCGGCGTACGTCGCGCAGCCTGCGTGCCACCGCGGCGGCCGGGTCGATGTCGACCACCAGCAGCTCTTCCTCGAACCCGGCGGCGCGGGCGAGCACCTCGCCCTCGTCGTCGAGCACCACCGAGTGGCCGTCGAAGATCAGCTCGTCCTGGCCTCCGACCGCGTTGCACAGCGCGAAGAAGCAGGAGTTGTCAGCGGCCCGGACCTTGAGCATCTCCTCGCGCTCCCGGTCCTTGCCGACGTGGAACGGCGACGCGGAGATGTTGGTCACCAGCTGCGCACCGGCGAGCGCGAGATCGGTCGCGGGCGGTCCGGGCTGCCAGACGTCCTCGCAGATCGTCGGGCCGATCACGACGTCGCCCAGGCGAAGCAGGTGAAGGTCGCGCCCGGCGGCGAAGTAGCGATCCTCGTCGAAGACGCCGTAGTTCGGCAGGTACCACTTCTTGTAGACGCCGCGAACCTCACCGTGGGCGAGCACGAAGCACGCGTTGTAGAGATCCGTCTCGAGGTGGGGCGCCCCGAGCAGCACCGTGATCCCGTGGACCGACCGGGCGATCTCGTCGACCGCGCGGCGCGCAGCGCGGACGAAGCCGGGCCGCAGCAGCAGATCCTCAGGCGGGTAGCCGGTGACGACGAGCTCTGGAAAGAGGACGAGGTCCGCGTTCGCCTCGCGCGCCCGACCGAGCCATTCGGCGACCGACGCCGCGTTGCCGTCGATGTCGCCGACGACGCTATTGATCTGGGCGAGTGCGAGTCTCATCGGTTTTCGCCTCTCGGTCGAAAACTCTAGCAGCGCGCTCTTGCCTGACGGCGCGCCGCCAGTAGGCGTAGAGCAGGACCGCGCCGAGAAACGCGCCGAACCCGATCGCATTCAGGATCTTGTTGTCCGCCCGGTTGCCGAAGAAGCTGACCACGGCGGCCACGACGATCAGCCCGATCACGCACACGCGGAGCCGCGCCGCGGTCATGCCAGCATCCGTCTGACGACCGGCTCGACGGCCGCGGCGACCGCCGCGTGTCCGTCGGCGTCCAGGTGGATGCCGTCGAGGTCGCTGTATGCGGTCACCCCGTCGAGGTCGAGCAGCTCGCAGCCCAGGAGCGCGGTCATCTCGGCGAAGTATCTGCCGACCTGCCGCGACTTCTCGCCGGAGTGCGCGAACGAGCCCTCTGGATCGACCCTGGCGAACGGCGGCGGGCAGATCACGAGGACGGGCGGGGCTGCACCCTCCGGCCCGGATTCGCTCGCTCGCACCACCCGCACGAGCCGCGCCACCGAGCCTGCGACATCGGGCGCGGGTAGCCCGTACCGGTCACCGAGGTCGTTGGTGCCGAGGTAGATCACGACCAGGTCGAGCGGCGCGTGCGAGTGCAAGCAGGGCGTGAGGTAGGTGAGCCCGTTGCGACCGTCGGCCACCGGGCTGTCGAGCGTCGCCGTGCGGCCGTTCAGGCCCTCGGCGACAACCTCGAACCCAGGCCCCAGCGCGCTCGCCAGCCGGACCGGCCAGCGGACCTCGCGCGGGAAGCGGGCGTCCGGGCTGGCCGGGTCGAAGCCCCAGGTGTTCGAATCGCCGTAGCAGAGGATCGTCGTCATGCTGCCGTCGCTCCGGCGGGCTCGATCGCGTCGAGCGACTCGGGGTTCTCGACCGACGAGAGGTCGCCGGCGTCGGTGCCGAGGACCTTGGCGCGGAGGGCGCGTCGGACGATCTTCGCCGACCGAGTCTTCGGGAGTGCGTCGACGAACACGATCCGGTCGGGCTTGAATGCTTTGCCGAGCTCGTCCGCGACCCGCGCCGCGACCGCGTCCGCGAGCTCCGGCGACGGCTCGTGACCCGGCAGCAGGCAGCAGAAGATCCACGACGTCTCGCCCTTCACCGCGTGCGGCACGCCGATCGCTGCGGCCTCTCGCACGGCCGAGTGCGCAACCGCCGCCGATTCGAGCTCTGCGGGGCCGATCCGCTTGCCCGCGATATTGAGCGTGTCGTCGGAGCGTCCGTGCAGGAACCAGAAGCCGTCGGCATCGGCCGACGCCCAGTCACCGTGCACCCAGACATCCGGGATTCGCGACCAGTACGTCTCGAGGTATCGCTCGGGGTCGCGCCAGAAGCCGCGCGTCATTCCCGGGAACGGCCTGCGGCAGACGAGCTCGCCGACCTCGCCGGTGCCGACCAGCGAGCTGCCGTCGTCGGCGACGATGTCCATCGCCATCCCGAGTGCGGGCCCGCCGACCGAGCACGCCGCGATCGGGCCGATCGGCGTGGGCGAGAGAAAGCACGCCCCGACCTCGGTCCCGCCGGTGCAATTGATGATCGGCACCCGCGACCCGCCCACGTCCTCGAACAGCCACCGGTACGGCTCGGGGTTCCACGGCTCGCCCGTCGTCACGAACGTGCGCAGCGACGACAGGTCGGCTCCTGGCGCGCCGTGTGGCAGCAACGCTCGTGCCAGGGTGGGAGACAGGCCGAGTGACGTGACCCGCTCCTGCTCGACCGTCTGCCAGAGCCGGTCAGGCGTAGGCCAGTCCGGCGCTCCCTCGGCGAAGACGATCGTAGCGCCGAGCGCGCCGACGCCGACGACGGTCCACGGCCCCATGATCCAGCCCATGTCGGTGGCGAAGTGGACGACGTCGCCCGCATGGACGTCCGCCTGGTAGGCAACCTCGCGGGCGATCGAGACGAGAAAGCCCCCTTGCACGTGGACGACCCCTTTCGGCGTGCCGGTGGTTCCGGACGTGTAGGTGAGGAGGTACGGCGTCTCCGAGTCGACCTGTGCTGCGGACAGCTCGCCGGGAAAGGCGTCGAGCTCGAACGGTGCGAGGACGACGTGCTCGACCGTCGGCGCTTCGCGCAGCGCCGCTTCGAGAATCGCGAGCATCGGCACGGCCTTGCCGCGCCGGGACGACTCGGTCTGCGTGATCACCACCTTGGCGCCGCTCGCCTGCAGCCGCTGAGCGACCGCGGGCGCGGCGAAGCCGGAGAAGACCGGCACCTGGATCGCCCCGATGTGGGCGATCGCGTGCGACGCCACCGCCACGTCCGGCGACATCGGCAGGAAGATCGCCACCCGGTCGCCTGCGCCGACGCCGAGGGAGACCAGCTGCTCCGCGAGCCGGGTCACGTCGCGCGACAGGTCGGCGAACGTCAGCTCGCGTCGCGAGCCGTCCTCGCCGAGGCCGACAGCCGCGATTCCCCCTGGATTCGAGGACGCCCAGCGGTGGGCGCAGTTGTGCGCGATCGAGACCGTGCCGTCGACGAACCAGGTCGCCCAGGCCGGACCGCGCGAGTCGTCCAGCACCCGCGTCCAGGGCCGGGAGAACTCGAGCCCCAGATCCTCGACGACGAGCGCCCAGAACCAGTCGGGCTCGACGACCGAGCGGCCGACCAGCTCGGCGTAGCTCGAGGCTCCGGAGCGTTCGACGAGACGGGTCGCATGCGCACGGCGCAGCGTCGCCTCGTCGGGTCGCCAGACGATCTCGCTCACGCGCGGAACCCTACGCGACGGCAGAGTTAGCGTCTGCTAACCTAGTGCCCGCTAACGATGGAGGAGTGCTCATGCAGAGGTTCGTGACGCCGGAGAACAAGAAGTGGTGGACGCTCGGTGCAGTCTCGGTCGGGCTGTTCATGATCATGCTCGACAACACCGTCGTCAACGTTGCTCTGCCCGCCATGCAGCGCTCGCTCAATCTGCAGCTCTCGGAGCTCGAGTGGGTCGTCGCCGGCTACGCGCTCACGTTCGCGGCCTTCATGCTGACCGGCGGCAAGCTCGCCGACTACCTCGGCCGCCGGCTGATCTTCATGGTCGGCCTCGGAATCTTCACGGCCGCCTCGTTGGCGTGCGGTTTCGCGCCGAGTGGCGGCGTCCTGATCGGCGCCCGCGTCGTCCAGGGCCTCGGCGGCGCGCTGATGAACCCGGCCACGCTGTCGATCATCACGGCGACCTTCCCGCCGCGGCAGCGCGGCACCGCGATCGGCATCTGGGCCGGAGTCTCGGCGATGGCACTCGCGATCGGGCCGCTCGTCGGCGGACTGCTGACGGAGCACGTCAACTGGAACTGGATCTTCTTCATCAACGTCCCGATCGGCATCGCTGGCCTAATCGCGATCCCGTTCTTCATCGACGAGTCGCGCGACATGTCGCACGAGCAGCGACCCGACGTTCCTGGGCTGGTGACATCGGCGATCGGCCTGTTCGCCCTGACCTACGCGTTCATCGAGGCGAACAGCTACGGGTGGACCTCGGCGCGCATCCTCGGCTCGTTCGCGGTGGCCGCCGTCGCGCTCGTCACGTTCGTGCTGCTCGAGCGGCACCAGCGCCTGCCGATGCTCAACCTCGCGCTCTTCCGCAACCGCACCTTCAGCGGCGCGAACACGGCGATGCTCTTCATCGGGCTCGCGATGTTCGGCACGTTCTTCTACGTCTCGCTCTACATGCAGAACGTGCTCGGCTACTCGCCGACCCAGGCGGGTGCCTCGTTCCTGCCGATGACGCTCCTGATCGTCGTCGCAGCCCCACAGGCCGGGAAGCTCTCCGACCGCTTCGGCTCGCGCTGGCTCGTCGGGGGTGGAATGACACTGCTGACGATCATGCTCCTCTACTACTCGCAGCTCGGCGCGAATGAGAGCTTCTGGGCGATCCTGCCCGGCCTGCTGATCGGTGGTGTCGGCATGGGGATGACGATGACGCCGACCACTGCTGCGGCGATGAGCTCCGTGCCGGTCGACCAGGCGGGTGTCGGATCGGCCGTGCTCAACTCGAGCCGGCAGGTCGGCGGCTCGCTCGGGATCGCCGTGATGGGGGCGATCATCGCGGCGGGAGCGGCGGGGTCGCACACGCCGGATGCGTTCCTGACCGGTTTCCATAACGCCTTGCGCGTTGCGGCCGGCCTCGCGTTTGCCGGGGCGATCGTCGCGACGGCAGCGATCCGCAAGCCATCGCACCAGCCGTCGCCGCATGCTGCGGCCGTCGAGGCGGCGTGACCCGCATCGCTTCGAGCGCGGTCAAGCCGAGGCTGACGGCCGACGCGCGGCGACTCGCCGTGCTCGACACCGCCTGCCGTGTCTTTTCGCGCTCGAGCTACCGCGGCGCGACGACCGCGGAGATCGCGCGTGAGGCCGGGATCAGCGAACCGATTCTGTACCGCCACTTCGGCTCGAAGCGCGATCTCTACCTCGCGTGCCTGGCTGAGGCGTGGCGGAGCTTCCGCGAGGTGGCGGAGCAGGCGATCGCCGAGGATCCCGACGGTTGTCTCGGCGCGATCGCCGACGCCTACATGGCGAAGAAGACAAGGATCCGGATGGTCGACCTGTGGATCCAGGCGCTGACCGAGGCATCCGAGGACCGCGTGATCGCGGCCGCGTTGCGGCGTCAGGTCCGCGAGGTGCACGACTTCCTGGCCGACGTGATCCGAGACGGCCAGGCGCGGGGCGTGATCGTCTCGGATCGCGACCCGATCGCCGAGGCCTGGCTCTTCGTCGCCGGCGGCCTGTTGACGACGATGGACAACCGGCTCGGCGGCCTGCTCGGCGACGACCTGCAGCGGGTGCGCACGGAGCGCCGTCGCTGGATGCTCGCCGAAGGCTGAGCCAGAACCGCCTCCAGACGTGAGAAAGCCCCGGCTGCGGCACCCGGGGCTCTCCCTGGTCAGGCGGGGCGCCGGGTCGGCGATCCCGAGTTCGGCTCTGCGGCTGGCCGATTGCTCAGAACTTGTCGCCTCTGGCGCGCACCCCATGCACTGCGACCTGGCGTCGGCCTCGGTGCAAGGTGCGCTCACTCTACGAGCCCTTTGCGGCCCTGTCAAGTAGCTCAGTCAAGTGATTTTGCTTTCCCGTTGTTGACAGGGTTTTCGCAGGTGCTATGCCCCTTTTGGGGGACATGTCCCATTTGGGGGATTGCATTGGAGTCAAGCATTCTGGATACTTCGTTCCCTGATGAGCTCTCGTGCCGTACGGGGCAGCTCCGACGCTGCCCTTCGCGCTTCTGACCGCGCTCCCCGGGGGCCGCGCATCGGCGAACGCCTGCGCCAGTTGCGCGTTGCGGCAGGGCTCACACAGACCGACCTTGCGGGCGACCGCTTCTCGAAGGAATACATCTCCCAGATCGAGCGGGGCAAGACGCGCCCGACCAGCGAGACGGTCGATTGGCTCGCGCTCCGGCTCGGGGTCGATTCCGGCTTCCTGGCCAGCGGCGTCTCCGCCGACGACCGGGCGAAGGCCGAGGCGATCCTGGCGCGGGCCGACACGCTGCTCGGCGAGCACGTCTTCGACGAGGCGATCGCCGAGTACGAACGGGCGTTGCCGGCCGTGCTCGGAACGGGCTCGGCCGAGCTCCAGGTCCGGGCGCTGAACGGAGAGGCGATGGCCCGCGCGCAGAGCGGCGACGTCAAAGGCGGGCTCGCGCTGCTCGCCGACGCTCGCGGCCTCGTCGAAGGTGAGGGATTCTCCGACATCGACCGGGCCGAGGTGCTGTATCGCCTGGGTGTCTGCCGTTGTCTGCTTTCGAGCATCTCGACCGCGGTCGGCCTCTTCAATGAGGCACTTGCGCTTGCCGAGCGCTCCGAGCTGCCGTCCGACGCACTGCGACTGAACGTGTTCGCGTGGCGCTCGCGGTGCTACCGGCGCCAGCGCGACTTCGAGGCGGCGCGCGAGGACGTCGAGCGCGCGCTCGAGCTCGCCGAAGCGCTGCACGACGCGCGCGCGCTCGGTCAGGCGTACTTCCAGGCATCGATCCTCGCCGAGCGCGACGGTCACTGGGCGCTCGCCCGCACCTACGGCGAGAAGGCGAAGGCACAGTACGAAGAGCTGGCCGACCGGGCGAACGTCGGCCGCCTCTTGAACAACCTCGGCGGCATCGAGTTTCTGCTCGGCAAGCCCGAGCAGGCGGTCGAGCACCTGAAGCACGCATTCGCCGTTGCCTTGGAGATCGGGCGCGACGAGGACGCCGCCACAGCTGTCTCGTCGCTCGCGCAGGTTCACCTGCGAAGCGGCGACGCATC
Organism: uncultured Actinomycetes bacterium; assembly: GCA_963836705.1. Taxonomy (GTDB): domain Bacteria; phylum Actinomycetota; class Thermoleophilia; order Gaiellales; family Gaiellaceae; genus PALSA-600. Next base: position 47,533 of record CAWIKU010000012.1, on the reverse strand, counting down.
CCGCGCCGAGGAGCAGGCGCGGCACGCGCTCGAGATCATCGGCGACCGCGAGGACATGCTCGACGAGATCGGAAACGCACGCCTCGTGCTCGGCCGCGCCCTGCTCCTGCAGGAGCGGCTCGACGAGTCGGAGACGGCACTCGCCGCCGCCGAAGACGCCTTTGCCCAACTGTCATCCGCTTCACACCGCTCCGCAGCGTGGATCGCCCAGGGCGACCTTGCTGCTCGGCGCGGTGACGAGCGTCGCGCGGCGGGGCTGTACCGCCGGGCGGCCGAAGCGCTCCAGGACTTCCGCTTCTGAAGGAAGGAGGTGTTCTCTGTGGCCACCAAGATCGCGCTTCTGCTCCATCGCCGCTCGACGGTCGTGCTGGTTCTGACTGTCGTCGCGGCACTGCTCGGAAGCTCGCATGGTTTCCATCACGGTGGAATGTGGGACGGGCCTCTGTAAGGCTGTTCGATTCGCGCGCTTGCATGCTGGGGAGCCGGCAGCGCGCTTGAGTCAACAGGCGCTCGAGTCAACAAGGCGCTCTGAGCAACAAGGCGCTTGAGCAACAAGGCGCTCGAGTCGCTAAGCGGCAAGCAACTTGCGAAGGTCGTGCAGGACCTGCGCTGCCGTCACCTTCGAGTCGTACAGCACCCGTTCCTTGCCCCTCGGGTCGACGAGTGCGGTGTAGGCGACGTGGTCGACGCGCTCGGGGTTCTCCCGGATCGCGAGCACGTGCCAGGCGGCCCACGTCGGTGCGAGCTCGGCTTTCGTCCCGATCAGGTAGCGGAACTGCGGCAGCAGGCCGCGCTCCGCGATATAGCGCCGCACGGCTGCGCGGGTGTCGCCACGAGGGTCGACGCTGACGGCGAGCACCCGCACGTGGCTACGGGCAGCACCGAGCCGGCGGAGTGCCGTGTTCAGGTTCTGCGCGATCAGCGGGCAGACATCCGTGCAGTGGACGTACAGAAAGGTGACGAGCACATAACGCCCCCGCTGGTCCGCCAGCGTCACCGGTCGGCCCCACGCGTCGTGCAGTGCGATCGCCGGAGCCGGACGCGGCGGCGTCAGCGCGTTACCGGCGAACGTCCGCGGCGCCCGTGGCGGCGTCTCGATCTTCGCCGCCGCCCGACCTCCGCAACCCGTTGCCAGGAGAGCCAACGTCGCGACCGACAGGTAGAGCGGCAGGCGTGACACCCTCCGAACGGTACCGCCGCTGCCGCGTTCCCCGGCTCGAGCGGGTCGCGAGCACCGAGCCTGCGAGCACGAGCGCGAAGCCGATCGCCATGCCGGCGGTGAACTGCTCGTCGAGCACCCACACGCCGAGAACCGCTGCCACCGCCGGGTTGACGTACGTGATCACCGTCGCGCGCACCGGGCCGATCTCGGCGATCAGCTTGAAGAAGAGGATGAACGCGAGCGCGGTGCAGATGACGGCGAGCGTGACGACCGAGGCTACGACCTCGAAGGATGGGAACGTCGACGGCCGTGAGAACGCGGCAAACGGCGCGTAGCCGATCGCCGCGATCGCCAGGGACGCGGCGACGATGCCGAGCGACGGGGCGTCGCTGAGCCAGCGGGCGAGGATGATCGGCCCGACGGCATAGGAGACGACGACGACGGCGATCTCGAGCAGCGGCACGACGCCGACGCCGTGGACGTCGAAACCGACGATCGCCGCAACGCCGGCGATGCCGATCAGAAGACCGGTCCAGCGGCGGGCGCCGTGGCGTTCTCGCTCGCCGGTGAGCGTCGTCAGGACTGCGCCCACGAGCGGGACGGCGGCGATCAGCAATCCGGTCAAGGAGCTCGACAGCTGCGTCTCGGCGCGGGCGAGCATCAACCACGGCAGCATGATCTCGATGCCGGTGAACAGGAGGAGGGGAACCCAATGGCGGCGGGCAAGCCGCAGCTCGCTGCGCCAGATGGCGATCGGTAAGAGCAGGAGCGCCGCGATCCCGGTGCGCGCGAAGACCAGCATCACCGGAGTGAGCTCGCGCACGGCGACGCGGATCAGGAGATACGGAATACCCCAGATCACGCACATCGCCGCGAACAGCAGAACGCCGCGACGGGACATCCCTAGCTCTCTATCAGTCGCGAGGTATCAGCCGACGCCGTCGCGTCCGCCGACGCGCTCGATGATCACCTGCGGAATGCGTGCGCGCGGGGACAGTCGCAGGCACATGCGGACGATCTCGGCACAGTCGGACGGCTTGATCATCTCGTCCGCGGAGAGCCCGGACCATTCCGCCATCGGCGTGTCGACGAAGCCCGGACAGATCGCGATCGCGCGCACGCCCGCCGCCTCGAGCTCGGCGTTCTGCGACCTGGTGAGGGCGATCACGGCCGCCTTCGTCGCGCCGTAGACGGTGAGTCCGGGCGTGGGGGCCGTCCCGGCGATCGACGCGAGGTTGAAGATCCAGCCGTGCGTCTGCTCGAGCAGCGGTATCGCCTCCCGCGAGACGAGCAGGAGCCCGCGGAGGTTGACTCCGAGCTGCAGGTCGATGTGCTTCGCCTGCAGCGAGTCGACCCGGCCGGCGATCCCGATTCCCGCCGAGTTGACGAGCACGTCCAGCCCGCCGTATCGCTCCGCGTGCTCGGCCACGACGCGCACGCAGTCCTCCTCCTTGCCCATGTCTGCCGCGATCGCCTGAGCGTCGAGGTCGGCTGCGGCCGCCTCGATCTTGTCGCGGGTGCGCGACGCCAGGGTCAGCTCGAAGCCCTCCGCGCGCAGCATGCGTGCGATCGCGAGCCCGATGCCGGACGAGCCTCCGGTGACGAGTGCGCTCCGCATGCAGGCGAATCTAGAGGAGAACGGGGCAGCGGCGCCGAAACTGGCGCTGCAGTTCCTCTCCCTAGAGTGGCGGCGACCTCGGGTCGCCGTTGCTCTCTAGAGTTCGGTTCGGCGTGGTGAAGCTGACCGAGCTCGTGACTGCCGGTGGCTGCGCCGCGAAGTATTCGGCCTCGAGGCTCGAGGAGTTGCTGCGCGGATTCGTGCCCGCCGACGCCGAGAACCTGCTCGTCGGCCTCGACCCAGCGGACGACGCTGCGGTCTACCGGCTCGACGACGAGCGCGCGCTCGTGTTCACGATCGACTTCTTCCCACCGATCGTCGACGACCCTCGTGACTTCGGCGCGATCGCAGCGACGAATGCGCTCAACGACGTCTTTGCAATGGGCGGCGCGCCGCTGCTTGCGCTCTCGGTGGCGGCCTTCCCGGAGGAGCTTCCGACCGAGGTTGTCAGGGCCGTGTTCGACGGCGCGGAGGAGCAGGTGCGGGCAGCCGGAGCATTGCTTGCGGGCGGCCACACGATCCGCGACGCGGAGCCGAAGTACGGGCTGGCGGTCGTCGGCACCGTGTCGCCCGACGGCATCTGGCCGAAGTCGGGTGCGCGGGCCGGCGATCTCGTCTACCTGACGAAGCCGCTCGGCACGGCGCTCGTGCTCGGCGGCGCGAAGCGCGGACTCGCCGACCCCGCGGCCGCCGTTCGCTGGATGCGCATGCTGAACCGCGACGCCGCCGACGTGCTCCGTGCCTTTCGCCCGAACGCGGTCACGGACGTGACCGGCTTCGGGCTGCTCGGCCACGCGCACGAGATGGCGACGCGCAGCAAGGTGCGGATCGAGCTCGTCGCGGCCGCATTGCCGGCGCTCGACGGGGCGCTCGAATCCGCGCGCGCCGGCGTCTCGACGACGGGCACGCGCAACAACCGTGCCTATGCCAGCGTCGAGATCGGCCAGATCGAGCCTGAGCTCGTCGAGCTCGCGTACGACCCGCAGACGGCAGGCGGCCTGCTCATCTCGCTCCCGCGCGACCATGGGCCGGCGTTCGAGGCCGAATGCGCACGCGCGGAGGTGTTTCTCGCTCGCGTCGGCGCCGTCGCCGCCGGTACAGGCGTCAGCCTCGGCTAACTAGAGTGGCGGCGTGGAGACTGGCGCGCAGCCGCTTCCGCGTGTGCGCGGCACGGCGCTCTCGCTGGACGCTTTCCGGCGGCTTGCCTGGGTCAGCGCGGGCATGCTCGTGCTCATCGTCGCCACCGGCGCAACCGTCCGGCTGACCGGGTCGGGTCTCGGCTGCGAGCACTGGCCGGGCTGCGAGCAGCATCACTTCGAGCCGAAGAGCTTTCACTCGTACATCGAGTTCTCGAACCGGGTCGTTGCCTTCTTCACGATCCTGGCGACGCTGCTGACGTTCGTCGGCGCGATCTGGGCGCGGCTGTCGGTGCGGCTCCGGACACTCGCGTTCGCGATCTTCTTCGGCACGTTGCTCCAGGCGCCGCTCGGGGCGATCACGATCCACTACCACCTCAACCCCTGGCTCGTGCTGTCGCACTTCCTGCTCTCGGTCGTGGTGCTGACGCTTGGCGTCGCACTTGCCGTCGAAGTGAGCGCCAGGCCGTCCGTGCGCGTCCCTCGGTACGTACGACTGGGCAGCCTGTGGGTCGCCGCCGCGGCGTTCGTGCTGATCGTCAGTGGGACGCTTGCGACCGCCGCAGGCCCGCATCCAGGAAGCACGGTCGTGCGACGCCTATGGTCGTTCGAGCCTGCGGTGTACTGGCACGTGCGTGCGACTGCGGTGTTCGGGCTGTCGTTCGCGGCGCTCCTCGTCTGGCTCGTCCGCAACCGAAGCCCGTACCTCCGGGGTGCGTTGCTGGTGCTCGGACTGCTCGTCGTGCAGATGACGATCGGCGAGATTCAGTACCGGACGCACCTGCCGTGGTGGCTCGTTCTCGTGCACGTCACGGTCGCGGTCACGGTCTGGGCTGCGTTGACGGCCTTCGTGGTCCGTCTCTGGCGGCCGGCTACGTCGGCGTAGGATGGCGCGATGACGGAGGAGCTCCGCATCGATGCGCGCCCGAGCCTCGAGCGCCCTGTGTTGATCGCAGCGTTCCGCGGCTGGAACGACGGCGGCCAGGGTGCGTCACTCGCCGGGGCGTATCTCGCCCAGGCGTGGGCCGCGGAGCAGTTCGCCGAGATCGATTCTGAGGGCTTCTACGACTTCCAGTCGACGCGGCCGATGGTGTCGCTGGTCGACGGCGTCACGCGCCAGGTCGACTGGCCGGAGAACATCTTCCTGCACGCGCCGCTGCCGGGCGGTGGTCGGGATGTGATCCTGCTGCTCGGCGTCGAGCCCAGCCTCCGCTGGCGCACGTTCTGCACGCACGTGACCGAGCTTGCAACGTCGTTCGGCGTCGAGCTCGTGATCACGCTGGGCTCGTTGCTCGCCGATGTCCCGCATACGCGGGCGGCCCCGGTGACCGGCAGCGCGACCGACCCGGAGCTGATCGAGCAACTCGGCCTGCAGGCGTCGCGCTACGAGGGGCCGACCGGGATCGTCGGCGTCCTCCACGACGCATGTGGCCACGCCGGACTGAAGTCCGCGAGCTTGTGGGCGGCGGTGCCGCACTACGTCTCGCTGACGCCGTCACCACGCGCGGCGAAGGCGCTGGTCGACCGGCTCGCCGAGCTGCTCGAGGCGGATGTCGACACGGCGGAGCTCGACGAGGCGGCCGAGGCGTACTCGCAGCAGGTGAGCGAGGCTGTTGCAGCCGATGCGGAGACGTCCTCGTACGTCGAAGAGCTCGAGCGCCGAGTCGACGAGATCGCCGCCGAGGAGAGCATCCCTTCGGGCGATTCGATCGCCGCCGAGCTGACGAAGTACTTGCGCGAGCGGGAAAACGGTACGGATGACGACGACGTCGCCCGCGACCAGTAGCTACCCGAACGTGAACGAGTAGCCCTGGATGCCGGGCGAGAACTGGAGCTCGAGCGTCGCGTCCGCAGTGTTCGGCGACGCGCGCACCGTATAGAGGCGCTGTGCGTTCACGTGCAGCGTGCGCGCGGGTTTGCCGTCGATGAGCGCCCGGACGGTGCCGTGGCCGCCGAGCACCACGTAGACGTTCTTTGCGTGGAAATGCAGGCGCAGCTTCGCGCCCTTGCCGGCGATCACCTCCTGGCCGCCGATCCGCCACTCACCGCCGTACGCGAACGTGTTCTGCGGCACCGAGACAGGCAGCTTGTAGTTCGCCTCACTGTCGGGTGAGACCGCCGTGCCGACGTAGTTCGCCAGCCGCGCATAGCCCAGGTACGTCTCGGGCGTCAGTAGCCCTGTCGGCGTCGCATCAGCAACCTGGCGCGCCTTCGCGCCCTTCGCGCCGAGCAACTGCCGGATCAAGCTCTCGGTCTTCCCGTACTCGCCTTCGCCGAAGTTCGTGTGACGGATGTGGCCGGTCTTGTCGATCAGATATTCCGCAGGCCAGTACTGGTTCGCGTACGCGTCCCAGGTCTTGAACCCGTTGTCCTGCACGACGGGATACGTGATCCCCAGCCTCTTCACGGCGTCGCGTACGTTCGACGTGACATGTTCGAACGCGAACTCGGGGGTGTGCACGCCGACGATCACGAAGCCGTCTTTGCGGTAAGTCGCGTACCACGACTTGAGGTGAGGGAGCGTTCGCAGGCAGTTGATGCACGAGTACGTCCAGAAGTCGACCAGCACGACCTTGCCGCGAAGTTGGGCCAGCGTGAGTGGCTGTGTGTTGATCCACGCGCCGTCAGGCTTCAGCGGCGGCGCCACCCCGTAGTCGGGCAGCCCGCCGGTGGCCGACTGCACGGCTGCGAGGGGCGCCCTCCCGCCCCGCACCTTCGCGAGCTCGCGCGCGGCGGAGGCGTTGTTCTCGATCTTCTTCTGCAAGAACGTCGTGTAGCCCGGTGTCCAGTTTGCGAGGTGATCGTCGACGTGGAAGACGAGGCCCAGCGCGACCGCCGCGACGACGACCCCGGAGACCGTGCGCAACGTTGCAGCGTGCTCCTTGATCCGCGCGGCGGCCTCTCGACCGCCTCGGACGATCAGGAGCATCGGAATCGCGGCGCCGATGCTGTAGGCAACGGTCGCAGCGATCGTTCGCACTCCGAAGTCTTCGCGGGCCGCCGCCGTGGTCACGGCGGCGAGGAATGGTCCCGCGCAGGGAACGAAGACGAGCCCGAGCGTCACGCCGAGGAAGAAGCCGCCGCCCGCGTTTGCGGGGCGCAGGCGCGAGAAGAGCGAGAGCGACCGCTCGACCCAGAGCGCCAACCTGGGGATGAGCAACACGGCCGCCATCACGAACAACAGCGCGATCGCGAGGTTGCGGAGGAGGTCCTGTGGCAGGCCGAGTGCGTCGAGCAGCCACGATGCGAACAGCGTGAAAACGCTGAAGCTGAGCACGAGCCCGCCGATGATCCGGAGCGGCTTTCGTCCGGCTGCGCCGCCCGCGAGCAGAATCGGCAGCACGGGGAGGACGCAGGGCGAGATCGCCGTGACGATGCCTGCCAAGAACCCGATACCGATCAGCACCAACACTGGACCTACCGACCAGTGTGCCCGTTCGGATGTTACGCGGCGTCTTGCGCAGGCTCGGCAGCCTGCTCGGCGACCGGCGCTTCAACCGTCGGCTCGGTAGCACCCTGCTCGGCCGGCTTGCGCCGCCGTCGGCGCCGCTTCCTCACCGGCGGGCTCTCGTCACCCTCCGCCGGCGAGCCGGTGGCCGGCGGTGTGGCCGTCTGCCCCTCGGCTGTTGCGGGCCGCTTCTTACGCCGGCGCCGCTTGCGCGTCCGCGCCGGGCCAGTCTTCGGCTGCGGCAGGTTGTCGGAGATCCAGCCGGCAACCTCCTGGATCGCGCCGAGGCGCTCGCGCGCCGCGTCGAGCAGCTGTGTCGCGCGGGGCGTGTATCCCTCGGCCGACGCGAGCAGCGCGGCGCCGACTTCCTTCGGCATCTCCAATGCGGCGTTGACGAGCTTCGCCGCATTCTCCTCGTGGCGATGTCCGCGTGAATTCGCGAGTGCACCGAGCAGCCGTTTTGCGTCCGGATACTCCTGGGAGGCTTTCCGGTCGAGTTGCTTGCGCACGGCGCGCGAGAGGCGCCACGTCCAGCGTGCGAGGATCTGTTCCGGCGCATCGGGCTTGCCTTCTGCGATCGCCCGCAGCAGGATCCGTACGCCGGCTGACCGATCCTTCTCCCACGGCGGTCCCTGGCTGACCAGCGTGACGAGATCGTCGAAGTCGGCACGGCCGATCGTCATCGAGACGCGATCGGCGAGCGCGATCAGGCGCAGTCGCCGGTTCGGGTTCTGCGCCGCGCACGTCGAGAGGAACGTCTCCATCGCGCGCTTCGACGCGCCGCGCGCCGTCAGCTTCTCGACGAACGCCGCGCGCTCGTCGAACCGCAGCTGGCGGCCGGCGATCTCACCCCAGAACTCCTGCTCGTCCTCGTCGAGGAACTTCGGATCGACGCGTTGCCACTCGCGGGCGATCACGACCTTGCGACGAAGCACGTCGGGTGTCACCGGCACGAGCCACGAGGCGGGTGTCAGCTTGCGGCGGGCGCGGCGCTGCACACGGCGCCGCGGCGCAGGTGTGACGCGCGCGCCTTCCCGGTAGAAGTCTGCGTCGAGCAGCGAGTGAAGCGAGACCACGCGTTCGTTGTGTGTCGCGGCCTTCGGCGTGAAGTCGACGACGATCCCCGCTTCCTTGCGCGGGTGGATGCGCATGATCCGGCCGATCCGCTGCTGGTACACGCGCTTCGAGGCGGTCGGCGCGAGGTGCATGATCACGGTCGCGCGCGGTGAGTTCCAACCCTCGGCGAGCAGCATTGCGTTGATCAGGACGTCGATCTCGGCCCGCTCGTACGCGGCGAGGATCTCCGCGAGCTTCACCGGCGGCGTACGTCCGGAGACCGCTTCGGCCCGTAGGCCGGCTGCGCGGAAGGCGGTCGCGAGGTTGTAGGCGTGATCGACACCTGCGGCGTACACGATCCCTGGCGTGTCGCCGAAGCGTTCGCGGTAGAGCGTTGCCGCCGCCATGTTCAAGGCTTCGTGGTCGAGTGCATGGGCGAGGGCGCGCTCTTCGAAGTCGCCGCCGATGATTGGCACCTGGTTGATCGCGGCGACCGGTGGCACGCGCAGGTTCCGGAGTGGGGCGATCAGGCCACGGCGAGCCGCATCGGCGAGCGGCAAGTCGTCGACCGAGGCCGGGAACACGTCGGACACCTGCTTCGCGATCAGCTCCTCGGTGGCCGTCATACCGATGTAGATCGGCTCGGAGAGCGAGCGGATCGCGGCCGACGTCTTCTCACCGAGCGCTGTGTGCGCCTCGTCGCAGATCACGAGCTGGTACGCGTCACGGGCGATCTCCGACACGTGCCGCGCGAACCACGCATAGGTCTGAATCGTGATCGGGTTCGACGGCCGAGGTGCGGTGTGGCCCTCGAGAATCGCGTCGTGGAAGCGTGACCCGTATCCGTGCTCGGTCAGCTCGCGGCGGAACTGGTCGACGAGCAGCCGGCGGTGGGTGAGGATCAAGACACCTTCGGTTCGCGCCGCTTCGACGAAGCCTGCGGCCGCGATCGTCTTGCCGGACGCCGTCGGGTGGCGGAACCGGTAGCGCCGTACCGCGCCCGGGTCTTGCTCGACGGGCAGCGGCTCGGGCAGCTCGTCGTCGAGGTCGGGCGCGAGCTCGAGCTCGTCCTCCAGCTCGTCGTCCTCGTCACCCGGTTCTTCGACGTGGCCGTTGCCGTTCGCGTTCTTCTGCGTGGCGGCGATCAGCTCGGTCAGCATCCCCGCCAGCGCATCCACCTGGTGGCGGCGGAGCTCCGTTCCGGAGGCGAGGCGCGGCGGCCGCTCCGAGAGCGTGCGCTCGAGTCCGAGCAGCAAGGCATAGCGCACCTTCCACGCCGCCGACGGCTCCGGACGGTCGGCAGAGAGTTCGACCAGGGCGTCGTCGAGTGCCCGCCGGCGAGCAGTGCCGGGTGCGAGGACGGCCGTGGGATCCTCGTCGGCGCGCACGAACGGCTCGCCGGCCCAGGCTTCTGCGCGGAGGGCGTCGGCCCGTAGAGCCAACGCGTCCCCCGACTCTGTCGGAGATTGCGTGATGGTTTCTGCCAATGCGTGCGGCACTCTCACGTGCCGCCTCCTCAAAGGGTGCGCTCGCGGTGAGTTCTCGTTCGCGGAGCGCACGCTCACGATAGCCGATCCGGTGGACGGCGGCGAGTGTGTCAATCTCCGACCCGAATGGACGTCTTTCGGGGCACCGCCTGGTACTACGCCCGCTACCGACCCGGTTACCCAGCGGCGCTGCTCGAGGGCCTGGCCGAGGCCGCCGGTCTCGGCCCCGAGAGCCGGGTTCTCGACGTCGCCTGCGGTACCGGGCCGATCGCAGTCCCGCTCGCTACCCATGTCGGCGAGGTCGTCGCGATCGACCGCGAACCGGAGATGCTCGACGAGCTCCGCGCGACGGCTCCCGCCAACGTGACCGTGCGCGAAGCCGACGCGAGCACCGTCGACGCGAGCCTCGGCGCCTTCGAGCTGGTCACGATCGGACGCGCGCTGCATTGGCTTGGCGGTGACTCCTACCTCGAACGGCTCGAGCCGCTGACGGGGCAGGTCGCGCTGCTCGGGGACCGGATCTCGGACAGCGAGGCATTCAGCACGGTGCTGGCGGTCGCGGAGGAGCTCACCGGGGGCCGCCCGCAGGCACCGGGGATGCTTGTCAGGTACGAGAGCGCACTCCGCCGGTCGGTGTTCTCGGAGATCACGAACCTTTCGGTCGAGGACGAGCGCACGTGGACGAGAGACAGCCTCGTCGGCTGGGCCTTCTCGACATCGTTCGCGTCGCAGGAGCGTCTGGGGGCGAGACGCGCCGAGTTCGAACGCGAGCTCAGGTCTCGTCTCCGGCCGCGCTATGTCGAGCGCGTTCCCGTCGACGCACTGCTGGGACGGCGCCCGTGAACTGGCCGGCTCTGGCAGCTGAAAAGCGCGCCCGGTACGAGCTGCAACACGGAGATGAGGACGAACGATCGATCGTCCGCCGCGGCAACGTCGCCTACGCAGCCGGGCTCGCGCTCCTGATGGCGCACGATGACACTGCTGGAACGTGGTTTCTGCGCGCTGCAGAGCGGTGGCAGGCGAGCTGGGATGTCGGCGCGGGCCGCGATTCGTGGGGACGCCCGGTCGGAGCGATCAAGGCGTCGTTGCTCGCGCGCGACGACGCAGCAGCCGAGCAGTACGCCAACTGGGCTCTCGGCCTGGGTGCCGAAGCGGCCGAATCGCCGATCGGGCGCTACGCGGCGACGCTCGCGCTGCTCGTGCTCGCACGCTGGGCGGATGCACGGCACCAGGCTGAGTCGCTGCAGGCCCACGCCGATTTTCCACCCGACGTCGCGGCTGCGCTGGCATTCGTCGCGGGGAACGATCCCGTCGCGTTCGTCGAAGCGGCGGAGGCCGTCGTGCGCTCGTTCGAGACGAGGTCCGACTACCTCGAAGACGTGCCGGTTGCCGACACCGCGCTCGTCCTGGAACGGTTGGCCACGCGACGCGGCTTTCGAAGCGCGCTGCCGGCGTCCCCCACCGTTCCCGCGTCCTCGGACTAGTCGGCGTCGCCCTGCTCGAACGCCGGGTGGAACGCGATCGTGATCGTCTGTAGCGGCTGGCTCTCGTCCTCCACGTCGTTGATCGTGTCGAGCAGCTCGCGGAACAGCTTCCGCAGCGTCTCGACGTCGACCTTTGCGTGGACCTGCGCGCTTCGAAACTCTCCGTGCGCGGCATGCAGGTCGAAGCCGCGCTGAAGCTCGCGGAGCTGTGCGCCCTGGAGGTCGCTCGCGAGCCCGGTCGCCCGGATCTCGGGCCCGACGCGCAGGTGCTTGGCCACCGGACGGTACGGCTTCTCGCGTCCGGCCGCCTCGGCGCGCTCGATCAGGCCGGCGCGGTTGAGCATCCGCACGTGGAAGTGCAGGTGCCCCGGGTCGACGTTCAGACGCTGCGCGAGCTCACGGTTGGTCAGCGGCGTGCCGGTCTCGCCCAGAACCTGCAGCACCTTCAGGCGAAGCGGATGTCCGAGCGCCTTCAGTTGCTCGGGACGGTCGAGCTCGAGGACGTCCAGCGGTGCAGGCTCGTGCTCAGGCTGGGTCACGTGGACAGTCTGGACGATGCGGCGGCGTCGAGGAAGACCTGCACGCGAGTCGGCGCCAGCCGGGTCAGGCTGGCTGGGGTCTCGTCGGAGACCGGGCCGGCGAACGCCCGCTCGGCGGCAGCCGCCTTCTCCGCTCCGGCGACCAGGAACACGATCTGGCGGGCGGCGCGGATCGTCGGCAGCGTCATCGTCACCCGGTCGACCCACGGTTCGAGCCCTGCCGGGCCGCTCGTCGCGCGCCGATCGGTCACGCGGAGCTGTGGCGAGCCCGGGAAGAGCGACGCCAGATGGCCGTCGGTCCCGAGCCCGAGCAGCAGTAGGTCGAGCTCGACCCCGGCCAGTTCCGCGTCGAGGGCTTCCGCAGCCTGCGCCGGTGGCAGTTCGCCCCGGATCCGGTGAACCTCGGCCGGCGGAGCCTCGAGCCGGTCGAGCAGCGATTCGGCTGCGAGGCGGTAGTTCGACAGCTCATTATCGGGCGGTACGCACCGCTCGTCGCCCCACCAGACCGTGACGCGACCCCAGTCCGGTTCCAGCGCTGCCGCGAGCTCGTAGGCGCGCCGCGGCGTCGAGCCGCCGGTCAGGACGATCGACCCCCCGCGTGCCGCCTGGTCGGCGAGCAGCCGCGCGACCGCGGCCGCGGGGTCGTCGGCGACGTGCAGCTCAGGCGGCTCGGGCACGCGGCAAGGGTACGAGACCCTGGCGCCGCCCGGCGAGTAGGTAGACGCTGGCGAGCCCCGCCCACTCGCCGTAGGGGGCGAGCAGGGCGTCGGCCTCCTCGGCCTCGACGCGGCGTCCCCAGAGCTCCGCTGCGAGCCTGATCAGGCCGAGATCGCGGAGCAGCCCCCGTTCGAAGCGGCCGAGGCCCTCGAGGCAGACGACACCCACCGACCAGGGGCCGAGGCCTCGTTCGCGGCCGAGTCGCTCGGCGGCAGCCTCGGTCGGCAGCTCCTTCAGCCGTTCGAGCTCGACTGCGCGGCAGATGCGGACGAGCGCACTCGCCCGGCGAGCGCCGAGGTCGTGCCGTGCGAGTTGCGCAGGTGAGAAGGCGCCGAGCTCGCGGCAGGTCGGAGCGGCGTGCAGGCCGCCGAGCTCCGGTGTGCACGCCCGGATGATCGAGCGCTCGATCTCGCGTGCGCGCTTCGCCACGATCAGCTGGCCCGCGACGGCGCGCAGGAGCGATTGCGCGACCGTCCCGGTGCGGACGGGTCGCAAGCCGCGGATCCGTCGCACGGTCTCGCCGAGCAGGTCGTCCTTCGCGAAGCGACGGAGAAACTCACTGTGGTCGTCGTCGAGCCCGAGCACGAACCGAACGTGCTCGACGCCGCCATCGCTCTCGGCGTCCACGACGATCTGCCCGTCGGGGCGCTGCACCGCCCGGACGCGCTCGACGCGGCCCTCGACCCGAATCGTCGAGCGAAACGTCCCGTCCGCAACGACCCGGCATGCGTCGCCGGCCAGCCGGCCCGAGACCCGCAGCGAGTACGGGCCTTTCGGGCTGAGCACGGCACGGATCATCGAGCACCCGAGTCTAGGGACCCCTCGGGATAGGCTCCGCCGATGCTGAGCCGGGTGGCGTCTCGCGTCTCGATGCGGAGCCGCGAGCGGAAACTGCAGCTCTTCCTCGAGCTGCTCCGGCCCGGCCCCGAGACGAGCGTGCTGGACGTCGGCGTGACCGACGCGCCGTTCGGCAGCGGCTCGACGGACAACTTCTTCGAGGCGCTCTACCCCTGGCCCGACCGGGTGACCGCGGTCGGGCGAACCTCGCTCGACCGCTTCGCAGCCGCCTTCCCGGCGGTCACCGCCGTCCAGGCGGACGGCCGCTCGCTGCCCTTCGCCGACGGCGCCTTCGAGCTCGGCTTTTCGAACGCCGTCGTCGAGCACGTCGGCGGCCGTGAGGAACAGCGACGGTTCGTCCATGAGTTGTGCCGTGTCGCCGAGCGTGTCTTCGTGACGACGCCGAACCGTTGGTTCCCACTGGAGGTGCACTCGCTGGTGCCGTTTGCCCACTGGCTGCCGCGCCGTGCGCGCGACCGGATTCTCCGCTCGCGCGGCTTCGACGACATCCTGGAGCCGCTCGGGCCGAAGGAGCTCGCGTCGCTCTTTCCTTACAGCGTCCGTGTAGTCAACAGGGGGATGACGCTGACTGCGGTCGGGCCTCAGTGAGTAGCGACGCAGGGTCGCCGGGGCCGCCCGCGAGCAAGGGCGTGCGTCCGGTCTGGGCCCTGCACGTCCTGATCGTCGGCCTCGCGCTGCACAACCTCGTCATGTCGCAGCTCTACCGCGCCGGCGTTCGAGGCCCAACGCTGTCGGCGATCGCCTCCTGGAAGGACGTGCTGCTCGTCGGCGCGCTCGCAGTCGCCCTGTGGGGCCGTCGCGGACGCGGCTTCGCGCTCCGGACCGTCGACTGGCTCGCGCTCGCATTCGCTGCCTTCGTCGTCGCCTACGCGGTGATCCCGCAATCCGTCCTCGGCGGCGGCGCCACGCACAAGGGCGTGCTGTACGGCACGCGGCACGACCTGCTCCCGGTGCTCGCGTACTTCCTCGGCCGCGCGCTCGCGCTGACTCGGACGGAGCGGTCCCGGCTCTGTCGGACCGTGCTGGTCACCGCGGCGGGCGTCGCCGTCTACGGCTTGATCGACGTGTATGTCGTACCGCTCTCGTGGTGGCGTCAGTCAGCAGGGTGGTTCAGCGACCAACTCGGTCTGAGCTACCACGGTCTCTCCGGCCTGCCGGAGAACTTCGTCTACAACGAGGGCGGCGGCGTCGTCTTCCGGCGCCTCACCTCGACGTTCCTCTCGCCGCTCGCAAGCAGCTACTTCCTCGTCGTCGCCTTGCTGTTCGTGCCGCTGCGCGGCCGTCGCTGGGGCCCACCCCTCGCTGCGTTGCTGTTCGTCGCCCTGCTCGCCACCCACACGCGTGCTGCGTTGCTGGCGCTCGTTGTCGGCCTGCTCGTGATTGCAGCGCTTCGGCGTGCGCTGTTCCCGGTCGGCCTTGCCGTTGTCGTGGCGATCCTCGCGCTCGTCTTCGTCGAGTCGTACGACCACCTCGGGCCGCGCACGCACTTCACGCCGACCGAGCTCGCACAACAGGAGGCGAACGCGCACCACCATCCGACGACGAACAACGACCCGACGAGTGCGAACGAGTCATCGGCGAGCGAGCACCTCGCAAGTCTGCGAGCCGGCATTCGCACCGCCGTGCACCATCCGTTCGGGCTCGGGATCGGCAACACCGGCGTCACCGCGGTCCGGACGAAGGTGACTGTCGAGGCGGGCGAGTCGACCTACACCGAGCTTGCCGTCGAGACGGGTCTCGTCGGCGGCCTGGTGTTCATTGCCTGGTCGCTCGTGCTCCTCGCCCGGCTCCGACGCGTGCCATGGCTCGCCGGAGCGTTCGCCGCGCTGCTCTTCGTCGGCTTGCAGACGGACGTGATCGGGATCCCGTGGATCGCTGTCGTCGTCTGGGCCCTCGCCGGGGCGGAAGTGTCACAAGAGAGCGCCGGCTCAGCAACGATTTCGTAACGGACACTTGTGCGCTGCCCGGGCGGTCGTAGCCTGGAGCGATGCGGTTCTCCCTCCTCGAACTGAGCCTCTTCGCGCTGGCGGCGCTGTTGCTCGTCGAGGCGCTGCTCGGACGGGCGCTGCTCGGGGAACTGCCCCACTGGTCGCGGCCGGGTGCGTCGCCCTCGGCCGTCCTGGCGAACTGGACGGTCACCCCGGGCGTCGTCAATCCCGACGTGACGCAGGCGACGATCGCAGCCACGGTCTGCCGCCGCGGCTGGACGCGCACGATCCGTCCGCCGGTCTCATACACCAACGACCTGAAACGCCGTGGGCTTCGCCAGTACCGGTTGCGCGGACCGCCGTCCCGCTACCAGGAGGATCACCTGATCAGCCTGGAGCTCGGCGGGCATCCGACCGATCCGCGCAACCTCTGGCCCGAGCCCTACCCGCGCGCGGCGGTGGTCGACCAGACCGAGAACGAGCTGAACGCCGAGGTCTGCAGCGGCAAGCTGTCGCTCGTCGACGCCCAGCGCCGCGAGTCGCTGCTCAAGCACACGGCCGGCTGAGGATCGCCGTCGTCGACGAGCACTCGTTCACAGCCCGTGCTCGAGCCCGACCTGCGCCGAGAGTCGCGCGAGCAGACCGACCAGCTGGTCCCGTTCGGACGCCGACAGGGCCTCGAGTGCCGGTGCGAAGGCAGTCGCGACCCGGACCTCGCGCTCGGAGGCTCGCGCGTGCCCCGCCGCCGTCAGGCCGAGCCGCAATGCGCGCCGATCGTCGGGATCCCGCAGCCGGTCGACGAGGCCGACCTCCACGAGCGCGTCGATCGCGCGGCTCGCGGTCGGAGCGCTGACCCCGAGACGCGCGGCGAGGTCGTTGAGGCGCATCGGCCCGCCGATGAAGAGCTCGTAGAGCGCGAGCCGTTGCGTCCCGGTCAGTGGGGTGTCGTCCTCTGCGCCGCCCGAGATACGGGCCAGGTGCCGGATCAGCAGGCTCAGCTCGCGCAGCACCTCACGTGCCGGGTCGTGCTCGGCCGCGTTCTCGACCGAAGATGTTTGCATAGCGCAATAGTTGCAGAGTGATGGTATGTTGTCCAGATGACGGCGCCGAGCACACCTGCGCCACGCGTCCGCCTGATCTTCCTGGCGTTGATGCTGGTCTTGCTGCTGGCCTCGCTCGACCAGACGATCGTCTCGACGGCGCTGCCGACGATCGTCGGCGATCTCGGCGGCATCTCACACCTCTCGTGGGTGGTGACCGCATACCTCCTCGCCTCGACGATCGCCGGCCCGCTGTACGGCAAGCTCGGCGACCTGTACGGCCGCAAGAAGGTGCTGCAGACCGCGATCGTGATCTTCCTGGTCGGCTCCGCGCTCTGCGGGGTCGCACAGAGCATGTTCGAGCTGATCGCGTTCAGGGCGCTCCAGGGTCTCGGCGCCGGCGGCCTGATCGTGACGACCTTCGCCGTGATCGGCGACGTGATCCCGCCGCGTGAGCGCGGCAAATACCAGGGGTACTTCGGCGGCGTGTTCGGCGTGGCGACGGTCATCGGCCCGTTGCTCGGTGGGTTCTTCGTCGACAGCCTCTCGTGGCGCTGGATCTTCTACGTCAACATCCCGATCGGCTTGATCGCGCTCGGCGTGATCGCCGTGGCATTCCACGCCCGGACGAGCACCCAGCGCCACTCGATCGACTATGCAGGGGCGGCGCTGCTCGCCGGCGCGCTGTCGTCGATCGTCCTGTTTACGAGCCTCGGCGGGACGACATGGGCGTGGGCGTCCTGGCAGATCGTCTTGCTGATCGCGCTCAGCGTCGTGCTCGTGCCCGCGTTCATCTGGGTCGAGTCGCGCGCCTCGGAGCCGATCATCCCGCTCTCGCTGTTCCGCAACCGCACCTTCTCGGTCACGAGCGCGGTCGGGTTCATCGTCGGCTTCGCACTCTTCGGCGCGATCACGTACCTGCCGCTCTACTTCCAGATCACGAAAGGCTCGAGCCCGACCAAGTCGGGTCTGCAGCTGACGCCCTTGATGGCCGGCGTGCTCGTGACGTCGATCGGCAGCGGGCAGTTCATCTCCCGGCTGGGCCGCTACCGGATGTTCCCGATCGCCGGCACGGCTGTGATGGCGCTCGCCATGTTCCTGCTCTCGAGACTCGAGCCTTCGACGCACGTCTGGGTCGCCTCCGTCTACGCGCTCGTCCTCGGCCTGGGCCTGGGGATGGTCATGCAGGTGCTCGTCCTCGCAGCTCAGAACGCGGTCGACTTCCGCCAGATCGGTGTTGCGACGAGTGGTTCGACGCTCTTCCGCCAGATCGGCGGCTCGATCGGCGTCGCGCTCTTCGGGTCGATCTTCGCCAACCGGCTGCACGTCGAGCTCGCAGCTCGGCTGCCGGTGCGCGCGATCATCCCGAAGACGGTCAACCCGGCGATCGTCAGGCACCTGCCGCCGGCGGCACGACAGGCGTTCGAGGACGCATTCGCGGCGGCCCTGCACCCAGTGTTCGTCGTTGCCGCCGCGGTCTCGGTGCTCGCGTTCGGCTTGACCTGGATGCTGCGCGACGTGCCGCTCCGCACCGGAACGGCTGTGGGCGATGCGGTCCCGCCGCCGCAAGGCGATCGCGCCGCGCAGGAAGCCCCGGCGTAAGCCGCGGGCGCCGGCTCGCAGCTCGTCCTCTTAGGGAACTCTCAGGCCCTCCTGATCTGCTTGCTGAGTGTTCTATCTCCGATACCTCCGCAACGAGCTCGTACGCCGTCGTACGCGGACGATCCTCACCCTCGTCGGGCTCGGGCTCGCCGTCGCTCTCGTCGTCGCGATCACGAGCCTCTCGACCGGCCTCGACCGAGCGCAGAAGAAGACGCTCGACCCGCTCGCCGGGATCGGCACCGACCTGACCGTCACGCTGCAGCCGCAGCAGGATTCCGCCGGCGGCTTCGGCGCGCCTGGCAGTGGCGGCGGCTTCGCCGGCCCGGGTGGTGGCGGCGGCAACAGGGACCTTCTCCGGGCGAACCAGTCGGTGATCACCGACCTGTCGAAGCTCGGCAAGCCGGGTACGCACTTCGTCCACGACTTCTTCCTGCCCGGCACGCAGTTGACCTTCCAGCAGTCCGCCGCCAAGCAGATCGCGTCGATCGCCGGCGTCGCGCAGGTGACGCAGGGCCTCACGTTGCTGGCCGAGCATCAGGAGGGCGTCGTCCCGAAGATCGTGGCCAAGCTGAAGACCGGCGGGCAGACATTCCAGATCCGCCGCAATCTGCCGCGGCCGACCGCGGCGCAGGCGCTCGCGATGCAGGCCTGCTTCGACAAGCTGCGCTCGCAGAACGGCAGCTCGGGCGGTTCCAGCAACGGCGGGTCCAACAACGGCGGGTCCAACAACGGCGGCGGTTTCGGTAACGGCAACGGCGGTGGCGGCGGCTTCGGCGGTGGTGGCGGGTTCGACCGCGGCGCTTTCTCGAAGTGCCTGCCGAAGAGCCTGCGTCAAATCCGCACCAACTTCACGACCCCGACGCAGACGCTCCAACAGGTGCTCAATCCCCCGCAGACGAACATCACGACGACCGCGTACACGATCGGCGGCGTCGACCAGACCGACCCAACCATGGGCGTCGTCACCCGGTCGCAGGTCACCAAGGGCCGCTTCCTCGCCGCCGCCGGCGGCCGTGAAGCAGTCGTCTCCGGCGCCTACGCGGCCAAGCATGGCCTGAAGGTCGGCTCCAAGCTCGACCTGAACGGGACGCCGTTCACGGTCGTCGGGCTCGTCAGCCCGCCGCTCGGCGGCCAGAGCGCCGACATCTATCTCCCGCTCGCGCAGCTGCAGAAGCTGGCCGGCCAGACGGGCCTGGCCAACGTCGTGCTCGTCCGCGCCGCCAACAGCTCCTCCGTCGCGCAGGTGCAGAAGGCGATCGAGACGGCGCTGCCGCAGGCCCAGGTCGCGAGCTCGAAGGACGTCGCCGACCAGATCAGCGGCTCGCTCGTCGACGCGAAGAACCTCTCGAACAACCTCGGCCTCGTGCTCTCGATCGTCGCAGCCGTTGCGGCGTTCCTGCTCGCCGCGCTGCTCGCGCTCTCGTCGGTCGGGAAGCGCATCCGTGAGCTCGGCACGCTCAAGGCGCTCGGCTGGACACAGCTGTTGGTGGTACGGCAGGTCGCAGGCGAGTCGCTCGCGCAGGGGATCCTGGGCGGGGTCTTCGGGATCGGCCTCGGGATTCTCGCCGCACTGGCCATCGACGCCTTCGGGCCGACCCTCACCGCGAGCTCGTCGTCGGGCAGCGGCACCCTCTTCGGTGTCAGCGTCGGCGCTGCGCGCACGGCTTCGAGCACGGTCTCGCTCGACGCGCCGATCAACGTTGCGATCATCCTCCTCGGCTTCGGCCTCGCAGTGCTCGGCGGTCTGATCGCCGGCGCCGCCGGGGCGCTTCGCGCCGCGCGACTCCGCCCAGCCGATGCGCTCAGGCAGGTCGACTGATGGCACCGCTCTACGACGTTCGCGGCGTCGAGAAGTTCTTCCAGCGCGGCCCGGCGACCGTGCGTGCGCTCGACGGCATCGCGCTGCAGATCGGCGCGGGTGAGTTCGTCGCCCTCGAGGGGCCGAGCGGTTCGGGCAAGACGACGCTGCTCCAGCTGCTCGGCGCCCTCGATCGTCCGAGCGGCGGTGAGGTGCTGTTCGAGGGCAACGACCTCGCGAAGCTCGCCGACCGCGACCTCGCCCAGCTTCGGCTGCGCTCGTTCGGGTTCGTCTTCCAGCAGTTCAACCTGATTCCGACGCTCACTGCCGTCGAGAACGTCGAGGCGAAGCTGATCCCCGCCGGTGGCGTTCGTGAGCGTGCCCTCGAGCTGCTCGGCGAGGTGGGGCTCGCCGAGCGCTCGGATCATCTGCCGTCCCAGCTGTCGGGCGGCGAACAGCAGCGGGTCGCGATCGCACGGGCCTTGTCGGTGGATCCGCGGGTCGTCCTCGCCGACGAGCCGACGGGCAACCTCGACACGGAGACGGGCCGCGAGATCATCGAGCTGCTCTCGAGCCTGGCCGCCGAGCACGGCTCGACCGTGATCGTCGCGACCCACGACGCCTCGCTGGCCGCGCGGGCGCCGCGACGGATCGCGATGCGGGACGGGCGCCTGGTCGGCGCTCCGGTGCTCGCGTCGAGCGTGGCCCCGGTCGGGGAGGAGTCGCTCGGGGCCGGTTGAAGGTGGCCTTTCGCACCAAGCGACGACCGAAAGGGGCAGCAATGCCGAGAAAGGCCACTGAGGCCGCCGCATCCACCCGGAAGCCGGCCGCCAAGAAGACACCGACCCGCCGCCCGAAGCAGGCGGAACTGGTCGAAGCCACATGGGACCACGTGGCGACGCGCGCGTACTACATCCATCTCGAAGAGGGCGGAGACCCCACCGAGAACTGGCTGCGCGCCGAACGTGAACTGATCGCTGCCTGACCGTGATTTCGGGCGCGGGGTGGGCGACTCGCCGCCCCGCGCCCACTGGTCTACCCTGAGGGCATGCGGTCGCGTGTCCTGCTGGCGTACGGTGCTCTGATTGCGGCGTCAGCTTGGTGTGGCGTCCTGCTCGCCGTCCGCAAGGTCGAGTTCGGCTACTTCGTCTACGCCGGCCTGGTCTGGAACCTCGTGTTGGCCTGGGTGCCGCTCGTGCTCGCCTCGCTGCTCGTCGTCTCCTACCGTCGTGGCCGCTCGCGCGTCGAGCTCTTCGCGGTCGGGTTCGCCTGGCTGATCTTCCTGCCGAACGCGCCGTATGTGCTCACCGACTTCGTCCATCTCACCCCGGACCATCGGGTGTACGACTCGCTGCTGATCGCGTCGTTCGCGGTTACCTCGCTCGTGCTCGGCTTCGGGTCGCTCTTGCTCGTGCAGCTCGTCGTCACGCGTGTCGCAGGCGCGGCGGTCGGCTGGCTGACCGCGGTCGCGTCGCTGTTCGTGGCGAGCATGGGCATCTACCTCGGGCGCGTCCATCGCGTCAACAGCTGGGATGTCGTCCACCGTCCTGGTCGCCTGTGGGAGCTCGCGCGGGTCCGGATCGACAACCCACTCGGCAACCCGCATCTGATCGGCTACGTCGTGTTGTTCGGCGGCTTCCTGACACTCGCATACGTCGGTCTCTACGGTCTGAGCGCGCTGGTAGGGTCGCAGCGGAATTGGCCAAACCGGTAGAGCAGCTCGGCTCCGTCGTCATCCGGTTCGCCGGAGACTCCGGCGACGGGATGCAGCTGACCGGAGGACGCTTCACCTCCGAGACGGCGTTGACCGGGAACGACCTCGCGACCTTCCCTGACTTTCCGGCCGAGATTCGCGCGCCGGCCGGCTCGTTACCCGGTGTCTCCGGGTTCCAGCTGCATTTCGCCGACCACGACATCCTGACCCCTGGGGACCGCCCCGATGTGCTCGTCGCGATGAACCCCGCAGCGTTGAAGACGAACCTCGGCGACCTGCCGAAGGGCGGGACGCTGATCGTCGACACCGACGCGTTCACCGAGCGCAACCTGAAGAAGGCGGGTTACGCGACGAACCCGATCGAGGACGGCTCGCTCGCCGACTACCAACTGCACGCCGTCCAGCTGACGTCGATGACGGTCGGCGCGCTGAAGGAGATCGAGGGCGTCACGGCCCGCGAGGCCGAACGCGCGAAGAACATGTTCGCGCTCGGGCTGATGTCGTGGCTCTACGGCCGGCCGACCGAGTCGACAACGAGCTTCCTCGAGAGGAAGTTCGCCAAGCGCCCCGAGATCGCCGCGGCGAACCTGAAGGCGTTCCATACCGGCTACGCGTTCGGCGAGACCTCCGAGGCCTTCTCGGTGCAGTACGAGGTGAAGGCAGCGCCGCTCGCGCCGGGCCTCTACCGCCAGATCACCGGCAACACCGCGCTGTCCTACGGTCTGATCGCGGCGTCGAAGCTCTCCGGCCTCAACCTCTTCCTCGGCGCCTATCCGATCACGCCCGCCTCCTCGATCCTCGAGGAGCTCGCACGCCACAAGGCGCTCGGCGTGCGCACCTTCCAGGCGGAGGACGAGATCGCCGCCGTCGGTGCGGCACTCGGCGCGTCGTTCGGCGGCTCGCTCGGCGTCACCACGTCGGCGGGACCCGGGATCGTGCTCAAGTCGGAGACGGTCGGCCTGGCGATCGCGCTCGAGTTGCCGCTGCTGATCATCGACGTGCAACGCGCCGGCCCGTCGACCGGGATGCCGACGAAACCGGAGCAGGGCGATCTGCTGATGGTCCTGTTCGGCCGCAACTCGGAATCGCCCGTGCCGGTGATCGCGCCGTCGACGCCGGGCGACTGCTTCTACGCCGCGATCGAGGCGGTGCGGGTGGCGCTCACGTATCGCACGCCCGTCTACCTCCTTTCGGACGCCTACCTCGCGAACGGCGCCGAGCCGTGGCAGATCCCGGACGTTGCGGCGCTCGCGCCGATCGACGTCGAGTTCGCGACCGCGAGCGACGAGCCGTTCCTGCCCTACAAGCGCGACCCGCACACGCTCGCCCGGCCCTGGGCGATCCCCGGCACGGCCGGTCTCGAGCACCGCATCGGCGGCCTCGAGAAGGCGAACGAGACGGGCAACGTCTCCTACGACGCCGAGAACCACGACCTGATGACCCAGCTGCGGGCACAGAAGGTGGCGGGCATCGAGGTGCCGGATCTCGAGGTCGACCACCAGGAGGGCGCCGACCTCCTCGTGCTCTCCTGGGGCGGCACGTACGGCCCGGTGCACGCGGGCGTCCGCCGGGTGCGAGGCGGCGGCCGGCCGGTCGCGCACGCGCACCTCCGCTGGCTCAATCCGTTCCCCGGGAACCTCGGCGCGGTGCTCAAGAGCTACGACCGCGTGCTGATTCCCGAGATGAATCTCGGCCAGTTGTCGCAGCTCGTCCGCGCGCGCTACCTCGTCGACGCAGTCGGGTACAACCGTGTCACCGGCAAGCCGTTCGGTGCCGCGGAGATCGCCGACGCGGTGGAGGCCCTCGCATGACCGAGCTGACGATGAAGGACTTCAAGTCGGATCAGGAGGTCCGCTGGTGTCCCGGCTGCGGCGACTACGCGATCCTCGCCGCCGTGCAGAGCTTCATGCCCGAGCTCGGGCTCGAGCGCGAGAAGATCGTCTTCATCTCCGGCATCGGGTGCGCCGCTCGGTTCCCGTACTACATGCAGACGTACGGGATGCACTCGATCCACGGGCGCGCGCCGGCGATCGCGACGGGCCTCGCCGTCTCCCGGCCCGATCTGTCGGTGTGGGTGGTGAGCGGCGACGGCGACTCGCTCTCGATCGGCGGCAACCACCTGATCCACGCGCTCCGCCGCAACGTGAACGTCAAGATCCTGATGTTCAACAACCAGATCTACGGGCTCACCAAAGGCCAGTACTCGCCGACGTCGGAACAGGGGAAGGTGACGGGCTCGACGCCGATGGGCTCGGTCGACTATCCGTTCAACCCTCTTTCGCTCGCCCTCGGTGCCGAAGCGACGTTCGTCGCGCGGGCACTCGACACCGACAAGCCGGGGTTGACGAACGTGCTGCGGCGCGCCGCCGCGCACCAGGGGTCGGCGTTCGTGGAGATCTTCCAGAACTGCAACATCTACAACGACAACGCGTTCGACTTCGTCCGCGACACGAAGGAGAACCGGCTCTATCTCGAGCACGGTCAGCCGGCGGGAGACACGGGCATCACGCACGACGAAACCGACTTCGCGACGGCGTTCGCGCTCTCGCGTGTCACGTATGCGACTCACGGCGTCGTGCCGCTCGGTGTGTTTCGCGACGTCGAGCGGGAGAGCTACGACGCACTGGTGCAGGCGCAGCTCGACAGCGCAACGGGCATCAGTGAGCTGGCGGCGCTCGTCGCCTCCGGCGACACCTGGTCGATCTCCTAGACGAGCGACTTCGCGGCCTGACGGTCGCGCGGGATCCGCACGACCTTCCAGGCGAGGCCCAGCTTCTCGAGCCCGGTGATCACCCAGCCGCCGGGATCCATGGCTGCCTCGAGCTTGCGCATCCCGTGGAACGCCGAGGTCGGGAAGGCGTGGTGGTTGTTGTGCCACGACTCCCCGAACGAGATCAGGCTCAACAGCCAGACGTTCCGGC
Organism: uncultured Actinomycetes bacterium; assembly: GCA_963836705.1. Lineage (GTDB taxonomy): Bacteria > Actinomycetota > Thermoleophilia > Gaiellales > Gaiellaceae > PALSA-600. Next base: position 23,025 of record CAWIKU010000012.1, on the reverse strand, counting down.
TCTCGTCCGACGAGCGGAAGTTGCGCCGCCCCCAGAAGTGGCAGATCGAGTTGATCGAGAACGTCACGTGGTGGAGCAGGAAGATGCGGATCGCGCCGCCCCAGAGCAGCGCCGTGAACGCGCCCTGCCACGTGCCGACGATCAGGTAGCCGATCGCGGCCGGCACGGCCAGCGAGATCACGAGCCACAGCCAGAACAGCTTGTTGATCGTCTTCATGCCCCGTTCGGCGAGCAGGTCGGGCACGTACTTGGGGATTTCGGCGCGGCCCTCGGCCACGAACAGCCAGCCCACGTGCGCATGGAAGAGATGTTTCGTCGCAGCCCAGAAGCCGTCGCCGCCGCCGACGTGCGGGCTGTGCGGATCGCCCTCCTGATCGGAGAACTGGTGGTGCTTGCGATGGTCGGCGACCCAGCTCAGCACCGGGCCTTCGACGGCCATCGAGCCGAGGATCGCGAACGTCCAACGCAGCCACTGCTTCGTCTGGAAGGCGCGGTGGGTGAAGAGCCGGTGGTAGCCGACCGTGACGCCGAGGCCGGTCAGCAGGTAGCCGACGACGAGCAGCGCGACGTCGACCGGGTGCAGCCACGTGTTCCAGAGGAGCGCGACGGCGGCCACCAACCCGACGAGTGGCAGGGTCACGCCGAGGAGGTTCGCGAGCTTGTGAGCCCGACTCACGAGACCCACGGTAGCTTGCCTTGGTCTTGGCCGCCGTCATTTATCAGATCTACGTGCGCTCGTTCGCCGACTCGAACGGCGACGGGATCGGCGATTTGCCAGGGGCGACGGCCCGGCTCGACTACCTCGAATGGCTCGGCATCGACACGATCTGGCTCAGCCCGACCTTCCCGAGCCCGAACGTCGACTGGGGGTACGACGTCGCGGACTATCTGGGCGTGCATCCCGATTTCGGGACACACGCAGACCTCGACTCGTTGATCGCCGAGGCTCGCGCCCGTGGCATCAGCGTCTGGCTCGATCTCGTCCCGAACCACACCTCTGATCGCCACGACTGGTTCAGCGACCGCCCCGAGTACTACGTCTGGTCAGAGCAGATTCCGAACGATTGGCGCTCGATCTTCTCCGGTGGGAGCGCCTGGGAGTACGACGCGCGGCGTCGGAGCTACTACCTGCATCAGTTCGCGGTCGAGCAGCCCGACCTCGACTGGTGGAACGCCGACGTACGGGCCGAGTTCGACCGCATCCTCCGCCATTGGTTCGATCGCGGCGTCGCCGGCTTCCGCGTCGACGTCGCCCACGCGCTGATCAAGGACCGTGAGCTGCGTGACGGCGTGCGCTATCAGCGCGAGCGCCCGGAAGTGCACGAGCTCTACGCCGGCTGGCAGGCGATCGCCCGCGAGTACGACCCGAAGCCGATGTTCATGGGCGAGACATACGTCGAGCTGCCGAAGCTGTGGGCGTACGCGCAGCACCTCGATCTCGTCCAGAACTTCCCCTTCCTCAAGGCAGAGCTGGCCGTCGAAGCGCTGCAGCCGATCGTCGAGCTGGTGGAGGCGAAGCTCCCGGCCGGGCGGGACCCGGTCTGGTGCGGCTCCAACCACGATCACTCACGGCTCGCGACGCGCTGGGCGGAGGGCGACGAGCGCAAGGCGCGCGCCGCGCTCTTCTTGCTGCTGACGCTTCGAGGCAGCACGGTTCTCTACCAGGGCGACGAGCTTGCGCTGCTCGACGGCGCGGTTCCAGCCGCCCGCACCACCGACGTGGCCGACCCGCCGCGCGATCCGGAGCGGACGCCGCTGCCCTGGACGCCGACGGGCAGCGAGTGGCGCGAGCCGTGGTTGCCCCTCACCGACTCGCGGCGGAACGTCGAGGATCAGCGTGCCGACCCGGGAAGCACGCTCAACTACGTGCGGTCGCTCATCGCGAAGCGGCGCGCGTTCGCCGACGCGCCGTACTGTTCGCTGCCGAGTGCCGGCGGCGTCTGGGCTTACGCCCGCGGCGATGTGATCTGCCTGCTCAACCTGACGGATGACGTCGCCATCCATGACGGGCAGGTCCTCGAGCCGTGGCAGGGGGTGATTCTCGAGCCCTAGCGGGCGGCCCGGCCGCAAACCTCGAGCTGGCCTGCGGCGATCCGCGTGGTCAGCTCGCTGGTGACGCGGCGCATCAACGCCAACGAGCTCCGGTTGTCGGCGTGCATCGTGGCGCGCAGTCGTTCGATGCCGGCCGCGCGAGCGTCGGCGGCGAGCCGGTCGGCGAGGATCGAGCCGACGCCGCGGTGCTGCCACTCGTCGACGACCGCGAACGCGACCTCGGCCTCGGCGCCGTCGCGGACGAGGCGCGCGATCGCGATGGGCGTGGTGCCGGTCAGCGCGACCAGGACGTGGTGGTCTGCGTCGACCAGCGTCAGCGCGTCGAGGTCGGCAGCGCTGAGCGCGGTCTTGGCGCCGCCGAACCGGAGCAACCGAGAGCGGGGTCCGAGCCCGTCGAAGACCGACTGCACGACCTTCCTTTCGCCCTTCCGGAGAGGCCGGATGGTGATCCCTCTGATCACTTCTGCGTGCATGGGCGGAGCATGTCTGCAGGCCATGGCCCGCCGCATCGGCCCGACGGGCCATCTTGCGCACATGGCCCGTCCGGGCCATTAGGCTTGGCCTACATGGACCAGGAGATCCGCTTCCTCGATTTCCACGGGCAGCGCCTCGCCTACGCGAGCTTCGGCGAAGGCCGGCCGATCGTCTTCGGGCCGCGCTGGGTCAGCCATCTCGAAGAGGAGTGGGCGGACCTTCGCCAACGAGCCTTCTACGAGGAGGTCGCGAAGACGCACCGCGTGCTGCGCTTCGACCGCATCGGCTGTGGGCTGTCGTCCCGGGAGCTCGAGCCGCGCCCGTCCGTCGAGGCCGAGTCGGGTCAGCTCGAAGCGGTGATCGAGGCGACCGGCGAGCCGGCGGTCGTCTTCGCCTCGTCGTGCTGTTGCCTTGCGGCGTCGCAGCTGGCAGTGCGGAGGCCGGAGACTGTCTCGAAGCTCGTCTACTTCGGCGGCTACGCCTCGCGCGACGACATCCCGGAGGCGACCAAGCGCTCGCTGATCGAATTCGTCCGCACCAGCTGGACGCTCGGCGCGCAGATGCTCGCCGGCCTCTTCGACCCACACGCGAGCGGCGACGAGATCGCCGACTACACGCGGCAGCAGCGCCGCGCGGCGTCCGCGGAGGCGGCGTCGATTTTCCTTGCCCTCGACCTCGGTGCCGACGTCCGCAATGTGCTGCCGCACGTCCAGACGCCTGCGCTCGTACTTCACCGCCGGGGCGATCGCACCGTCCCGTACGGACGCGGGCGCGAGCTGGCCGCGCTCCTCCCGAACGCTCGCTTCGTCCCGCTGACCGGCGACTCGCACCTCCCGTGGCGCGACGACCAGCGGGAGCTGCAGCGCGCGCTGGCCGGCTTCCTGCACGGGGAAACGGCCGTGCAGGCGGACGGCGATTCGCCGCTCACCTCGCGCGAGACCGAGGTCCTGCGCCTCGTCGCGACGGGGATGAGCAACCGCGAGATCGCGACGACGCTCGTCCTGAGCGACCACACGGTGCATCGGCACGTCGCGAACATCCTGCGCAAGCTCTCCCAGCCGTCCCGCGCCGCAGCCGCCACCCAGGCCGCCCGCGCCGGGATGATCTAGCGCCTAGGAGGAGGCGAGCCAGGCGGCGATTCTCGCCCCGACCGCGTCGCCCCGGTCCTCCTGCAGGAAGTGGCCCGCCCCTTCGAGCGGCGGATCGAGCTCCGCGTTCGGCAGGAGCTCCGCCATCACCTCCGCCGCACGGCGGGTGAAGATCGGGTCGCTGTCCGAGAAGAGCACGAGGGCGGGTCGTTCGAAACGGCTCAGCCGGTCGCGCACGTCGAGCATCGCTTCGGCCGACGGGTGGTCGGCACTGGTCGCGACCAGCTCCGGAAAGCGCACGATCCCGGCGCGCGACTCCGCGACCGGAAACGGCGCGTCGTAGCCGGCGATCACCTCGTCGCTGACCGGCTGCACGAGGGACAGGCGGAGCAACTGTCCGGCAACGATCTCGTTGCCGACGCGCCGCATGAACGCCTGGAACCGCAGCCATTCGTCATTCGGTGCGCGTGCTCCGATGCCGGTGTTCAGCACCACGAGTCGCGCAACCCGCTCCGGGTTCTCGACCGCGAAGCGAAAGCCGATCGGCCCGCCCCAGTCCTGCACGACGACCGTCGCATCCCGCAGATCGAGCTCCTCGGCGAGTCTCGCGATCGACGCCGTATGGCGTTCGTACGAGTACCACTCGGGCTCCGTGGGCTTGTCGGAACGTCCGAAGCCGAAGTAGTCCGGTGCGATGCAGCGCGCCGTGGGCGCCAGCTCGGCGATCACCTTGCGGTAGAGGAATGCCCACGTCGGCTCGCCGTGGAGCAGCAACACGGGATCGCCGTCGCCCTCCGCGACGTAGTGCATCCGCAGCCCGTCCTGCTCGACGTAGCGCGGCTCGAAGCCGTACCCGGGGAGGCGCTCGAAGCGTTCGTCTGGTGTGCGGTAGACGTCGATCGAGATCCTCCTGACGGACGACGCGGAATCCTCAGCCCGGCCGACGCCCCGGGGCGATGTGAGCCGTAGCCTCCCACACGTGAAAGGAGGTGCAATGCCCACGTATTCGATCCATCACTTCTCCGCCACCGCGGGAAAGCCCGTTCACCGGCCGAAGAGCGCACGGCGGATCGCGATGAGCGCCCGCAAGGCGTCCGTCGCGTCGCGTCGCACGTCGCGGCGCGCTGCATGACCAAACAGTCCCGGTCGACCGGCCGGGAGGCATTGCGCCTCCCGGCCGGCACCTAGTACTCCGCGTCGGTCTCGAGCACGACACGCTCGACCGCGTGCTGCGGCAGTTCGTTCTCCACGTAGGAGCGAACGGCCTCTTCGATGCCGACGTCCTTGCCCTCGCGCTCCGAGAGGAACCAGCGGTGCTCGAGCACGTGGTGGAACACCTCGGCGGGCGGCAGTCGGCTCTGCAGCTCGTCCGGAACAGCGAGCACCGTCGGCTCGAACACCTCCTGCCGCCAGCGTGAGGCGACGACCGACTCCGACAACGGCCGCTTCTGCGTTCGCTCGAGCGCTTCGCGGAAACGCGCGATGTCGTTGAGCATCCGACGGGCCTGGTTCTCCTCGGCGTCGAGGCCCGTCAGCCGCAGCAGCCGGTGCCGGTGATGTCCTGGCTCGACGACGTGGGGGTCGAGCCGAAGCACGTAGCCGTCGGGTGTGGCGACGAGCTGAATCTCCTCGACGTCGAAGCCGAGCTCGTTCAATCGGTGCAACCGCTCGTCGACCCGGAAGCGCTCGTCCGCCGCGAACGCCTCCTTCCGCGTCAGCTCGCTCCAGAGAGCGTCGTAGCGCCGGACGACCTCCTCGCCGGTCTCGTCGGGATCGAGATCCGCCGGCAGGCCGACCTCGGCGTCGACGTCGAGCAGCTCGCCGACGATGTTGACGTGCGCGATCTCGAGGTCGTATGCGCGCTGGCCGTCGGAAAGTGCGTCATGGAGCTCGCCCGTCTCGGCGTCGACGAGGTAGGCCGTCAGCGCGCCTGCGTCTCGTCGGAAGAGAGCGTTCGAGAGCGAGCAGTCGCCCCAGAAGAAGCCGCGTAGATGCAGCCGGGCGAGCAGCTCGGCGAGCGCGTTCAACAGCTGCGTGCGCAGATCCGGGATGCCACGCGCCGAGAAGAGCGAGCGATAGGGCAGTGAGAACTCGAGATGGCGCGTGATCAGAATCGCGTCCAGGCCCTGTGTGCGGCCGGTGGCGATGCCGACGGCCTCGACGACGGGCAGCCCGTGACCCTCGAGCGTGCGCAGCAGCGCCCACTCGCGGTGAGCCGGTCGGGCGGGCAGCTCCTTGAGTGCGTACAGCGCTCCGTCGTACTCGACGAACCGCACGATGTGCCGGCTGATGCCGCGGATCAGGTTGACGAGCCGTGGCGACTGCCACTCTTCGAGCGGCGTGTCCCAGGGCAGATCGAGGAAGCTCGGATGCCCCGTGCGCGCGACGAGTTCGAAGCTCGGGGGCATTCAACGGCCGCCGCTCGAAGCGTTTGCGCCCGCGGATCCGTCGCGCGAACCGATGCTCGATCCTACGCTCAGGCGGCTAGCTGTTGCCCTGCGACCGGCTGCGGCTGGGCGCGCGATGTCGCCGTCCGCCGGGGCCGCTTGATGATCACGGCGCCGAGGGCGGTCATGACGATCGCGGAGACGCCGCCGACGCCGAACGCGAGCTCGGTCCCGCCGCGGTCGCACATGTAGCCCACGATCAGGGCTCCGAGTGGCGCAAATCCGTTCCAGGCGTAGTAGTAGAGGCCGAGCACGCGCCCGCGGATGTAGTCCGGGCTGGCCAGCTGGATCGTCGTGTTCGAGGTTGCGCTGTAGCTCGTGAAGAACACACCGCAGACGAACAACAGCGCGCCGACGAGTGCCGTCGAGTGAACCGGCGCGATCAGCAGCTCGGTCACGCCGAAGCCCGCGGCGCCGATGAACATCACGCGCCACCGCGCCCGCGCGATCGCCGCCGCCGACAGCGCCCCGATCAGTGCACCGGCGCCGAAGCAGGCAGAGATGATGCCGAAGGTGCGCGGGCCCGCCGCGAGCGTGTCCTTCGCGAGCAGCGGCAGCAGGATGTTGAAGTTGAAGCAGATCGACGAGAAGATCACCATCATCATCAGGATCACCCAGACAGTCCGGTTGCGGCGCGCGTAGCGAAAGCCTTCGCGGGTGCCACGCCAGAGCGTCGGGCGTCTGCGGTCGAGGAGCGGGAAGAGCTCGCTCACCCGCATCGCGAGCAGGCTCGCCAGCACGGCGAGGAAGCTGACCGAGTTGATCGCGAAGCACCAGCCGGCGCCGACTGCGGCGATCAGGACGCCCGCCAGCGCCGGGCCGAAGATGCGGGCTGTGTTGAACAGAGTCGAGTTGAGCGCGACAGCGTTCGGCAGCTCGTCGCGTCCGACCATCTGGAAGGTGAGGTTCTGCCGCGACGGTGCATCGAACACGAGGGCGGTGCCCGTGAGCGCTGCGATTGCGTAGACCTCCCACAGCTGGACGTGCCCGGCGAGCGTGACGACCGCGAGGATCGCGGAGAAGAGCATCTGCACCGACTGCGTGACGATCACGGTGCGGCGATTGTCGAACCGGTCGGTGACGACGCCGGCCGCGAGACCGAGGATCGTAAACGGCCCGAAACGGCAGAAGGCGAGCGCGCCGACCGCGAGTCCGCGCGAGTTCGGCGCGAGCTGGACGACCACCCAGGCAAGCGCGATGTTCTGCATCCACGTGCCGGCCACCGAGGTGAGCTGGCCGAAGAAGAAGAGGCGGTAGTTGTGGTGGCGTTTGAGAGAGACGAAGGTCCGGGCAGACGCGAGCTTGAGAAGGGTCACTGCGTCGGGGCCGCCTCTAGGAGCTTCTCGAGGGCCGGCAATGCGGCCGAGATGGCGTTGCGTTCGTCGTCGGTCAGACCGTTCAGGTGGTCGGCGAGCCAGGCGGTGCGCCGCCGCTTGACGCTGGCGAGAATCGCCTCGCCCTCCGCGGTCGCGCTGAGGCCGATCCGTCTGCGGTCGGCGGCGCGGGTGCGCTCGATCAGCCCGGCAGTCTCGAGCCTGGCGATGTGACCCGACATGCCCGGCGCGGACATGCGCTCGTACCCCGCCAGCTCGGAGGCCGTGATCCCGGGGTTGCGCTTGATCTGGATCAGGAGCGAGACCTGCCCGCCTGTCACCCCGAGTGACTGAGCCTCGCGCCGGAGCTCGCGCGAGAGCCGGAGCAGCACCGGTCGGAGCTGGTCGGCAAGCGTGCGTGCGCTCGGCGAGGAAGGGCGGGCTTTGGTCATCGGAATCATTAACCTACTTAACTATAGCGCCGAAGCAGCGCTCTTCACACAACCCTTTCAACCTTCCCGCCACCCCGCGCTCAGATCTGCCAGACACCGTCGCGCACGAGCGCGACCTGCTTGCCCGACCGGCGGATGCCCTCCGCTTCCAGTTCGTCGGTGCCGATCATCACGTCGATGTGCGTCCTCGAGCGGTTGACGCCGTACCGGCGGCGTCCGAGCGGGACGCTGCGCGTCTTCGCGAAGCCCGAGCCGAACGCGATGTGCGCAGCGGCGTTCTCGTCGAGCAGGCCGTTGTAGTAGATCAACCCTGTCCGGCCGATTCGCGACGCGTTGTCGACGAGCGCGATCTCGCCCAGCCGGTCGGCGTTCGGGATCGCTGCCAGGTACCGCGCGAGCCAGTCACGGTCCGACTCGCGCTTCGCCTTGAGACGCACCAGGCGGCCGCCGCGAAACTCGCCCGAGAGCTCTTCGAAGACGCGCCCGCCGAAGCTGCGCGGCCGCGAGCAACGGAACGTGCCCTCGGTCGCCCGAGCATCCGGTGAGATGAAGTTCTCCTCGGTCGGAACGTTCATCGCGATTTGCCGGCCCCAGCGGTCCTGCTCGCCTCCTCCGCGCCACAGCGAGTGCGGCGCGAGCGCGACGCGCAGGTCGGTGCCACGGTCGCGGATGTGCACAGCGGTGAGATCGAGCTTCGTCAGCCTCGTCGCCCGCCGGCGCAGCGTCGCGAGGTGCGCCGTCCAGCCCTTGTGCCCAGGAGGATCCTTCGGCCCGACACGGCAGAAGGAGAGCAGGTCCTTCGCAAGCTGCCGTTTCGCCCGCTCCAGATCGAGGCCCGGGAAGACCCGCGCCGCCCAGTCGTCCGTCGGCCAGGCACAGATCGTCCCGCGGAGCCGCCCCTCGCCCCGAATCCGTGCCATCGCTGCGTCTGCCGCCAGGCGTTTCGAATCCTCGGCCACCCGCTCCGGCGGGAGGCCGGCGACGACGTCGAGCTCGTACTCGCCCGAGATCTGAACGACTGCGACATGCTCGTGGGCGAGGGCGCGCATCCGCTCGCGCTGCCAAGAGGTGCGCCGGCCGAGCGCCTTCTCGGACGCGTGCCGGATCCGCTCCGCGTACACGAGGCCATCCTCGTACTCGACCTCGACCCCCAGCGCGCCGGCGCGGTACGCGGCTCCGGTGACCGCAGCCGCCAGCTCGCGATGAGCCAGCCCCGCTCGGACCAGCAGCGAGTCGCCGCGCCGAAACGCGATGCAGCCGCGCACAACCATCTCTGAGTACCGGCGCAGCTCGTCGGTCGTCATCGGGCCAGGCATCGCCCGGCAAGCTAACCGGTACGGTCCTGTCGTGCCCGTGCCAAACCCGCTTGAATCGCTGAAGGCGCTCGGCGATCAGCTGCGTGCGCAGATCGGAGAGGAGCTCGACCTCGACGTGCTGCGCCGCACCGATCCTGCCCGGCCGCTCGACGAGCTGCTGGCCGAGCTCGACTCGCTCCCAGGCCTTGAATCGGTGAAGGAGCAGGTGCGTTCACTCGTCGCGTTCCTGCGCGTGCAGGCGCGCCGGAAGGAGGCCGGGCTGCCCGAGGTCGCGACCACGCAGCATCTCGTCTTCCTCGGCAATCCGGGCACGGGCAAGACGACCGTCGCCCGCCTGCTGGCGCAGATGTATCGCTCGATGGGCCTGCTCAAGCGCGGGCACCTGGTCGAGGTCGACCGAGCGGGGCTCGTGGGGCAGTACGTCGGGCTGACTGCGATCAAGACCGAGCGCGTGATCCGAAAGGCGATCGACGGTGTGCTCTTCGTCGACGAGGCGTACGCACTGGCGCGCGAAGGAGACCGGCTCGATTTCGGAGACGAGGCGATCGAGACGCTGCTGAAGCGGATGGAGGACAACCGCCACCGCCTCGTCGTCATCGTCGCCGGCTATCCGCGCCTGATGCACCGCTTCCTCGACTCGAATCCCGGGCTGCGATCGCGGTTCTCGCGGGAGATCACGTTTCCCGACTACTCCACCGAGGATCTCGTCGAGATCTTCGGCCGCTTCGCGGCCGAGTCGGAGTACACCCTCGGTGAGGGCGCCGAGGAGGTCCTCCACGGGATCCTCGACCGCGCCGAGCGTGACGAGTCGTTCGGCAACGCACGGTTCGCCCGCACGCTGTTCGAGCAGTCCCTGAACGCGCAGGCGCTCCGGCTCGGTGCGGGCGACGTCGAGAGCCTGACGCCGACCGAGCTCGTGCGCCTGACGCCCGATGATCTCGCCGCCGGCGCCCGTGCGCTCGGCGAGGAACCGCCCGCCGACCGCTCCTCCTGGTTCGGCCGACGTCGTCCGTGACGCCGCTGAACGTCTGGGAGTACGAGCGCCTCGCCGGGGAGGTACTCGGGACGGGCGCCCACGGCTACTACGCGGGCGGCGCCGACGACGAGCTCACCCTCCGCGACAACGTCGACGCCTTCCGGCGCCTGCAGTTGCGGCCCCGGATGCTCGTCGACGTCGAGGCGGCCACGACCCGCACCACGGTGCTGGGAGCGGAGATCGGGCTACCGGTGCTGGTCGCCCCGGTCGCCTTCCAACGCGTCGCCCACCCTGACGGCGAGGTCGCGATGGCGCGCGCCGCTCGTGCAGCCGGCACGATCATGTGCCTCTCGACGCTCGCGACCGCGACGCCTGCCGAGGTGGCCGAGGTCGGCGGACTCCGTTGGTTTCAGCTCTACGTCCTGCGGGACGAGGGCGTCACGCGGGACCTGATCGCCCAGGCGCGAGACTGCGGCTTCAGCGCGATCGTGCTGACGGTCGACGCGCCGGTGCGCGGCAACCGCGAGCGCGACGTCCGCACGGGCTTCGCCGTTCCGTCCGACATGCGTGTCGCATCGTTCGGTCGCGGCGGGCTCACCCCGCGCGAGGTGTTCGAGCAGATCTCGTCGTCGTTGACCTGGCCCGACCTCGAGCGCATCGCAGGCGAGGCGGGCTTGCCGGTGCTGGTCAAGGGGGTGCTCGGCGCCGAGGATGCGCAGCTCGCCTGCCAGCACGGCGCGGCGGGGATCGTCGTCTCGAACCACGGCGGCCGGCAGCTCGACGGCGTGGCGGCCTCGATCGACGCGCTGCCCGCGGTCGTCGACGCCGTCGACGGCCGCGTCGAGGTGCTCGTCGACGGCGGCATCCGGCGCGGAACGGACGTGGTCAAAGCGCTCGCGCTGGGCGCCCGGGCAGTGCTCGCCGGCCGCGCTCCGCTCTGGGGCCTCGCCGTGGACGGCGAGGCGGGAGCCCGCGACGTGCTGCGGATCTTGCAGGCCGAGACCCTGAACGCGCTCCAGCTCGCCGGCTGCACCTCGCCGGCCGGCGTCGGCCGCGATCGGGTGGCCCCTCTACCCTGAGCGTCGTGACGAGGATCGTTGCCCTGGGCCTGGCGGCAGTCGCCGTCGTACTGGTAGTTGCGCATGATCGAACGCGCGCCGGCGCGGCGGCGTGCGGTCTGCCGGCCGCCGCGCCGCTCTGGGTCGACTACGCCGGACACGACGCGCCGATCGTCCCGAAGCCGGGCATGGTGCTGGCGGTCTCCTCCGGCACCGTCGTGCCGTCGCAGATGCGCGCGGCAGGCGCGGCGACGATCTTCTTCGACCTGCATCTCAACGACCGGATCGGCACGACCGGCGCACCGGCCGATCCCGCGACGATCGAAGGGAAGGCGAAGAAGCTGTTCGACTTCGCCGTTCAGGTGAGCGGTTGCAGCACGCCGCTGATCGCCGAGAACGAGCTCTTCGGCGCCCAGACACCCACTCCGTGGAGCGCGACGAACGCGCAGTACCGCGCGAACGCGCTCGCGCTGCTGCAAGACCTCGCCGCGCTCGGCGCGACGCCGGCGATCACGATCGCCAACCCGCCGTACACCGGCGGCGAGGCGGCCGACTGGTGGCGCGAGGCCGCGAAGGCGGCGATCTTGATCCGGCAGGTCTATTTCACGTCGCCGGGCCCGAAGGGCCTGATCGCCTTGGGGCCGGCGCGTGCGAGCCGCTCGATGCGGAAGGGGATGCGCGGCCTCGTGGCGCACTTCGGGGCGATCGGCATCCCGGCGAGCCGGGTCGCGCTCGAGCTGCAGTTCCAGTCGGCTCCCGGGCAAGGCGGGCGACAGGGCCTGCAGCCGACCGCAGCCTGGCTCGAGCTCGTCAAGCTCGAGGCGCTCGCTGCGAAGCAGGTGGCCGAGGACACGAGAATCGAAGGCGTCTGGTCGTGGGGGTGGCCCAGCTTCTCGGTCGCGGGCAATGACCCGGACAAGCCGGCCGCGGCGTGCGTGTATCTGTGGACGCGCGACCCGAAGCTCTGCAACGCGCCGGCCGTCGCCGGCGCCGGGTTCAACACATCGCGCACCGAGGGCCAGCTCGCGCTGCCGGCGGGTATCCGCTGCACGTTCGGCGCGAAGCAGATCGCGAAGGACGATGTCGGCCGGACGGCGACGCTGACAGGCGACCTCGCCGCTGCCGCGACGGCCCTGCTGCAGCGCGTCGTCCTGCGCGCGGACGAGCCGGTCGATCCGCTCACCGTGCTCGCCGCGGAGCGCGCGATCGTGCGCGACCGGTTCGCCGGAAGCCGCACGCGTTACCGCGCCGCGCTCGCAGCCGCTCACCTGGCACAGACCGACGCCCGCGCGATCATCGCCGACCGTCTCGCGCGCGACCGGGTCAAGGAGCGGTTCCGGCCGAAGGCGGCGACCGCTCGCCAGATCGCCGACTTCAGCGCCACGTACTCGGCGACGAACGTTCGGCTCGTCTCCGTCGACGCCCCGGCGCCGTGGCTCGGCGGTGCCCAGCGGGGCTTCGCGGTCGAGACGATCGCTCCCGAGCAGGTCTTCTCGCTCCCGATCGGCAAGCCGCGCTCGCTCGACACGATTGACGGCCGCTTCGTCGTGCGCGCGCTCGGGCCGTCGCTTCCGCTGCTCGCGCTGGCGCCGGCCCGCGCGCAGGACGTGGCGCGGGCTGTGCTCGGCCGCTTCGCGAAGGACGACGTCTACCAGCGCTGGCTGCGCACACGCGAGAACGTGCTGCTGGGCGACGCCGTCTGCTCGCGCGACGATGTGCCGGCGCCGGGTGACGTCGATCTGACGCTCTGGGCACCGTTTCTCGGCGCCTGACAGAATTACCCTGATGGCGGCGCCCTCGTTCAGCCTGCTGCGCAAGAAGCTCTAGAGGCTTGATGTGAATCAGCCGCACTCACGGCTGATGTGCCAGACGCGGCGCGCGTCGCTTGGTCTGGCCCATCCGCGTGAGCACCTCCAATCCACATCAAGCCTCTAGCGTCGGTGCGGGTCGCGGTGCTCGCCGCGGTCGTCGTTGCGGCGGGGTGCGGCAGCGGTGCGGAGCCGTCGCCGTCGCCGAACGTGTTGCTGCGGGAGTGGAAGGCGAACGTCGCGGTCGTCATCGAGCAGCTGCGCTCGGATGTCGACGTGACACAGGTCGCGGGTACGACCTCCGCCTCGGCGCACGCCGCGCTTCGCAACGAGTCGGATGTTTACGCGCTGCTGGTCGCGTACACGGATCTCGGCGGCTGCCATCGGATGGTCGTCGCTGCGGGGACCTCGACACCGGCGACCGAGCGCGTCGACCGGCTGCTCGCGTCGGCCTGCGGCCACGCCGAGCGGGCCTCGAGCTACTTCACGCGCGCCGTTCGGACGGGGTCGGGCGGCGCACTGCTGGCAGGGGCCCGCGAAGCCCGCCGCTCGCTACCAGCACTCGTTCGCGCGGCCGCCGCGCTCGACGCGGTCGGCTAGACGGTCTCCGCCAGCCAGCCCCGGACCGCGGCGCCCAGCGCCGCGAGGTCGCTGCGGAGGCTGTGGTCGCCGTTCACCTGCACGACGGTCCGCGCCTTGCCTGCCGGGGGCATTCCGAACGGGTCGCGGACTCCTTGCACGACCAGCACCGGGACGGTCACCACCTCGAGCTCGTCGAGCCGGCTCGGTCGCGGGCCCGAGCGGCGTGGCGGCTCGAGTGGAAACGCGAGGCACAGGACGGCCGCCGCGCCGGTCGCCGCGGCAGTGCGGCAGGCCACCCGCGCTCCGGAGGACCGTCCACCCGTGACCGCCGGCAGACCGTCGAAGACATTGGTTTGCAGCTCTTCGACGACGGCGGTCCAGGCTGCGTCCAGGTGGTGCGCCGGCGCCGGGCTTCGGCGGCCGGCGACTCGGTAGGGCTGCTCGATGAGCGCCACGCTGATCCTCTCGTCGAGCGCTGCTTCGGCAGCCGTCACCAGGTCGCGGGCCGTCACGCCGCCGCCTGCGCCGTGCCCGAGCACGAGCGCCGCCCGCGGCCGGTCGGCGAGCTGAAGGTGCGCGTTCGCCTGGCCGTGCGGCGTCTCGATGGCCACGACTGTCACAGGGCGATGCTCGCACACGTCACGCCGAGCGGTTTTGAACTCGCTCGGATCGGAGATAGCGCGGCTACAGACAGGTTTCGCCGGATCTGCGAGACCGTTCGCGTTCCTTTCATCGTCGTCCACGAACGCGTTGTGCAGCGGTAGACCGTTCGAAGCTGAGGAGGTGTTGCCCATGTCCGCATGGGTCTGGGTGTTGATCGCAGTTGCAGCCGTGCTCGTGCTCGCTGGCGTCGTTTGGCGCGCGCTCGAGCGCAAGCAGACCGACAGGCTACGCGGCCAGTTCGGGCCTGAGTACGACCGCACGGTAAGCAGCGCGGAAAGCAAGCATGCGGCCGAGACGGAGCTGACCGCGCGCGAGGAGCGTCGGAGCCAGCTCGAGATCCGGCCTCTCACAAGCGCAGCGCGCGTGCGGTACCTCGAGCGCTGGCAGGTTCTGCAGAGCCAGTTCGTCGACGAGCCGCGCACCGCGGTCGCGGGGGCCGACAGCCTGATCCAGTCGGTCATGAGCGACCGCGGGTATCCGGTCGACGACTTCGAGCAGCAAGCTGCCGACGTCTCGGTCGATCACCCGCAGGTCGTCGAGCACTATCGCGAAGGTCACCGGCTCGCTCACGCCGACGAGCGGAACGGCGGTTCCACGGAGGGCCTGCGGCAGGCGATGCGCCACTACCGCGCCCTCTTCGAAGAGCTCGTCGAGCCGGCTGCGGATCAGGCGCTGGCCCGTGACCCCGGCTCCCAAGACCGCGTCGCGGACCCGAACAGCGTCAGATCGTGAGCCCGGGAGGCGTGGGGCGAGCGCCGACTCGCTCCACGCCCTACCCCTCGCTGTCCGCTGCGGCGAAAAGCACGGTCGGAACATCCTCGTCGCTCGGGTCGCGATTGCGCACGACGACGTCGACGAGGGTCGAGGCGACAGCCGCGATCGGGATCGCCAGGATGACCGCAAAGCCGCCGAAGAGAATCCCGACCGACGTGACGGACACGAGCACGACGAGCGGTGTGAGGCCGACGGCATCGCCGAGCACACGTGGGACGATCAGGTAGTCCTCGAGCAGGCGCATCGCGAGGACGACGATCCCCGCCTCGACCGCCAGCCGGGCCGACTCGGTCAAGCCGACGCCGATGGCGAGTGTCGCGGCCACGAGCGGGCCGATCACCGGCACGATTTCCACCAGCCCGGCGAAGCAGCCGACCAGGAGCCAGTAGGGCAGGCCGATCGCCCAGAACGCGAGTGAGAGCACCACCGCGACGAGGCCGATCAACAGCAACTGGCCGCGAACGAAGGCGCCGAGCTTGAGGTCGATCAGGATCCAGGTATCGCGCACCCGCTTGCGTCGAGGCCGGGGGAGCAGCGAGCAGACCATGTCGATTGCCCGGTCGCGTTCGAAGATCCAGTAGGCGGCGCTCGCGAAGACGAAGAAGATCCCGACGAGGATCTCGAAGGCGGTCACTCCGACCTGCACGCCCGGCCGCAGGAGCTTCGACGCGGACGGGAGGTGCTCGAGACGGCGCTGCAGCGCGACGAGGATGTCGTGCTTGACCCCGGTTGACGTGCTGGCTGCGTGGTTGAGGTCGCCGGCTGAGGTCGGAAGGCTGGAGACTCCGAGTGCGTTCTCGACCTGCGTCAGCGCGCGCGGCACGACGAGCCAGATGAACAGGGCGAAGAGACCCACGATCGCGAGGTAGTGAAGTGCGATCCCGAAACCGGTCGGGATGCGCCTGCGACGAAGCGCCTCGATCGCGGGCCGCATCGCGGCCGCGAACACGATCGCGAGGAAGAGCAGCGCGACGACGAGTCGCAGCTTCCAGAGTGCGACCGCGAGCACGACGATGCCGAGCACCACGAGCGCCCAGACGGCGGCTCGCTTCGCGGAATCGGCGAGATTGTCGGACGGCGCGGGTTCTGTCACGTCAGCCGTCGACCAGCAATCCGGAGAGCGGTCCAAAGGCGCGGCTCGAGCGTCGTGAGACGTGCGGCAGCCGGGCCAGGCGGTGCGTCAGGGGCCTGCCGTCGAGGCGGCGATCGAGCTGCTCCTTGCTGATCGGCTTCCACAGCTGGTCGATCGCGGCGATCGGGTCGGCAGGGAGCTCGTCGTCGGACACCTCGAGGTGCTCGGCCCACAGACGGCGTCGCGTGCCGGTGGCGAGGTGTGGGTCGTGAAGCACGATGTTCATCTCGGTGTCATTGAAGAGGGAGTGCTCGTTGAGATTCGCAGAGCCGATCGTGAGCCAGGCATCGTCGACGATTGCGAGTTTCGCGTGCACGTAGACGGGGTCGACGATGGGGCCCGAGCGGGCGTAGAGCGTACAAGCAAGCAAGCGGTCGGCCTCTCCGTCCGCCTCGATCAGCTCGGCGAGAACGCCGCGGGTGTCGTCGGCGCCGTTGTTCGCCTTTGCCGGCAGGACCAGCACCACCCGGAAGTCGGGGTTCGGCTGGGTCGTCAGCTGGCCGATCAGGATCTTCGCGATCTCGGGCGACCAGAGGAACTGGTTCTCGATGTAGATGAACCGGTTCGCTCCTTTGAGGGCCCGGATGTAGGACTCGAGGATCCGAAAGTCCCCGCGCGGAAGGGCCGCATAGATCTTCTCGGGAACCGTCCGCACGATCTGAAGCTCGGTCTGCCCTGCCGGCGGGCTCGGCCCGGCCGGTGCAAGTTGCTCCCCCGTCACTTCGTGCCAGCGCATCCGGAAGTGCGCTGCGACATCGTCGACGGCCGGCCCTTCGATCCGCGCGGAGGCGTCGTGCCAGCCGACGCTCGCGCGGGCCGGGTGCTCGTTCGTGTCGAAACGGTCGCCGGCCTCCGAGGTGAGGTCGATGCCGCCGACGAACGCGATCCGGTCGTCGATCACGATCGTCTTCTCGTGGTGGCAGTGCAGCGGCCGTTCCTTCGCGTCCAGCCGGCAGTCGATGCGCGTGTTGCCGGTCAACTCGGCCCGCATCACGTGCACGTCGCGACGTGACGGACGAAAGAGCGGCAACGGCGCGCCTGCCCAGGCGAGCACACGCACGTCGACCCGCTCGGCGAGCTCTGCCAGCAGGTTGCGCAGGATGGCCGGCTCGCCGTCGCGGCGCAGTGCGAAGCCCGGAGTGAAGTACCACCCGGTCAGGTGCACGTGCGAGCGAGCCTGTTGGAGCTCGTGGGCAATTGCAGGCAGCGCGTGTGCGCCGTCGATCAGCAGCTCGACGGCGTTGTCGGGACGCGGCGGCGGTTCGCCTGCGGCCCAACCGCCCGGCGGCGCGTCGAGGGCTCGCTCCCAGCCGACCCGGCTCAGACGCCGGCGGTGGTGGTCGCACACCAGCTGCGAGACAGTGCCGCCGAACCAACGGTCGACCGTGAGCAGCAGTTCGCGGGCTCTTGCGCCGCCGGAAGTCGTCATCTTCGCGAACTCGTACCCGCCCGATCGAGTTCGTATGCACGAGGCGCGACGCCCAGGCCGGCAGCGCGGTCAGGCCGAAGCCGCGGACGTGCCGCGTGCTGCGCGCTTGTTCCACCCGTGGAAGGGTGCGACGTCGCCCGCGTCCCAGGCTTCGCGCAGCCCCGGGGTGCTCAGGTCCCAGTCCGGCCGGATCTCGCTCGACACCACCCGCAGGTCGCGGCGGAGGTCCTCCACGGATGGGCGGCCCCAGAACCAGTAGCCGTTGTAGATGCTGTGGATCACGAGGCCCGGCTTGAGCACGAGGGTGTACGGGATCATCGGGTCGTTGTCGGGGTCGGTGTACTCCTGGATCTCGAGGTCGCGCTGGACGGTGCGTTCGGGGTCGGAGAGGAACGGCCACTGGGCGCCGACCGACGCCCGGAACTCCTGGCTCGTGTGGTGGTCGTCGGTCGAGATCGTGGCGATCTGGGTGTAGGCCACGGCGATCTGCGGATAGAACGCGGCGAGTTGGAGATGCTGCTGGTGCTCTTTGGGGCAGTAGTGGCCGCGGGAGAGTGTGAGGATCAGCGGGTCGTCGCCCTGCAGTTCGCTGAGCTTGCGCGGGGTGCTCGTGTGGTCGGGCAGCTCGTAGTCGGGAAACGTGCCGCGGGGAACGATGTCGGATCTCATCGTCGTGACTCCTTCGGTGGTTGCCGCTCGGAACAGGTCTTCCCGCACCGGAGTCTCCCAGAAGGCGTCACGCGGCCGGCGCGTTCGCTAGGGATATCCGCGTGCCCTCTGATGCAGATCGCCGGCGCGAGGAGCTGCGCCAGACGTTCGAGACGGTCCCTGCGCTCTACGACCGCGTGCGGCCGACCTACCCCGACGAGCTCTTCGTCGACCTTGCGCTGGTGATTCGACCGGGTGGGCGGATTCTCGAGATCGGCCCTGGCACGGGCCAGGCGACGCTCGCTCTGGCCGAACGGGGCTTCGAGGTCGTCGCGGTCGAGCTTGGTGCCGCGCTTGCAGCGTTTACCCGCGCGAAGCTGGCGGCGTTCCCGGGAGCCGAGGTCGTCAACGGGGAGTTCGAGCGCACGAGGTTCGACGGCAGCTTCGATGCGGTCGTTGCGTTCACGTCGTTCCACTGGATCGACCCTGCTCTCCGATATGCGAAGACGGCGTCGCTGCTTCGACGCGAGGGCGTCCTGGCCGTGACGGAGGTCTCGCACGTTCGCGTGCCGGACGACGACCCGTTCTGGGTCGAGGTGCAAGCCGACTACGACGCTGTCGTGCCCGGTCCCGACAATCGTCCGCCACCGCTGCTCGGAGAGGTCGGTGATCTGCGCTCGGAAATCGACGCCACGGGTCTGTTCGCGGAAGTCGACGTTCGGCGTTACCTGTGGCAGGTCACCTACAGCGGGGCCGAGTACGTCGATCTCCTGCGGACCTACTCGCCGAACATCGCGCTCGATCCGGAGACGTCGCCCGAGTTGCTCGGGCGGATCCGCGCTCGGATCGAGGCCCGAGAAGACCCACACGTGACCAAGTCGTATCTCGCGACGACGAACATCGCGCGGATCGAGCCGGACGCGGCAACGGTGGACTAAGGGGCGGTCGCCGGTCCGATCCCGTTGCGCAGCAGGTTGCCGCGTCCGGTCGGCCACGGCAGGCAGTTCGTGCCCGAGCCTGGGACGTGGAACACGTCGAGCCCATGGTCGAACGTCGTCAGGACGATCTCCAGCTTCCCGTCTCCGTCGAGGTCGCCGATCGACGGTGCCGCGGGGACGCCGATCCCGTTCCCGTCGTGCCCCTGGTGCGGAAGCCGGATGTCGTAGAGCAGCTTGCCGGCGCCCGTGAGGACGATCAGGCGGCCCGATCCGGGCGCGGGGCCGTACGTCCCGAAGACGAGCTCTGGCCTGCCGTCGCGGTTCAGATCGGCGGCGACCACCTCGGACCCGAACATCTTGGGCGCGCCGTGGGCGTAGTCGTATCGCCACAGGCGCTTGCCGGTCGGGCCGATCGCGTAGACGTAGCCGTCGGGCACCGCCGCGACGATCTCCGGACGCGCGTCGCCTGATGTGTTCACGAGCGTGGGGGCAGGGATCCCGCTCGGGGGATACCAATCGCCGTCGGGGCGGAACGCCGGCTTCGACGAGAGCGGCGGGTGGACGAAGCCCGCGTGGCGCATCGCCGAGCGAACGCCGCCCCTCTGGGCGCCGTCGAGGGCCATGAACGCGTAGGCCCGCGTGACGTACGGCTCGCCTCGCTCGACGTTGGGGAGCCCGATCACCTCGTTCTTGCCGTCGCCGTCGAGGTCGGCCACGACCGGCGGCGACGCGGTCCACTGCAGCCAAGGAGTCTTGCGCACGTCCGGCCATGCCCCGATGTGGCGGTGGTACTGGTTGTTCTCGACTGCCGGGTCGAGCCAGCGGATGAACTGTCCCCAGCCCAGCCGCCGCGCGACGTAGCCGGACTCGCGGTTGGTGAACCACGGCGCGGCCAGCACCGAGGTCCCGTCGTCGTTGAAAACGTTGATCTGGTGGTTGTCGAAGGTGACGACGATCTCGAGCTGCGGGTCGTCGTCGAGGTT
Source organism: uncultured Actinomycetes bacterium (assembly GCA_963836705.1). GTDB lineage: Bacteria > Actinomycetota > Thermoleophilia > Gaiellales > Gaiellaceae > PALSA-600. The sequence goes on along the minus strand of CAWIKU010000012.1, from coordinate 2,892 downwards.
CCCGATCGCCACGTTCTCGCCGTAGGCGCCGTACCCGTGGTTGCCTGCGCCGTTGAACGCGGCGTCGTTTCCGGCCCCGGTCAGCCGGTTGTAGCGCGGCCACGAGGACGCCGGAGCTCCCTTCGGGTGCCAGAGTCGGCCGTTCGCGCCGAACACGAACACCTGCGACCCGGTCGCCGAGGTGTTGGTCGTCGTGACAACCACCTCGATGTGGCCGTCGCCGTCCAGGTCGGCCGCCGCCATACCGCGAACCTCCGGGCACTGGCGGCCGCTGCACGTCGACGCCGGCCAGCCGCGCTTGAGCCGCAGCTTCCCGCCGACGAGCTCGTAGGCGTCGACCGTGCCCTCGTTGCCGCCGACGACGATGTCGGGGATCTTGTCGCCATCGAGGTCGGCCACGACGCCGGGTGCGTAGACGCGGCCTTTCGAAGCGGTCCCTTTCCCGAGCAGATGGCCCTTTGCATCGAACACGAAGGTCGAGTAGAAGGGCGCGACGATCTCGAGCTTCCCGTCGCCGTTCAGGTCGACCAGGCTCGGTGAGGCGAACCAACCCGTCTCACCGGTCGGGATGTTGCGTACGAACTGCGGCCGTTCGACGCTCGACGTGCCGCCCGCCGGTGCGCATCCGGCGGCGGCGAGCGTCTTCGCATGCGTCGCGACGGCGAGTGTCAACGACATCCCGGCGAGCAGCGCGACGGCGGCGGCGGAGCGCGTCATGAAGCCTGGCATCGTAGTTCCGGCCGCTGTCGACGCATCTATTTCCAGCGGCGACCCGCCCCGGCGAGGTATTGGCCATAGCCGCGTAGTGCGGCTGCGGAGGTCAGCACCTGGTAGCCGAACAGATAAGCGAGGAAGCCGCGCTTGTCGTGCTCGGGGTGGATGTCGAGCGTCCGGAAGACGTGGCGGGCCTGCCACCGCTGCAAGAACCCGAAGATCACGAGTGTGATCGGGAGCAGCAGCATCGACCACCAGCCGAAGATCAACGGGTAGCCGAAGAGAAAGAGGATCACGCCGGGAACCCAGAAGAAGATCACGCCGATGTCGATGCACGGGACGAGGTAGTCGACCCCGGTGACCATCTTTGCGAGCACGCGGGGCTGTCTGGGCGGCGGATGGGTGTGAAGGCCTTCGAACATCCCGCGTGCCCAGCGGGAGCGCTGGCTCAGGAGGCGGTCCAGGTGCTCGGGGACCGCGGTGAAGGCCAGCGCGACCGGCTCGTACTGAACGAGGCCGCGAGTTGCCAGCATCGTCCAGGTCAGCACGATGTCCTCGCCGATCGCATCCGGCCAGCCGCCGACGGCACGGAGGTCACTCGTTCGGTAGGCGGAGAAGGCGCCCTGCGCCACGAGAGCGGTGTTGTAGGCGGCCTGCATGCGCTTCACGCCGTTGATCCCCAGCCGGTAATCCCACTGCTGCATCCGGGTGACGAACGTCGCCAACGGATTCTCGGCGACGAGTGCCGCCGCGCACGCGCAGACATGCTGGCCCTGCGGAGCGTGTGCGACGCGAACGACAAGCCGCGTCAGCGACTGTGGATGCAACAGGGTGTCGGCATCAACCGTCACGACGAACGGTGTCGTCACGGTCGCCAGGGCAGCGTTCAGGGCGTGATGCTTGCCCTGCTTGGCCTCGAAGACGCGTCGGTAGCCGAAAGGAAGCCGGGCACCTGCGGCGTCGGCCAGCAGCGGCGTGTCGTCTGTCGAGTTGTTGTCCGCGACGACGACTGCCAGCGGACCAGGGTATGAGAGTTCCCCGATCTGGTCGAGCGTGCGGACGATCGCCTCGCTCTCGTTCCACGCCGCCACCAGGATCGTCACGGGAGGCCACTCGCCGTCGGGCCAGTCGCCCTTGGGAGGCTCGAGCGGAAGCTCCTGGTAGCGCGTGATCAGGAGCGTGAAGATCATGAACCAGATGACGAGTCCAGGGATGTAGGCCAGGAAGGTCGGGATCACCCAGGCCATCACCGGGCCGATGGCATCCTCCAGCTCACCCCTCCAGATCCGCGACACCCAGATGCTGAACCCGACCCAGGCCAGGGTCAGCGTGAATGCGATCACGAAGCGGACGCTCGGTCGAAGCCCCGACACCGGCGCCTTGCGCCGGGTCAGCCCGCCGAACACTCGCAGATCGCCGTCGACGATCGCGTCATCGATCGAGGGCCGGCGCGACGACGTAGTTCCTCCCGGGCTTGGGGTCGTCTCAAGCTTAGGCACGGAAAGTCGCCACCGCGTCACCCGAAGCGGGGTGCCGTTCCTCTGAGGCGCTACACGTGGGCTCGCTCCTCAGCGAGTAGCCGGATTCACGTCACCGTGTGACGAGGTGGGTGACGGGCACAGCGAAGCGTTCGCTGGCCTTCTCGCCGAGCCCGGACTCCAGCCAGGTCGCGTCGTCGTCCGGTGCAGTGAGCAGCACGATCTCATCGGCGTGGAACATCCGCAGCGCGTCCTCGATCGCCTGCAACGGATCGACGTCGCCGACGTGCGCGTCGGTCGGTCGATCCGACACCGTCTCGGCGGCGGCCTCGGCACGTTTCGCCGCGTCCTGCCGGGCGTCGTCCTCTGCGTTCGTCCAGCGGTCGAGCCGCGAAATCTTCGACGCAGGCGCGACGACTTCGATTTCTGCGTCGCGGCCGGCGTGCTCGCGCACCACCTCATCGACCTGATCCCCGGGTGCGGCGGTCGTGGTGACAACGAGGATGCGGCGAGCCATTGCCGATTGCTTCCCGACCGACCGGTCGGCGAAACGGCAGTTCAGCGCCACACGCGCCAGCATGCGTCGTGCAGCGACACGCGGTCTCGCGACGGTCAGCAGCTACGCCAGCCGGCAAAAGCCAGGCGACGACGCCGCGGGTTCAGAGACGGGAGCGACGGGACTCGAACCCGCGACCTCCGG
>CAWIKU010000011.1:0-74542 GCA_963836705.1 uncultured Actinomycetes bacterium | reverse complement strand
TTCCAGGTGAAATAGACCCCCGAGCCGAGGGCCTTGCCGACCGCCTCCTTCGCGGCGAACCGCCCGGCGTAGTGCTGGGGCGGATTCGGCTTCGAGTCGCAGTACGCACGCTCCGCCTCGGTGAAGCAGCGTTGCTTGAAGTCGTCGCCATGGCGCGCAAGCGCGCGGCGGATCCGGTCGATCTCGATCAGGTCGACGCCGACGCGCATCGGTCTAGCGTCGGTTCCGCTCGAGCCAGTCGGGTAGCTGCGCGATCGACGAGACGATGCCGTCGGGCTGGACGCGCGAACGCTCGACGTCGTCGGGCCGAAACTTGCCGGTCCGCACCAGCACGGTGTGCATGCCGTAGTTGTGCGCGCCGAGAATGTCGCCTTCGATGTCGTCGCCGACCATCCACGTCAGGCCCGGCTCGGCATCGAGAGCGTCGAGTGCGGCAGCGAAGTAGGCCGAGCTCGGCTTGCCGAGGACGGTCGCCTCCGTGTCGGCTGCGTACTCCAGGCCGGCGACGAAGGCGCCTGCGTCCAGACGTGCTCCGTCAGCGGTCTGCCACCACTTGTTCTTATGCAGGCAATACAGCTCGGCGCCCGCCTCGAGCTCGTGGAACGCCCGGTTGAGGTTCAGGTACGAGAAGATCCGCCCCGTTTCCTCACCCTCGTCGGCGCCTCCGATCAGCACGGCGTCGACGTTCATGCCGACGAGCTGCAGGCCGTCGAGGTCAACGAGGATCCCGGGCATCGTCAGCGCGAGCACACGCTTACCGGCGAGCGCGGTGGCGGCGACGCTGCCGGTCGTCTGCAGCTCGTCACCGTCGAGCTCGATGCCCATCGCACCGAGCTGCTCCACAAGCTGTGCGCGCGACTTCGTCGTCGAATTGGTGACGAACCGCAGCCGGTGCCCGTCGTCGCGGAGGCGCCTGACCGCATTCGCCGCGCCCGCGATCGGCGCGCCTGAAACGTGCAGGACGCCGTCGACGTCCACGAGAATGGCGGCCATGGACAGCGAGTCTATTCGCTCGGAAGTCGCCTTCCGGTTCTCCCGTTCGAGCGGACCGGGCGGGCAGCACGCCCAGAAGAGCTCGACCCGGGTCGAGGCGCTGTTCGACGTCGAGGGATCGACCGCGCTGACGGAGCGCGAGCGTCGGCTCGTGCTGGCCCGGCTGGGGCCGGTCGTGCGTGCGATCGCCCAGGACGAACGCTCGCAGCTTCGCAACCGAGGGCTTGCGACCGAGCGGATCCTCGAGCAACTCCGCGACGCGACGAAAGTCGAGCGCCCGCGACGGCCGACGAGGCCGACGAAAGCGTCGAAGGAGCGACGCCTCGACGAGAAGAAGCGCCGCGCGCAGACCAAGCGCCGACGCGGTCCCGTCGACGACGGTTAGTCGACCGGAACGGGGCGGCGGACCTGCAATCGCCGGCGCAGCCGGAGCACCAGCGCGAGGAGCGTGGCTGCGGCCAGGGCGGCGGCGAGCGCCGACACAGGCGCTACGCCGGATCTCGACGGCGGTCGCACCGACAGCGTGCGCGTGTCGATCGACGCGAGCGTCCGTGTCCCGTCCACGATGGTCACCAGCCGGCCGCCGTCGCCGAGGTGCAGGCGGAGCCGGGGAAGCGCTGCTGGCTCGAGACCGGTGATGTCGATGCAGCGTGCGGTCGCGCGCGCGGTGTCGAGAGCGTGGATGAACGGCTGCGCGCCGCCGCCGTCGTAGAGCGTGTAGGCCATGCCGCCGTCGCGGCTCTCGACACGGCTGAGCGGATTGCCGCGCATCGCCTCGCCGGCCTCACGAGGGTCGACGACCGGCGCAGCAGCGAGCCGCATCGTCCCGAGATCGAATCTGCGAACCGCGTAGCGCGTCGGATCGGCAGGCGAGAGGTACTGGATCAGGTAGAGCTGCGAGCCGTTCGGCGAGACGGCGTCGAAACTGAAGTCGCCGCGAAGCTCGACGAGTGCGCGAGACGCAAGGCTGGGCGCGTGCAGGACGAGCAGTGACGTCGTCGCGCGCGGAAAGGTTCGCCGCGGCTCGATCAGCACGAGCGTGTGCCGATCGCCGGAGAGCCCGCTCGCCGACCCGTCGTAGGCGACTGCCGGGACGGTGAACGTGCCCCGGTGGAAGGTTGCCGACAGGATCTGCCCTCCGGCGCGCCGGCTGCGCTCGATCATCGTGCCCCCCGGGGCGGGGATCGTGACGTAGCGCGACCCGCCGTCCGGTGCGGCGACGCCACTGGCTCCGACGTCGACCCCGAGCACGGGCAGTCCATCGGCTGCGGCGACGGGCACCACGATCGACGACAGGACGGAGGCGACGGCGAGTGCTCGAAGAGTGCGCACGCGAGAGATACGCCGGCGCCGGCGCCTGAGGTCCCGTGGGCCGAGGTTCAGCTCAGGACAGAGAACGCCTGCGCACGTGCGAGCCGCTCGTCGATGAGCAGACCCGACACGTACTGCAACAACTTCCAGGCGATGTCGGGGTTGTCCTTCGCGATCCGGCGGAAGTCCCAGAACGTGATCTCGAGGCAGCGCAGAGGCGTGCGCGCGGTGACCGTGGCAGTGCGCACGCTCTCGCTGATCAGCGCCAGCTCGCCGAAGTGCTTGCCGGGACCGATCCAGGCGACCTCTCGGTCGTCGACGAGGACGGACGCCTCTCCCTCGGTGATGATGAAGAAGCCGATCCCGCTCATCTCGTTCTGTCGCACGATCGAGGTGCCTGCCTTGAACCGACGGTCTCGGAAGTCGCGACTGATCCGCTTCAGTTGCCGCTGGTTGAGCTCGCTGAAGAGCGGGACGGCCTGGAGCTGCTCGGTGACGTCGGGCACGCGCGTCAGTCTACGCCCTCAACGGGAGCGGATCAGGCGCTCGATCGCCGCCGTCACCTCGGCCGCTTTCTCCTCTCCGCCTTCGCGCACGCAGTGGCGGACGTGATCCTCGAGGATCTTCAATGCGACCCCGTCGAGAGCGGCTCGTGTGGCTGCGATCTGAGTCAGGATGTCGATGCAGTAACGCTCGTCCTCGATCATCTGCTGCAGGCCCCGCACCTGGCCCTCCGCGCGTTTCAGCCTGCGAAGCAGGGGATTCTTCTGGTCGGTGCGGACATATCCGTGGGTCATCGGTAGGCCTCCGGGTTCGTGTCGAATGTGTGCTTGCAGTGCGCGCTGCAGAAGTAGACGGTGCGTCCACGCCGGATCGAGGTCGGACCGCCCGCGTGGCGGTCGACGGCCATCTGGCAGACCGGATCCTTGGCCCCGCGGCGGAGCGTCAGTGCGATCAGTGCGACGAACACGGCCGTGAACACGAGGTCGAGCACCGTCGTGTAGTTCCACGTGATCGCGCGTTCGGAAATCGACCCGAGCGGCGGTCGGTGCGTCGGGACCAGCCCGAAGGCCGAGAAGATGCCGTCGACCACGAGCGCCGCGATGACCATCGTCCCGAACATCACCGCGACGAGGATCGCCGCGAACCGGGCGCCGTAGTACTTCCGGTAGATGTTGACGATCGGGATGATGATCAGGTCGGCGAAGATGAACGCGAGGACGCCGCCGAATGAGATGCCTCCACTCCACAACACCGCGGCGAGCGGGATGTTGCCGATCGAACAGACGAAGGCCAGTGCCGCGACGAGTGGGCCGACGAGCACGTTCTCCAGCGTCTGGACGGGAGCGGGAGCATCGGTGAGGAAGAGCCGGTCGAAGAACGTCATCGGCAGCGTCGACACATAGCCGGCGATTGCGAACCCGGCGAGGATCTCCTTCCAGAGCATCTGCCAGTCGCCGCGAAAGTTGTACGCGACGTCGGACCACGCCTGGACGGAACCGAGCCTGCGGCGAAGCGGCATGTGCTCGTCCCCGGCCGAGTGATGGATGTGGCCGGAACTGGCGAGCACGGCGTGGGCTCTCGCCTGCTCCTCGCGCGACCGGGAGACCACCAGCCGGAGCGCGAACCACATCAGCGCGATCAGGACGATGCCGCCGACGAACTCGGCGAGTGTGAATCGCCAGCCGAGCAAGAGCCAGAGAACGAGCCCGAGCTCGAAGACGAGGTTCGTCGACGCGAACTGGAACGTCATCGCCGAGATGAGACTCGTGCCCTTCGCGAACATCGACTTGGCGATCGCGATCGCCGCATACGAACACGACGACGACGCGGCGCCGAGGCCGGTCGCCGTCGCCACCTCACGGAGCCGGCGGCCGCCGAGCGCACGTTCGAGCCGCTCGCGCGGTACCCAGGCCTGCACGATGCCGGAGAGGACGAAGCCGAGCACGAGCGCCCACCACACCTCCCAGAACATGCGGAAGGCGTTCGTCAGCCCATCGACGATCCACATACCCCCTAAGGGTATCTGGGCTGATCGCGAGCGGACTTACGACCAGTTTGGGCGGTGCCGGCCGTGCTCGACGGGCCGCGAGTCGACGCCGCGCCAGGCGGCGAGCACGCAGACGGCGATCAGGACGACGAGAAGGGCGATTGCGACCATGGCAGGAGTGTGCCGGAGCAGGGACTATCAGCACAAATGGGGATATGATTGATTTTAATTATGGAATCTAATAGTTGGCTCGGCGTCGAGGTGCGCCACTTCGCAGCCCTGCAGGCGCTCGCCCACCAGGGCTCGTTCGGCCGCGCAGCCCACGAGCTCGGCTACACCCAGTCGGCGATCAGCCAGCAGATCGCAACCCTGGAGCGGATCGTCGGCGAGCGACTCGTCGAGCGGCCCGGCGGTCCGCGACCGGTCTCGCTGACCGAAGCCGGCGCGCTGCTGCTGCGGCACGCGGAGTCGATCGTCGCGCGGCTCCAGGCCGCGCAGGCCGACCTGCGGGCGCTCCAGGCGGGCGAGGCCGGGACGCTCGTCGTCGGCGCGTTCCAGTCGGTCGGCGCGCGCGTGCTGCCGGAGTTGATGCGACGGTTCACCGAACAGTGGCCACACATCGAGGTGATGCTCGACGAGGTCGACGACGAGGCGATCGTCGGAGCGATCGAGCGCGGCGAGCTCGACGTCGGTTTCGTGCTGCTGCCGGTCGGCGACGCACCGCTCGAGACGGTGGAGTTGCTCCGCGACCCGTACGTGCTGATCGTGGCAGCCGGTTCGCCGCTCGCCTCAGCTCGTCCAACCCTCCGTGAGGTCTCCGACTACCCCTTGGTGGGCTTCCGTGACAGCTCGACGGTCGACCAGATCGAAGCCGCATTCCGGTCGGAGGGGATGGAACCGCGCTGGGCGTTCCGCTCGAACGACAACCCGACCGTGGAGGGACTCGTTGCAGCGGGGGTCGGCGTGGCCGTGATGCCGCGCCTGACCCTCAACACCGCCGATCCCCGAATCGCGGTCGTCGAGCTCGCCACCGAGGTGCCGCCGCGGATCGTCGCCATCGCGCAGCACCGTGACCGCTACAGCTCACCGGCGGCGCGCGCGTTCGTCGAGACCGCGCTCGAGGTTGCTATTCGACTGTGACAGTCTTTGCGAGGTTGCGCGGCTGGTCGACGTTCAGCCCGCGCAGCCGCGCGATCCTGTACGCCAGGAGCTGCAACGGCAGGATCGCGAGCGCCGCCTGCAGGAACGCCGGCGAGTCCGGGACGTAGATCACGTCGTCGGCGTGGTGCTGGATGTCTTCGTTTCCGTCGGTCGCGATCGCGATCACGTGGGCGCCACGCGCACGAGTCTCCTGGATGTTCGAGACGATCTTCTCGTAGACGTGGATCCGCGTTGCGACGACGACGACCGGGGTTCCTTCCTCGAGCAGCGAGATCGGCCCATGCTTCATCTCGCCTGCGGAATAGGCCTCCGTCGGGATGTAGGAGATCTCCTTCAGCTTCAGCGCACCCTCGAGCGCCACCGGCAGCCCGATGTGCCGTCCGAGGTAGAGGAAGAACGGTTGCTCGTGGAAGCGCTGGGCGATCTCCTCGATCGGGTGGTCGCCGTCGAGGAAGCGGTGCATCTTGGCGGGCAGGTCGTAGACCTCGTCGAGGATGAACTCGATCTCCTCGGGCGGCAGGGTGCCACGGCACTGAGCCAGCTTGAGGCCGATCAGGAACATCAGCGCCACCTGCGCGGTGAACGTCTTCGAGGCGGCGACGCCGACCTCGAGGCCGGTGCGCGTGTACAGCACCGAATCGACCTCACGCGTGATCTGCGAGCCCATCATGTTCGTGACGGCGACGGTGCGGGCGCCCTTCTCGCGCGCGAGCTTCATCGCCTGGATCGTGTCGCGGGTCTCGCCCGACTGTGAGATCCCGATCACCAGCGTGCCGGGGTCGACGACCGGGTTGCGATAGATCCATTCGCTCGCGACGTCGGGCTCGACCGGGACACGGGCCCATTCCTCGATCGCGTACCGGGCGACGACGCCCGCATGGTACGAGGTGCCGCACGCGACGATCACGATGCGGCGCAGCTTCCTGAGCTCGTCCTCGGTCATGCCGAGCCCGTCGAGCACGAGGTGGCCGTGACGAACGCGATCGCCGATCGTCTCGGCGACGCCTTCAGGCTGCTCGTAGATCTCCTTCAGCATGAACGTCTCGTACCCGGATCGCTCCGCGGCTGCGTCGTCCCAGTCGACCTCGAGCACGTCGTGCTCGACCGGGGCGCCGGTGGCCGCATCGGTGATCGCGACTCCGCCGGGCTTGATCGAAACGACTTCGCCGTCGCCGGGGAACTGCACACGCCGTGTCTCGGCGAGGAACGCTGCGAGGTTCGAGGCGAGGAAGTTCTCGCCCGCCCCGAGTCCGACGACCATCGGCGTCTGATGCCGGACCCCGACGAGGTGGTCCGGGTGATCGTGGTGGATCACGACGAACGTGAAGTGGCCCTCGAGCCGCGCGTACGCGGCGCTGACAGCCGCAACCAGATCACCGTCGTACGCTTCCTCGAGCAGGTGCGCGACGACTTCGGCGTCGGTTTCGGAGCGGAAGGTATGACCTTCTGCGAGCAACGCGTCACGCAGCTCGCGGTAGTTCTCGACGATGCCGTTCAGCACGATCGAGAGCTTCGCGTCGTGACAGGCCTCGAGCGGATGGGCGTTCTCCTCGGTCACGCCACCATGCGTCGCCCAGCGGGTGTGGCCGAGGCCCGTCGTCGCCTGCGACCCGTTCGAGCCCGTCTTCTCCTTCAGGTTCTGGAGGTTCCCGACGGCGCGGGTGTAATCGATCCCGTGCTTCTCGAGCAGCGCGATCCCGGCGGAGTCGTAGCCGCGGTACTCGAGGCGCTCGAGCCCTTGAATCAGCAGCGGCTTCGACGCCCGGCCCCCGACATACCCGATGATCCCGCACATTCGGAGCCTCCTTCTCAATCCGGCGGATTGCCGGCATTTGCCCCCCGAACGGTTCCTGGAAACGCAAAAGCCCGGCTCCAGACCGTCTCCAGCGTCGGGGAAGGTCAGCCGAGCTCTCGTCGAACGAGCGCCGCGATGCTAGCACAGGCCTCGCCTGCCAGCCCCGGCTCCTCGGCCTCCGCGAGCACTCGGATCAGCGGCTCCGTCCCCGATGGACGAACGAGAATCCGCCCCTTTCCGCCCCATTCTGCGTTCAGCCGCTCGACCTCCGCGACGATCGCCGGCGTCAGCTCTCGCTCCGCCACCCGCACGTTCTCCTTCCGCTGCGGGAACCGCGGCATCACGGCGGCGACCTCGCTGAGCGGCCGGCCCTTGAGCGCGGCACAGAGCAGCAGGCCGGCCGCGAGGCCGTCACCCGTGACGTGGTCGTGGAGATAGATGATGTGGCCCGACTGCTCGCCGCCGAGGATCGCCCCCGAGCTCTGCAGCGCTTCGAGGACGTAGCGATCGCCGACGTCCGTCGTCAGCACGCGGATCCCGCGCTCGCGCATCAGCGCATGGAACCCGAGGTTCGTCATCACCGTCACGGCAACTGCGTCCACGTCGAGGTCCAGCGCGAGGATCGCGATGATCTGGTCGCCGTCAACCGAGTCGCCGTTCTCGTCGACGGCCAGCATCCTGTCGCCGTCGCCGTCGAACGCGATTCCGAGGTCGTAGCCCCCGTCTCGCACCGTCTGCTGCAGCAGCGCGAGATCCGTCGCGCCGCAGCCGACGTTGATGTTCGAGCCGTCGGGCGCATCGCCGATCGCATGCACCTCTGCGCCGCACAACTCGAATGCGTGCGGCGCGAGCGAGGAATAGGCGCCGTTCGCGCAGTCGACCGCGATCCGGAGCCCCGACAGGTCCGTGCCGAAACGGTCGACAATGTGCTGCTGGTAGGAGTCCGTCGCGACTTCAACATGCTCGATCACTCCCTGGTCGATCCCTGGCGCCGCGGCGAGCAGCTCCTCGATCTGCTCCTCGGCCGCATCGGACAGCTTGTGGCCCTGCGAGTCGAAGAACTTGACGCCGTTGTACTCGGGCGGGTTGTGCGACGCCGAGATGACAACGCCAAGGTCGAGCGCGAGCAGCGCGACAGCCGGTGTCGGCAGCACGCCGCCGAGAATGCAGTCGCCGCCCGCCGAGATGACGCCGCGCGCGAACGCCTCCTCCAGCTCAACGCCGCTCGCTCGTGTGTCTCGACCGACGAAGACGCGTGCGGCTCCCGTCCAGAGCGACGCCGCGCGGCCAAGGCGCTCGACGAGCTCGGGGGTCAGGAACTCCCCCACGACGCCGCGCACCCCATCGGTGCCGAAGTACCTGCGGGCCATGAGCGGGGGTCTAACGCTTGCTGAACTGCGGCGCCTTGCGCGCCTTGTGCAGTCCGGCCTTCTTGCGCTCGACGACGCGCGCATCGCGCGTCAGGAAGCCGGCCCGACGCAACGGCGGGCGAAGCTCGGGGTTGACCTCGAGCAGAGCGCGGGCGATCCCGTGCCGCATCGCACCGGCCTGACCGGACGGGCCGCCGCCGTGCAGCCGCACCCGCAGGTCGTACTGCCCCTCGAGTCCCGCAACCTTGAGCGGAGCGGTCGCCAGCATCCGGTGCACCATGCGCGGGAAGTACTCCTCGATCGTCTTGCCGTTGATCCAGGTCGCGCCGTCGCCGGGGCGAAGGATCACGCGGGCAACGGACGTCTTGCGCTTGCCGGTGCCAAGATACTGGGCGGGAGTCGACATGTTCAGACCTCGAGAGTTGTTGGCGCTTGTGCCGTGTGGGGATGCTCCGGCCCGACATAGATCTTGAGCTTCGTCAACTGAGCGCGCCCGAGCTTGTTGCGCGGCAGCATGCCCTTGACGGCCTTCCGCAGCACCTCGGTCGGCTGCCGGTCGAGCTGCTCGCGCAAGGTGCGCTCACGCAGACCGCCCGGGTAGCCCGAGTGCCGGTAGTAGATCTTCTCGTCCAATTTGTTACCGGTGACGGTGATCTTCTCGGCGTTGACGACGATCACGAAGTCGCCCGTGTCGACATGCGGGGTGTAGACCGTCTTGCCCTTACCGCGCAGGCGCTCGGCGATCTGGGTCGCGAGACGGCCCAGGGTCTTCCCCTCGGCGTCGACGATGAGCCAGTCGCGCTCGATCTCGCCCGGTTTGGCGTTGTAGGTCTTCATACGGAAAAAGGGGCGAACAGGCGTCCGCCGGCTCGGAATCGTAGCAGGCAGTCATCGAGCCTTCGGGTAGAACTCCTAGCCGGTCGATGGCCGAACGCATCGAGATCCGCACCTTGGCGGACGGCGGCCAGCAGCCGGCGGACATCGCCGCGGCGGTGGCGGCCTTCCTCGACGGCGCCACCACCTCGCTCGACCTGGCCCAGTACGACTTCAACCTCGGCGAGGCGACCAAGCTGATCGTCGGCGACGCGTTCCGCCGCGCAGCGGACCGTGGCGTGCGCACCCGCTTCGCCTACAACGTCGACCACGCGAACCCGATTCCGGTGCCACCGCCGCCCGAGCCCGACGCCGTGCTGATCGCGACCCTCCCGGTCGAGGGCAGGGCGATCGCCGGCGTCCCCGATCTGATGCACCACAAGTATGTGATCCGTGACGGCGCGTCGGTCTGGACCGGGTCGCTCAACTGGACGGACGATTCCTGGTCGCGGCAGGAGAACGTCGTCGCGATCGTCCACTCGGCCGCGATCGCGATCGCATTTCAACTCGACTTCGACCAGTTGTGGACGATCGGCGACGTCGCTCAGAGCGGCTTCGTCGATCCGCGGTGGGACAACGGGGTCCGTGTCTGGATGACACCGGGCCACGGAGAGGACGTCTCGATTCGGATCGCGAAGCTGATCCGCCGCGCACGAAAGCGCGTGCGGATCTGCTCGCCCGTGATCACGACCGGCCCGGTGCTCGGGACGCTCGCCCAGGTGATCGCCGACCGGTCGGTCGACCTGGCCGGTTGCGTCGACGCGACGCAGATCCGCGAAGTCGTTCACCAGTGGCGGACGAACCAGAACGTCTCCTGGAAGCTGCCTCTGCTGCAGCACGTGATGGCCGGGCCGTTCACCGGCAAGAACTCGACCCCCTACGGCGACGGCACGGTGCACGATTTCATGCACGCCAAGGTGACGGTGTGCGACGACACGGTGTTCGTCGGGTCGTTCAACCTCTCGCGGAGCGGTGAGCGCAATGCCGAGAACGTGCTCGAGATCGAGGACGCCGCGATCGCGGACCGGCTGGCGGCCTTCGTCGACACGGTGCGCGCGAAGTACGGGCCGGTCGAGCTCCCGTCCGTGTAGCGGAGCTACCAGCGCTGCCAGTGCACCAGTGCGGGCAGCGAACGCTGTCGTTCGCGCAGGCGCGAGCCTCTGGGTGCGCCCGGCCCCGGCCGGCCGATCAGAGCGAGACCGATCGGGACGACCTCCGGCGGCAGGCCCAGCAGGTCGTCGAAGATCCGCTTCTGATCGGGATGCCCGATGAATGCGCTTGCAAGGCCCTCGTCGATCGCGGCGGCGAGCACGAGCATCATCAGCGCTCCGGCGTCCACGAACCAGTAAGGCACGGGCCAGGTGACCTCGACGCCGCCGGTTGCCGCGAGCTTGTCCGCCTCGTTGTAACGCGCGTGGTAGAGCTGCTCGTTCGCCGAGATGACGAGGTGCACGGGCGCGTCGGCGATGAAGTTCCGGCCCCCCTGCGAGTAGTGCTCGTCGCCGAACGCGTCCGCGATCCGAGCGCGCTGCTCCGGATCGGTGACGACGACGATGCTGCCGCCCTGGCTGAAGCCGCCGGACGGCGCGCGCCGGATCACTCCGACGACCCGCTCGATCTGGTCCAGCGGGAGCGGATCGGGCTCGAACGCGCGGTGCATGCGTCGCCGGGCGAGGATCTCGCGGAACTCCACGCCGGTCACGGTATAGGGTCGCGCGCATGAGGTTCCAAGGGAAGACGGCGCTCGTCACCGGCGGCGCGCGGGGCATCGGCGCGGCGACCGCCGCCCGGCTCGCAGCGGAGGGCGCGACGGTCGTGGTCGCGGACTTCGACGAAGCGGCGGCGATCGAGACCGCGGCGACGTTCGGCGGGCAGGCGGTGCGCTGCGACGTGACCGTCAACGCTGACGTGGAGGCTGCCGTCGCGGCCGCGGTGGCCGCCGGCGGCGCGCTGGACATCCTCGTCACGTGCGCCGGGATCATCCGGGACAACATGCTCTTCAAGCTCAGCGACGACGACTGGGACGCGGTGATCGACACGCACCTCAAGGGCTCGTTCTTCGCCGCGCGCGCCGCGCAGAAGCACATGGTCGAGCAGAAGAGCGGCAAGATCGTCCTCATCTCGTCCACCTCCGCGCTCGGCAACCGCGGTCAGACGAACTACTCGACCGCCAAGGCAGGCCTGCAAGGGATGACGAAGACCCTGGCGATCGAACTCGGCCCCTTCAACGTGAACGTCAACTGCGTCGCGCCCGGCTTCATCGAGACGGCGATGACGAGACAGACCGCCGAGCGGATGGGAGTGCCCTTCGAGCAGTTCATGGAAGCGGTCGCGGCTCAGACTCCCCTCCGCCGCGTCGGCCAACCCGAGGATGTCGCCGGCACGATCGCGTACCTCTGCTCGGACGATGCCTCCTATGTCTCTGGGCAAGTGCTCTACGTCGCCGGCGGCCCGCGAACCTAGCTCCGACCTGCACCCCCTGAGTCTGACTCGAGTCAGACTCGTGTCTGACACACGGGCTCGTGACGACTTCGTGCGGTCTTCGTGACGGCGTTCGAGCAGACCCTGGCTGGAGCAGCGTTCGCGCCGTGTGTCACGTTTGCTCAACAGCCGGCTCTGGAGGACGAGCGACCGATCGCGATCCGGTGCTCCACGTCGCGGGCCTGTTCGTCTGACTCGAGTCAGACAGGAGTCAGACGTAGGGGTTCGCGTCAGAGCCGACGGCCGAGCGCGTCGTAGGCGACGTACTCGAACCCCAGGCACGGCGAGGCGGCGAGCTCCTCGGCCAGCAGCGAGAACATCAGCTGGTCCCTGCGCGGCCCGCCGTCGGTCTTCGGCGGCAGCCGCCGGCGAAGCAGCCCCTCCTCGACGAAGCCGAGCTTGACCGGGATCTTCCTGCTGCGCTCGTTCTCGGGATCGACGCTCAGATCGACCCGGTCGAGGCCGAAGTGCTCGAAGCCGACTCGCGTCAGGACGGCCGCAGCCTCCGTCGCCAAGCCCTGGCCGGTCGCGTCGGCCCGGATCCAGTAGCCGATCTCCAGCGACCCGTCACCGCCTCGCGGGTGCAGGCCGCAGCCGCCGAGCGCACGCGACTCGTCCGGCTCGAGGATCCCGTACACGTACTGCTCGCCGAGATCGAACTGGCCGCGAAACTCGCGCAGCAACTGCAGCTTCTCGTCCAGCGACTGCGGCTCGTACCGCGCCCACGGCATCCACGGCAGCAGATGCTCGATGCTCGAATCGACGGCGTCCTTCAGCAGGGGCGCGTCGTCCGGCTCCCAGCAGCGAAGGACGAGACGCGGCGTCTCGATCCTGTACGCAAGGGCGCTCACTCCCATTCGATCGTCGCGGGAGGCTTCGACGTCACGTCGAGCACCACGCGATTCACGGCGGGGATCTCGTTGATGATCCGCGACGAGACGAGCTCGATCAGGTCGTACGGCAGACGCGCCCAGTCAGCCGTCATCGCGTCCTCGGAGGTGACGGCGCGGATCGCGATCGGGTAGCCGTAGGTGCGCGAGTCTCCCTGGACGCCCACCGAGCGGATCGCGGGCAGCACGCAGAACGACTGCCACAACTCGCGGTACAGCCCGGCGCGTCGGACTTCGTCCTGGAGAACCGCGTCGGCCTCGCGCAAGATCGCGAGCCGCTCCTCGGTGACGTCGCCGATGATCCGGATCGCGAGGCCAGGCCCGGGAAACGGCTGCCGCCAGACCATCCGTTCCGGCATCCCGAGCTCTTCGCCGACCCGGCGCACCTCGTCCTTGAAGAGCAGCCGCAGCGGTTCGACGAGCTTCATCTGCATGTCGGCGGGCAACCCGCCGACGTTGTGGTGGGACTTGATCGTCTCGGCGACGCCGTCGGTGCCGCCGGATTCGATCACGTCGGAGTAGAGCGTGCCCTGGACGAGCCAGTTCACGTCACCGAGGCGACGTGCCTCGTCTTCGAAGACTCGAATGAACTCTTCGCCGATCACCTTTCGCTTGCGCTCGGGATCGGTGATGCCCGCCAGCTTGTCGATGAAGCGGGCCTGCGCCTGGACGTGCACGAGCGGCACGTGGAAGACGCCGTCGAACGTCTCGACCACCTGCTCGGCCTCACCCTTCCGCAGCAAGCCGTGATCGACGAACACACACGTCAGCTGGTCGCCGACCGCCCGGTGGACGAGCAGCGCCGCCACCGCCGAGTCGACGCCTCCCGAGAGCGCGCAGAGCACCCGCTCGCCCCCGACCTGGGCGCGGATCCGTTCGATCTGCTCCTCGATCACAGCCGCCGGAGTCCAGGTCGCGGGCGCGCCGGCGACCTCGTAGAGGAAGTTCTCGAGCACGGTCTGGCCGTGTGGCGTGTGCACCACTTCGGGATGGAACTGAACGCCGAAGAGCCCTCGCTCGGCGTCCTCGAACGCCGCGACAGGTGTGTGCTCCGAGGTTGCGACGACCGTGGCACCGGCCGGCGGTGCGACGACCGTGTCGCGGTGCGACATCCACACGGATTGCTCGGCCGGCAACGTCGCGAACAGCTGGCCGCCACCCGACGCGTGGAGCTCCGTGCGGCCAAACTCGGAGACCTCGGTGCGGTCGACACGGCCGCCGAGCTCGAGGGCGAGCAGCTGCGCGCCGTAACAGATGCCGAGCGTCGGGATGCCGAGCTGGAAGAGCGCCGGATCGACGCGCGGCGCTCCGTCGGCGTAGACCGAGGCGGGTCCCCCGGAGAGGATCAGCGCGCGGGGATTACGGCGCTGGAGCTCTTCGACGGTCGAGTGGTGCGAGACGAGCTCGGAGTAGACGCGCGCCTCGCGCACACGGCGTGCGATCAGCTGCGAGTACTGGCCGCCGAGATCGACCACCAGCACGGGGCGCTCTTCCAACTCCTCGCCTGGAGCGAGGACGGCCAGCTCAGCCGCGTCGGTAATTGGGCGCGTCCTTCGTGATCGTGACGTCGTGTGGGTGCGACTCACGCAGCCCGGCGCCGGTGATCCGGACGAACTGCGCCGCCTTCATCGCCTCGGTCGTCTCGGCGCCGCAGTAGCCCATCGCCTGGCGCAAGCCACCGACGATCTGGTGCAGCACCGCGCTGACCGGCCCCTTGTACGGCACACGTGCCTCGATCCCCTCGGGCACGAGCTTCTCGACGTCCTCGACATCGCCCTGGAAGTAGCGATCCTTCGAGTAGCCCCGCGCCTTCATCGCGCCGAGCGAGCCCATGCCGCGGAACTCCTTGAAGCGCTCGCCTTGCACGACGATCACGTTGCCTGGTGCCTCGTCGGTGCCGGCCAGCATCGCGCCGAGCATCACCGTGTCGGCGCCGGCCGCGATCGCCTTCGCGACGTCGCCGGAGGAGGTGAGGCCGCCGTCGGCGATCACCGGAACGCCGTGGGCCGCCGCTACCTCGGCGATCTCGTAGACGGCGGTGATCTGGGGCACGCCGACACCCGCGACGACGCGCGTCGTGCAGATCGCACCGGGACCCTGCCCAGACTTGACTGCATCGGCCCCGGCATCGATCAACGCCTCGGCCGCAGCCCCGGTCGAGATGTTGCCTGCAATCACCTCGAACTCTCCAGACAGGCCGGCGATGCGCGCAACCATCTCGATCACGGCGCGCGAATGCCCATGGGCGGTGTCGACGACGAGCACATCCGCACCGGCTGCCACCAGCGCCTGCGCGCGCTCGACCGCGTCGGGCCCGACGCCGACGGCCGCGCCGACGCGCAGCCGGCCGTGCGGATCCTTCGTCGCCTTCGGGAACTCGACGCGCTTTGCGATGTCCTTGACCGTGATCAGGCCGCGCAGCACGCCGTTCTCGTCCACGATCGGCAGCTTCTCGATGCGGTGCTTGTGGAGTAGCTGCTCCGCTTCGCGGTGCGTCGTGCCGATCGGGGCGGTGACCAGATCGCGCGCGGTCATCAGGTCGGAGACGGGCTGCGCGACGTTCCGCTCGAACCGCAGATCGCGATTGGTGAGGATGCCGACGAGCCGGCCGTCGTCGTCGGTGATCGGGACGCCCGAGATGTGGTAGCGCTCCATCAAGTCGAGCGCATCGGAGACGAGCGCGTGCGGCGGCAGCGTGAGCGGCTCGACGATCAGCCCGGACTCGGAGCGCTTGACGCGATCGACCTCGCCGACCTGCGCCTCGATCGGCAGGTTGCGGTGTACGACCCCGATCCCGCCTTCGCGGGCGAGCGCGATCGCCATCCGTGCTTCGGTGACGGTGTCCATCGCCGCGGACACGATTGGCGACTCGAGCACGATCGTGCGGGTCAACCGCGATGCGGTCGAGACGTCATTCGGCAGAACGGACGACTCGGCCGGAACCAGCAGGACGTCGTCGAACGTCAGGCCCTCTCTGGCGAACTTCGTCGGGAGGCTGCTGCCGAAGCTCTCGAGGGCGAGTTTTTCGGCGTCCATCCGGGAATGGTATCGGTGGCCGCGGATTACGCTTCGACCGGCGCGAGCTCGGAGACGTGGACGCCTGCTTGCAGGCGGCCCGCCTGCCGCGGATCGAACCTGCCGGCACCCACTTCAAGGGTCGAGGCGGCCCCCGTCGCGACCGCAGCCCGGAGTGCCTCGGCGTTCGTGCGGCCGGTGTGGCGGGCGGCCAAGTACGCGCCGAGGAGCACGTCCCCCGCGCCGACGGTCGAGACGGGCTCGAGCCGTGGGGCGTCGGCGCGAAACCGCCGCGCTTCGCGGCCCTCGTGGAGCAGGGCGACGCAGCCCGCTTCGGTCGTGATCAACACGTTGCGCGCGCCGAGCTCGGCGATCCGATCGAGCGCGAGCAGGAAGTCCTCGTCGTCGTGGAACTCCTGTCCGACGAGCGCCTCGGCCTCGGCCTGGTTCGGCGAGACGAGAAACGGCTCGGCTTCGACGGCGGCGCGCAGCGGCTCACCCTCGGTGTCGAGAACGACCGGTACCTGGCGCCGTCCCAGCTCGCGTGCAGCCTCGGCGTAGAAATCGTCGGCCACGTCGCGTGGCAGCGAGCCCGCGAAGACGACGAGCTCGGCCCCCTGCGTGAGATAGCGCAGCTTCTCGAGCAGCGTCTCGAGCTCTTCGGGCGAGACCACCGGCCCCCATTCGTTGATCTCGGTGTACGTGCCGCCGGCCGGGTCCACGACGGCCGTCGAGGTGCGCGACTCGCCCTCGATCCGGACGAAGTCATTGAGGATCGCCTCGGTCGTCAGCTCCTCGACGATGCGGGTGCCGGTCGCGCCGCCGACCAGACCGGTCGCGACCACGGGGACACCGAGCGCCTTCAGCGTGCGCGCAACGTTGATCCCCTTGCCGCCCGCCATCGACACACCCGCGCTCGCGCGATGGCGCTGCCCGCGCTGAAAGTTCGGCACCGTCAGTGTCCGGTCGATCGCAGCGTTGAGTGTGACGGTCACGATCATCTGAGGACCTCCGTCAAAGAAGGTGCATGAGGTGGTGCAACGTCCTGCCGGCGTACCAGCGTAGTCGTGCTCCCACACCCGGCTTGTTAATCGTGCGGGAAGCCACGAGGTCGCGAATCCCCACAAGGTGGGATCCCGAACGGATCTCGACCCGGCCGAGGACCGCTCCACGGCGCACCGGCAGCGAGGCGCCCGTCGCGGCGACGACGGTCTCGGTGAGCGTGCGGTCGATCCTCGTCACTGCGAGCAGCGGCCGCGCGGCGACCAGCCCGAGCGGCCCTTTGCCGTAGCCGACCGCGACCGACGCATAGGTGCGCCCAGGCTGCACGGCAGGAACGACGCGAAACCGGGAGAGACCCCAGACGAGCAGCGATTCGAGGTCGTCGTTCCGGTCGGACCGATTCGGGCTGCCGAGCAACGTCGCGTAGACGGTCACCCCGCCGCTGCGGGCGGCCGCGACCTGGCACCAGCCGGCCAGCCCGGTGTGCCCCGTCTTGACCCCGATCGTCTGCGGGAACTGGGTGAGCAGGTCGTCCCAGGTGTGAAGCGTCCTGCCCCCGGCGATCGTGGCGGTGCGCCGAAGCACGGTCTCGCGGACGAACGGGATCCGCATCACCACCCGGGCGAGCCTGGTCACGTCCGCCGCGCTCGAAGCCTGACCGGCAGCGTCGAGGCCGTCCGGCCGGACGAAATGCGTGTCGTGCAGCCCCAGCTGCCGAGCCTTCTCGTTCATCAGCACGGCGAACGCGGGGTAGTCGGGCGAGACCGACAGAGCGAGCGCGTCGGCGGCATCGTTCGCAGACTGGATCAGGGCCGCCCTGATCAGGTCGGCGACGGTGAGCTCGTCTCCAGGGCCGAGGTCGGCCGTCGATTCGCCGACCGCGGCGGCGCGCGGATCGATATCCACCACGTCGCTCAGAGAATGGTGCTCGAGGGCGACGAGCACGGTCATCAGCTTGGTGATCGAGGCGATCGGCACTCGCTCATGGGAGTTCGACGCGGCGAGCACCTCGCCGGTGCGCGCATCCTCGATGGCCCAAGCCCGGGCGTGCACCGGCGGAGGAGCAGCGGCCGCGACCGGGACCGGAATCGCGGCGACGAGCACGAGCAGGACGAAGAGCCGCCTCATCTGATCCGCACCCGCTCGCCGATGTGCAGCGACGTCGACGAGGCTTTCGGGTTCAGGCGCGCGATCGTCGCGACCGGAACGCCGGTCTTGGTCGAGATGACGCCGAACGTGTCGCCGGCGCGCACCGTCCAGAAGCGCCGCGAGCCCGCGGGAGTGGTCGTGACATGCCGTCGCGGGGCGGTGACTGCCCCCGACCCCTTGCCGCTGCTGTCGCCGGCGTTCATGCCTGACCTGATCAGCACGACGGCGATCGTGACGGCGAGCAGGAACGCGGCCGGACCGACGTACCGCCGCCAATCGTCGTTGCGCACTACCAGCCGGACGCGGCCCAGACCTCGCGCCGAAGCCGCGACGCCTCGGCGCCGGCCGCCTCCCGGAAGTCCGTGCCCGATTCCCGATACGCGTAGATCACGGACCGGGACGCGGCGACGAGCGCGCTCGCGGGACCGCTCTGGAAGGCGCGACCGAGGTCGGCGACCGTCCCGCCCTGCGCCCCGACGCCCGGCAGGAGCAGAATCGTCCGCGGCATCAGGCGGCGGGCGTCTGCGACCGCGCGTGGATGGGTCGCGCCGACGACCGCGCCGACCGACGAGAGCCCGACCTCGCCGGTCGACTCCTCGCCCCATTCGTCCACCAGGCCGGCGACGTGATGCCACATCGGGTGCCCGTCCTTGAGCACGACGTCCTGCAGGTCGCCGCTCGCATTCGAGGTCCGCACGAGCACGAAGATGCCGGCGCCGCCCCGGCGAACAGCGCCGAGGAACGGCTCGACCGCGTCGCGTCCGAGCCACGGGTTGACGGTGAGTGCGTCCGCCCGAGGCGGGTCACCCTCGAGGTAGGCCTCTGCGTAAGCGCGCGCCGTCGAGCCGATGTCGCCGCGCTTGCCGTCCGCGATCACGAGCAACCCTGCCCGGCGCGCGTACGCGCACACCTGGTCGAACGCCGACATGCCTCGTGGCCCGAGCGCTTCGAAGAAGGCGAGCTGCGGCTTGACACAAACCGCGTAGGGCGCCACAGCATCGACGATGCCGCAGCAGAAGCGGGCGACGTCGCCGCGGAGCTCGACGGGCAACAAGTCGGGATTCGGATCGAGTCCGACCACGAGCTGCGACCGCTTGCGCTCGACCTCGGCGGCCAGACGGTCGGCGAACGTCAGCGTGGCAACGGTCATCGGCCTGAACGGTAACGAGAACTGCGGAGGGCGGCTTGCGCCGCCCTCCGAGGTCGAGCCGGGCGAGCCTGCGTCAGGGCTTGAGAGCTGCCTTCAGCTGGCTGCCTGCGGAGAACTTCGGCACGATTGTGGCCGCGATCTGGACGCGCTCGCCCGTGCGTGGGTTGACACCCTGACGCGCGGCGCGCGGCGAGGCCGCGAACTTCCCGAAACCGGTGAAGTTGACGGAGTCCCCGCCCTTCAGAGTCTCGGTCACGGTCTCCATGAACGCATCCACGGCCTTGCCCGCATCGCGAGCAGACAGCCCGCTCTTGGAGCTGACCTTCTGGATGAACTCCTGCTTCGTCAACGAACTCCTCCTGTGGTTGGGACCGGGAAATCAGACCTTGACCGGAACCCTAACAACGGAATCGGACGAATCCGCTCAACCAAGCGGATTTGCGGGTGCTTTTGCCTCTCCCAGGAGCTGGGAGGCAAGGAAGAGCGGCCGCAGCCGGACGCCGTGACGGGCGAGCGTGTCGGCCCCGCCCTCTTCCCGGTCGACCACGCAGATCGCCGTCGAGAGCTGCAATCCGGCGGCCCGCAGCGCCAGCACCGCCTCGAGAGCGGCGCCGCCCGACGTGACGACATCCTCGACGAGACACACGCGCTCACCCGGCTCGAAGACGCCCTCGAGCCTGTTCGCGGTGCCGTGTGCCTTCGCTTCGCCGCGCACGATCAGGAACGGCAGGCCACCGGCGAGCGAGGCGGCGGCAGCGAGCGCGACGGCGCCCAGCTCGGGGCCGGCGAGCCGGCTCGCTCCGGGCTCGTGCTTGGCGACGGCCTGCGCGATCGCAGCACCGATCGGGCCGAGCAGGTCAGGCCTCGTCTCGAAACGGTACTTGTCGAGGTAGTAGCGCGAGCGCCGCCCCGAGCGCAGCAGGAAGTCGCCCTCGAGGTACGCGGCCTCTCGCAGGGCGCGGCCGAGCTCGGGGTCGCTCACGGCGCGAACAACTCGCGGGCGATCGGAAGCAAACGTGCCGCCTCCGCCGAATCGTCGGCGTAGGAGTACATCGAGCCGTCCTCGGCGTACAGATCGACGCGCTCGCGCTTGCGGGCGGCTCGACGGCGCACCAGGACGGAGCCGGCGATCGACCCAGCCGCCAGCAGGAAGCCGGTCACGACCTTACGCGGTGGCATCGTCGGCCTCCTCCGGCTGCGTCTTCTTGGCAGGAGCGCGGCGCTTTCTCTTCGGCGGCGCCTCGACCGAGCGAAGACAGGTCTTCAGGTCGTAGAAGACGAGGCCGACGGTCGGCTCCGGGGTGGTCGTGGCGGCGATCACCCGGCCGCCGTCACGCACCACGAACACGCTGCCGTTGACCGTTGCAGCCTCGAGCTGCGCGACACCAGGTCGCAGCAGCTCCGCTTCCTCCACGAGCTTCGCGGCGGCCGCGACCAACCGTTCGGCGGCGCCGGGTGGGGCGTTCGAGCCGACGAGCGCGCCGTCGGCACCGACGATCGCGACCTCTCGAACCTGGGGCGAGATCTCGGTCAGATCGGCGATCGCCTGTGCCGCGTCCATTGCGGCGAGCATACTGCCGCACGTGAGGCAGGTCGTCAGCAAGTTCTTCGCCGACCGGGGAACCCAC
This sequence comes from uncultured Actinomycetes bacterium, assembly GCA_963836705.1. GTDB lineage: Bacteria > Actinomycetota > Thermoleophilia > Gaiellales > Gaiellaceae > PALSA-600. The sequence goes on along the minus strand of CAWIKU010000011.1, from coordinate 53,734 downwards.
CTCGCGGCGATGATCGCGTACTTCGCCCTCCTCTCCTTCGTGCCGCTCCTGTTCCTCGCGCTTGCGCTCCTCGGGCTCGTCCACCAGGCCGACGAAGGATCGTTCTTCGTCCGTGAGCTCTCGAAGACGTTCCCGAGCACCTCGGTGGACTCGATCCTCGGTGCCGTCCGTGGGATCCAGAGAAACGCGACGACGCTCGGGATCGTCGGCGGTGCGTTTCTGCTCTGGTCGTCCCTGTCGTTCTTCAGTGTGCTCGAGAGCGCGTTCAACATCGTCTACGGCCGGCCGAACCGCGGCTTCCTGCACGGCAAGGCGCTCGCCACGATGATGATGGTCGGGTTGCTCGTCGCGCTCTTCGCCTCGCTCGTGATCGGCTCGGTCGGCCAGGAAATCTTGAAGCGCTACCTGGGCTTCCAGGGTGACGCGGTGACCGCGAAGCTGATCACGGTCATCGTCTCGGGGCTCGGCGTCTTCGTCTTCCTCTCGTCGGCGTACTACGTCCTGACGAACGTCGACCTGACGCCGTGGGAGGTGCTGCCCGGCGCCGTGACCGCTGCCGTGATCCTGGAGGCGACGTTCCAGGCGCTGCCGGTGTACGTCAACGTCTCGAAGCACAACCCGGTGCTGCAGACGCTGTCCGGCCCCGCGGTGCTGCTCGTCTGGCTCTACGTGATGGCGAACGTGATCGTGCTCGGAGCCGAGGTCAACTGGTGGCAGGCGCGCCGCGCCCACCCGACCGACGCGGCCGGGCCGGAACCCGCCGGGCCGCGTGGCGCCCCGTCCGGTGTCGGACACGGGTCGTAGGACGCTACGAACGATCCACAGCGTCACGAGCCGCGGTAGCGCACCAGTTCGAGCAGAAGCGCCTGCGCGGCCAGCGCACGGTGCGAGTGCGCGGCCTTCCACTCGTCGCCGAGCTCGGCGACCGTTCGCGTCTCGCCGCTCGGGACGAAGACCGGGTCGAAGCCGAAGCCGCCGCGACCGGCAGGCACGGCGGCGATCGACCCTTCGAGCACACCGGTGCCGCGCAGCTCGTGCCCGTCGGGCGCCAGCAGCACCAGTTCGGCGACGTACCGGCAGCCGCGGTCGGAGGAGCCGTCGAGCGCCGTGAGCGCACGCTCGACGTGGCGACCCTCGGCCCAGCGTGCGGTCTGTACGCCGGGTCGGCCGCCGAGCGCCGCCAGTTCGAGCCCGGAATCGTCAGCGAGCATCCAGCGGTCGGCGGGACCCGTCCGTCGACCGAAGCGCGCCTTGATGCGGGCGTTGTCGACGTACGTGGCGCCGTCCTCGTCCGGGTAGTCCTGCGCGTCGAGGAGCTCGACCTCCCACTCCGGCAACGCCTCCCGCACCTCGACGAGCTTGCCTTCGTTGCCCGAGCAGAGCGTCACCTCGAGCGGCGCCACTGTCCTCCGACCCGGCCCGCGAGGCTTGCCGCCTCAGTCACGGGGTGCTGCAATGGCCTGGTCCTGGAAGCGCTGCAGATCCTCGATGCCGGCCGCGGCCAGATCGAGCAGCTCGTCGAGCCGCTCCCGCTCGAACGGCACTTTCTCCGCGGTCGACTGCACTTCGACGAACCGGCCGTCGCCGGTCATCACGACGTTGACGTCCACGTCGGCGTTCGAGTCCTCCGAGTAGTCGAGGTCGAGCAACGAACGACCGTCGACGACGCCGACCGAGACCGCGGCCACCGACCCTGACATTGCCTTTGCCAGGCCGAACCGGTCGAGCGCGCGCATCGCCGCCACGTACGCGCCGGTGATCGCCGCACAGCGCGTCCCTCCGTCGGCCTGTAGGACGTCGCAGTCGAGATACACGGTGCGCTCGCCGAGCGCCTGGAAGTCGACGACGCCGCGGAGCGCGCGACCGATCAGCCGCTGAATCTCGACCGTACGGCCGCCCTGCTTGCCGCGAGCAGCCTCGCGGTCGGTGCGCTCACCAGTCGACGCCGGCAGGAGCGAGTACTCGGCTGTCATCCAGCCGCGACCCGACCGGGCCAGCCAGCGCGGAACGCCGTCCTGCACCGACGCAGTGCAGAGCACTCGCGTCTTTCCCTGCGACCAGAGCACGACGCCATGGGGTTGCTCGAGGAATGCTGGGTCGGCGTCGATGGGCCGCAGCTGGTCGGGGCGGCGCCCGTCGCCGCGGGTCACGCGACTGCCTCGAGCTCGGCGACGGCGACCGGCTCGACAGTGGAGATCGGCAGCTGCAGGAACCGCTCGCCGAGCTCGCGGAACAACGCAGGATCGCCGGTGGTCAGGAACCGGTAGCTCCCGACCCGATCGGAGTCGTTCTCGAACCCCTTGCGGGCAAGGGTCTCGGCAACCTCGCGGGCCGTTTCGTCGGCCGAGAAGACGAGCGTCACGTCGCGTCCAAACGCCCGCTGGAAGACCGGGCGAAGCAGGGGATAGTGGGTGCAGCCGAGGATCACGGTGTCACAGCCTGCCGATTTCAGCGGCGCCGCGTACTCGCGAACGGCGGCCGCGACCTCGTCGCTGTACGTATCGCCCGCCTCGATCAGTGGGACGAGCCTCGGACAGGCGACGGCGGTGAGGCGGACGCCGGCGTCGAGCGTGCGCACGAGCGAGTCGTACCGCCCGCTCGCAACCGTCAGCTCGGTGGCGAGCAGCCCGATGTGACGGTTCCGGGTCGCCTGGACCGCGGCGTGGGCCTCCGGAACGATCACCGAGACCACCGGCACGTTCAGCTGCTCCTGCAGCTCCGGCAGAGCGACCGACGTGGCGGTGTTGCACGCGACGACGACCATCTTCACGCCCTGCCGCTCGAGATAGGCGCCGATCTCGTGTGCGAACCGTCGTACCTCGCCGCTGGAACGCGGCCCGTACGGCAGCCGCGCGTGGTCGCCGAGATAGACGAAATCCTCGTGCGGCATCGTCACGAGGCACTCGTGCAGCACCGTGAGCCCGCCGACGCCGGAGTCGAACACCCCGACAGCCCGAGAATCCACCATGGCCCGATACTAGAGACCGGTTCACCTGGCCCCGGTCTTGGGTCGCGTGCCTATCCTGGCCGTGCCATGTCGGCAACGGTCAGGATCGGGACCTGCTCGTGGGCGGACGACGCGCTCGCCACCCACTGGTACCCGCCGGGCACGCCGCCGCGCGAACGACTGGCGTACTACGCCGAGCGCTTCTCGACGGTCGAGGTCGACTCGACCTACTACCGCGTGCCCACCCGCCAGATGGTGCAAGGCTGGGCCGACCGCACACCGGACGATTTCGTGATGCACGTCAAGGCGTTCGGGTTGATGACGCGGCATCCGGTGAAGCTCGAGCAGGTGCCGCCCGACCTGCGCGAAGGGTTGCCCGTCGACGATCGCGGGCGGGTCGACCGGCCCGACCGCGAAGCGCGGGGCGCGGTCTTTCGTGAGTTCCTCGAGGCGCTGACGCCGCTGCGCGAGGCGGGGAAGCTCGGAGGCCTCCTCTTCCAGATGCCTCCGTACGTGGTCTGGAAGCCCTCGTCGCTCGACTACCTCGAATGGGCTCGCGACCAGGTGGGCGACGACCGCTTCCTCTTCGAGCCGCGGCACCGGTCCTGGTACGCGGAGGAGATCCGTGCCGAGCTCCTGCGCTGGCTCGAGGAGCGCCGGATGTCCTGGGTCGTCGTCGACGCACCGAAGGTCGACGCGGGCAACGTGCCGGCGACGCTGGTAGCAGCGACCTCACCGCTTGCCTACGTGCGCTTTCACGGCCGGAACACCGGCACGTGGAACGCGCGCGGTGGCTCGGCCGCGACGCGCTTCGACTACCTCTACGGCGAGGACGAGCTTCGCGAATGGGTCTCGCCGCTCCGGGAGTTGTCGAACCAGGCCGAAGAGGCGTATGCGTTCTTCAACAACAACAACCAGACGAACGGTGTCGCGCAAGCTCCGGCCGGCGCTCAGCTGCTGCGGCGGCTGCTCGACGAGGAGCACGTACCCTCGGCCTGATGCGCGTGCTCGCCGTCACCCACGGGCCGCTCGTCGGTCCCGAGTCGTTCGGCGCCGTGATCCTCGACGCAGGGCACGAGCTGATCGAGTGGGAGATCGCCACGCAGGGCAGCCCTCCGCACGACGGGTACGGCGCCGTGCTCGTCCTCGGCGGCGACCAGAACGTGGGCGAAGAAGTTCGCTACCCGTGGCTGAACGACGAGTACGCGGCGCTCCGTCGCTGGCTCGACAACGGAACGCCGCTGCTCGGCATCTGCCTGGGTGCGCAGACGCTCGGCCACGTGCTCGGGGCCGACGTGGCCGCGCTCGCCGACGGCCGGCTGGCTGGCTTCTACGAGACGACGTTGACCGCTGCGGGTGCCGCGGACCCGGTACTCGGGTGCCTACCGTCGGCGTTCGCGGCGCTGAACGCGAACGCGTACGGGTTCACGTTGCCGCCGGGAACGGTCGAGCTGGCCCGGGGACCGGTCGTGCAGGCCTACCGCGCCGGTGCATGCGCCTGGGGCGTGCAGTTCCACCCGGAGGTGCGGCGCGACCAGGTGCTCGGGTGGTTCTCCGAGGACGAGCCCGATCTCCCGAGACCGCTGCCGGAGCTCGTGCAAGAGCTCGACGCCGGGCTGGCCGAGTGGCAGGAGCACGGCCGCCGGCTGTGCCGTGCGTTTCTCGCCGCCGCAGGCCCGACCGAGTAAGACCGGGCAGGTCGGTCAGGTTTCGAGCGGCAACTCGTCGTGGCGCGACCATTCGTGCCACGACCCGACGTAGTTGCGGGCGTCGTAGCCGAGCGACCGCAGGATCTGGGTCGCAACCGCCGAGCGCGAGCCGCTGTGGCAGTAGGCGACGATCTCCACGCCCGGGTCGACCGACAGCTCCTTCTCGATCTGCGCCGGCTCGAGCTGCATCAGCCGGCCGACCTCGAGATGGAGCGCGCCGGGGATGTGGCCCTGCCGCGGATCGCACGGCTGGCCGAAGCTGCCGTCGTACTCGTGCTGCGTTCGCACGTCGACGACCGACACGCTGCCGAGGCGCGCGGCGAGCTCCTCCAGCTCGATGTCGCTCACCTGGATGTCGCTCACAGGGAGCGGACGGTTTCGATCTCCGCGGCGATCGACGGACGCCGTGCGAGCTCGTCGAGCCAGCGGGCGAGCCGCTGCGGCAGCTCGACACCCAGCATGTCGCGCGCCCGGATCACCCACGGCGCGTATGCGATGGCGGCGTACAGGCTCTCGCCCACGTCGAGGGCGATGAGCTTCGCCTCGAGCTCGTTCGAGTCGCCGCGACGAAAGGCGTAGTAATCATCGCCGAGGTTCGTGTCGAACCTGTGCACGAGCAGCCGTGCGCGCGCCCGCGCCACCGCGTCTCCAACAAGCAGCGGTACCTCCGGGTAGCGATCCTCGAGGTACTCCATGATCACCTCGGACTCGGGGAGCACGCATTCGTCGTCCAGGATCGGTACGCGACCGACGGGATTGAGCTCGTACACCCATGCTGGGCGGTCGCTGAGGTCGATCTCGACCGTCTCATACGTGAGCTGCTTCTCGGCAAGCGCGATCCGCACCCGCGAGCAGTACGGGCAGCGCGGCGCGTCGATCAGTCTCACTCGAGCCCCATCAGACGCGCCAGCTGGCCATAGAGCTCGCTCGCAGGCGGGAGATCGGCAGGCGATACCGCGGTGCGCGCCACGCGGCGAACGTCCTCGCGGTCGGCCCCCGTGAGCCGGGCGACGAGCGTCGGGTTGGCGGTCAGCGCGAGCTCGTCTCCCTTGGGCAGCTCGCCGTAGAACGCCGGTACCGAGAGGTACTCATCGACCATACGGCCACGCTCGTAGAGCCGGAACCGCACCACCTCGCCCTCCAGGGCGAGTGCCACGGTGACGGCGCCGAGCCGCTCGGACAGCTCGCGCGCGAAGCGCCCGTGCGCCTCGCGGTCGCGGTCGAGCACGGGATCGGTCGCCCGGATCCAGCTGCCGTTCGTCGTCAGCTGCGGCTGCTCGAGCCGCGGGAGGAACTGCGCAACGGCACGTTCGACCGAGGTCTCGTCGTCGCTCTGCACGTGCGTCGACGCACGAAACTCACCCGGCTCGCGCTCGACGAGCCGATCGTCGAGCACGTCGAGCGGCGCGGCCATGAAGGTCGAGAGGCTCTCGAAGCCGAGCCGGCGCCAGACGGCGTAGGCCGCGGTGTTGACGAGCTCGACGTGCAACGAGATCATCGCGGCGCCCGACGCGCGCGCCTTTTCGACGCACGCGCGCAGCAGCTGCTTGCTCACGCCTTGCCTGCGCGCACGCGGCCGCACGTAGACGAGGCGGACGTGCATTGCGCCGTGCTTCGGCCCATCCATCTTGACGACCCCGACCGGGCCGTCCGCGTCGACCGCGAGGAACACGCCGCCCGACGCGATCTGCCGGATCGTGTCGCCCCACTCCTCCGCCCACGTCTCCGGCTCGAACCCCGGCGGCCCGGGCACCTCCTGCTCGAACTCGCCCCAGAGCTCCCGCAGGATCGCCTCGTCCCCCTCCGTCGCCGGGCGGACGGTTACGGCCGGGTCAGCCAACCGGTGAGAAGGTAGTGGGCGGACAGGTTCTGGAACGGGTCGAGGCGTGGGCCGAGCTCGTGCACATCGACACCGTAGAGGTTGAGTGCCGCCTTGCGCAGCGCGAGGTCGCCGGTCGGCCACGCCCGCGGTCGGGCGAGATGGCGGGCCAGGAACCATTCCGCGGTCCACGGCCCGAGCCCGCGCTGCGCCGTGATCTGCGTCCGCACGCTGTCGTCGTCGAGCGCAGCGAGCCCGTCGAGGTCGAGGTCGCAGCGCGCGAGCGCCACGGCGTACTCCGCCTTGCGCCGTGTGAAGCCGACGCCCACCAGTTCGTCCTCACGAGCAGCGGCGATCCGCTCTCGCGTCGGGAACGCCCAGGCTCGTCCCACGGGACCGCCGAAGCGCTCGACGAACCGGTTCCTGATCGCGACCGCCGCGAAGAGCGAGATCTGCTGGGCGGTGATCGAGGTGATCAGCGACTCGAACGGCGACGGCGCGAGCGGCGGCCGGTAGCCGCGTAGCCTTGCGACGATCGGACCGAGCGCCGGGTCGCGGGCGGCCCAGTCGTAGAACGGGTCGAGCTCGAACGGCCGGCCGAGCAGGTGTTCGACGACCGGTCGGGTCGCGTCGTCGAGCGGCTCGACGTCGACACCGCCCGGTCGCGCCGTGATCCGCACCTCGCGTCCATCCACTGCGCGGTAGAGCTCGTCGCCGACCACCCGGTTGGCGAGGTCCGTGCCGAAGACCCGGAAACGGCCGGTCGAGAGCTCGAAGTCGTACGGCTCAGGGAAGGGCAGCAGCGACATCGAGCAACGAGTCGAAGGGCTCGTAGGCAACGGCCTGGTCGTCGAGGTAGCGCGCCAGGCTGTCGCGCGCGAACACGCGGTCGCACGCCAGCGACGCGCACCGGTCCGAGTAGCCGTCCCCGACGAAGACGAGCGGCCGCCGGTCGGGGAGCGACCGCCGCTTGCAGCGGTCGCCGCACACTGGACATAGGCCCTCGTGCCTGAAGCGGAGCCGCCAACCATCCCGTGATGGCTCGGCGAAGTTCGATCGCACCTCGACGTCGAGGCGCTCCCGCTCGAGCACCGGCAGGATCAGCTGCGGCAACCCACTCGACACGATCACCGGGGCGTGTTGGTCGACGAGCTCGTGGAAGCCCTGCCGCAGCTCGACGTTGGCGACCGCCCACTCTGCTGCTTCCTCCGCCGTGACCCGAAGCGTCCCGACCTCGGCGGCGAGCGCCTCGCCGTACGACGCGTACTCCAGCTCGTAGATCCCGGCATCGCCCAGATCGTGCACCGCGGCGACGAGCGAATCGCGCACCGTGCAGGTGCCGTCCCAGTCGAGGATGAGCAAGCGCTACAGGTGGGACGTGACGCCGGCGGGATCGTCGTCCGTCGTACGCGCGTCCGTCGACGGGTCTTCGGCCCACGAGAACATGTACTTGCCGTCGTCGAGCGCCGCAGCGAGCGTCGTCAGCTTCAACGGGTTGAACGTGTCGCACATGACCGCGTACTCGTGCGTCTCGGTCATGCCCAGCGACTTCTCGGCCAGTCCCGGCTGCGGCCCGTGCGGCAACCCCGAAGGATGCAGCGTGATGGAGCCGACCTCGATCCCCTTCCGCGACGAGAAGTTCCCGTCGACGTAATAGATCATCTCCTCGCTCTGGAGATTCGAGTGGTGGTAGGGGATCGGGATCGCGTTCGGGTCGAAGTCGAGCTTGCGCGGACAGAACGAGCAGATCACGAAATTCGGCCCGGCGAATGTCTGGTGGGACGGCGGCGGCATGTGGATGCGACCGGTGATCGGCTCGAAGTCGTGAATCGAGAACGTCCACGGGTAGACGTAGCCGTCCCAGCCGATCACGTCGAACGGGTGGTAGTCGATCACGTACGTCTGGTACCCGTCGCGGACGCGCACCTTGACGACGTACCGGCCGCGGTCGCGGTGGGTCTGCAGCTGCGTCGGGGCGTGGATGTCACGGTGATAGAACGGCGCGTGCTCCATCAGCTGGCCGTGCTCGTTGCGATAGCGCTTGGGGATCGTGATCAGGCCGGGTGTCTCGAAGACGAGGTAGCGCTGCTCGCCCTCCGGACTGAAGCGATACGTCGTTCCGCGCGGGACGACGACGTAGTCGCCCGGCGAATACGGCAGGTTGCCGAAGATCGTCTCGAGCGTGCCCGAGCCCTCGTGGACGAAGATCACCTCGTCGCCTTCGCCGTTCCGGAAGAAGTAGTCCATCTCTTCGGTGGGGCGGGCCAGCGAGATCTCGACGTCGTTGTTCCACATCAGGAGTTGCCGACCGGTGACGGCGTCTCCGTCGGGCTCGACGTCCCACGTGTGCAAGTGTCGGTGGGCGTGCGCCTCGGGCACCCACTCCTCGCGAACGATCGGCTCGAACGCCCCACATTCGATCACCCGGCACGGTGACTGGAGGTGGTAGAGGATCGACTCGAGCCCAGAGAAGCCCTCGAAGCCCATCACCTCTTCGGTGAGCAGCGTGCCGTTGTCGCGATGAACGACGTGCCGCTTCCTGGGCAGGTCACCGAGTCGCTGGTAGAACGGCACGAATGGAGGATATCGGCGCGCGGATCACCGAGGAGGTGGCGTCGTGGGACGGCGTCACCGTGCACGCACATCGCTTCGGCGGTGTCGAGTTTCGCTTCGGGCGCCGCGAGCTCGGCCACCTGCACGCGACGTGGGCGGACCTGCCGTTCACACGCCGGATCAGGGAGATGCTGGTCGAGACGGAGCGCGCCGAGCCACACCGGTTCGGCGTCAACGGCTGGGTCTCGCGCGACCTCGACGAGGAGACGATCGAGCTGTTCAGGCTCTCGTACGAGCGAGCGCGGGTCGCGGCACAGGTGCGTTCAGCGCGCGAGCAGCTCGGCAAATCGGGTGGTGTCGACGTTGCCACCGGAGACGATCACGCCGATCCGCCCGCCTGAGACGAGCCCTTCGCGAACGGCCGCGATCCCGACCGCCCCGCTCGGCTCGATCACCAGCTTCAGCCGCTCGAAGGCAAACCGCATCGCCTCGACGATCTGCTCGTCGGTGACGGTGACGATCTCGTCGACGAGACGCGAACCGACCTCCCACGTCAGTCGGCCTGGCTGGTTCGTCTGGAGGCCGTCGGCGATCGTTCGCGGCACGTCGATCCGTACGCGCTGGCCGCTCGCAAGCGACTGACGCCAGTCGTCCCCGGCGGCCGGCTCGACGCCGACGACGCGCGACACCCCGAGCTCGCGGGCGATCGTCGCGCTGCCGGAGATCAGGCCGCCGCCGCCGACCGGCGTCACGAGGGTGTCGACGATGCCTGCGTCCTCGAGCAGCTCGAGCGCTGCGGTGCCGGCGCCGGCCATCACCAGCTCATCGTCGTACGGCCGGACGAGCTCGAGGCCGCGCTCGGCCGCCAGCTGCTCGCCGACCGCTTCGCGGTCGTCGCGGTAGCGGTCATAGCTGACGATCTCGGCTCCGTAGCCGCGCGTCGCGTCCAGCTTCGACTGGGGTGCGTCGTGCGGCATCAGGATGGTCGCCTGCGAGCCCAGGAGCCGCGCGGCGAGTGCGACCGCCTGTGCGTGGTTGCCGGAGGAGTACGCGAGCACCGGTGTGCCGGCCGGGAGCGACGCGATCTTGTTGTACGCGCCGCGAAACTTGAAGGCGCCGGCCCGCTGCAGGCACTCGGGCTTGATGACGATGTGCTCGCCGAGGGTCCGAGACGTGATGGGCGGCGTGCGGTGCGCGATGCCCTCGAGCAGACGCGCGGCGGCGCGGACATCGTCGGGGGAGATCACGCAATCCGGTTTCGCAGCACGCCGATGCCCTCGATCTCGAGCTCGACGACGTCGCCGCGCTGCAGCCAGCGCCCGTCCCCGTGCTCGAGGATGCAACCGCTGCCGACGGTGCCCGAGCCGAGCACGTCGCCCGGCCGCAGGCTCGTGTTGCGCGCGGCCTGCGCCACGATCGCCTCCCAGGAGTGATGCATCGCACTCAGATTCCCGCGTGAGCGCTCCTCGCCGTTCACACGCGCCACCATCTCGCCCGTGCTGCCGTCGAACTCGTCGATCGTGACGAGGACGGGACCGAGCGACGTGGCGAAGTCCTTGCCTTTCGCCGGCCCGAGGCCGACCCGCATCTCGTGCCGCTGCAGGTCGCGCGCCGACCAGTCGTTGAGCACCGTGAAGCCGCCGATCCTCCCTTCGGCTCCGATCACGGCGGCGCACTCGAGCTCGTAGTCGAGCTCCTGCGTGTCTGACGGATACGGAACGTCCTCGTCGGGCCCGTAGATCGCGGCCGGGTTCGAGAAGTAGAAGACGGGTGTCTCGTACCACTCGGCCGGCACCTCTGCCCCACGCTGCCTGCGGGCGTTCGCGACGTGCTCCTCGAAGGCCATGAAGTCGCGAACCGCCGGCGGATACAGCACCGGGGGCCTCAGGTCGACATCGGCGAGCGCGTACTCGGCGTGCTCGCGTGCCTCCCCGCCACCCGTGAAGAACGACTGCAGCGTCTGCGCTGCGAGTTGGATGACACGGTCGCCCTCGATGCGTCCCGGCCAACCGCGTTCGAGCGCCAGCTCACGCGGCGTGAACATGCACAGCTTCACGAGCCCAAACGTACCGTCAGGGCTCTGTGTGAACGATCACGTCGGCGATGTCGGGGCGTTCGAGTCGGATTCGCTGCTCGATCTCGCTCGCCCGTGCATGCGCCTCGTCGAGGCTCGTCGCTCCGGCGAGTCCGAGCGTGAGGAACGCAACCAACCCGGCATCCGTCCGGAGGAACCGCAGCTCGCGGGGATCCGAGCCGGTCGCGCTGCGCACCACCCGCGTGACGACCGCCGCGCCGTCAGCCTCGACCTCGTGGCCCGCTCGTACCTCGGCGAGCGGCTCGAGGTGCGTCTGGATGCCCGAGATCTCCGGGACGGCCGAGCGGATCGCCGTCTCGAGCTCCTCGGCGATCGCGTGCGCCTCCTCGAGCGGCAGCTCACCTGGAAGCTTGACGTGCAGCGAGAGCTCGGTCCTCCCGTCGACGTCGACCAGTGCGAGGTTGTGCACCTCGCGGACCTGCCGGACGCCGATCGCCGCGGCGTGTGCGCGTTCCCGAAGGTCTTCCTCCTGGAGCGGCTCGACGTGCACCACGACGTCGGCCTCGGGCAGCGCCGCGCCGACAGCCGCCTCCACGGCGTCGGCTGCTGCGTGGCCCTGACCGACCGCCGCACCCGACGAGACGGCGATCACGACGTCGGCGAATTGACGGCTGCCGGCCTGCCTCATCCGCAGCCGCCGCAGCTCGACCGCCGGTCGTAGCGCCTCGATCGCAGAGAGCGCGGCCGCTTCGGCCTCGGCCGGCGCACGATCCATCAGCACGTCGACATTCACCTTGATCAGCCGCGTGGCGGCGAGTAGCACGAGCACTCCGACGAAGAGTGCGGCGATCGGGTCACCGTTCGGATGGCCGGCGCGGGCCAGCAACAATCCGACGAGCACGGCAAGCGTCCCGGTGAAGTCGCTGCCGAAGTGCAAGGCGTTCGACGCGAGGGCCGCGCTGGAATAGCGCCGCGCTGTGCGCAGCGACACGGCGGTCCGACCGAGGTCGATCGCGAGTACGACGCCGATCACGGCGAACGCGTACCACGGCGTTTGCACCTGCGTCTCGGTCGAGCCGACGAGCCGTTCGATCGCGCGGACCGAGATGAAGATGCTTGCGATCGCGAGGAAGCCGGCCTCGCCGAGCGCCGAGAGATGCTCCGCCTTGCCGTGCCCGTACTGGTGCGTCACATCGGCGGGACGCGCGGCAACCCGGAGCGCGAAGTACGTCAAGAGGGCCGCGACGAGGTCGGTGCCCGAGTGGATCGCCTCCGAGACGAACCCCAGGCTGTGCGTTGCCAGCCCGACACTGAGCTTGAGGACGACGAGTGTCGCCGCGGCGGCAACCGAGACGAGCGCTGAGCGGCGCTGCGGGCTCACCGCGAGGAATCTACGGCTTGCTGGTCACCCAAGCTCGACGAGCGGCCAGATGACCACGTCCTGCCGCTGCGAGAAGAGCACGTGCGGTGCGTCGGCCGGCACGGGCAAGGGGGCCATCGTGTTCAGGTCGATGTGCGCCTCCCCATGCTGCAGTTGCCAGCGCCGATGGTGAAGCTCGGCCCGGTAGACGCGTCCCCCATCCTCGGTGTAGACGCAGTAGCGGTCGGTGAGGAACTCGTCGAGCGAGCCTGCCTCGGCGTCGAACACGTTGCCGACTCCGCGGTAGCTCGCACTGAACGCGGCGCCGGCCCGCGCCGATTCGTGGTTGACGAACTCGTCGTCGCGCACGTAGCGCATCTGCGCCCGGTGATACGGCAGACGATAGAGCCGTTTCTCCGCCTCGGCGACGAGCGTGCTGCCGACATCGAGTGTGAAGAACCAGATCCCGGGTCGCTCGTCGAGCGTCACATACGTGCGCACGTTCAGCGCGGGGAACGTCGAGACACCCGGCAGCGGCGGCAGCCCGCGCAAGCGCAGGCCGCTCAGCAGGAAGGGCGTGATCCCGAGCCAGGCGGCGCCGTCGAATGTCTGCAACTCGACCGAACCGGGCAGCAGCCGCTGGAGCGCAGCGGGGTCGATGCGCCAGTGCAGGAACGCGATGTCGACCCATGACTGCGCCTGTGCCCATGGCACGTCCGGCACCGGCCACGGCCGATGCTCGACGTCGTCGACGACGTGCGCCTGGCGGGAGGCTGTGTCGAGGAACTCGAGGGTCAAAGATTGCCGCGCAGCGCTTGCTCGCGCTCGATCGCCTCGAAGAGGGCCTTGAAGTTGCCGTCGCCGAAGCCTCGGGCACCGTGCCGCTCGATCACCTCGAAGAAGAGCGTCGGACGATCCTGGGCGGTCTTGGTGAAGATCTGCAGGAGGTATCCGTCGTCATCACGGTCGGCGAGGATCCGCAGGCGGCGCAGGTCGTCCCAGCTCTCGTCGATCGAGCCGACGCGGTCCGGCGTCTCCTCGTAGTACGTGTCGGGTGTCGTCAGGAAGATGACGCCGCGCTGTTGCAGCGCCTCGACGGTGTCGACGATGTGCGACGACTGCATCGCGATGTGTTGCGCGCCAGGGCCGTGGTTGAACTCCAGGTACTCGTCGATCTGGCTCTTGCGCTTGCCCTCGGCGGGCTCGTTGATCGGGAACTTGATCTTGCCCTGGCCGTCCGTCATCACCTTCGACATCAGCGCTGAGTATTCGGTCGAGATGTCGTCGTCGCTGAAATGAATCATCTCCGTCATCCCGAACACGCGCTCGTAGAACGCGACCCACTCGTCCATCTGACCGAGCTCGACGTTGCCGACGACGTGGTCGAGCGCGAGCAGGCCGACGCCGTCGGCCGGGGTCGTCGCCGTCGACTCCTGCGCGACGTAACCGGGCAGGTAGGCGCCCTCGTAATCGCCGCGGGTGACGAACGTGTGCACGACGTCGCCGTAGGTCGCGATCGTCGCAAGCTCGACGCTGCCGAACTCGTCTTCGCGGGCGACCGGTTCGGCGATCCCGCGTGCGCCGCGGCTGACCGCCTCGTGGTAGGCCCGCGCCGCGTCGGGAACGCGGAGCGCGATGTCCTTGACGCCGTCGCCGTGCTTGTAGGCGTGGTCGACGATCTCGCTGCCAGGGTGGAGCGCGCTGGTGACGACGAAACGGATCTCGTTCTGTTCGAGCACATAGCTCGCCCGGTCGCGCACGCCCGTCTCCGGCCCCGCGTAGGCGGTGCGCCGGAAGCCGAAGGCCTGCTCGTAGTAGTAGGCAGCCTGCTTCGCGTTCCCGACCCAGAGCTCGACGTGATCCCAGCCGTCGAGGGGCATGAAGTCTTCGGTCACGCGCTCGATTCTACTGCGGCTGTCGCCGGCGTGGCCGCCGCTGCGTCGACGGCCGCCACCTCGTCGAGAGAGCGCCGAAGCGGTTGCTCCTTCACCCAGAGGACGGCGATCACCCAGACCGCGAACGAGACGCAGGCCGCGGCGAAGAACGCCGGATGCAGCGCGTCCGCGAGGTCGGAGCGGGCGGACGGCGGCAGCTGGTGGATCGAGCCTCCCTCGGTCCCCGCGCCCACCCCGGAGGGCAGTCCGTGGTTGACGATCACGCCCATGATCGTGACGCCGAGCGTCGCGCCCATCTGCCGGCCGAACTGCGTCAGCGCCGTCGCCGAGCCGATGTGCGCTCGTGGGACGGCGTTCTGCACCGAGAGCACGAAGACCTGCATCATCGACCCGATCCCGATCCCGGCGATCACCATGTTGCGTGCCGCCTCGCGGTTCGTCGTGTCCGTGTCCATGCGCCAGAGCAGGAGCATGCCGACGGTCAAGATGAGCGGCCCGAGGACCGCGTTCCAGCGATAACGACCCGTGCGGGAGATCAGCTGACCGGTGAGCAGGGAGGTCACGACCGCCCCCAGCATCAGCGGCGTGAGCACGACGCCCGACGACGTCGCCGACGTCCCGATCACGCCCTGCACGAACAGCGGCACGTACGAGATCGTCCCGAACATCGCCATGCCGACGAGCGCCATGCACGCGACGCTTCCGGCGACGATCGGATTGCGGAGGATCTCGAACGGGAGGATCGGCTCCCGCGATCGCCGCTCGATGACCGCGAACCCGGCCAGCAGCACGGCAGATGCGACGAGTGCACCGACCACCTGAGGGCTGGTCCACGGGTACTGCTTGCCACCCCAGACCAGTCCCAGCAGCAGCAGGCCCGTGCCGCCTGCGAGTACGCCGGCGCCGAGCCAGTCGATCGAATGCTCGTGTCGCGGCGCGCTGCGCGGCATCGTCAGCGAGATGACCACGAGCGCGACGCCACCGACCGGCAGGTTGACCAGGAAGATCCAGCGCCAGCTCGCGTTGTCGACGATGAACCCTCCGATCGCCGGACCGATGATCGACGAGGCAGCGAACACGGCGCCGATCAGGCCTTGCCAGCGGCCGCGGTCGCGCGGCGGCACGATGTTTCCGATCACTGCGAGGGAGAGTGGGAACAGACCGCCCGCGCCGATCCCCTGAACGGCTCGGAAGACGACGAGTTGCGTCATCGTCGTCGCCAGACCGCAGAGCGCGGAGCCGAGCAGGAAGACGACGATCGCGAACAGGAACAGGTACTTGCGCCCGTAGGCGTCGCCGAGCTTGCCGTAGAGCGGGACCGTCACGGTCGACGTGAGCATGTACGCGGTGAACACCCACGAGTACTGCGCGATGCCGCCGACGTCGCTGACGATCCGTGGGAGTGCCGTTGCGACGATCGTCTGGTCGAGCGCCGCCAGCAGCAGCGTCACCATCAGCCCCGAGTAGATCGCGAGGATGCGGCCGATCGTGAACTCGTACCCGGGTGGCTGGCGGGCGAGGCGCGCGCGAATGTTCATCTCAAAAGGTTAACGAGGTTAATCAGCTTGCGGCTCTGGTGCCCGCCGCCGGGTGCGGTCGAGGACGATGCCGCCCGCGATGCCGATGCCGCCGATGATCTCCCAGCGACTCAGGTGTTCGCCGAGGATCACGAGCGCGAAGAGGACGGCGAAGAACGGTTGCAGGTTCGCGAAGAGCGACGCCCGCGACGGCCCCACTCGGTCGATCGCGGTGAACCAGAGGATGTTGGTCAGGAAGAGCGGCCCGACGACGGCGAACGCGAACCCGAGCCAGGTCGCCAGGCCGAAGTGAAAGCTCTGGTGAGAGGTCTGGACGGCACCAACCGCCGCGATCGGGAGCCAACCCAGCGCCAGTACGACGGCGCTGATTCGAAACGGCGAGTAGCGCCGCATCAGCGGCGCGATCGTGACCGAGTAGCCCGCCCAGGTCGCAGCCGTCAGGAGGGCGAGCATGTCGCCGCGGATTCCGGCGGAGATGTCGCCGTTGCCAGCGGCGACGAAGCCGACGCCGATGAACGAGCAGAGCGCTGCGGCCCAGAAGCGAGGGCCTACCCGCTCGAGCCGGAAGAGTGTCACGTAGATGCCGATGAAGATCGGTGTCGTCCCGAGAATGAGCGCCATCGTCGAGGCGCTCGAGGTGTGCAGCCCGTAGACGAAACAGATCTGGTTGAGGAAGATCAGGAGACCCGCGAGCCCGACGAGCTTGGCGTCGGAAAGAGCGATCGCGAACGAGTGCTCGCGCGTGTAGGTGAAGCACCAGAAGAGTGCCGTCGCCGCGAAGTAACGGATCGTCGCGTACGCGAGCGGCTGGAAGCCGTGCTCCAGGACGTACTTCGTGACGGTGATGTTGAGCGACCACAGCAGGACCGTGCCGAGCAGCATCAGGTCAACCGCGTGAACCCGCCGCACGTTTCGACCCTAGCTGGCCCACCTGGCGCGGTACGCTTGCGCGCGTCATGGACGAGCCGACCCGCGACGACGTCGACGCACTGGTCGCTCCCGCGACCCCGCACTTCGCCTACCAGCTGCGAGCACGCGTCAGAGAGCTCGTCGCCGGGCTGCCTGCGGGGCATGAGGTGCGCCGTTACGCCGACACGCAGATGGAGCGCCTCGACCGGCTCGGGCACGCGTCGTCGAAGGCCGACGAGGGCCCGCGCGAATCCCCGGCCCGGATCGGCTGGGACGAGATTCCGTCGGCCGCCCCGGCGGACCGGCCGCTACCGCCTCGTTCGTGACGGTCTTCGTCTCGGGCGGCACACGAGGGATCGGCCGTGCGATCGCGTTGCGGTTCGCGCGCGATGGCGCCGACCGCGTGGCGATCGGCTACCTGCGGAACGATCGCGCAGCCGAGGAGACAGCCGCCGAGCTCCGCGCGCTCGGGGCGGAGCCGGTGCTCGTGCGCGGCAACATCACCTCGGAGCGCGTCCTCGGAGAAGTCGCGGCGCTCGGGCCGCTCGACGTGCTCGTTCACAACGCCGCCACCGGCGTGATCCGCCCGGCACTCGAGACGGAGGACAAGCACTGGGACTGGACGCTCAACGCGAATGCCCGCGCGTTGCTGCAGCTGGCGCGCGTGGCGGCTCCGTCGATGCCGGAGGGCTCGTCGATCGTCGCGATCTCGTCACTCGGCGCGCAGCGGGTGCTCGAGAACTACGTGCTGATCGGAACGTCGAAGGCCGCCCTCGAGTCGCTCGTGCGCTACCTGGCGGTCGAGCTCGCCCCGCGGATCCGCGTCAACGCGGTCTCGGGCGGCGTCGTCGAGACGGGCGCGCTCGAGCACTTCCCGAACCGCGACGAGATGCTGGCCGCTGGACGCGCCAACCCGGTCGGGCGAATCGTCGAGCCCGACGACATTGCGGGCGCCGTCGCGTTCCTGTGCTCGGCGGACGCCGCGATGGTTCGCGGCCAGACGCTGATCGTCGACGGCGGCTTCTCGCTCCTCGCCTGACCAGGCTTGCTCACACCGCGGCCCTCCGGTCAGGACGGGCGGCGTAGGAGCTTGTTGAGAGTGTCGCCGGCGACGTAGCCCGCGATCTTCGGGTTCTCCTGCAGACGGCGCAGCGAATACTCGTACCACTGCGTGCCGTACGGGACGTAGATGCGCACCCGGTGGCCTGCCCCCACCAGCGCGTCGGCCCGGTCGGGACGCACTCCCAGCAGCATCTGGAACTCGTAGCGGTCGGACGGAAGGCCGCGGACGAGGCGCAACGCCTCGACGATCAGGTACTCGTCGTGCGTCGCGATGCCGACGAACGAGCCCTGTGCGAGGAGTTTCTCGAGCACGAGGAGGTAGTTCGCGCGCACCGCTTCGAACTCGCGGTACGCGATCGCCGGCGGCTCGACGTAGATCCCCTTGCACAGCCGAACGTTGTCGATTCCCTCGACGTCGTCGATCGTGCGCCGCAGGTAGGCCTGCACGACTACGCCGAGATTCTCGTACCCGAGCTCGCGAAGGTCGCGGTACAACCCGAGGGTATGGGTCGTCGTCGACGAGTCCTCCATGTCGATTCGGACGAAGCTCTCCCGCTCCTTCGCGTCTCTGACGACCGCCTCGAGGTTCTCGCGGCACAGGCCGAGATCGAGGTCGAGCCCGAGCGCGGTCAGCTTGATCGAGATGTTCGAGTCGAGCTCGTCGTCGTCGATCCGCGCCAGCAGTTCGTGATACTGGCGGGCGATCGCCCGCGCCTCGTCCGGGCTGGTGATCTCCTCGCCGAGCACGTCGACGGTCGCGAGCTTCCCCTGGCCGTTCAGCTCATCGACCACGCGAGCCGCGTCGTCGATCGTCGAGCCCGCGATGTAGCGTGCCGATAGGCGCTGCACCACCGGTCGCGGGACGGCCGGCAGGAGACGGACGATCGTGCGGTCGAAGGTCGAACGGCCGAGTAGCGCCACGGGCGGCGCCGATCGTAGAGCAAACCGATCGACCCGACCGCACGTAGAGGTGAGCATGAAGATCACTCGCCCAATCCAGCTGCTTGCCATCCTCGCCCTCGGCGTGCTCGGCGCCGTGACGGCGGGAGTCGTCGCTCAAGCGAGCACGACGAAGACGACGATCAACATCACCGAGCGTGAGTATTCGATCAAGCTCTCGGCACAGAAGGCGCCCGTCGGGCTCGTGCACCTGGTGATTCACAACCACGGGACGTACTCGCACGCGATCGCCGTCAAGCAGGGGACGCTCTCGAAGCGGACGCCGCTGATCAAGCCCGGCAAGTCCGCAACCCTGAACGTCACGCTCAAGAAGGGAAAGGTCGCGATCTGGTGCCCCGTTCCCGGACATGCCGCTCTCGGGATGAAGGCCTCGCTCGCCGTCGGGACTGCGGTCGGGCCGGCGCCGTCGACGACCGGCGACACCACGACGACGAACTACATTCCGCCGACTCTGCCGGGCTACTAAGCCCTAAGGAATCCTAGGACTCGCGCATGAACCCTTGGCGGGCGGCGCTCACGAGCGCCACCGCCTCGGGGAACAGCACGCGCATCGCATCGCGCATGGCGAGCGTCTGCCCGTCGACCGGCCCCTCGAGCTGAAGCTGGGAGAGCGCCGCGGAAGTCAGTTCCACAGCGGTGTTCAGCGTGAGCGTCGCGAACTGCTCGCGCTGCGCTTCCTGCACCGACTCGGCCTGCTGCTCGGCGAACTCACGCAGGCCGCGCAGGAGATCCTCGGGGTCACCCCCGAACGGGAAGCCTCCGAATCCACCTTCCATGCATTTACGTTAGCGCAGGGCGACCAGGTAGCCGCGTTCGACATCGCGCGTGAACGCCTCGACCGCGCCTGTGCCTGCCCGGAGCGCCTCCGAGAAGGGAGACGACAGATCGCCGAGAGCTCGCTCGAGCGCGAGCGTTGCCGCCCCCACCTGGTCGAGATACGCCGGCGTCGCCAGGCGCGGGGCGCTGCCGACGGCCTGTTCGAGCGCAAGCGCCGCGGCTTCGGCCTCCTCGATCCCCGGTGCCTGTTCGACCATCCGCACCTGAACGAGCTGCGCGCGAAGCTGCTCGAGATCGCCACCGCCCGCGAGCTCGGCGGACAGCTCGCACATCGCGATGATCGACGCAGCGTCGCGAACATCGTCGCGTCGCTCGACCACCGCTCCTTGTTCGTCGAGGACGAGCCAGTGGCGCTCCTCGCCCGCAGCGAGCGCAACGAGATAGAGCCGCTTGCCGCTCGCAGGCTCGGCGGCAAGCACCCCGGCGACGTCACCCCGCGCAGCGGCGAGGCCGGCGATCCGCTCCAGGTCCTCGTCGAGCGCCATAGAGTCCAAGCCTATGGACGCGACCGAGCTGTTTGCCCCTCTCGGCCCCGGCTACGACCGCTGGGGCACGGTGCTGTCGTTCGGACAGGACCCGCGCTGGCGGCGCTTCCTCGTCTCGAGGATCGACGCCGGCCCGACCGACACGGTGCTCGACGTGGCGACCGGAACGGCGGCGGTGGCGCTCGAGCTGGTGCGCCAGAAGGACTGCTTCGTCGTCGGCGTCGACCTCACGTCCGGCATGCTCGACGAGGGGCGGCGCCGCGTTGCACTGGCTGCTGCTGCAGGGAAGGTGCGCCTGCAGGAGGGGGATGCGCGATCGCTGCCGTTCGAGGACGGCCTGTTCGATGCGCTGAGCTTCACCTACCTGCTTCGCTACGTCGACGACCCTCCTGCAGTCCTGCGCGAGTTGGCGCGGGTCGTCAAGCCGGGCGGATCGATCGCCGGACTCGAGTTCGGTGTACCGAGCGGAGTGTGGCGTCCGGCCTGGGACCTCTGGACGCAGATCGGTTTGCCGACCGCCGGCCGCCTGATCGGCGACGGCTGGCACGAGGTCGGCACCTTCCTCAACCCTTCGATTCGCGGCTTCTACGACCGCTGGCCGCTGCCACGACTCGAGCAGGCGTGGCGCGAGGCCGGAGTCGACGATGTCCAGACGCGGCGGCTGAGCCTCGGCGGCGGGGTGGTGACGTGGGGACACAAGAAGGCGTAAGACCGGCGTTCTACGCGCTGCGCCGCGGCGGCTGGCGGGACTATCTGACCCTGCTCCATCCGCCGTACACGCTCTGGCACCTGTCCTACGTGGCGCTCGGAGCGGCGCTCGCGCCGCAGTTCCACCTCGACCGACTGCTCTGGGCGCTCGCGGCGTTCTTCCTGGCGATGGGCGTCGCAGCCCACGCTCTGGACGAGCTGAAGGACCGTCCGCTCCGAACAGCGATCCCCGGCCCAGTGCTGATCGGGCTCGCCGCTGTCTCGCTGGCCGGCGCAGTGGCGATCGGGATCGGCGCCGCCTACGCCTGGGGGTTCGGGCTGCTGGTGTTCATCGCGGTCGGAGCGGTCGCCGTGCCCGCCTACAACCTCGAGATCGCCCTGCACACCAACTTCGGATTCGCGTTCCTCTGGGGTGCGTTCCCCGCTCTGACGGGCTATTTCGTGGAGGCTCAGACCCTGCGGCTCGAGGCTGTGGCCGCCGCGGCGTTCGCGTTCGCGACCAGCCTCGTGCAACGAACGCTGTCGACGCCCGTTCGTCGCGCACGCCGCGAGCACGCGACGACAGACGGAATCGCCCCGCTCGAGCGCTCGCTGCAGCTGCTCGCATGGGCGCTGGTGGCGCTCGGCGTCGCCGTCGTGGCGGCGCGCCTACGATGACCCGGTGACTCCGGCGACCATCACGGCAGTCGTTTCGGCCCTTGTGGCGGTCACGGCGCTGCTCGCCTCAATCGTGGTCTTGCGGAAAGTGCGCGAGCAGCAGCACCAGCTCGAACGCGAGGTCGACCGCGGCAAGGCTGAGTTCGACCGGGTCGTTGCCCACGAGCTCGAACAGCGCACGGACGAGCTCTCGAACATCCTCGCCCGCTCCAGAGCCGACACGATGTCGCTGCTCGCAGAGGAGGAGCGCCGGATCGCGGAGGAGCGCCGGCGCGACGTCGCCGAGCGCGAGCGCGACGCGAGCGCGCGGCTCGGCGAGCAGCTCGTCGCCGTTCAGCGCACGGTCGAACAGCGGCTCGGTGACTGGAACAACGACGTCGCCAAGCTCCAGGAGGGCCTGGCCGACGAGTTGAAGCGGCTCGAGGGCAAACAGCGCCAGCTGATGTCCGAGATCGAGTCGCGGATCGGACAGGACGCCGAAGGCCTGCAGTCCCAGATCGAGGAGCAGCGACAGCTGATCGCCCGCCTGCGCACCGAGCTCGCTGCGGCGGCCAAGAACGTGACGCAGCAGGCGGCGACCGAGCTCGACCAGCACGCCGCCGAGCGGCGTCGGGCGTTGCAGGACGTCGCCGAGCGGTTGCGCAAGCGAGAGCGGGATCTGCAGGAGATCGTCGAACGCGAGGGCAACGACGCGACGCAGCGGATCCAGCTGGCGTTCAGCGACATCGAGCGCCGCCAGGTCGAGCAGCTGCAGCGGCTGGTCACACGTGAGACGACCCGATATTCAGAGGCCGCGTCGCAGCAGTTCGACACGGCGATCCGAACCGCCCGCGAAGAAGCGGCGCGGCGTCTCAGCCGCGAGCTCGACCTGGCGGTCGAGCGGTTCGCTCGGGAAGCGGAGGGCGTGCTCGCGGAACGTCTCAACCACGTCAGCGACAACGCCGCCAAGCGCGTCGAAGACCGGCTCTCCCGCCTGCGCGCCGGGCTCGAGCGCCAGCGAGACGAGGCGCTTCGGTCGCTTGAGGATCGCGCCCACCAGGTCGAGTCCTCGCTCCGTGAGCGGCTCAACGAGATCGCCTCGGATGCCGAGTCAGAACGGACGATTCTCGATTCCCGCCTTCAGGATCTGAGCAGGAAGCTCGACGAATTGACCGCACGAAGCGAGGTCTGACCTCCAACTTTCGGAGGCAGGGTTCGTCTAGGACAGAGCGAAAAGGCTGCCACTATGCCCCAGACGATCGAACAACCACTGACGGAGCGCGAAAAGGTCGAATCCTGGCGCCTCCACGTCCTGATCGAGGCGGGGTACCCCTTGCCGCTGGCCGAGAAGCTCGCGCATTCCGACGCTGACCTGCATCGCGCCGTGGAGCTGACGGGCTGCGGCTGCAGCTTCGAGACGGCCGCCGAGATCCTGCTCTAGGCCCCAGCCTCTAGCATCGGCCTGGTGAAGGTCGAGGCCATGGAGGTGGACGGTCGTAAGGTCTATTCGGTCGCCGCGTTCAACGAGGGCGTCGCGAGCTGGCTCGCACGGCTGCCGACGCTCTGGGTCGAGGGCGAGGTGACCGAGCTTCGCCGGCAGGATCGGTGGGCGTCCGTGTTCTTCACGCTCAAGGACCCGGAAAACGGCGCCTGCCTCGCCGCCCAGATGCCCCGTGGACGGTTCGATGCGCTCGAGCTCGGCCTCGGCGACGGCGAGCGCGTGCACGTCTTCGGCCGGCCCGAGCTGTACGAGCAGCGCGGCGAGCTTCGACTGAAGGTCTTGACGATCGAGCGCTTCGGCGTCGGAGCGCATCTCGCGGCGCTCGAGCGGCTGAAGCAGCTACTCGCAACGGAGGGTCTCTTCGCGGCCGAGCGCAAGCGGGCCTTGCCGCGCTTCCCGAAGTTGATCGGCCTGGTCACCGGCAACGACGCCGCCGCGAAGCGCGACGTGCTCACGCACATCACGCAGCGCTTCCCGGCGGCCAACGTGCTCGTTGCCGAGACCTACGTGCAAGGCCCGCGTGCGGCGGCGGCGATCGAGTCGGCGATCGGGGAGTTGTGCGAGCGCGGTGTCGACGTGCTGGTACTCGCGCGTGGCGGCGGCAGCTTCGAGGATCTGCTCCCGTTCTCGGACGAGCGCGTCGTTCGCGCGGTTGCGTCGGCCCCGGTGCCGGTCGTGTCGGCGGTGGGTCACGAGCAGGACACTCCGCTCTGTGATCTGGCCGCCGACGTGCGAGCGTCGACTCCGACGCACGCTGCGCGGCTCGTCGTGCCCGACGTCAAGGAGCTTCGCGCGGCACTCGAGCGACGTCGAGAGGCGCTGCACCGTGCCGGACGTCGTACCGGGGAACGCCACGTTCTTCGTGTGACGAACGCCCACGAGCGTCTGCGCCGTGCACCGTTGCTGGCGCTGGAGCGCAAGGCGGCGCGGCTCGCGACCGCGCACGCGCATCTCGGGGCTTTGTCACCGCTGGCGACGCTCGACCGCGGGTACGCGATCGTGAGGCGCGGCGACGACGTCGTCCGGGCGGCGTCCGAGGTGGACGCCGGGGATGCCATCTCGGTTCGGGTCGCCGACGGGAGCTTCGGGGCGGTGGTCGGGTGACCGCGCCGACCCCGAGCTTCGAGGAGGCGCAGCGCGAGCTGGAGCAGATCGTCGAGCGCCTCGAACGAGGCGACGCAGACGTCGACGAGCTGACGAAGCTCTGGGAGCGCGGCGAAGAGCTCTACCGGATCTGCTCTGCGAAGCTCGAGGGAGTGCGCGGCAAGATCGAAGAGCTCTCACGCGAGAGCGGCAGCTAGCTCCTCGCCGAGCCGTTCGAGATCGGCCACCGCCTCGTCGGGGCGACCGGAGAGCGCGTGTGCCGCAATACCGTCGCGGACGAGACCCCCGAACAACTCGCAGCGGACGGCGAGCCTGCGACAGCGACGCTGCACCTCGCCTGGTGCCTTTCCCTCGAGCGTCGTCGCATCGACCGTGCCTTCGCCGGTGACGACGAGCGAGGCGGCGGCGGCATGCTCGTCGAAGGCGATCAGGTCGAGTACGAGTTCGGCGCCCGCAACGAGCGTGCCGCCGAGCGCCGCGAACGCCGCGCCGAGCCCGCCTCCGGCGCCGGCGCCGGGCAGCTCACGAAACGACACGAGCTCGCTGAGCGATGCCAGTCGCGCCTCGAGCTCGACGACGTCCTCCGGGCGTGCGCCTTTCTGCGGGCCGAAGACGCGCGCGGCGCCCCGCTCGCCGAGTAGCGGGTTGCGGACGTCGCAGGCGACGCGTACCGGCACCGCGGCAAGTGCGGTTCCGACGACGCCGCGCATGCCGACGCCCCCGTCGACGGTTGCCGTCCCACCGACACAGACGAGCAAGGCCGCCGGTTGTCGTTCGATGGCCGCGAGCAGGAGCTCTCCGAGGCCGCGCGTCGAGGTACGTAGAGGGTCGAGCTCGTCGGGAGCGAGCCGGGTCAGTCCGGCGGCCTGCGCGCATTCGACCACTGCGGTGCCGTCCGGAAGCACGAGCCACGCCGCCTCGACCGGCCGCCCAAGCGGGTCGCCGACGAGCGCCTGGTGCCATTCGCCGCCGAGTGCCTGGGCGAGCACCGACGCCGTACCCTCGCCGCCGTCGGCGACCGGGAGCTCGACCGCCTCGACGTCTTCGACGCGTCGCATTCCGGCGGCGAGCGCCGAGCCTGCCTCGCCGGGAGTGAGGACGCCCTTGAGGCTAGCCGGCGACGCGAGTGCGATCATCCACCGGCTCCTGGTCGAGCACGTCCTCGGAGGTGTCGCGTTCCACGTCGTCGTCGATCTCGCGCAGCGTCCCGTACGAGAGGCCCTCACGCGCGAGAAAGATCAGACCGACGCCGACACCGACCGACGCCTCGACCGCCTGCAGTCCGATACCGAAGGCGACGCCGTGGGCGTACTCGACGCCGTAGCGCGTCAGCGGAAAGGCGATCGCGATCTGGACGAGACCGAAGTTGCCGGGCCACAGCGGAAAAATCGTCGCGACGTTCATCAGCACGAGCACGAGACCGGCGGCGGAGAGCGGCAGGTGGATGTTGAACGCCTCCATCGTCGCCCAGACCGCGAACAGCTGACAGATCCAGCCGGCGAACTGAAATGCCGCCGCGGTGGCGGCGGCGGCGGGCGAACGCATGATTGCGAGCCCTTGACGCGCGCGCGCGATCAGCTCGCGGACGCGTCCGACCTCGGCGCTCTGTCGGCCCTGCCTCCGGGCGAGGATCACCGCGGTGAGAAAGAGCAAAGCGCCGACGACCACGACGATCGCGATCGAGGTCAACGCCCAGCGCGGGATCTTCGCAGTCAGCAGAACCCAGGTGACCAGAGCGACCGCAGGGAAGAGGTCGAACATGCGATGGGCGAACACCGAACCGACCAGGGTCGCGGTCGCGCCTCTCCGGCCCGGGAGCCGCCGGCGGAGGACGGCCACCCGGGCGAGCTCGCCGACCCGGCCCGGCAGGACCGCGTTCGCGAACAGCCCGACGGAGAAGGCGGAGAAGACCAGCGGAAAGCGCGGGTGCGGCGGCTCGATCGACTGCTTGATGGCCGTGTCCCATGCCAGCGCGCGTGCGAGGACGGACAGGAGGTTGAGGCCGATCGCCGCGGCGACCCATTCCCAGGTCACCGCGCTGAACGCATCGTGCACGACCCTCCAGTCCGGGCCGCGCCAGATGATCAGGGTGACGGCGACCGCGATCATCGCCGCGGGAACGAGCAGCTGCCAGCGGCGTTTCACGCGGCAACCTCGTCGTAGACCGCTTCCAGCCGCCGCGCGATGTCATCCCACGCATAGTTCGCGAGCGCGTGGGCCCGCGCTGCGCGGCCCATCTCCACTCGGCGCGGCTCGTCTGCGAGCACGTCGATCACGGCATCGGCGAGTGCAGCGGGGTCGTTGGGCGACACGAGCCTGGAGGCTTCGGGCGTCGCGACCGCCGCGTAACCCGGGATGTCTGAGGCGACCGCCGGCGTCGCGCAGGCAAACGCCTCGGCAAGCACGAGGCCGAAGCTCTCTCCGCCGAGCGCAGGCGTCACTGACACCTTGGCGCGCTCCAGTTCATGGGTGCGCACCTCGTTCGTGACGATGCCGAGCACGTCGATACCAGCCTCGTCGAACCGCAGGCGAGCGTGCAGCAGCCGGTACTGCAGCGGGTCGGTTCCAATCAGCCGTAGGCGCGCGCCGGTCGCCTGGTGGATCCGCGGCCAGGCCCGCAGCAGGGTCGCAAGCCCTTTCCGCGGGTCGTGTCTACCGATGAAGACGACGGTGTGATCGCGATCGGCCGGGTCGGCGCCGTCGGGGATGAGCACGCCGTTCGGGATGATGCGGTACTCGCCCGGGATCCAGCGCGAGGCAGACTCGGCGGCCATGGGCGAGACCGCGATCCGTACGTCGACGCGGTCCATCAAGAACCCCCAGAAGTGCAGCGCTGGGCGCATCCACGCAAGGTCCCCGTGGGCGTGGTGCGTCGCGACGATTGGGCACTGCGCGTGCGCCAAGGTGGCAACGCAGATCGCGGGCGTCATCGGCTCGTGCAGATGCACGACATCGAATTGCTGGGCGTCGAGCACGTGACGGATACGTGCGATCGAGCGCGGCGTGAGGACGATGTTCGGCAGCGATCCGTTCGCCGGCACGACCACCGAACGTCCCACCGGGATGATCCCGTCCGGCAGTGCCTCGTGGCGACCCGTCCGAGGGTGGAGCAGCCGCGTCAGACGGCCCGGCGGGTCGTTCCCCATCACGATGCTCACATCGTGGCCACGCTGTCGGAGTGCGGCCGCCTGGTGCTCGGCGTGCTCGACCACTCCGCCCCAGTACGACCAGGAGAACGGGACGACGATGCCGATCTTCATGCTGCGACCGCTGCGAAGGCGCGGTGAAGCCGCTCGGCGCCGAGCGCGACCTCCTCATCGGTCACCGCGACCGAGAGCCGCACCCAGCCGGCGCCGCTCGGACCGAACCCTTCGCCGGGTGCGACCGCCACGCGGTGCTCTACGAGCAACTGTTCGGCGGTCAGTCCCTCCGGAAGCCGCACCCACATGTAGAAGGTGCCTTCGGAGACAGGCGCATCGGGAAGCGCTCCGACCATCAGGTCGCGTCGCTGCTCGTAGGCCGCCACCCGTTCGGCGACCGAGTCCTGAGGCCCCTCTAGCGCGGCAATCGCGGCGTGCTGGAGGGGAGCGAAGATGCCCACACGCGTGTGGTCGTTGAAGAGGTTGATGCGCTCCACGATCTCGGCGTTGCCGACCACGAAACCGATCCGCCAGCCGGCCATACCGTACGTCTTCGACATCGACCACATCTCCACCCCGACGTCCATGGCGCCGTCGGCTGCGAGGAAGCTCTCGGGTCGTCGTCCGTCGAACACGATGTCGATGTAGGCCGCGTCGTGCACGACTGCGCCGCCGGTTCGACGCGCCCAGGCGATCGCGTCCTCGAAGGCACCCTGGGGCGCGCAGACCGCGCACGGGTTGGACGGGTAGTTCAGAAAGAGGGCGGAGGCGGCCGGTGCCGTCTCGAGCGCCGGGGCCCAGCCGAGCTCCGGCTGCAAACGAACCGTCTCGATGTGCGCGCCGGCGAGCGCCGCACCCGAGGGGTAGTCGGGGTAGTAGGGATCGGTGAAGAGCAGCGTGCCATCCTCTTCGCTGAGCGCAAGCGCGAGTTCGACGTGCGCGGCCTTCGTCCCTGGAAGCACCGCGACCTCGGTGTCCGGATCAAGCGTGACGCCATAGACGTCGCGATACCGCGCAGCGATCGCCTCGCGCGTTCGGACCAGTCCGCGGATCGGTGCGTAGCCGTGGACGCCTGGCTCGAGCACGGCGGCGCGAAGCGCTTCGACCACATGCGCCGGCGGGCCGGTCTCGGGGTTGCCGCGTCCGAGGTCGAGAACTGGCGGACCGCCATCGGCCGCCACGGCCGAAATGCGTGCGAGAAGATTCACGAAGTACTGCTGCGGAAGGCGTTCGAGCCGGTTCGGACGGCGCATCCGCCAGATCGTATTTCCCAGGCGTTAACCCGTGCCGCGATCCCGAGGCCGAGAGCCTGGAGATACGCCTTCCGGCCGATGGTGCACGGACCAACTTCTGCATAGCTTTGCCTTCATGCAGGCACTCCGAGATCCATCAGGCATCACCTTCCGACAGAGGCAGGTGATCGAGTTGATCGCGCAGGGTCTGTCGAACGACGAGGTCGGCCTGGTGCTCGGCATCTCGCCGAGGACGGCGAAGGCCCATTGCGACGTGCTTCGCCAGAAGCTCGGCGTGCCTCGACGCAGGCAGATCCCTGTCGCCTACAGGTTGCTGACGGGCGAAGACCCGTTGGCGTCACGTCTGGCGTCGGCGCGAGCTGACAACGGGGGCTGACGGCGAAGCGGCGCCCGCGGCGACCCCTCCGCCGCGGGCGTCCCGGCCCTTCCAAACGTGGGTTTGGGGGCGTAGCGTCTGCGTCGCAGGATGCATCGTCGATCGGCAAGGGCAATGACGTGACCAAACGCGCACCAAGTTCGTCCATTCAAGAGCACCGGATTATTGACCGGCCTCGGTTAATTAGCGCACTCGATGAGTGTGGATCGAAAGCGATTCTGCTCCTCGCTCCGGCGGGTTACGGCAAAACGACTCTCGCGCGACAGTGGATTGAGACCGTAGGACGCGCGATCTGGCTGTCGTGCACGCCTACGCACCGGGACGTCGTCACCCTAGCGAGCGACGTCGCTGACCACCTCGCACCATTCGACGAGGCAGCGCAACGAGTCGTTCGCGAGTACGTGAGGGCTCAGAACACACCACAGAAATCGAGCCGGCGCATCGGAAGCATCCTGGCGGAACACGTCAATTCAGCGCAGATTCAATGGCTCGTGATCGACGATTACCACGAGATCATCGAGGCCCCGGAGGTCGAGCAGCTCGTTGACGTCCTACATCGTGAATCGGCGGCACGGCTGCTGATCGCTTCGCGCATACGGCCAAGCTGGGCGACAGCGAGACGCATCGTGTACGGCGAGATCAACGAAATCACGAGAGACATGCTCGCAATGACCGAGGCGGAATCGATCGCCATGCTTGGCCGCCGAAACGGCCTCGCGCAGTTGGCACGGCAAGCTGAGGGCTGGCCCGCGGTGCTCGCTCTGGCGGCGAGCGCTCGAGAGTTACCGCCGCCGAACAGCGTTCTTCCAAGTGCGTTGCACACTTATCTCGCGGAGGAGCTGTTTCAGGACGCTAGTTCGGAGCTTCAAGATCACCTCGTTCGGCTCTCACTGCTGCCGAAATTGGATCCGGAATCAATTGCCGAGTACCTAGATGCCGATGGAGTTCAGCTGAGTCACCAGGCACGGGAGCTCGGCTTCTTCGGGGGAGAAGGCACCCCATTGCTCCATCCTTTGTTGAGAGAGTTCCTCCTACAAAAGCTCGCCGAACGTCCGGACGCCCGAGCCCAGGTTCACGAAGCGGTCGAATGGTGCATTCGCAAACAGCACTGGGCCAGGGCTTTGGAGCTGGTGTCGCGATTCGCCTGCGACGATCTGATCGAGCCGGTACTTCGCGAATGCTTCAAACCCCTCACACGGAACGGCCAGATCGCGACTTTGTCGTCGTTCGCAGGGCAGGTGAGACTCCGGCCAACTTTCCCGCCGCCGACAGTCGACCTTGTGGAGGCCGAGGTCGCACTGCGCGATGGGCTGTTGGGACTCGCAAACGACCTTGCAGCACGCGCGAGCCGACAACTCGCAAACGATCATCCGCTCCGATCGCGCGCCGCAGCGATCCGTGGCCACTGTGGGTTGCAGAGCGCAGACTACAACCAGGCCGTGCACGCGTTCACCGAGGCCAGAGTAAGTGCCCAGGACGACCGCGATGAGTCCGAGGCACTCCATGGAATCGCCTTGGCGCGAATCCTCGGTGAGCAACTAGACGCACGCGAAGCGGTCGATCAACTGCGCGCCCGGAGACACGAGTCGCCCACGCTTCTCATTCGAGCGGCTACGGCCGAGATCGCGCGGCGTCGTTTTAGTGAAGGGATTGCGGGTGCGCTGCCAATCGAGGAGGCAGAGCACTCGCTCCCGCGGGTCGATGATCCGCGAGTGCGGAGTTCCTTCGCATACACGGTCGCCTACGCACTTGGACAGCGTGCCGAGTATTCCGAGGCGAACATCTGGCTAAGACGGTTGGCGGACGACATCGAGACATTCGATCTCGAGTTCGCAAAGCCCCATGCGTATTGGGTCACGGCCTTGGTTCGTCTAGGCGGCAGGAGGTTTGGCGAAACGGAGCGACTCCTGCAAGTGCTTGAGGACGCGAACGCCGCCGACCGAGGCGCTTACCAGAGAATCAACGCCCGCCTTCTCCGGGCGAGGCTTCTACTGCAAACGGGCAAGGCTTCGGACGCAGCACGTCTAACAAGCGACCCTCCTGATCCGCAGAACTATCCGTCCTGGCAGGCGGAGTACATCGCGACGAGAGCGATTGCACTGGCTTGTTTGGGCCGGGATCAGCAGGCCTTGGAGGCAGCTGCGGCCGCGACGAGGCAGTCGCGAGTCGTTGAGGTCAGGGTTTTGGCCGCCGCATGCCAGTCGATCGTGAGCGCACGGGCAGGAGATCTTGATGGAGCGGCCCGCCTTCTCGAGGTCGCGCGGACGCTCGGAGCTTGGGATCCAGTGGTTTGCGCGCTTCGAGCTTCACCCGATCTGGCCGATGGGCTAGGGGAACGTGAGGACACACGTCGACAGCTCGAGTTTCTTTACGCCTCATCGAACGACCTCGGGCTCGCCCGCCGCGCCGGCTTCAGAACGCGGGCGACGCGCCGGCCCGGCGAGCTGTTGACACCCCGAGAGCTCGAGGTGCTCCACCTGATCTCGCGGGGCATGCGAAACCCCGAGATTGCGCGTGCGCTGTTCATCTCCCCATCGACTACCAAGGTTCATGTTCGGCACGTCCTTGAAAAGCTGGGCGTGAGGACCCGAGCTGAGGCGGTTGCCCGCTACGAGATGTTCAGCGAAGCCGAATAGGCGAGAGTCGGCAACTGGTCGAGCTCAGCCTCTTGCGGGCCTGTATCGAGAGTGAAATCTGCCCCGCGAGCCAGCCGGTAGTTCTCATCAGCACCAGCGAGGAGCGCCTCAAACGCGGCGACGATCGAGGTATCGAACTGTGTCTCGACTGCCTGCGCGAGGCGGAGTCGAGCCACACGACTCGGCATCGCGTCACGGTAGGGCCTGTCGGATGTCATCGCGTTGTACGCGTCAGCGACCGCGATGATTCGAGAGAGGAGCGGAATCTCATCATGCGGCAAACCATCGGGATAACCCCCGCCATCTACCCGCTCGTGGTGATGGCGAACCACCGCGGCAATCTCGGCGTAGGTGTCGACGTTCCGAAGAATCCGCTCACCGATTTCTGAGTGCTTCTGCATCTCGCGGCGCTCTTCCAGCGTCAGCGCGCCCGGCTTCTCAAGGAGGCCTGCCGGCAGACCGATCTTTCCGATGTCGTGAACCAAGCCGCAGAGATGGGCCATCTCTTGCTGCTGTTGATCCAGGCCCATTCTCCCTGCGATATCACGAGCGTAAATCGCGACCGCGGCTGAGTGGCCAGCCGTATAGCGATCCCTCGCATCAAGCGTGGCAATTAGTCCGTTAGCAAACGAAAGGTTCGCTGCCTTGAGCTGCTCGTTCGCGCCTTGCAGGTCAACGGCGAGACGTTGCTGATCCTGGTACATGATGAACCAACGCTGCGCGGCGAGGGCAGGCGCGAAGAAGAGCGGAAGCGTCCACGGTGAAACGCCGCGATATGCGAGGACGAGCAATGCGACGGCAGGGCTATACAACGGAACCGAGGCCACGATGACGGGGAAGAGTTCGCGCGCTGCCTCTCGGTACGTGCCGTTTCCGCGAAGCCGATGAGTCAGTGATGCAAAGGCTGCGTCCATGACCTCAGCCACGAGTGCCGCCGCGGTGGCTGAAGCGATGACCTCACCGGCGCCGCCGTGCATGACCGATGCCGCGGCAGCAGCGGCTCCTGCGGCCGCCGCGCCAGTGAGTGCACGGCTGCAGAAGTACGTGACCCGGCCGGCAAGTGGCATCTGAAGGCCAAACACCGAGGCCCCGAAGACGACCATCGCCGCAACTGGGCCGTAAAGAACCGCTGCAAAGACCGCTGGAAGCAGCGAGATCGACACGTCCAAGCTCCCGCTCAGCTTGATCCGACCTCGCTCGCCGAGTGCCGCGATAGCGGCTAGGCCAAGCACTCCGACCCACGTTCCTGGCTCGTTGGGCTCGGCGTCCTCAAGTAGCAAGACAGCGAGAGTCACGCCGGTTGCGAGAGCAACGACGCACATGTAGACGACTACCGGAAAAGTGAGGTCGCTGAGTTCCCGGCGGAACCTCGTGAGTGTTGACATGTCCCCCATATGGGTTATAGGGTGCTAGTCGCCGTCAGTTCAAAGCAATAGGGGGACCAATGCGCAAGATCGCCAAGTTCGTTCGCCGCGGCACCGTCGCCGGTGGCGCCTCTTCCTGGTAGGAAGTTTCTGTAGTTAACTGGGTTCTCCATTGTGGTCGCGTCACCCATTCTGGTGATTGTCCACAGACAGTGGAAAACCTGCAGGAAACGTCAGTTCGTCAGTTAATGAGCCCACGCCGGAAGCCAACTGCTACGGCGTGGGCTCTGCTGCGCGCCTGAAGCTTTGCCAGCAGATGCCTGACATGGCTCTTCACCGTCTCCTCTGAAAGGAAGAGCCGGACCCCGATCTCGCGGTTCACGAGTCCGTCCGAGATCAACTGCAGTACCTCGATCTCGCGCGCAGTCGGCTCCTGCTCCAGTTCCTTGAGAGGCTGAAGCGGGATAACCGAAGCCACGCCCGTCTCCCGACGGGCGGCCACAGACTCGAATCGGGCCGAGTGTTCCCGATATCGAGTCAGGATTGCATCGCGCTCTGCAGCGTCCACGGGCCAGGTATCGACAGCGACTTGCGACACCTTTAGCACGCACTGATCCTCAATCGAGGGAGGCCCTGACCAGCCCTTCTGCCGTGGCTGCGACCTGACCCGGCAGGACGGCAGGCGCGGAGCAAACCGCCACGGCCAACCCGCGATCGACCAGGGCGACCTCGTGGTAGACCCGAGGCCAGATCTCGCCGGTTTTCACGAGCACCTCGTGGTCGGGGAGCCGGTGCGGCAACTCCGAATCGTGGGCGACTGCGAGTGCGTCGAAGACCCACGGCTCAGCGATCGCGGCGAGGCCTCGCGCCAGATCCATCGCCGTCGTGACGTTCTCAGCTCCCTCCCCCATCATCGGCCGGCGAACCTTCGTCTGCGTTGCCCCGAGCCGTGCGGCCTCCCGGTTGACGGCGTCGAACCCGAGCCGCTCGAGCAGGACGTTCGTGGCCGCATTGTCCGAGAACGCCAGCATCAGCAGTGCGCAGTCCGCCAGCGTCACCGGGCCGGCCAGACGGTCGGCGAGCGACCACGGCGTCTCGGCAACCTCGACCCGCTCGTCTGGGTCGAGATCCGAGCGCCAGAAGGCCGAGGCGACGAACAGCTTGATCGTCGACGCAGCCGGGACGACACGCTCGCCTCCCAGTTCGCGACCGTCGGAGCAGGCCCAGGTGATCACAGGCGAACGAGCTTGCGGCGACGCGACCGCAAGGACTCGGGCTCGAGCTCCTCGATCACGCCGATGCCGTCGTCGCGGCCCGTCGAGTGGAGGATGCGACCGTCGTCGAGCCAGAACGCGATGTGGTCGGCAGCCTCGTCGCCGTAGGTGACGAGATCGCCTGCCTGCGGGTCGTCGACCTCGAGCCCCGCCTCCTCCTGCTGGTCGGCGTCGCGAGGTATCAACCTGCCCAGCCTGCGATGAGCCATGTGCACGAGACCCGAGCAGTCGATGCCGTCCTCCGTCAGCCCGCCCCAGAGGTATGGCGCGCCGAGGTAGGAGCGCGCGACATCGACCGGCGATCCGGATGCGTCGACGACCAGTTCGCCCTCTCCCTCCGCGAGCGCCTCGGCACGCAGCCAGCCCGGATAGCCGTACGCCGTGCGGATCCGCACCCAGCCTCCACGTGTCTCCTCGACGAGCAGCGGCTCGCCGAACAACGCCTGCGTCACCTGCTCGGCCTCGTCGTCGGGCTCGGCCCGGATCGGAGCCACCGCGACAGCGCACCTCACGCCGCGTGCCTTTCGATCTTCGCCTCGAGCAGCTCCTTCACACGTGGCCAGTCGTCGTCGACGATCGCGTACCAGGCGGAGTCCCGGATCGAGTCCGGGAGAACCATGTGCTTGCGGAAGATGCCCTCGAACGTGCCGCCGATTCCGAGCAGCGCACCGCGCACCCTCAGGTTGCGGGCATCCGTCTTGAACTCGACGCGCATCAGGCCGGCTCGCTCGAACGCGTTCTCGAGCAACAGGTATTTCGTCTCGATGTTCGCGCCCGTGCCCCACTGCCGCCGCTCCAGCCACGTCCAGCCGATCTCGGCCCGTCGATGGAACGGCTCGATGTTCAGATAGCGCGTCGACCCGACCGGCCGGCCGTCGACGTGGACGACGAACGGGATCTCCGTTTCCGAGGCAACCGCCAGATCGAACCAGTGATCGAAGCCGAGCGAGTACATGCTCGTGAAACGGTGGATCTGCGGCTCTCGCTCCGCAGCCGCACGCAGGCCATCGCGGTGTTGCTCCGCGATCCGCTCGAGGCACACGATTTGCCCGGTAACCGTTCCGGGAGGGATCAAATCCTGGCGATCCATGTTCTTGAGTATCGCCGCAGGGGTAAGTGACCCGGTAATAGTCTTGGAACGCGGATGACGAACCCACCAGATTTCGTGACGACCGGCGGGGCGGTCGCATTGCCGCCGCAGGTCGCCGTCTCACGCAAGACGCCGCGCCAGTTGTTCTGGGCGCGCCTGACCCAGGACAAGGCTGCGATCGTCGGCCTCGTCGCCATCGTGATCCTGATCATCATCGCGATCATCGGCGGACCGCTCGCCCAGAAGATCACCGGCCATCCTCAGAACGCGACGTACACGAACATGACGGACGCCTACGGCGTCCCCCGCGGCCCCAACTCACAGTTCTGGTTCGGCGCCGACGCCGCCGGCCGTGATCTCTTCGTCCGCACGATGTACGGCGCCCGCACGTCACTCTTCGTCGGCATCGTCGCCTCGGGGATCGCCGTCCTGATCGGCACCGTCGTCGGACTGGCCGCCGGGTTCTACCGCGGCTGGACCGACACGCTCCTCTCCCGGGCCGGCGACGTTCTCCTCGCGGTTCCACAGATCCTGATCGCTGTCGGGATCGTCGCCGCCTGCTCGACGACGAAGGACGGCTGTTTCGGCGGACTCCTGCAACCGGGACTCCCGGTTGTGATCGCCGTGATCGTGCTCTTCTCGTGGTCCTACATCGCCCGCATCGTTCGCGGATACACGCTCTCGCTTCGTGAGAAGGAGTTCGTCGAATCGGCGCGCGCGGCGGGAGCCAGCAACATGCGGATCCTCTCGACCGAGATCCTCCCGAACCTGATCGGGCCGCTGATCGTCTACTCGACGCTGCTGATCCCGACCAACATCCTCTTCGAGGCCGCACTCTCCTACCTCGGCCTCGGCGTCCCGGCCGACCAGGCGTCGTGGGGATCGATCCTGACCGATGCATCCGGGCTGTACGACGTCGCCTGGTGGCTGATGCTCTTCCCGGGCGCCTTCCTGATCATCACCACGCTGGCCTTCAACCTTCTCGGCGACGGCCTACGAGACGCCTTCGACGTCAGGTCTGAACGATGAACACACCCCAACCCCCAGAAGAAAGGAGCAGTCCCGAATGAAGAAACTCGCACGGCTCGCTCTCGTGCTGGCGGCCGTCTCCGCCTTGGCGGTGCTTGTCGCCGGCTGCGGATCAAAGAAATCGTCGTCTGAAACGACCACGACGACGTCGAGCTCAGGCGGCAGCAACTCCGCGGTCGGCTCGGGCACCTACGACAACGGCACATCAACAAAGGGCGGCATCTACCGCATCGGCTGGGAACAGTCGTTCGGGTTCACCAACAACTTCGACCCGACCGGCGAGTACCTCGGCAACGCCTGGGGGCTGTACTCCAACCTGATGCTTCGCGCGCTCGTGGGCTACAAGCATCAGCCCGGAGCCGCGGGCAACGAGCTGGTCGGCGACCTCGCCACCGAGGTGCCGAGCCCGACGGACAGAGGGCTTACCTACACGTACAAGCTCCGGCAAGGCGTCAAGTTCGGACCGCCGGTCAACCGGGTGGTCACGTCGAAGGATGTCGCCTACGCGATGAACCGGCTCGCCAACCCGAACGACGGCGGCCAGTACTCCTTCTACTACACCGTGATCAAGGGCTGGGACGCAGTAGCGAACGGCACCGCCAAGACCGTCTCCGGCATCGTCACGCCGGACGACCACACGATCGTCTTCCACCTGACGAAGCGGGCCGGTGACTTCAACCTCCGCATGTCGATGCCGGCGACGGCACCGATCCCGGAGGAGGTCGCCAAATGCTTCGAAGGGAAGCCAGGCGACTACGGACGTGACGTCGTCTCCAGCGGCCCCTACATGATCCAGGGTGCCGACAAGATCAAGGACACGACCTGCGCCGGGGTCAAGTCGATGAGCGGCTACGACGGCGCGAACGGGAACCACATCATCCTGGTTCGCAACCCGAGCTACGACCAGTCGACCGACCCGTACCGGAAGAACTGGCCTGACCAGTTCCAGTTCCTCGTGAACTCGAACGCCGACGACATCTTCGCGAAGGTGCAGTCGGGCCAGTACGACGACGAGGTGTCGAGCCCGGCTCCGAAGACGATTCGCACGTACGCGACGACACCCGACCTGAAAAAGCTGATGATCCCGAACGTCGGTGACCGCACCAACTACTTCACGATGAACCTGACGCAGCCACCGTTCGACGACGTTCACGTCCGGAAGGCGATGAACTGGATCATGGACAAGGCTGCACTCCAGAAGGCGTGGGGCGGCCCGATCCCGGGCGCGATCGCTACGCACATCGTGCCGCCGGTGCTCTACAACAACGGGCTCTCCGAGTACGACCCGTATGCGACGGCCGGAAACGCCGGTGATGTCGCCAAGGCGGCTGAGGAGATGAAGCAGTCGAAGTACGACCCCGGCAAGACCGGCAAGTGCACGGCGTCGGCCTGCAAGGGCGTGCTGATGATCGCCGACACCCGTGGTGTCGACACGCGGATGATTCCGATCATCGAGGCGAACGCCGCGAAGATCGGGATCACGCTGAAGGTGCACTCGATCAACGGCGCGTATACGACCATCCAGACTCCCTCGAAGAACATCCCGTTCTCCGAGCGGCCGAGTTGGGGGAAGGACTACGCCGATCCGTACACCTTCTTCGCGGAGTTGTTCGACTCCGGCGCGATCATCAAGTCCGGTAACACCAACTACTCGCTCGTCGGCTTGACGCCGGAGATTGCGAAGAAGGTCGGTGCGACGGGCAACATCGACAACGTCCCGTCTGTCGATTCCGAGATCGCCAACTGCAGCGCCAAGCTCGCTACAGACCGTACGAACTGCTGGGAGGGCGTCGACAAGAAGCTGATGACCGAAGTGGTTCCGTGGGTGCCGTACCTGTGGCCCAACAACGTCTTCATCATCAGCTCGAGGGTCACGCACTGGAACTACGACCAGTTCACCGACGGCCCGGCCTACAGCTCGGTGTCCGTCAAGCAGTAATCGGACAGGACAGGAGGGGCGGGACAAGAACGTCCCGCCCCTCACTCAACCCACCGAACCGAAGGAAGCCATGACGCTCTACATCGCACGCAGGCTTGTCTGGACACTGGTCGTCGTCGCCTGCGTAGTCGCGATCACGTTCGCCGTCTTCTACCTTCTGCCGGCCGGCGACCCCGCCCTTCGCTTCGCGGGCAAGAACCCGACCGACGCCGAGATCGCGCAGATTCATCACCGGCTCGGCCTCGACAAGCCCTGGTACGTCCAGTTCGGCAGGTTCTCCTGGCACTTCTTCACGGGCGACAAGTACGGCTGGCCCGGCCTCGGCTACACGTATGCCAGCGGCAGCTCGGTCAAGTCGCTGATCGTCGCGCGCGCACCACGGACGCTGCTCCTGATCGCAGGAGCGGCAATGCTCTGGCTGATCGCCGGCGTCGCGATCGGTGTGCTCTCGGCGGTGAAACGGCGATCGGCGGTCGATCGACTTGCGATGGGGTTCGCGCTCTTCGGCATCTCGACGCCGGTGTTCTGGCTCGGGCTGATGGCGCTCTACATCTTCTGGCGCCAGCTCGGGTGGACGGGCGGGAGCGGCTATGTCTCGCCCCTCACCAGCGTCACCGGTTTCTTCTCGCACATGATCCTGCCCTGGGGAGTGCTCGCGCTGCTCTACGCGGCGTTCTACGCCCGGATGACGCGCAACAACCTGCTCGAGACGCTCGGCGAGGACTACATCAGGACCGCCAGAGCCAAAGGATTGCCTGAGCGGACGGTGATCTTCAAGCACGGGTTGCGGGCAAGCCTCACCCCGATCGTGACGATGTTCGGCCTCGACATCGCGCTGCTCGTCGGCGGCGCGGTGATCACGGAATCGGTCTTCAACCTGCAAGGCCTCGGCTACCTGGCTATCAACGACGCGCTGCAACAGGACTTGCCTGTCGTGCTCGGCGTCGTGCTGGTCGCGTCGATCGCCGTCGCGCTCGCGAACCTGATCGTCGACATTCTGTACGCCTTCATCGACCCTCGAGTTCGCTACGCGTGAGCGCAGAACCGCTCCTCCAGGTCCGCGGCCTGACAGTTCGATTCCCGATGTCCGACGGGACCGTGCAGGCGGTCAGCGACGTCAGTTACACGCTTTCACGGGGCGAGACGCTCGGGATCGTCGGCGAGTCCGGGTCAGGGAAGAGCGTCTCGAACCTCGCCATCATGGGGCTGCTGAACCGCGCCCGCACCGAGATCTCCGGGGAGGTCCTGTTCGGTGGGCGCGACCTCCTCACACTCCCGCCGGACGAGCTGCGCAAGATCCGCGGCAAGGACATCGCGATGGTCTTCCAGGATCCGTTCGCGTGCCTCCA
Organism: uncultured Actinomycetes bacterium; assembly: GCA_963836705.1. Classification (GTDB taxonomy): domain Bacteria; phylum Actinomycetota; class Thermoleophilia; order Gaiellales; family Gaiellaceae; genus PALSA-600. Next base: position 14,226 of record CAWIKU010000011.1, on the reverse strand, counting down.
CCCGATGTATCGCGTCGGTGATCAGATCGCCGAGGCGTTCCTCGCACACAGCGACGCAGGCAAGGCCGCCGCCCGCCACCGAGCCGTCGAGCTGCTCGAGCACGTCGGCATCCCGAACGCGGCCGGTCGCGCCCGCGACTATCCCCACCAGTTCTCGGGCGGCATGCGGCAGCGGGCGATGATCGCGATGGCGCTCGTCCACAACCCGGCCGTGCTGATCTGCGACGAGCCGACGACCGCACTCGACGTCACCGTGCAAGCGCAGATCCTCGAGCTGATCGAGGAGGTCAAGCGCGAGTTCGACATCGGTGTGATCCTCGTCACGCACGATCTCGGCGTGGTCGCCGAGACGGCGAAGTCCGTGATGGTGATGTACGCCGGGCGGGTGATGGAGTACGGGCCTGCCCGCGACATCTTCGAGCGGCCCCAGCACCCGTACGCGTGGGGTCTGCTCGACTCGATGCCGACGATCGAACGCCGCCTCGCGGCACTCGTGCCGATCGAAGGATCACCGCCGTCGCTGATCAACCCGCCGACGGGTTGCCCGTTTCATCCGCGCTGCCCGCACCGGTTCGAGCCGTGCTCGACCGAGCGGCCGCCGCTCGTCGCGCCTGCTCCAGACGCGCACCTCGACGCCTGCCACCTACCCTGGGAGCGCAAGCTCGAGGAGGGCGCCAAACGCTCGATCCTGGCAGTCGCCGCGGAAGGGCGGGCGTGAGCAGCCACGACGACACCGCGAACCTCGTCGAGGTCGAGCATCTAACGAAGCGGTTCCAGGTCAGGCAAGGCGTCTTCGCTCGCGGCAAGTCAGAGGTACATGCCGTAGAAGACGTCTCTCTGACGGTTCGTCAAGGCGAGACGCTCGGGATCGTCGGCGAGTCCGGCTGCGGCAAGTCGACGACGGCGCGCCTGATCCTCAGGCTGCTCGATCCGACCTCCGGCACGATCCGGTTCGACGGCCAGGACATCTCGACCCTCTCGCAACGTGCGCTGCGCCCACTCCGGCGCGAGATGCAGATGATCTTCCAGGACCCGTACTCGTCCCTGAACCCGCGCAAGACGGTCGGGCAGATCGTCGGCTCGCCGTTCGCGATCCACGGGCAGCGGGGCGCCCGCACACGCGTGCAGGAGCTGCTCGAGACCGTGGGGCTCAGCCCGGAGCACTACAACCGTTATCCGCACGAGTTCTCCGGAGGCCAGCGCCAACGCATCGGCGTCGCACGCGCGCTGGCGCTGTCACCGAGGTTGATCATCTGCGACGAGCCGGTCTCCGCACTGGACGTGTCGATCCAAGCGCAGGTGCTCAATCTGCTCCGCACGCTGCAACGCGACTTCAACCTGACGTACGTCTTCATCTCGCACGACCTGTCGGTGATCCGGCAGATCGCCGATCGCATCGCCGTCATGTACCTCGGGCGAGTCGTCGAGCTCGGCGAGAGCGAGTCGATCTACGAGCAGCCGAAACACCCGTACACGGCGGCGCTCCTGTCGGCGGTCCCGCGTGCCACGACCGGAGGCCGCGAGCGGATCGTCCTCACCGGAGACGTGCCGTCCCCCGTCGCGCCGCCGGCGGCCTGCGTGTTCCACCCTCGTTGCCCACGGTTCCATCAAGGTCACTGCGACGTGGAGGAACCTCAACTGCGCGAGCTCGGGCCGGGCCACGCCGCGGCGTGCCACTACCCGCTCGAGAAGTGGCCGATGACGGACGACGAGATCCGGCAGGCCGAGGGCAGCGTCCGGGAGGACCGGCCCCACCTCGAGGGCGCAGCCCGCGAGAGCGTGTAGCCCTAGCCGGGCAACAAGTCGGCCAGCCAGCTCTCGCCGCGGAAGTGGCTGTACTGCTCGGCGCGGAGCCGGTCGGCGAGCCGCCCAGCTGGAAGCTCGACGTCGTCGTAGCTGATCGCGTCGTCCTGCGCGATCGCACGCTTGAGCCGGCAGCCTTCGACGAGGCCCTCCGGCAGGTAGCGCTTGGCGCTCATCTCGTCGGCGGCGACCGCCTCGCCGTAGGTCATGTACATGCCGTAGTCGTCCAGCGTCTCCCCCTCGCTCAGGTCGCGCTTGGCGATGGCGCACACCTCGACCAGCGGGCCGGCGAGCGGCTTCGCCACCGAATCGCGCAGCAGGACGACGCGCGCGATCGCGTTCGGAACCTCGAAGTGGACGAGGTGGTACGGGATGAAGAATGGGTACAGCGGCCCGTCGCCCATCTTGTAGAGGTTCAGGTAGTGCTGCTGCTTCGGATCAGGATGCTCGGCGAGGCAGTACACCTTGGTCAGCGGCGTGCCCACCGTGTAGTCGACGATCCCGCCGAGCTCGCGGAGCTCGTCGAGGTCGTACAAGTCGCCGATCTTCATCACATCGCCCTTGTATTCCGCCCCGCGCGACATCCCGCGCGACTTGACCGTGAACCCGGTGGCGTTGGCGACGATCGACTCCTCGAAGTTGATCTTCGAGCCGTCCGCGAAGCTGGTCACCATCGCCGGGTTCTGGCCCCACTGCTCGGCGAAGCCCTGCTGTGTGGTCGGGTTGCGATACGGGTCCTGCAGGCCCTTGACGTTGCCGAGCACTCGCGGAATCAAGCCGAGCCCACGTACCCAGCGATAGAGGTTGACCTGAATACCCGGCTCATCGCCCTCGCAGGCCGAGAGGATGACGCCCTCCCGCTCCGCATACGTCTGCAGGATCGGCCCGATCGTCGCGTCGATCTCCGCGTTCATCAGCACCACGTCTTTCTTGTGGCTGAACGCCTCCAATGACACCCGAGCGCCGAACTCGACCGAGCCCGTGACGTCCACCAACACGTCGATCTCCTCCGCTCGAGCAAGCAGCATCGCGTCCTCGGTCACGACCGGCGTGCCGGCACGGATCGCGTCGTCGAGCTGCGACTGGGTCGTCGCGACGATCGGCTCGCCGCAACCCGCGTAACGGAAGACCTCGACCGCCTTGGCCGGCTTGCGACTGTAGATCGCCACCATCCGCATGCCGGGAACGCTGTTCGCGATCTGGTTCGTCAGGCCCTGGCCCATGAAGCCGGAGCCGAGCATCCCGACGCGAATCGGCTTCCCAGCCGCTTCGCGCGCCTTGAGCAGGTCGTCGACGATGATCATCGTGTGGTCGCCGGTGGGTCAGACCGCCATGCGGCGCTTGAGCTCCGGCTCGATCTCGTCGAGCGGCGAAAACTGCTGATCCTTCTCCGAGATGACGGTCACCGGCAACGGCCATTCGAGGCCGAGACGCGGGTCGTCGTGCAACAGCCCCCCTTCGGCCTCGGGGGTGTAGAACTCGCCGACCTGGTAGCTCGTGTCCGTATTGTCGCGCAGCGCCTGGTAGCCGTGCGCGAACCGTTCCGGCACGTAGAGCGCGCGCTGGTTGTCCTCGTTCAGTTCGACCGCGACATGCTGGAGGTACGTCCCGCTCTCCGGACGCAGATCGACGATGATGTCGAGAATCGCGCCGCGCGTGCAGCGCACGAGCTTCGTCTCCGCGGCCGGCGGGTACTGGAAGTGCATTCCGCGCAGCGTGCCACGGTGACTGTTCGAGGCGACATTCGCCTGAGCGATCGTCGTCTTCAAGCCGTGCTTGGCGAACTCGTTCTGACAGAAGGCGCGCGCGAAGAACCCGCGAGAGTCCTCCCTGCGCTCGAGATCGATGATGAACGCTCCGGCGAGCTTCGTCTCCGTGAAGATCATCCTGCTTCGCTCGCTTCGCGCGCCTACGCGGCAAGTCCGGCGAGCTCACGCAGCGCCGCAAGCCGCGAGAGCGCCTGGCCCTCGAGCTGGCGGACCCGCTCGCGTGTCAGGTCGAGCTCATGCCCGATCGCCTCGAGCGTCCACGGCTCGCCCTCGAACCCGAAGCGAAGCTCGAGGATCCGGCGTTCGCGCTCAGGTAGCGCATCGAGCGCCTTCCGGATGTTCTGCCTGCGGAGCGACTCTTCGGCCTCGTCGAACGGATCGGCAGCCTCGCGATCGGCGAACAGGTCGCCGAGCTCGCCCTCGTCATCCGCTCCGACCGTCTGGTTGAGCGACACCGACGCGGACGCCGCGGAGAGAGCCTCCTCGACGTGCTGCAGGGGCAGGCCGGTCGCCTCCGCCAACTCTTCCTTGGTCGCTTCGCGGCCGAGCTCCACCTCGAGGCGGCGCGCCGCGCGCGACAGCTTCTGCTGGCGCTCGACGACGTGGACCGGGACGCGGATCGTCCGCGCGTGGTTCGCGACGGCCCGCTGGACGCTCTGGCGGATCCACCAGGTCGCATAGGTCGAGAACTTGTAGCCGCGGCGCCAGTCGAACTTCTCGACGGCGCGGTTCAGGCCGAGCGTCCCCTCCTGGATCAGGTCAAGGAACGGAACGCCGAGTCCGCGGTAGCCCTTTGCGATCGAGACGACGAGCCTCAGGTTCGACTCGATCATGCGACGCTTGGCCCGGCCGTCGCCGCGCTCGATCGCCTTCGCGAGCACGACCTCCTCGTGGGCGGTCAGGAGCTTGTGCTTGCCGACGTCGGCGAGGAAGAGCTGCAGGCTGTCGCCCGCGCCGGAAGGCGCCGAGGCCTCGTAGACCACGGGCTCCGGCTTGTGCTTCGTGTTCGTCTCCTCGGTGACGGGCTCGCGCACTTCGAGCCCGATCCGCTCGAGCTCCTTGACCACGTCCGCGATCTCCGCCTCGGGAAGGTCATTCTCGACGGCGAAGGCCTCGAGCTCGGCCGGTTCGATCCAGCCGCGCTCCTCACCCGCCTCGATCAGGCTACGGGCGCTCTCGGTGTCGAGCAGTTCGGAAAGCTGGCTCTGAGTCAAGTGGAAATCGATGTCCTTTCATTTCAGCGGACGTCAGATCAGACCTGCTGACGGGCCAGGGTACCGCCCTTGGGAACGCGTTCGGCGGCACGGGCATTCCGAAGCGGTCGGTTGGATTATGGACGACTCCCAGGCCGGAATGTCGAACTGAACTGTTTTGCGCGCGTTACGAGCGTTTCTTGGCGGTGCGCTTCTTCGCCGGACCGCGCTCTCGGCGAGCCTGGAGCAGCTCGGCGGCCCGCTCGGTCGTGATCGACTCGACGGAATCGGAGGCGCGCAGGCTCGCATTGGTCTCGCCGTCCGTGACGTAGGGGCCGAAACGGCCTTCTTTCAGGGTCACCGGCTTCTTCGAGACCGGATCCTCGCCCAGCTCGCGGAGCGGCGGGGCGGCGGCCCGGCGGCCGCGCGTGCGCGGCTCGGCCAGCTTGGCGAGGGCCTCATCGAGCGTGATCGTGAACATCTCCTCTTCGGTCTCGAGCGAGCGAGACTCCTTGGCGCGCTTCACGTAGGGCCCGTAGCGGCCGTTCGTCACGATCACGTCCTCACCGTCCGTCGTGCCGAGCGTTCGGGGCAGCGTCAGCAGCCGCAGCGCATCGTCGAGGGTGACGGTCTCGGGGTTCATCGAACGCAGGAGCGAGGCCGTACGAGGCTTCTCGTCGTCTTCCAGCACCTCGGTCACATACGGCCCGTAGCGGCCCGTGCGGACCACGATCGCCCGGCCGGTCTCGGGGTCGGCACCGAGCTCGCGCTCCTGGCCGCCCTGGGCAAGGATCTCAGCGGCCCGTTCGGGGGTCAGCTCGTCGGGCGCGACGTCGGGAGGCAACGTCTGGCGCTCTCCGCCACGCTCGAGGTACGGCCCGTACTTCCCGACCCGCACGACGATGTCGCTCCGCGGAATCGGGACGGTGTTCACCTCCCGCGCGTCGATGTCGCCGAGCTGCAGCTCGACCAGCGCCTTCAGCCCGTCGTCGCCGTCGGAGCCGAAGTAGAAGCGGCGTAGCCAGCCGATGCGAGATTCGTCGCCGCCGGCGATCTCGTCGAGGTCGTCCTCCATGCGCGCCGTGAACTCGTAGTCGACGAGCTGCGGGAAGTGACGCTCGAGCAGATTGACGACCGCGAAGGCGAGGAACTCGGGCACCAGGGCCTGGCCTTGCTTCCGCACGTACCCGCGGTCGAGGATCGTGCCCATGATCGCGGCGTAGGTCGACGGCCGGCCGATCCCGCGCTCCTCGAGAGCCTTCACCAGGCTGGCCTCGGTGAACCGGGCGGGCGGCGACGTCGAGTGGCCCTCGGGCTCGAGCTCCGTCGCGGCCAGCGTGTCGCCTGCGGCAAGGCTCGGCAACCGCTTCTCCTCGGCATCGTCTCCGGCATCGTCGCGTCCCTCCTCGTAGGCGAGCAGGAAACCCCGGAAGGTGATCACGGTGCCGGCGGTCGAGAACTCGACCGCGCGTCCGTCGTCCGCGTCTGCGGCGATCCGCACCGAGACGGTCTGCCCGCGAGCGTCCGCCATCTGTGAGGCGACGGTTCGCTTCCAGATCAGGTCGTACAGGCGGAACTCATCGCCCGAGAGCTCGCGGGCGACATCGTCCGGCGTTCGGAAGCGGTCGCCCGCGGGACGCACGGCCTCGTGAGCCTCCTGCGCGTTCTTCACCTTCCGCTCGTAGCGGCGCGGCTGGGCGGGCACCGAATCGGCTCCGTACAGTTCGCGGGCCTGGTCGCGGGCCGCGCTCAGTGCCGACTCCGACAGCGTCGTCGAGTCGGTGCGCATGTAGGTGATGTAGCCGTTCTCGTACAGGCGCTGCGCGACGCGCATCGTCTGCTGCGACGAGAGCCGCAGCTTGCGGCTCGCCTCCTGTTGCAACGTCGAGGTCATGAACGGCGGCGCGGGGCGACGGGTGTACGGCTTCTCATCGACCGATGCAACCCGGAACTCGGCGCGTGCGAGCGAGGCCGCCAGGCGGCGGGCATCGTCCTCGACGAGCTGCACCACCTCGTTGCTCTTCAGCTCGCCGTCTCGTCCGAAGTCGCGGCCCTGCGCGACGCGCGCTCCGTCGACGGATGAGAGCCGCGCCGTGAAGGCACCCGGGTCGAGCGTCGCGACGATGTCCCAGTAGCCCGCGGCGATGAACTCCCAGCGCTCGCGTTCTCGCTCGACCACGAGCCGGGTTGCGACCGACTGGACGCGTCCGGCAGATAGTCCCTGCATCACCTTCCGCCAGAGCACCGGCGAAACCTCGTAGCCGTACAGCCGGTCGAGCACGCGGCGCGCTTCCTGAGCGTCGACGAGGCTCTGGTCGATGTTGCGGGTCTCGGCGAGCGCGCGCTCGATCGCCGGGCGGGTGATCTCGTGGAAGACCATCCGGCGCACCGGGACCTTCGGCTTCAGCTCCTGCACGAGGTGCCAGGCGATTGCCTCCCCCTCGCGGTCTTCGTCCGTCGCGAGCAGCAACTCGTCCGCGTTCTTGAGCTTCGCCTTCAACTCGGAGACGACCTTCCGCTTCCGCGGGTCGACGACGTAGATCGGCTCGAACTCGCTGTCGACGTTCACGCCGAGACGGGCCCACTTCTCGTCCTTGTACTTCGCGGGTACCTCGGACGCGTTCTGGGGCAGGTCGCGGATGTGGCCGATCGACGACTCGACGACGAAGTCGGGCCCGAGGTACCCGGCGATCGTCTTCGCCTTGGCCGGCGACTCGACGATCACCAGCCTCTTTCCCTTGGTTGTGGCCATTTCGCGCGCCACCTTAGCGCCCTGGCCCGGATCGGCGATACTCGCCGCGCGTGACACCTCCTCCCCGGCCATCACTGCTCTACTCCCTGATCGCCGCCGTTTCCTGGCCGATCCTGCACCTCGTCTTCCGCTATCGCGCGCGTGGAACCGAGCACCTGCCTGCTTCCGGCGGCTACGTGCTCGCCTCCGGCCACCTCTCGAACCTCGACCCGTGGGCGCTCGGAATGGCGGTCTGGCCGCACCGGTTCCTGCGCTTCATGGCGAAGTCCGAGCTCTTCTGGTTCCCGCTCGGAGTGCTGATCAAGGCCTGCGGTGGCTTCAAGGTCCGCCGGGGCCAGGCCGACCTGGAAGCGATCGAGACGGCTGTCGCTCTCGCGCGCCAGGGGCACGTGATCGCGATGTTCCCGGAGGGGACACGCCGCAAGAAAGGCCTCCACAAGACGCGGGAGGCGCAGGCGCACACCGGCGCCGCGCGCATCGCGCTCGACGCCGGCGTTCCGCTCGTACCCGCCGGCGTCAGCGGCACGGACCGGCTCCGGACGCTGCAGGCGTGGCACGTGCACTACGGCCAGCCTGTCGAGGTCGGTGACCTCGGCGAATACCCGGCGGCCGAGGCAGCCCGCATCGCGACTGAACGCGTGATGGCCGCGATCGCAGAGCTGGAGGTGAGCGGGTGAGCCAGACGCTCATGGCGATCGACGGCGACTCCCTTGCCCATCGCGCGTACCACGCGATGCCGAAGTCGATCCGCGGCAACGGCCGGCCTGCGAATGCCCTCGTCGGCTTCGCAGGGTTCCTGATCCGGCTCTGGGATGCCGAGCAGCCCGACTCGGTGCTGGTCGGCTGGGACTCGCTCGAGACTCCGACCTACCGGCATGACGCGCTGCCCGCCTACCAGTCGGGGCGCGTGTTCGAGGATGCCATCCTCGAGCAGCTGAACGTGTTGCCCGTCCTGACCGAGTCGTTCGGGTTCGCCGTCGGGAAGGGCCCCGGCTTCGAAGCCGACGACTTCCTGGCTGCGGCGGCCGCCGGTTGGCCCGGTCCCGTCGCGGTCGTGACATCGGACCGCGACGCCTTCCAACTGGTCAGCGGCCGCGTGACGATCCTCCAACCGGTGAAGGGCGTCTCGGAGCTGACCCGGATCGGCCCAGGCGAGGTGCGCGAGCGCTACGGCGTCGAGCCGGGCCAGGTGCCGGACTTCATCGCGTTGCGCGGCGACCCGTCGGACAAGATCCCCGGCGCTCCCGGCGTCGGACCGAAGAAGGCCGCAGAGGTGCTGAAGCAGCACGGCTCGCTCGAGCAGGCACTCGCCGACGGCCGGTTCTCGACGATCGCCGACGAGCTTCGCCTGTACCGGCGGATCGCAACCATGGACGCCGCTGCGCCGCTGCCTCCGCTCGCCCCGACCCCTCCCGACTGGGCGCGGGCGTCCGCGACGGCGTCGGAGCTCGGGTTGAACGCCCTCGCGAAGCGCCTGGCCGAACGTGTCTAACCGCATCAGCTACGAGAAGACGGCGCCTGACTGGCACGGCGACTTCGTGAAGCTCGTCCAGCGGGAGATCGAGGGCCGCGACGCCAGACGGATCTGCGACATCGGCGGCGGCGCCAACCCGGCCCTCACCCCCGAGTTCGTTGCCGCGCACGACCTCGACTACTCGGTGCTCGACATCTCGGCCGACGAGCTCGCGAAGGCTCCCGACGACTTCCACAAGCTCCAGGCCGACGTCGCCTCGCACAGCTTCGAGGCTCCGGGCCGCTTCGACCTCGTCTTCAGCGTCACGGTCTGTGAGCACATTCCCGACCCGCCGACGTTCCACCGGAACGTCCGCACGCTGCTCGAGCCGGGCGGCCTGGCGATCCATTGCTTCTCGACCCTCTATTCGCTCCCGTTTCTGCTCAACCGGCTGCTGCCCGAGTCTGTGTCGCGCCGACTCCTCGAGCGGATCTCCCCGAGCCGACAGCCCGACGGAGCGCACGGCAAGTTCCCAGCGCTCTACCGCTGGTGCCGCGGCCCGAGCACCCGGCAGATCGCCCGCCTCGAGTCGGCCGGGTTCGAGGTGGTCGACTACGTCGGGCTCTTCGGACACGATTACTTCAAGGCGGTGCGGGTTGCGGACGGGATCGAGCAGGCAGCCGCGTCGTGGCTCGTCGCGCATCCGCTGCCGTGGCTGACAAGCTACGCCCGCGTCGCCCTCGAGGCGCGTTAGGAGCGTTGATCGACCTCGTCAGCCACCCGTCGTTCGCGACCCTGCACCCGACCGGGCAGCATCCCGAGTCGCAAGGGCGGATCGTCGCGCTGCATGAACGCTTCGCCTTCGTCGAGTGTGAGCCGGCCGACGAGCGCGACGTGCTGCGGTGCCACACCCCGGAGCTGATCGAGCTCGTGCGGACGACACGCGGCTTGATCGACGCGGACACCATCTGCACCGAGACGACCTTCGAGGCGGCCCTGCTCGCCGCGGGCGCAGCAATCGAGGCGGTTCGGCGCGGCGGCTTCGCACTTGCCCGTCCACCCGGCCACCACGCCGAACGCAGTCAGGCGATGGGCTTCTGCCTCTTCGACTCGGTCGCGATCGCCGCGCGGTTCGCGCAGGCGGAGCTCGGGCTCGAACGTGTCGCGATCGTCGACTGGGACGTCCACCACGGCAACGGCACGGAGGACATCGTCCGCGACGACCCGACGATTCTGTTCGCATCGCTGCACCAGTGGCCGTTCTACCCGGGCACCGGCGGGCCCCACGACCAGGGCGAGACAGTGCTCAACGTGCCCCTCCCGGCCGGCACGGGCGACGCCGAGTACCTCGACTCGTTCCGGGCCGTCGAACGCGCGCTCGGACGGTTCCAGCCCGACCTGATCCTCGTCTCGGCCGGCTTCGACGCCCACAGCGCCGATCCACTCGCCGAGCTGGAGCTGAGCACGGCTGCCTTCATGGAGCTCGCCCGGCGCTGCGGCTCGCTCGCACCCCGGGTCGCCGCGGTACTCGAGGGCGGCTACAACCTCGAGACGCTCCCCGACCTGGTCGATGCCGCACTGGCGGGGTTCTCGGCGGCCGGCTGAGCTAGCCGGAGGGGTGGCGGCGGCTCGACCGTTCGCCAGGTCGGCAGACGGCCCCGGCCGTGAGCATGCTCAGGGGGAGTCGGGTGCAGGCCCAGAGGGGTAAGGCACCTTGCCGCAGGGTCGTCTCGTGCCCCGGGCGGATTGGGGCCCGGCTCCCCTAGATACGTGCCTTGCGCTTCTTCTTGCGGCGGTACATATCGACGTCCGCGCGGGCGAGCAGCCGCACGACCCCGCTCCGGCGACCCTGCGTCGCTGCGACACCGACGCTTGCGGTCGCGACCACCGGCCCTGCGAGCGTCTCGACGACCGCGTGACGAAGGATGTTCTCGAGCTCCTGGGCGAGATTCTCTGCGGCCTCGAGCCCGGCGCCCGGCAGGACGACCGCGAACTCGTCGCCTCCGAGCCGCCCGACGATGTCGCCTCGCCGCGTCCTGCCGGCGAGCGTCTGCGCCACCTGGGCCAGCAACGCGTCGCCGAGCGAGTGGCCGTGGCGATCGTTGACGCCCTTCAGGTCGTCGACGTCGACCACCAGGAGGGCGGTCTCGGTGTCGTCGCGCCCGGCCCGGGCGAGCTCCCGTTCTGCCGCCTCGAAGAACCCTCTGCGATTGAGCGCCCCGGTCAGATCGTCGGTCTGGGCGAGCTGCGCGAGACGGGCTCGTGTACGCGCATTCTCGAGGACCAGTGCGGCAGCGTCCACGAAGCGGGCGACGAATTCGAGCTCGTCGTCCGAGAATGCGCCGCCGTGCCGATGAACGTCGAGCGCGCCGATCACACGACCGTGTGCGACGAGCGGCACTCGCAGCGCCGCGTTGTTCGTCTCACGGCGCTCGAGGACGGCTGTGAACTCGTCTTCGGCCTCGTTCCGCTCGAACACGACGAGACCCGCGCAGGGCACGAGCTCTTCGATCGCATCGGCGAATGCACCGAGCAACCCGTCGGGCGTCTGCTCGCCGACGAGCCGCGCGAAGACGTCGGCGATCCGCTCGTACGCGCGGAGTTCGACGCCGTTCTCGTTCCCTACTCGTTGCGCTTCGTCCATGTGGCCGCAGTGGCGCGTCTGCCTCCTCGTGAAGACCGCGCCTAGACCCCCTTCCCGCGTCTGATCATCACGACGGCCGGGAATGGCCGCAATCACCTTTCCTGGTGATCCCCCGTCCGGGGGTAGCCAGGCGGGCGCCGACCGCCGACGTTCTGACTGCGGATGGCGGAGCCACACACGACGACGTCCCTCGGCCGGCTGCAACCGGTCTCCACGCCCGCGCAGCGGGGCCTGCGCCGGTTGTCGCTGGACCTGCACGACGGCCCGATGCAGGACCTCGTCGCAGTCGGCTTCGCGCTCGAGCGGCTGCGTCGCGACGTCAGTCAGCTATCGGAAGGCTCACAGGAGCTCAGCCTGCAGGTCGACGGCATCCGCGACCAGCTCTCGACGATCGAGAGCGCCTTGCGCGAGCTGGCCGGCGACCAGAACGACAGGGTTTGGGAGACGACGCTTGCGCAGCTCGTGACCGACGAGGTGTCCCGGTTCGAGCAGCTCGACGACGCTGTGGTCACCCTCCAGATGGAGGAGCCGATCGAGACGGAGACCGACTCTCAGCGCATCGCCCTCCAGCGCGTACTCCGCGAGGCACTGACAAACGTCTACAAGCACGCCCGCGCCGGCAACGTCACCGTCCGGCTCTACGAGGAGCGAGATGTCGTCTATCTGCAGGTGATCGACGACGGGATCGGGTTCACGCCCGAGATCCTGCGCCGCGGAGCGACGAACGGCCTCGGTCTCGAGGGTATGTACGACCGCCTGCAACTGCTCGGAAGCACGCTTCAGATCGAGAGCACACCCGGCGGGCCGACCACGGTCACCGCTGCGGTCCGCCGCTGGCGCCCAGCCGCGTAGGGCTGTGCGCCGACGACGATCCTGTAGCCGTCGTTCTCGGGACGCGTCGCCGACGCACGCGTGGTGCTTCTGGCGCTTCGACGGACCTCCTGCCCCGGATCGAGCAGGGAGATCATCGTGAATGAGATGGTTCGACCATGAACAGCAAGCACGACGTCCTGGTCGTCGGCGCCGGAATCATCGGGCTGGCGACCGCCCGCGCGCTCCTGCTGGAGCGTCCGGCCCTGCGTGTTCTCGTCGTGGACAAGGAGCACGGTGTCGGGTTTCACCAGACCGGTCACAACTCCGGCGTCCTGCACGGAGGCGTCTACTACACGCCCGGGTCGCTGAAGGCGGCGCTCTGCATCAAGGGAAAGGACGCGCTCGAGCGCTACGCGGACGAGAAAGGGATCCCGCTCGCGCGGCGCGGCAAGCTGATCGTCGCGGTCGACGCATCCGAGCTGCCGCGGCTGGACGAGCTCGGCCGCCGCGCCGCCGCCAACGGCGTTCGCGGCGTCCGGGAGGTCGACGGTGGCCAGATTCCCGAGCTCGAGCCGAACGCTGTCGGCATCCGCGCGTTGCATGCACCCGAGACGGCGGTGATCGACTACGGCGCGGTCGCGCGTGCGCTCGCGGACGACGTGCGCTCGCTCGGCGGCGAGCTGCTGCTCGGCGTCGCGGTCACGAGCGTCTCGACGAACGCGACCGGTGTGGTCGTGGGGACGGAGGACGAGACGATCGAAGCGAAGCACCTGATCGGCTGCGCCGGCCTGCAGTCGGATCGGCTCGCGGGCCTGGCCGGACTCAAAGCGTCCGCGCGGATCGTTCCGTTCCGCGGCGACTACTACACGTTGCGCCCGAGCGCCGCCGAGCTCGTCCGCGGGTTGATCTATCCGGTACCCGATCCCGCTTTCCCGTTCCTCGGTGTGCACTTCACCCGCAAGCACGACGACACCGTCGTCGCCGGCCCGAACGCCGTCCTGGCCCTGGCGCGCGAGGGCTACCGGCGGCTCGCCTTCCGCACACGTGACGCGGCCTCTTCCCTCGCCTACACGGGCTTCTGGCGCTTCGCCGTCAAGCACGGGCGGATCGCGGTCGCCGAGGCATGGCGCGACGTCTCGAAGGGCGCATTCGTCTCCGACATGCAGCGATACGTTCCGGCGGTGCGCGCCGAGGACGCGAGCTTCGGCCCGTCGGGGATCCGGGCGCAGGCGATGACGCCGCAGGGCAAGCTTGTCGATGACTTCCTGATCGAAGGCGCGTCCCGGCTGATGTTCGTACTGAACGCGCCGTCGCCCGGCGCGACGGCGTCGCTCGCGATCGGCGAGGAGCTCGCCTCTCGGGCCTTCCGGGATCTGCTCTAGAGGGGTTCGTCTAGGGTCCTGCTTGGCAGATGCGCGTCCTGATCCCCTGACTCGAATGCGTATCGCGCTCGTCACGAACGTCCTCCCGCCCGAGGGCCGCGGTGGCGCCGAGGCGTACGCGGCGCTCCTCGCGGGAACGCTCGCCGAACGCCACGACGTGCTCGTTCTCTCAGCTTCGGCCGCGGGCGACGTCGGGAGTGCGAAGGTCGCCGCCCTGCCCCGCCTGCCCCACCTCGCGCCTACGGCGCCACTTCCCGAGAAACTCGTCTGGCACGCACGCGACCAGTGGCGCCCGTCCGTGCACGTCGCGGCACGCCGTGAGTTAACGATGTTCCGCCCGGATGTCGTCCATACGCACGAATGCCAGGGGCTCTCGGCGGCGGTCTTCACGGCGATCTCGTCGCTCGGACTGCCGCA
>CAWIKU010000010.1:0-55838 GCA_963836705.1 uncultured Actinomycetes bacterium | reverse complement strand
ACGTCCATACGGCGCACGATCTGAACCTGATGTGCGCGCGCACGAGCATGACGCGTGACCTCGAGTACTGCGGCGGGGGTTGCGCCTTCTGTCGCGTACAGCGGGTCGTGCGCGGACGCGCGATCCGCAGGCATCTGACGGAGTTCATCGCGGTCTCGGACTTCATCCTCCGTCGTCACCTGGAGGCGGGCGTGGCCGATGTCCGGCACGCGCAAGTCATCCGCCTCGGATCGGCCGCCGAGTCGCGTCGTCGCCGCCGGCCCGCGGACGGTGGCATCCACGTCGGCTTCATCGGCGCGCTCGAACCCCACAAGGGGGTTGCGACCCTCCTCCGCGCCTTCGAGAACGCCCCGGAGAACTGGCGCCTGAGCGTCGCCGGCGGCGGCCGCCTGCAACCGCTGGTCGCCGCCGCAGCCGGGCAGCGGCCCCAGATTCGACATCTCGGGTACATCAGCGGCGGAGAGAAGGAGCAGTTCTTCGACGAGCTCGACGTGCTGGCGATCCCGAGCGAGTGGGAGGAGCCGGCGGCACTCGTCGGTACCGAGGCGGCCGCTCGCGGCATCCCCACGATCGTGAGCGATCGCGGCGGCATCCCCGAGCTGCCCGAGGCGACAGTCTTCCCCGCCCGCGATGCCGCCGCACTTCGTGCTGCGATCGCCGGCTTCGCAGCGGATCCGGATCGACTGGCCGCGAGCAGCGATCGCCTGCTCGAGCGGCACGACGAGTTTACGTGGACGACGCACCTCGCCAAGGTCGAACAGCTCCTCGTGCAGGCCAGCAGCCGATGAGCAAGCGCCGGCCGCTGATTTCGTTGACGTTCGACGACGGAACGTGTGATCACGCCGAGGTCGGCCGGCTACTCGCGGCGCACGGACTGGCCGCGACGTTTTACGTCTCGAGCCGACTCATCGGCAGCTCGACCGCCCACCTGCCGTGGGAGGATGTCGCCGAGCTGGCCGCGCTCGGACACGAAGTCGGAGGTCATACATCGAACCATGCCGACCTCGTCACGCTTGAGTCCGACGTCGCGTTCGCACAGATCGCCGAGGACAGGATGCAGCTCAAGGCGCACGGAATCAACGCGGTCTCCTTCGCGTACCCGTACGGGTCGCTGAATGCCGAGGTGCGCGCGCTCGTGGCGCGGGCCGGCTACGCGTACGGCCGCCGTGCCTGGGGGCTCGCCGGCGCGGCGGACGACCGCGACAGGCCGGCCGTCGAGTCGAATCCGCCCGACGACCCATACGCGATCCGCACCTATCCGAGCATCGAGAACGGTGCGACGCTCGCGGAGCTGACGGGCATCGTGGAGCGGGCCGTTGCGAAGGGCGGCTGGATCCCTCTCGTCTTCCACATGATCTCCGAAGGGTCCTGGACGTACGAGCTCTCGGCAGCGGTGTTCGAGCCGTTCGTGGTCTGGCTCGCCGCTCAGGATCGCGTCGCGATCGCGACGGTCGCGACCGCGTCGAGTCGATGACAACGCCGCCGATCGTCGCCCCGCCCCCGCCCTACCTGCTCGACGGTCCATCGCCGGTCACCTTCGCAGTGATCGTGCCGGCCTTCGAGTCCGCGGCTGTGATCGGCGGTGCGCTCAGGTCCCTGCTCGCTCAGACGCGCGCGCCCGACGAGATCCTCGTCTCGGACGACGGATCGAGCGACGACATAGCCGGAGCACTCGAGCCGTTCGGAGACCGCGTGAAGGTCGTACGCGGAGCGAACCGGGGTCCCGCCGCGGCTCGGAACCGCGCGCTCGCCGTAGCCACGTGCGACTACGTAGCGAGCCTCGACGCCGACGACGAGTATCTACCCGGTCGTCTCGCGGCACTCGAGGCGGCCGCGCTTTCGCGCCCTGACCTCGACATCCTCGCCACCGACGTGCTCTTCGAGGCGAACGGGCGAACAGCGGGCAGGTTCAACGAGCAGATCGCATTCTCCACCGAAGACCAGCGTTCGGCCGTCCTCGACCGCTGCTTCGTCGCTGTCCCGGCCGTGCGACGCGCCCGGCTTCTTGCGATCGGAGGATTCGACGAGTCGCTGCGCACCTCGGAGGACTGGGACGTGCTGATCCGGCTCGTCCTGGCCGGGGCTGCTGTCGGTCTGGTCGACGAGCCGCTCTACCGCTACCGGCTTCGCGCTGACAGCCTGACGGCCAACCGCGACGAGGCACTGCGAAGCCGGGTCCGCGTGCTCGAGGCGCTTCGCTCCCATCCCGGGCTGACACGCGTCGAGCGACACGAGCTAGAGCGGTCACTCGACAGCAAGCGGCGTCGCGTCCTGCAGGCCGAGGCGGAGTTGGCCGTCACCGAGCTGCGCCCCGACGCACGGAACCGCGCGCTCGCTCTCGCCCGGGCACGGGGCTCGACCGGCCGACAGCGGCTGTCCGCGCTCACCTGGGCGGTGAGCCCGGGCCGCGGGCGGCGACGCCTCGGTGAGCAGCACCCGACCGAGCGTGCGAGCTCGTCACCATGGTCGAGGATCTCACAATGACTCCTCCGCGCGCGGTGAGCGCGGGTGGCTTCCCGTTGATTGCGCCGGACCCCGCCCGTGACGTGCCGCTCGACGCCTCGCCTCCGACGTTCTCGGTCCTGATCCCGGCGTACAACGCCGAGGAAACGATCTCCGCCGCGGTGCTGTCCGTGCTCGAGCAGACTCGTGCCCCACTCGAGGTGATCGTGTGCGACGACGGGTCGTCGGACCGGACGCTCGCGGCGCTCGCAGAGTTCGAGCCCCGCATCCGCGTCGTCCGCGGCGAGCGCCGGGGTACCGCCGCCGCGCGCAATGCATGCCTGGCCTTCGCGCGAGGCAGCCATGTCGTGCCGTTCGACGCTGATGATCTGATGGAGCCGCGCCTGCTCGAGGCGTATGCCGCCGCGCTGCGACTTCGGCCCGATCTGGACATCGTGACCTGTGACGCGTACCTAGAGTCTGGCGGTGTCGTATTCGATCGCTACTACCGAGGCGTCGCGCGATTCGCGATCGACGACCAGCGGCGTTCGGTACTCCACCAGCACTTCATCTTCGGCTTCGCGGCGATCGCACGCAGGTCAGTGGAAGCGTGCGGCGGCTGGCACGTAGACCCCGACACCGACCTTTGGGTTCGACTGATCCTCGACGGAGCGGTAGCCGGGCTCGTGTGGGAGCCGCTCGCCGTGTATCGCCTGTGGCCACATAGCCTCAGCGACAATCGGGCGAGGAACCTCCGCGAGATGGTGCGGATCGTCGAACGCGCCTCGACCCATCCCTCGCTCTCGGCCGCCGAGCGAGAGCTGGTTCGAATCGAGCTCGTGGCAAAGGAGCGTGACGCGCGTCTCGCCGAGCTCGACGCGGCATTGCGCTCAGGCTCGGACCGGAGAGAGGTTCGCAGCCGCGCCGTCGCGGTCGCGAACGAGACGGGAATGCCATTCCGCCGCCGCGAACGGCTCGCGGCGCTGGCGGCGATCGCGCTGCCTCGCACCGCGCGCCGAATCCGCCTCGAACGGGACCGGCGGCGAGGGATCACGTCCCTCGGTCTGCGCACGCGGAACTTCTGATCGCCACTCAGCCGCGTAAGCGTGGGCGCAGCGGGAAGGCAACCGCGGCCCGCTCGCAATCGGCACGGTTCGTAATCCAGGCGTGACCTGTTGGGGAGACGACGACGAGCCTTCGGTAGCTCAGGGCGTTGCGCCCAAACGAGCCCGGCCCCGCGGCGATCGCGGCGACGTCTGTGCAGCTGAGCGTGCCGTCGGCGAAGAGCGGGAACGCCGAAAGCTTCGGATCGCGATGTTGCAACCGCAACGCGCCCTCGAGATCCCATGTCGCGTCGAACACAGGCACACCGGGAGCGGTCTCGCCCGGGAAGCCGACTGCGACCAGTGTCGTGCCGGCCGGGAGCCCTGGCAACTGATGGTCGATCGCCACGAGCACCCGGCTCTGCTCGGCATGTGCGCGTCGCCAGTCGCTGCCGTCGCGCTGCAGACGCATGACGTACCCGCCGACGACGAGTGCAAAGACGGTCACCCCGACCAGCGCGCGGAACCGAGACGGTGCAAGCATCGCCCCCAGCACGATCAGGCCGTAGATGAAACCGGCGAACGCGAAGGCAGCAAGCAGGTTGCCCCGGTTGTCGAGGCCGCTGTCGAGGGGATGCAGGAAGCTCCCGAGAAGCATCGCGTAGGCGGCGGCGAGCGCGACCGCGGAGACGCCGATCACGCTCAGCCAGCGGCCTAGCTCGGCGCCGCCGTCACGGACGAAACAGCGCACCGCGATCACGACGACCCCGGCCGCGACCAGCAACACGGCCGCCTTTGCGACCCCGACGTCGAGTGACGGGAACGAGAGCAGCGCCGCCGCCAGCAGCGAGCTGCTCTGGCGCACGAAGGAGGGGAGATCCGACAGCACCTGCGAGGGGGACGCGACATGCCGAACGCCCCGAGTTGCGTGTGCAGACCACGCGAGCGCCGCCAGGACGACCAGCACGTCGAGCGCCCAACGCCGCAACGCCCGCGCGCGAGGCGCTCGACGGAGGTACAGCGCACCGACGAGGCAGGCGGCCAGCCCGGCCACCTCGTACGTCAGGACGGAGGCGAGGTAGAACGCCGTCCCCACGCCGCCGAGCACCCAGGCGGGCGGGCCGTCGCGCTCGAGCCCGAGGAGCGCGCAGACGACGCCGAGGAAGAAGAACGCCGCCGCGATCGTGTTCACGGCGGCAGAGGGCCAGAACCGGACGGAGTCGGCCCAGGGAAAGAGCAGGGCCAGCGACGCGATCGCGATCGCATGGCCGGGCGCGAGCCCAAGCACGCGCAGCATGGCGAAGAAGCAGAGGCAGGTGACGATGCCGAGCAGCAACCCCAGGAGCACGTGCGCCCGCGGCGACTCGCCCAACACGACATGCGGCAGCGGCAGCGCGACGGCCAGGAGCGGCCTGGCCCCGAGCTCCTGGCTGATCTGGTGGACGGCGCCGGTGTAGCCGGTGCCCGGGGCGACGCGCACATCCGAGGCCGTCGCCCAGTCGTCGCTGAAGAAGCCGCCGTGGAGTGCGTACGGCAGGAACGCCACGCCCGTGAGCGCGAACAGCGCGACCAGGCAGGCTGCCAGGTCGCGCACGCGGATCGTGCGGCCCGCGCGGACCGAGTCGAACGGGCCGCCGGGCCCGGTCAGGCTGCGGGTGCTCATAGTTCCCGGTACAGCGCCTCGAACGCCCGCGCCATCGCCGCCGCCGTGAAACGCTCGAGCGCACGCTGGCGCCCAGCCTCGCCGAGCCGGCGGCGCCGGGCCGGATCCGCAACGAGCTCGCTGATCGCCGTTCGCAGGCGCAAGACATCGTCGGGGGGAACGAGGATGCCCGTCTGCTCATCGACGGCTTCGCTCACGCTGCCCACGTCGCTGGCGATCACCGGCCGTCCAGCGAGCATCGCCTCGACGACCGAGAGCGGGAAGCCTTCGTTGCGAGACGGGAGGACGAAGACGTCCAGCTCGGCGAGATGCCGACGCGCATCATCGGCCCACGGCCCGAAGCGCACCCGGTCGGCAAGTCCGAGCTCGGCCGCAAGCGCGCCGAGCTCGGCGCGCGCGGGACCGTCACCGATGAGTGTGAGCTCGACGTTCGCAAGCGGCGCCGCCGCGCGCAGAAGAAGGTCGAGCCCCTTGATCGGATCGAGCCGCGCGAGTGTTCCCACCGCCGTTCGCCGGCCCGGCGGCGGCAACGCCGCGGGTCCGAGATCGCGAACACCGTTGTAGATCGTCTGCACGCTGCCCGCCGGCAGCCCGGCTTGCTCCTCCACGAGCCGTGCGGCGCGCGCGCCTACGGCGATATGGGCGGCGAGCCGGGCACTCGTCCATTGCTTGAGCCGCCGCGACAGGCGCGAGGCGAGAGGATACGGCAACTGCTCGACCGCAACGACGCGGACGTTGCGCAGCGAGACCGCCGCAAGCAGTGCGTATTGAGCGTCACCAATGGTGCGCAGGTTCGCGTGGAAGATCGCCGGTTGCAGCTGCGCGATCCGCCGCCGGAGCGCGAGCAGCGCCCCGATCGACCATTTGCTCCGCACGGGTGCAACGACGACTGCGGCAGTGCCCGGGCGGACCTCGGCGATCCACGAGCAGATCGACGGGTCGACTCCGAGCACCACGACGTCGAACGACGCGTCGAGCTCGGCCAGCAGGTTGCGCAGCGACACCTCAGCGCCGCCCCTACCAGTGGCCTCCGTGTAGACGACGACACGCTCCGCGGACCGAGCGCGCGCAGTCATGGGCCTAGGGTACAAGACCTCATCGCCTCCACCCCGCTCCGCATCCTGTGCATCACCGACGAGTATCCGTGGCCCGCGACCAGCGGGTATCGGATCCGGATCGAGAATATGGTCCACGGACTCGCCATCGCCGGCGCGGTCGATCTGTTCTGCACGGTTGCAGAGCGGCCTGACCTGCCTACAGGCGACACGCGACCGCCGGCGGATGTCGCGCGGCTCTACGTCCACCACCGGCCGTCGCTTCGCTTCACCCTGCGGGGCCTCTGGCGCTGGATTCTCTCTGGCCAGCCTCGAGCGGTCGCGTGGCTCGACTGGAACCGCGCTGACGCCGCCCTCGAGACGTGGGCGCGCCAGGACTACGACGTCGTCTGGTTCAGCCACTGCCATACCTGGCTCGCGCTCGCCGGCCGCGAGCGCGGCCCCGCGATCGTCGACTTCGACAATCTCGAGGACGAGAAGCTCAGGACGCTGATCGAGTTACGTCGCCTCCAGCGTCAGGAGACCGAACGGCGGCTGGCACCCCGTAGACGGATCGCTGCCAAACTCGATCGGATCGATCTCGTTCGCTGGCGTCGAGCTCAACGACGCGCCGCCACGACGACCCGCGCCGTCGTTTGCAGCGTGCTCGATCGAGAGCGCCTCGGGGTATCCGCAGCGGTCATTCCGAACGGCTACGAGCCGGCGGGGGAGGCGAATGAGCCCGCTTCTTCGGCCGATCCCGTGTTGACAATGGTCGGCTTGATGGTCTACCCGCCGAACCTCGATGCTGCGCGGCTCTTCGCGACGCGTGTGCTTCCGCTCGTCCGGCGGGCGGTGCCGAGCGCACGTTTCCGCATCGTCGGCCGTCACGACGGTCTGATCGACGATCTCCGCGCGCGCGACGGCGTCGAGATCGTCGGTCAGGTCGACGACGTCGGCGAGCCATTCCGCACGACGAGCGTCGTCGTCGTGCCGCTGCGAGCCGGCAGCGGCACGCGGATCAAGGTTCTCGAAGGGTTCGCTTACGGCAAGCCGGTGGTTTCGACGACGCTCGGCAGTGAAGGAATCGGCGCCCGCGACGGCATCGAGCTGTTGAACGCCGATACGCCTCGCGCGCTTGCCGACGCCTGCATCCGGGTACTGGGGCAACCCGAGCTGGCGGCATCGCTCGCGGCGGCCGGGCGAACACTCTGGGCGGCCGAATACCGGTGGGAGGCAATCCGGATGAAGGTCGCGGAGCTCGCGCGCGAGGTCGCGGCGCCGTGAGGGAGACCCTGCGTCATCTTGCCCGCCGGCTGCCCGCACCGGCGCAGGCGACGTTGCACCGGGCACACGCAAGTCCGGGGCTCCGGCGTTCGGTTCGCCGCGTGCGGTTCGGCAGCCTGCGACGTCTTCAGCCGATCTCGCGCGGCTGGGGCAGTGACCGTGGGACACCCATCGATCGCGTCTACATCGATCGCTTCTTCGCCGAGCACGCCGATGCGATCCGCGGCCGTGTGCTCGAGGTTCGCGATCCGCGCTACGCCTCGGCGCACGCCACCAGCGTTGAGCGCATCGAGATCGTCGACATCGATCCACGCAACGAGCTCGCGACGATCGTCGCCGATCTGGCCGACCCCGGCTCGCTGCCCGCGTCCGCCTTCGACTGCGTGATCGTCCCGCAAACGCTTGTCTATGTACGCGACCTCGCCGCTGCAGTCGCCAACCTCTGGCAGAGTCTCGCCCCGGGCGGGACACTGCTGGTTACGACGCCGTCGATCGCCAGGATCGACCCCGTTGCGGCCGACGTCGACCGCTGGCACCTGACCCCGGCCGGGCTGGCCGAGATCGTGCGCGTCGCCTGCCCGTCCGGTGACGCAACCGTGGCGGGCCACGGCAACCCGCTGGTCGCAATCGCGTTCCTGCATGGTCTCGCCCAGGAGGATCTGACGCCGGCCGAGCTCGAGTTCGAGCACCCGCTCTTCCCGGTCGTCGTCACGGCCGCCGTGCAGAAGCCTGGCTGATGGCGGCACGGGCGCTCGTCCTGACGTATCACCGCATCGCGGACGGTCGAGATCCGCTCCAGCAGTGCGTCAGCGCCGAGCGCTTCGCGGCTCACCTCGACACGCTCGCAGACGTTGCCGAGATCGTGCCGCTCGGCGACCTTGAGCGCCCCGCGGCCGGGAGGCGTGTTGCGATCACGTTCGACGATGGGTATCGCGACAACGCGACCGCGGCCGTGCCACTCTTGCGAGCGGCGGGAGCACCGGCGACGTTCTTCGTGCCGTCCCGGATCCTTGGCGATCCGGCGGAGTTCTGGTGGGACCGGCTCGAGCACGCGCACCTCGACGAGCCACCGGCTGTGCCCGCACTGTTCGTCGCGATCGCGGGTACTGAAGTTCGCGTCGACATCCGCGATGCAGCCGGTGTGTACCGGTCGCTGAAGACCCTCAACCGGCGCCTAAGGTCGTTGCCGCCGGCCACGATCGAGGACGTCGTCGGACAGGTGGAGGCGCAGCTCGGCACCGGCCGCGGGTCGTGCGCTGCTCACGCGCTGCTCTCGGCAAGCGAGGTTGCGGAGCTCGGAGCCGACCCGCTCTTCGAGATCGGTGCACACGGGAGGACGCACACGATGCTGACGGCGCTGTCGTCCGACGAGCAGCGCACTGAGGTCGTCGCCGCGAAGACGGCGCTCGAACAGGCGGTTGGCAGCGCGGTCACCAGCTTCGCCTATCCGTACGGGACGCCAGAGTCGTTCGACGCGACAACGGTCGGCCTGGTCGAGCAGGCAGGTTACGCTCGAGCGTGCCGCAACACCGGCGGGAGCGCAGATGCCACCCGGGAGCGCTATCACCTGGCGCGGCACATGGTCTACGACTGGACGGGCGACGAGCTGACTCGTCACGTCCACGGCTGGTTCGGCGGCGCGTGATCACCCGCGCGTCGCAGTGAACGCCGGCCACGCGACGCCGAGCGCCGGGTCTGCGAGCCACGGCTCCGCCAGGCGTTCGAGCGGCCCGGCGACCGGCAGGTCGGACGGTGTTCCGTGCGACAGGCCGCGCGCGGTCCGCGCAGCGCTCGAGCGCCCGTGATGCAGCCAGCCCAGCGTAACGATCGTGCCGACATGGCTTCGTGCGACACCGAATCTCTCGGCGGCAGCCGCAACCCGCTGGAACAGAACCGTTGATGCGGGCGCGTCGCCGCGGAGGAGCTGCAGCATCGCCACGACCTTCGCAGACGGATCGGTCTGCGCACGGCGCGCTGACAGGACATCGGTCAGGAAATAGACGAGGTCCCAGAGCGGAAGTCCGGCCTCGCAATTCGACTCCCAGTCGAGCACCGTGAAGAGCGCACCGTCGACCATCACGTTCCACGAGCCGAGGTCATTGTGCTGAAAGACCGCCGGAATGCCCGGGAGGGACTGCACGAGCTCGGCGGAGAACCGGCTCAGACGTGCGAGCTCCGGGGAGAGCGCCTCGCTCGGTTGCAGGGTTGCCTCGCCGAACGAGACGATCCAGTCGGCGACAGCGTCGATCGTCGAGCGCCGGTCGACACCGGCTTCGAGCTCGTCCTGCAGCGGCACTCCCGCCGCCGCCGACTCGATCGAGCCGGGAAGGCCGTTCGCCTCGAATCGGCCGGCGAACCTGGAGGCGTGCCGCCGCAGCTCCAGTGGTAGGCCGACGAGCATTCGCCAAGCTGCCTCTTCCCGCTCGAACGGCGCGACGTTGCCGGGAACCCGGCTGCACTTGACGGCCCACGCCGGCCGGCCGTCCGTCCCGAAGCAGACCCAGACGGCGCGCTGCAGGTCGTCGCCCTCGCCGAGCCAGAGGAACCAGTCCGACCCGAGCTCCACCCCGCTCGCCGCCGCCGCCGCGCTGAGCAGCGACGGCGGTGCGTGCCCGCGCTCCCCGACGGTGAGCAGCGGCGCAACCGGGACGCCGGAGCCGGCGGCAAGCAGAGCGGCGCGCGTCGCAAGGCGCTTGCCAGCCGAGCGACCAGGGTGACGGGCCAGCAGTGCGTAGGCCCGCGCGGCGGGCGCGTCCAGCGGCACGAACAGTCGCGGGGCACGAGGCCCAGGTCGTACGACGAAGGAGCGTGTCCGGTATCCGGCGCGTCGAAGTGCCCGCGTCGCGCCGCCGAGCAGGATCACCGACTCAGCACCGATCGCGGCCGCCGGCGCACCCCGATCCCTGGCGGCCACGACAAGCTCGGGGTGGGCTGCACCGACCTCTGCGCCTGCCGCACGAAGCGCCTCATCCCAACCGGCCGGCGCACCGAGCAGCGCGACCCGCGGGCCGGGCGTGGAGGCGAGCAGCCGCGCGTCTGCGACTCGGATCGTCACAGGCGGAGCCGTCGACAACGGGACGTAGGCTCTTGCCCGTGAGCCCGCCGAGTTTCTCCGTGGTGATCGCGGCCTACCAGTCGGCAGGCTTCATCGCGGTCGCCGTCGGATCGGCGCTCGAGCAGGTGCCACCGCCCCACGAGGTGATCGTCGCCGACGATGCCTCGACCGACGATCTGGCAGGCGCGCTCGCCGGCTTCGGCGACGCGATTCGGGTCGTCCGCATCGACCACGGTGGCGAGGCTGCTGCGAAGAACGCCGGCTGCGCGGCTGCCAGCGGCGACTTCATCGCTTTTCTCGACGCTGACGATCGCTTCCTCCCGGGCAGGCTTGCGGCGCTGTCGGCGCTTGCGACCGACCGCCCTGAGCTCGACGTGCTCACGACCGATGCCTATCTCGTGCATGACGGGACGGTTGTCGGCCGCTGCTACGGCCCAGGTCATCGCTTCGCGACCGGCGATCAGCGCACCGCGATCCTGCAGCGCAACTTCGTGCTCGGCCTGAGCGCGGTCCGTCGCGCGCGGTTCCTCGAGGTCGGCGGCTTCGATCCGGCAGTGGAGTACACGACGGACTGGGAGCTCTGGATGCGCCTGATCCTGAGTGGTTCGAAGGCGGGCTTCATCGAAGAGCCTCTGGCCGAATATCGGCTGCACGCCGACAGCATGAGCGCCCGCCGCGCTGCAATGTCGCGAGGCCGGCTTGCGTCGCTCGCCCGCGCCGAGGCACGCACCGATCTGTCCGCGGCCGAGCGGGAGACCCTGATCGCGACGAAGCGCGCCGAGGAAGTGCGCCTGCGGCGGGAGGAGTTGAAGGAGTTGCTGCTGCACGGCCCCCCGTCGCAGGCGCGGCGCGCGGCGCTGCGCGTGCTTGCGTCGTCGGGGCAGGCGTACCAGACGCGCTTGAAGAGCCTCGGAGCCGTGATCGCGCCGGGCGTTGCAGGCGGCCGTTTGCGGGCCGAAGAGCGCGGTTCGTTCGTGACGGTCGGCGATCGGAGGCTCCCGCGCTGAGACCGACCATGTCATGTGGTGACTTCCTTGACCAGGTCGACGAGCTGCCGGGTCGTGGTGGCTGCATCGAACCGCTCGAGCACGCGCGCACGGCCCGCCAGGCCCATACCTTGTCGCCCGACAGGGTCGGCAGCGAGACGCGCGAGCGCCGCTGCGAACGACTCGTCGTCACCGGGTGGAACGACCAGCCCCGTCAGGCCGTCGAGCACGATCTCGGGAACTGCGGCCACACGCGGAGCGACGATCGGAAGACCCGCCGCCATCGCCTCGAGGAGCGCATAGCCGAACGCGTCGATCTCGCCGGGCAGCGCAAAGATGTCCGCGCCGGCCAGGATCTGCTCGAGCTTGCCGTCGCCCGGTAGGACGTCGTTCCGGACCTCGAGCCCGCGCGCTTTCGGTACCGGCTCGAAGGTGACGAGCGTGAGGCGCGTCTGTTCACGGAGGTACCGCTGCCAGATGCGCAACAGCCGCCAGCCCCCCTTTCGCTCCATGGAGGTGCCGACGAACACGATCCGCGGCAACCCGCCTTCGACTCGTGCCGGTGCGGGCGGCGGGATCGAGATCCCGAAGGGAATCACCTCGACACGGGCATCCGGAATCCCGTACCCGAGCACCGAGTCGGCGGCCCACGTCGAATGGGCGACGATGCAACGAGCCTGCTCGTAGACGCGGCGTTCCCAGACCGTCCCGAGGGGGACCGTCAAGGGTGTGAATCTCGTCGGCCGCCGGTACGGCAACCGGTACGCGTTCTGCCGGTTCGACGCGTCGATCGAGACGACGGTGGGAACGCGGCGCATGTAGTCGACGCTCAGGAGCGCCGTGTTCTGGGTGTAGGCGTGCAGCGCGTCCGGGGCCTCGGGCAGCGAGTGCAGGTGCCGCCTGACGACGACGCTCTGGGCGAGGCGCGCCCGGATCAGCTGTAGGTCGAGGTCGAGGTGCCCGAGGCCGGGAACCCCAGCGCCGGCGATCCTGGTTGCGAGTCCGGCGCGCGGCACGTCGAAGTAGGTCGCGTGGACGTCGTCGTGTTCGGCGAGCACGGTGCGCAGGTGGTGGTGCATCGTCACGTGCCCACCGATGTTCTCGTTCACGAAGTGGATGTGCACGGCGGGTTACGACTCCGACCGCGCCGGCAGGCGCCAGACATGGGTCAACGCGATGTCTCCCTCGGTGGCGGACAACGGCATCGGCCGACCGCCGACCACACCGGAGTGAACGTCGAAGAACAACGCCGCCTGGAGCCCGTCCTGGATCTGGTTACGCCCCTTGAGCAGCACGTCGACGCGATAGCGACCAGGCAGCAACGGAAGCTCGCGCACGGTGCATTCGATGCGCGGCCCGAGCGCAGGATCACGGACGTCTTCAGGCGCGACCGCCTCGCTGTCGAGCGTCGTGACCGGCTGGCCGAGGCTGTTCGAGATCGTCAGCCGGCACTCGAGCAGGGGCACGACCTCGGTCAGGTGCACGACGAGCTCGATGTCTCGGCCCGCGACCACCGAGTCGGTGAGGCCTGTGCTCGCATCCCGCAGTTCGAGACCACTGATCAGCGTGTCCCGCCAGCCGCGGGTGTCGCGGTCGGGACGCTCGAGCAGGTTGGACGAGGCGGCAGCCTCGAGGCCGCGCAGGTAGGTGTCGATCCCCTCCATGACGGGCGCGTCTGCGATCACGACGCCTCGCTCGAGAAGCACGGTGCGCTTGCACAGCGCCTGGATGATCGCGAGGTTGTGCGAGACGAAGAGCACAGTGCGTCCCTCGGCCGCGACCTCGCTCATCTTCCCGAGCGACTTGCGCTGGAACGAGGCGTCGCCGACCGCGAGGACCTCGTCGACGAGCAGGATCTCCGGCTCGAGATGCGCCGCGACCGCGAACGCGAGCCGCACGGACATGCCCGACGAGTAACGCTTGACCGGCGTGTCGAGAAAACGCTCGAGCTCGGCGAACTCGACGATCTCGTCGAAGCGCCGTCGGATCTCGGCGCGACGCATACCGAGGATCGAACCGTTCAGGTAGATGTTCTCGCGCCCGGTCAGCTCGGGGTGGAATCCCGTGCCGACCTCGAGCAGCGAGCCGACACGGCCCGTCACGTCGGCCCAGCCAGAGGTCGGCTCGGTGATGCGCGAGAGAATCTTCAGGAACGTGCTCTTGCCGGCGCCGTTGTGACCGATCAGGCCTACCACCTCGCCGTCTTCGATCGTCACGTCGAGATCGCGCAGCGCCCAGATCGTACGGCTCTCCTCTTCGGCCGCGGAGCGGCGCGTGACGAGCTCGACCGGCCGTCGGACGGCGCCGGACATCGCCTCGCGAAGCGTGCCGTAGCCGCGGCGGCGGGAGCCGAGCGTGTAGCGCTTCGACAATCCCGACGTGTGGATGGCCGTCGACACTCGCGACCTCAGACCAGGTCCGCGAAACTGCGCTCGACGCGGCTGAAGTACGCCAGCCCGCCGACGAGCAGCACGAGGGCGGAGCCGGCGGAGACCAGCATCATCGTCCAGGGAGCAGCCACGTTGCCGAGCAGCGCCCACCGGAAGCCTTCGACGACGCCGGCCATCGGGTTCAGCGCCAACAGCGTGCGCCACGGTTCGTGCAGGAGCGAGCTCGGATAGGCGATCGGCGTGGCGAACAGCCAGAGCTGAACTGCGAACGGCACGACGTAGCGAACGTCGCGGTAGCGGACGTTGACCGCAGAGAGCGCACTCGAGACACCGAGCGCCGCCGCGACCATGACGACGACCAGGAGGGGGACGGCCAGCAGCTCGACGGACGGCGGGTAGCCGGCGATGGCCGCGGCGACGAGGACGATCACGATGCCGATCGCCAGGTCGACGAGCCCCGCTGCGGCGACACCCGCCGGGATGAAGATGCGTGGGAAATAGATCTTCGAGACGAGCGACGAGTTGCTGACCATGCTGTCCGAGCCCAGCAGGAGCGAGCTCGAGAAGAACGTCCAGGGCACGAGCGCGGTCAGGCTGAAGAGCCAGTAGGGAACGCCGTCGGACTGGATCCCTGCAACATGGCCGAAGAAGATCGTGAAGACGATCATCGTGCCGACCGGCTGCAGCACCGCCCATGCCGCGCCGAGCACGGTCTGGCGGTAGCGCACCTTCACGTCGCGGGCGGCGATCTGGACTGCGACGTCGCGGTAGCGCCAGAGCTCGGAGGGCGCGAACAGGCGGTTGAGCCCGCGTGTCCGCTCGAGCCTGATCGTCTCGGGACGGGCCATGCTCGGGACTCAGGCGTCCGGCGCCGGCTGCGCGGGCGCTGCCGGCGGTGCTGGATCTCCGTGCACGTAGTGGGACGGCTCGACCCCGAGCTGCAGCTCGAGCCGTCGCACCCGCTCGAGTGTGCGCTGCAGGAGCAGCCGGATCGCAGCCAGGATGTCTGCGACCACGCCGAGCGCGGCCAACTGAACCGCGATCACGAGCATCGTCGAGCCGAAGACGACCGATTGGACGTGCCCGCCGCCGTCGCCCTCGAGGAAGTAGATGAAGAAGCGCACCCAGACGATCGCGCCGACGAAGGCAGCCACCGCAGCCGCGACGAGAAACACCTGCAACGGCTCGTACATCGTGTAGACGCGGAAGATCGCGAGCCCGTTCCGCCGCACGTAGGTCCACATCGACGGGAAGAGGCGAGACTCACGCGTCTGCGGGTTGGTCTGTACCGGCACATGACCGACCGTGATCAGCATCTTCCCCGCCTGGATGATCGTCTCGAGCGTGTACGTGAAGCTGGAGACAACCTGCACCTGGAGCGCCGCCTCGCGGTTGTAGGCGCGGAAACCGGACGTCGCGTCGGGAACGGTCGTCTGCGAGGCGCGACGGACGACGGCGCTGCCGAGCCGCTGGAGACGCTTCTTGACTCGCGAGAAGTGCTCGATCGTCTGCACACCGCGGTCGCCGACGACCATGTCCGCGTCGCCGGCGAGGATCGGGCGAACGAGATCGACGATCGAGCTTCCTCGATACTGGTTGTCACCATCGGTATTCACGATCACATCCGCGCCGAGCTTGAGGCACGCGTCGAGGCCGGCCTGGAACGCAGTCGCGAGACCCTTGCGGCTCGTCAGGCGGACGATGTGATCGACGTCGTGTCGCCGGGCGACGCCGACGGTGTCGTCGTCGGACCCATCGTCGACGATCAGCCATTCGACACTGTCGAAGCCGTCCAGTGTGCGTGGCAGGTCGGCAAGCGTCGCGGGAAGTTGCTCGGCCTCGTTGAGGCACGGAATCTGGATGATCAACTTCACCTGCTGGGAGCGTAGTGGACGCTCTGGCTGGCATTCGCAACCCGAAACAGCTCGTCAAGCTCGTCCGCGAGCGACTCCGGGCAGGGTCACTCCTGCGGGCCACGTTGTGGACGACGCTCATTCCGGCCCTCCGTCGCCGAGCGCGGACAAGGCTCTCCCGGTTACGGGCCGGCGAGGTGACCGTCGTGACGGTGAACTGGAACTCGCGCCCGTTTCTCGAGGTGCTGCTCGCCCTCGTCGCGGCTCGCAGCCCGAGCGGCACCCGTGTGATCGTCGTCGACAACGCCTCGACCGACAGCACCAGTGAGCTCCTCGCCAGGCACCCGGGGGTCCGTGCCGTGCGGCTCCCCGTCAACCTCGGCCACGAGCTCGCGCTCGATATCGGCTTTCTGCTCGTCGAGACGGAGTACGCCGTCGCTCTCGACATCGACGCATTCCCGCTGCACGACCGCTGGCTCGGTGAGTTGGTCGCAGCGCTGGAGGGAGGGAACGAGGTCGCAGGAGCGCGACTGAATCGCGAGTACGTTCATCCATGCTGCCTCGCGATCCGAACGAGGCGCTTCGTCGAACGGCGGCACAGCTTCCGGTCGCACTACCGCCCGCGCGTCGCCGGACGCGACGCGTCCGGCGACGTCGGCGAGGACATCTCGGCGTCGGAGAACGGTCGGCTTGCCTTCTTCGACCCGACCAGCCAACGCGGGCCAGGTGACGTCGGCACCGTGTTCGGCGGCCTCGTGTACCACAACTTCTACTCGACGAGGTTCCGCGCCACGACGGCCAAGGTCCTCGACGCGCACGTCAGCCAACCCGACGCGGCGGCGGCCTGGGACGAGGCGGTGACGCGCTACGGACTCGAGCCGCCGACGCGATAGATGACCTGGTCGCGGTTCGGGTCGCGCCACACCTCGTCGACCCGGATACCTGGATGCCTCGCGGGCCAACTATGGGAGCTGATCAGATAGCGGGTTCGCAACGGGCCGCTTGGACCGCCGGTCAGAACGAAACGTGTGTGCGGCGCGAACCACTGATACGCGTAGAGGCCGATGAGGTCCTCGCTGTTTCGGTCGTAGCTCACGACCTTCGCGTCCCGGAGTACAGGACCAGGGCTCACCCAACCCGAGCCGTAGACGAGCCGCTCGCCGGAGAGCAACGGGTTCCGCGCGACGTTCGCAGTGGTGAGCGCGAACGACACGAGCAGTAATGGGACGACCAGCAGCGGGCGCCGGCGGGCAACGGCGATCGTGACGACCGCCCAGAACGCTGCGGCGACGCCCGCGAAGACGAGGGACGACGCGGTCAGCTGGAACGGCGGCGTGGGAAGCCCGGCGATGTCCCAGCGGTTCGACGGACGCGCAGGCGTGAATGTCTGGCGCAACACGACCGCGATACCGGTCGCGACCGCGATCGCCGCGAGGACCACTATCACCCGCGGACGGCGGGTGGTCGAGACGAGCCACGCGACCGCGAGCCCGAGCAGCGGCGGGGCGACGATCTCGACGTAGCGTCCATACACGAACATGTCGGCGCGCTCGGGGTCAGCGAACGACAGCGCAGAGAGTGTGAGAAGCCCTGCGGCCGAAGCGAGCAACAGACAGAGGGCGATCGGCACGACTAGCGGACCGTGGCGAAGGCGCGCCAGCCGCTCGCGCAGGTCTCCGGCAGAAAGGACCACGAGCGGCAGTGCGAGCGTCGCGACGAGCATGTACCAACTCTGACCGAGGCTGTTTCGCAGCACCGAAGCCGCGCTGTCCAGATGCTGGAGGCTCGACAGGCGGTTGCCGGCCTCGTCGGGCGGGTGACCGCCGTAGCTCGTCGTGATCAGGAAGTGGTCAAGAACACGGACCGCGAGCAGCCCACCGCCGGCGACCAGTGCCGCGCCCAGAGCCGCCGGCCAGGAGAGACGCCCGGCGGCCGCAAGCCCGAGGCAAAGCGCGAGCGACAGCGCGACGACGACGATCATGCGACCGTGCACCGCGAACAACGCGACGCCACAGGCGCTGACCGCGCAGGCCCACACCGCACCCGAACGCGACCTCGAAGCCTCGACCAGCCGCCCGGCTCCGAGCAACCAGATCACGAACAGAGGCGCGAGTAGGTTCTCCGACATCGCCACCTGCGAGAGCAGCGTCACGCTCGGATACGCCGCACCGACGATCGCGCCGGCCACCGCCGCCTGGGGCGCGAGGCGGAACGAGCACGTCAACAGCAGGTAGAGCAGCGGCACGAGTGACGCCGCAAGCAGTGCGTTGACCGCGAGGATCAGGTGATAGGTGAATGCCGGGGAGACGTGAAGCTCGAGTAGCGGTGCGATGAGCAGCGAGTAGCCCCCGCGATAGAACGGAGCGATCGTCATCTGGCCCGCGACGCCCCGAATGAGCACGCGCGCGTTCGTCAGGTAGCCCGCCTCGTCCGCCACAAGCAGCGGGCCGGCACGGAAACCTGACAGGGCGAGGCGCAGGACGAAGAACACGATCGTCCCCGCCAGCACCTGCCGACGGACACCGATCCGCCTCACGAGCCGGATCGTGACCGACAGGGCCCGCCGACGCAAGGGCACCGACTGCGTTCACTGTTAGCATCGCCGCGGTCCATGCGCGACCGCCACGTGTTCGCAACCGGCTGGTGAGCTCGGTCGACTGGGGCCGACTTCGCGTCGCCCTCGTTCACGACTACTTCCTCGTCGCCGGAGGCGCGGAGCGCGTCGCAGCCTCGTTGCACACGATGTTCCCGGACTCCCCCGTTTATACGTCGGCGGTCCGCGCACGGGGGCTACCCGACGACCTCCCGCGCGCGGCGGTGCGCCCGACGTACCTCCAGCACGCTCCCGGCATCGGACGGCTCTACCGAGCCTATCTGCCGCTGTACGCGCGCGCCTTCGACTCGCTCGACCTGAGCGCCTACGACCTCGTGGTCGCAAGCAGCAGCGCGTGGGCGCACCGGGTGGCGCTCAGCACACGCTCGCCCGTCGTCGTCTACTGCCATAACCCGCCACGCTTCCTCTGGCAGACCGGCGACTACCTCCACCACGAGCCGGGTTTCCGTCGGCGGCTCGCGACGTTCGCCGCCGCGCGACTCGAGCGTCTGCGCTCCTCGGATCGCGCCGCAGCAGCAGCCGTGACGACCTACGTCGCGAACTCGGCAGCTGTCGCCGCACGGGTCGAGCGCGTCTACGGCCGTAGCTCCGACGTAATCCCTCCTCCGATCGAGGTCGAGCGGTTCACGCCGCTGGAGCAGGGCGAGTTCGCTCTCGTGGTCTCGCGCCTGCAACCGTACAAGCGCGTCGACCTCGCCATCGACGCGTCCGAACGGATCGGGCTGCCGCTCCGAATCGTCGGCGACGGAGCCGCGCGCCGCGCGCTCGAGGAGCAGGCCGGTGCGACGACGACGTTCCTCGGCCGGCTCTCTGACGCCGCCGTGTCGGATCTGATGGGACGCGCACGCGTCCTGATTGTCAGCGGCGCGGAGGATTTCGGCCTGACCGCGCTCGAGGCGAACGCCGCCGGCTGCCCGGTCGTCGCCTTCGGCGCCGGGGGCGCCCTCGAGACGGTCCTGCCCGGCCGTACCGGAGTGCTCTTCAACGAGCCGTCAGTCGACGCGCTTGCAGACGCGCTCCTGCAGGCGCTTGATATGGCGTGGGACCGCGACGCGCTGGTCGCCCATGCCGCCGGCTACTCGACCGGCCGATTCCGCGAGCGAATGCTCGCCGTGTGCGCCGACGCGGTCGTGCAGGCATGAAGATCCTGTTCGTCGCACACGACGGCCGCGACGGGATCGGAACGCATTCCGCGGGACTGCGCCGCGCCATCCCCGCCGCGCTCGGCCCGGACGACGAATTCGTCGTCCGCAGCCTCACCGGCACGCAGGGACGGCGGCTGGCTCGAATCGTCGAGCAGCAACTCGTGCTTCCGTTCGCCGACCGGGACGCCGACCTCGTACACCTGCCCGACTTTCGTTCCTCTCCCCTCGACCGTCACCGGGTGCTCCTGACGGTGCACGACGTTTGTTTCCTCGACCGGCCCGAGTGGTTCCCGCGTTCGGTGCGCGCCTACAAGTCGGGGCTGCTGCGGCTGGCCGTGATGATGCGCCCGGCAGCCATCGTGTGCGTCTCGGAGTACACGAGGCGACGGCTCGTCCACCACCTGCCGCAGGTGCGCAACCGACTGCACGTGATCTCGCCAGGAATCGACCCGCCGACTGGAGCTCCGTCGGAGCCGACCGGCGCCGAGAGCTACTTCTTCACGATCTCGACGATCGAGCCGCGCAAGAACCACCTCGGTCTGCTCGCTGCGTTTCAGCGGGCTCGCCGCTCGGGTCTCCGGCTCCGCTGGCTCGTCGCCGGGACTGTCGGCTACAACGGCGGCCCGATCGCGGCGGCACTCAACTCGGCCGACGGTGTCGACGTGATCGGGAAGGTGTCCGACGAGGTACGGGACAGGCTGTTCCGGGAGGCTGCGTTCGTCGCCGTCCCCTCGCTCGTCGAGGGGTTCGGGATTCCGGCGGGCGAGGCAATGGTCAGAGGTGTGCCGGTAATCGTGGCGACGGGCAGCGGCCTCGACGAGGTCGGGCCGGGCGCCGCGCTGCGATTCGACCCGGCGGATGTCGACGGCTGGGCGGCTGCGCTGCTGCAACTGCAGGGGGACCTGGCGCTTCGGCAGGAGCTTCGCCGCCAGGGCCTGGCGGCTGCCGCCGGCCTGCGGTGGGACCGTGCCGCGTCCTCGTATGTCGCGCTGTACCGGTCCCTGACCAGTCCGGAGTCGAACCTATGATCTGAACCGTGACCGGCGACGACCGTCTTCGCGCGGCGACGGCAGTCGTCGTCAACTGGAATTCGCACGAGTTCACGACTCGCTGCGGCGCTGCGCTGCTCGACGATGGCCTACTGCCCGAGCGGCTCGTGCTCGTCGACAACGGCTCTAGCGACGACAGTGCAGCCGTTCTCCAGGACCGCTTTCCGGCATCGGCCCACGTTCGCATCGCCGAGAACATCGGCTACGCCCGCGCCGCAAATCGCGGCGCGGCTGCGCAGCATGCCGAGACGTATTACTTCGTGAACAACGACGCGTTCGTCGAGCGGCCCGGCTCGCTGGGCAGTCTCGCCCGAGCCCTGGAGCGCGAGAGGGTCGGGATCGTCGTGCCGCGGCTGCTGAACGTCGACCTGACGTTGCAGCGCAGTGCCGTCCCCTTGCCGACGCCGCTCGCGACGCTCTCGCTCGCGCTCGGAGTCGGCCGCGTGCTCCCGAATCGCTACCGGCCCCTCTGGAGCACGCGCTGGGACCATGCATCGTCGCGTGTGATCCGCGCGTCTCGCGGTGCCGTAGTGACGATCCGCGGCGAGGTGTGGCGGCTGCTCGGCGGCTGGTTCGAGGCCGATGCGATGTTCGGCGAGGATCTCGACCTGTCGTGGCGCGCCGTCAAGGCCGGCTGGGCCACCTGGTTCGACCACGACGCGGTGTTCGTCCACGTCGGAAACGTGAGCGGTCTCCCCGACGTTCAACGGGCGAAGCTGACCTCGGCGGCGACCAGGAAAGTGATCGAGCGACAGCTCTCTGCGCCGCGGGCGGGAATCGCGCTCATGAACCTGAGCCTCGGTCACTTCGTCCGTGCGGCCGCATTCCGCGCTGCGGGACGGCACGATGACGCCGTGTGCTCCCTCGTCTCGGCGAAGGCGCACTGGCCGCTTCGCCGGCCGGGCTGAGGGAGAGCGCGTGGCGATCGATCCTGTGGGTCCGGTCGTGATTCCGTCGACCAACCGGATGGCGTCGAACGCAATCGTGCAAGCGGCGTCGATTCCGCTGCAGTCGCTGATCTCGCTTCTGACGTTCGCGCTCATCACGCGTTACCTGGGCCCCAGCGGGTTCGGCGACTACACGGCCGTGATGGTGTTCCTCTTCATCCCGACGGTCATCGCCGACGTCGGGCTGTCGGCAATCGTTCTGCGGGACGTTTCCGCTGCCCCGGAGCGGATGCGGGAGATCGTCAACGCCTCGTTACCGCTGCGGGCACTCATCTCGCTGCTTGCGGTCGTCGGGGCCGCGGCGTTCGCGTTCGTGATTCCGCTCAATCACCGAACTCAGATCGGCGTGCTCGTCGGCTCGCCCGGCGCCTTCTTCACGCTCATGAATCTAAGCCTCCTTCCCGTGCTGCAGGTGCAGCTGCGCATGCACCGTTCCGTGGCAGCCGTGCTCCTCGGCCGCTCCGCGACGTTCGCGTTGACGCTCGCAGTCCTAGCCGGCGGCTACGGGTTCAACTCGATCATCGCAGCGAACGTGGCAGGCCTGGCGGTGATCCTGATCGTCAACGCGACCACCGTGCATCGAACGGTCTCGCTCAAGCCCTCGGTCAACCTCGTGTACTGGCGCAGGTTCCTGCGCGCCTCACTGGTGCTCGGCATCGGCCTCGCCGTCTCGCAGGTGTACTTCCGCATCGACGCTGTCCTGCTCGCCCTCCTCCGCCCGTCGCGGGAGGTGGGCCTGTACGGCGCCGCGTACAAGTTCGTCGAGCTCTCGGAGGTGTTTCTCAGCGCCGCCGTGCTGACGCTGGTGCCGGCGCTCACATCGCTCGCCGCGCGCAGCGACCCACGATTCGTCCCGTTCTCACGCCGAGGCTTCGAGATGCTGGCGGCGATCACAGCGCCGGTTTCGCTGGTGATGCTGCTCGCTCCCCGCGAACTGCTTGCGCTCACCGCCGGATCGAAGTACGAGCCTGCCGCTCGTGCCCTCCAGATCCTCGCGCTCTATCCGATCGTCGCCGGGACGAACAGCCTGCTCTGGCGGATGCTCGTCGCCGCTCACCTCGAGCGAATCCTGCTCGTCTGCGCGATCTCGATCCTCGCGCTGAACGTCGCGCTCAACCTGGCCTTGATCCCCGTCTTCGGCTACGAGGCCGCGGCGGCGACCTCCGTCGCGTCCGAGGCGGTGTCGCTCGGCTTGTCGCTGTTCTTCGTCCGACGTCGCTTCCAGTTCACCTACCCGGGTCGCGCGCTGCGAATCGTCCTGGCCGCCGCTCTGGCGATGGCAGCCGTCGTGCTGGTTACCCCCGCGCCGCGCGTTGTCACCGTCCTGATCGGCCTCGTCGTCTACACCGCCGTCGTGGTCAGCCTGCCGGGAGTCGTGCGCGACACCGCTCGCGGTCTCGTCACATCAGCGCGGGCACGGTACGGCTAGCGCGACCAAGGAGCTCTCCGTAGAGATCGACCTGCCGGCCGATCCACGCGTCCAGCTCGCGGTCACGGTCCCATGCGCCCCGCGCCGCGAGCGCCTCCGCCCAACGCTCGGGTCGAGCCAGACCCAGAAGAGCGCCGACGATCGCGTCGCTCGATGGCTCGACAGGAATCGCGCCACCAACGGCACCGGCGACCTCGCCCAGGCCACCTCTGGGCGAGACGAGCGCCGGCCGGCCTGCAGTCAGCCACTCGGCGAGCACGTGAGTCGGCCCACCCGGCTCGGCCCAGACGGACGGGATGATTCCGAGGTCGCAGCGGTCGATGAACGCGCGCTTGTCAGCCGGCCGCACGACCCCGTCGAAGGTGAGATTGCCCAGTTGGGCAGCACGCTCCTGGACGAGTGGCATCAGCCGGCCGTGACCTCCGATGCGAAAATCGAAGCGGGTGTCTCCCCGGAGCTGCTCGACGGCGCCGAGCAGCTCTTCGACGCCCTTCTCGTGCGTCAGCCCGCCGAGATAGCCGACGGTGAGGGGCTCGAGCGTCGGC
The DNA here is from genome assembly GCA_963836705.1 of uncultured Actinomycetes bacterium. GTDB lineage: Bacteria > Actinomycetota > Thermoleophilia > Gaiellales > Gaiellaceae > PALSA-600. The sequence goes on along the minus strand of CAWIKU010000010.1, from coordinate 32,356 downwards.
GGCCGCATGCGCTCGCGATCGAACGCAACCATCGGGTTACGCAGCACCTCACGCCGGGCCAGCGGAAAGAGCCCTTCGTGGGCGTCGAGCACGGCGTTCGACACGCCGGTGAGGATCGAGACCGCATCCGACCAGCGTCCTAGGCGCGCCGTACGCAGGCGGCAGAACACGTGATCCCCGCAGAGCTCGCCACGGCGATTCATCAATGACGCGCGAGGACAAAGCAGGTAGTAGTCGTGGAGCGAGTGAACGATCGGGATACCGTTGCGCCGCGCGACATCCCAGACCGCAGTCGTGATGCCGGGCAGGTTGTGCGTGTGCACGACGTCTGCACCGCTTGCGACGACCGCGGCGTCGAGCTCGCGCGTCGAGACGGCCGTAAAGTCGATCAGACGGTTGCGGACGCGTCGTCCGAGCGCACCAGGGCCGGTCGGCCCGACCCGGACGACTTCGAAGGCCTGCCGCTCGCTCGAGGGCGTCGACTGCAACAGCCTCACCTCGACGCCGCGCTCGTTCAGCAATGACGACGCGAGCGCGATCCCGCGCTCGACTCCGCCCCGCCATTCTTCTCCGCCAGCAGCGTTTACAATCAGTATGCGCATGACACTCGGCCGAATTCTCAAGCTCGCAAGCACGTTTTTTCGCTGCGCCGTGACGCGTGGCGCTATCGCCTGCCGGAGCGTGAGTTCGTGAGGATACTCGTCACCGGAACCGAGGGCTACATCGGTTCTCTGCTCGGTCCCCTGCTCGTAAAGCGCGGCCATGAGGTGGTCGGGGTCGACGCCGGTTTCTATCGCAAGCGGCCGCTATACACACCCGACGCGGACACACCGCCGACGGTTTTCGAAGACATTCGCCGACTGGACGAGAGCCACGTCGAGGGCTTCGACGCCATCGTCCACATGGCAGAGCTGTCGAACGATCCGCTGGGGCAGCTGGCACCGACGATCACATACGACGTCAACCACCGGGGCTCGCTACATCTCGCGCAGCTCGCAAAGAGCGCCGGCATCGACCGGTTCGTCTACACCTCGTCGTGCAGCGTCTACGGTCTCGCCGAGCAGGATCTCGTCGACGAGAGGTCACCGCTGCGGCCGCAGACCGCGTACGCGAAATGCAAGGAGCTCGTCGAGCGCGACGTCAGTGCGCTGGCCGACGACACCTTTTCGCCGACCTTCCTCCGCAACGCGACCGCGTACGGAGCCTCGCCGCGGATGAGGTTCGACATCGTGCTGAACAACCTCGCGGGACACGCCTGGACGAGTGGCGTCGTGCGGCTCGACAGCGACGGGTCGCCGTGGCGCCCCCTCGTCCATGCCGGGGACATCAGCCGTGCGATCGCCGCAACGTTGGAGGCGCCCCGCGAGCGCGTGCACAACCAGATCCTGAACGTGGGTGCGCCGGGCGCGAACTACCAGGTTCGAGAGCTCGCCGAGGTGGTGGCGGACGTCTTCGACGTCTCAGACCTGAAGATCGGCGAGCGAGGCGGTGACAACCGCAGCTATCGGGTCTCGTTCGACAAGATCCGTGAGGTGCTGCCCGCCTTCGCGCCACAGTGGGACATTCGGGCGGGTGCCACCGAGATGCGTGACGTCTTCAAAGCTGCAGGCCTGACGCGCGAGGAGTTCGAAGGGCCGGAGTTCGTTCGGTTACGCCGGATCGAAGAGCTGCTCTCGACGGGTCAGATCGATGAGTCGTTCTACTGGACGGCAGCCGAGAACGCGGCGTAGCTCGGCTTCAACGACCAATCGTTCCGGATGAATCCGAATGCGTTCTCGATGTTCGACATGTCGGTGCCGGAGTCGCGACCGCTGTAGAGGAAGGCGGGGCCGGCCCACGACCACGCTTTGAACTTCGAGACTGCGTCGGTCACGTACTGCGCCTGGGCTGCCTCGGTGACCGATGTGCTCGTCGAGCCCGTCGGGGCGCCGTACTCCGTCGCCCAGATCTGTTCGCCGGCGTCGCCGTTCGCCGTCATGACGCTCCGCGCCGATGGCGACGTCTCGGACATCTGTGACCACGCGCTCCAGACCTGATAACCGGTGCCGTACGGGTACGAGTAGGGATGCCAACCGACGGCGTCCATCGAGCCGTGCGCGCCGTTTGCGTACATCTGCTGCAGGAAGGTGATCGGATTGATCCGTGCCGTGATCGCAGAGCCATAGGAGCCGTACGGCGACAGCCCGGCCGAGACGACGGTCGAGGCCGGATCGACGCTCTTGATCGCGGCGTACGCCAGCTTGAGCATCTGCGTGTAGCGCGCTGCGTCCGGAGCCGGCGCCCAGAAGGCGTCGATGTTCGGCTCGTTCCAGATCTCGAAGTTGTGGACGCCGAGCGCGCCGAAATGCTGCGCTGCGGCCTTCGCGAAGGCGGCGTAGTCGGCAAGGTTCGTCGGCGGTGTCGTGGACGTTGTGCCCGCCGCACGCGCCCACGGCGGGGTGTAGTCGATCGTGCCGAGCACCTGCAGGCCCCGCGCCTTCGCGGCGTTGGCGACGTTGTCGAACGAGGTCCAGTTGTAGCTGGAGGGGCCGGCGTATTGGATCGTGTTCCAGTTCAGGTCGAACCGGACCCAACCGGCATGGGCCGCCTTCAAGAGGTCGAGATAACGAGCCAGGTCAGCGCTGCTGTAGTTCTGGATGTTCCCGCCGGTCGCGACTCCAAAGCCGCCCGCGCTCGGTGCGGCTCCCGGTGCGGCTGCCACCGGCGCGCTCGCAGCCGACGTGGCGGACGTGCTGCCACCCGGGTTGCTCGCGGTGACGGAGGCGCGAAGCGTCGAGCCGACATCGGCGTTCGAGAGCGTGTACGCAGACCCGGTGGCGCCCGGGAGGATCGCGCACGCTCCGCCCGTGCTGTTGCAGCGCTGCCACTGGTAGGCATAGGCCGTCGGGCTTCCGCTCCACGTGCCGGTGCTGGTCGTCAGCGCCTGGCCGGCCTGGGCCGTCCCGGCGAGCGTCGGTGGCGCAGTCGACGCCGGTGAACTCACCGGGGAAGAAGGCGGCGGAGGCGGCGGCGGAGGCGGCGGCGGAGGCGGCGGGGGCGGAGGAGGTGGGGCCGGAGCCGCGATCAGGCTCGACGCGGCCGAGCTTGCCGACGCGCTGCCGTTCCGGTTCGAGGCCGTGACGCTGATCCGGAGCGTCGAGCCGACGTCGGCCGTCGCGGCGGTGTACGACGAGGAGGTACCGCCCGGGATCGCGACGCACGCGGCGCCTGCGACGTCACAGCGCTGCCAGCGGTACGAGTACGCGAGCGCGCCGCCCTTCCAGACGCCGGCAGTCGCGGTCTGCGACGCGCCGACGGTCGGACTGCCGCTGATGACCGGCGCGGAGAGGTTGACGGGCATCTGGCGACCCGGTGAGGTCGCGTTACCGGCTGCCGAGGTGGCAACGCCCGTGACGACCACGAGCAGCGTCGCGGGCAGGACGAAGAGATTGCGGATGCTGCGGCCCATCCCTTCCCGCATCGGAAGCGCCGCGCCGGATCGGTTCCCTCAATCGAGGGATCCGACCCTGATTTGGGCGGAAAACGCCCTACCGGAGCCAAGAACCAGCCCGCCGACGCCCACCCTGTGGTGGACGTCGGCAGATCGAATTCGGGCTTGGGGCTCGCTAGGAGCTGCGGCGGCCGAGCCGACGGAACGAGACGCCGGCCGCAATCAGAGCCGCGGCTCCTGCTGCGAAGACCGCGAGGTCAATGCCGGTGAACGGCAACTGACCGACGGTCGTCGTCGTGCCGGGATTCGGTGCGGCACCCTTCTGCACGAGGCCCTGGGTGCTCCCTGCCTTGCCCTGGTACGCCGGAGGCGTCCCGGCGAACGCGCCTGTCGCGAACACGAGCGCGACCAACACGACGCTCAGTGCGACTAGCCCTCGCATCGTCCGTTTCACCGCCATTTTCGTCAACTCCCCGCTGCTTCGCAGTACGTGAATTCCTGCTTTCACAGTACCTGCCCGCCTCTGGCTGTCAATCTTCAGCGAGACGGTCTCCACCTTTGACCGGGTCGAACCCAGACCTTTAGAACCCAAGGCTACAAGCGGATTCTGGCCAGGAAGATCCGGTCGATCTTGGCCGGCGAGACGCGCTTGCCGGCGAGCACGTCACGCTGCACGTCGACCAGCACAGGCTCGAGGGGATCGAGGCGCCGGGCCTCGGTCAGCTCGCGCAGGGCCACCGTGCGACGCCCCTCGAGCGACGCGACGACGGCGAGCTCGAGGTGCGCGTACCAGTCGCGCGGATCGCGCCGCAGCGCCTCCCTGAACGCCGACCGCATGCGCGCCCGGTCGTGAAGCCGGCTCGCGATCGCGCCTTCGACCACCTTCGGCTCGTCCGAGAGCGGGTTCAGCCGCGATGCCGTGTCCAGGCGGGCGTAGGCGCCATGAGGATCCTCCCGCCAGCTCGTCGCAGCGCGCAGCGTCTCCTCGGCCGCGAGCCAGGGCAAGGCGAACGCGACGACCACGACGACGGCCGTGGCGGCGAGCCCGGCGGTGACCAGGTGGCGCACGTGACGGGTTGTGGGAACGGCTGCCGAGGGCCCGACAGTGAGGGAAGCCGCCATCCCGAGGCACCAAAACGCGGCTCCCCCCAGCGCGGGGATCTCCCAGAACCAGTCGACGGAGCCGTGGACGAACCAGTACACGGCCATCGCCAACGCCGTCCCGGCCACAGCCTGCTTGGAGCGGGGCAATCGGTACAGATGGCGTAGCGTGACGACGAGCGCACCCAGAAAGCTGACGAACAGCAGTGTCCCCACGAGGCCGGTCTGCGAGAGCAGCCGCAACTCGACACTGTGCGGGTACAAAGGCTCCTCCTGACTTCGGCGCTCGACCAGGTAGTCCGCCTCGAAGTTGTCGACTCCGACACCGAGAAGCGGCTTGCGCTTGAACTCGTTGAGCGCGACGCGCCAGACGTCGTAGCGGTTCCCGCCGAGCCCGTTCGCGAAATACGACGATGCAGTCGCGGGCTTCGTTGCCTTGAAGTCGTGCCACGCATGCTGGAGACGCTCCTCCGGATGGCGGAGCGTTACGGCGAGCAGGACGACGAGCGCCACCGCGCCGAGCGTGGCCGCTACGACGATCGCGCGCGAACCCGCCCGACGGAGTCCGTGCAGGTCGGCCCGTCGGTCGACCACGGCGACAACGACCCCGAACGCAAGCCCGGCCGCGGCGGTGATCAGGACGACGTTCCGTGCCTGCGCAACGGCGTGGGCGATCCCGGCTCCATCCTTGATCGCCGGATAGACGTCGAGCAGCGGTCCACGTGCCAGCAGTGCCGGGAGTACGGCGACGGCGCCATACGCGAGGCTTCGCGCCCGGCTCGGAACGAGCGCCAGATAGGCGAGTGCCGCGATCGCCGCGGCAACGAGCGAGCCACGACTCTGGCAGAGCAGTGCCAGTTCCGGCAGCACGCAGAGCGCAGCTACCGAGAGCGACCTCGCCACGACCGGCGCGCCGCGACGCGATGCGACCAGCAGCATCGGCCACGCGGCCATCAGGTACCACGCGCTAGCCGCGTTCTGGTACCCGAACGGGGCCGCGAACCGCCCCAGCTGGAACGACGCCGCCGGATCGTGCGCCGCGGCAGCCCGCGTGAGTTCGATCACGCCGACCGTCGCCGCGGACAGACCATAGGCGGCGAGCAGCGCGGCAGCGGTCGCGCGGCGCCACGGCAAGGCGGCGGAGGTGACGAACACGATCAGGTAGAGCAGGCTCAGATTGGCGCCGTCCCAGGCGAGGCCTTTGGCGTGGCTCCAGATGATCGAGGCATAGGCGAGGCCGACGTAGGCCGCGAACAACCCGGCGGCGACCGCCAGTGAGCGGGCCAACGGCAGCCCGGCCCGGATCCGGCCGTAAAGCACGGTTGCGCCGAGCCCGAGCAGCAGCAAGGCGCCCGGGTACCAGACCGTCGGAGCGATCGCTCCGGACTTGATCGCGTACACGGCCAGAACGCCGACCAGGACGAGGCCAGGCCCCAGTGCCGGATCGCCCCGGATCTGCGCGAGAGCCGAGGCAGGTGACTCATGAACCGCCGCGGCCATGCCGATACGAGAATAGTCCGCCGATCCGGACGATCTCTCGAAAACGGAGCGAAGGTGTGCGATTCTCCAGCTACAGTCTTTACGAGTTGAGACCCCTATGGGGAGAGGGGATCCCGAATTGGATCATGCTGGCGAACGCGCGATCGGTGCTGCGGCCTTCCGGGTGATGTGATGCCTCCAGGACCCAACGAACGCCGCGCCCAGCTCGGCGAGGACGGCACGCTCATCTATTCGAGCATGCAACCGTCGACGACACGGGCTGACCGCGGACTCGGGATCGTCACGCGCACGCTCGGCAGGCGCGACGAGCGCCTGATCCACATCATGCTCGCGCTCGCCGACACGCTGGCGCTCGTCACCGCCTTTCTCGTCTCTTCACTGGTCGGCGGCGCCGACCGGACAGCGATGACGTTTGCGATTCTGTGCGCGACGATCCCCGCCTGGATCGTCGCGCTCAAGAGCTACGGGCTGTACGACCGCGAGAGCGACGCGATCGCCCACTCGACGATCGACGAACTCGCCCCGCTGGCCCGTGTCGCTACCGTCGGCGCCTGGCTGTTCCTCCTGCTCACCTGGGTGACTGAGCGGCCCGAACCTGTGTCGCAGAGCATCGCCTTCTGGCTCTCGCTGCTGGTGCTCCTGCCTGTTCTCCGTGCGCTCGCCAGACCGCTGTTCCGCGCGACGGGCACGTACCCCCAGAACACCGTCATCGTGGGAGCCGGAAGCGTCGGGCAGCTGATCGGGCGGAAGCTGCTGACCAACCGGGAGTATCACGTGAACCTGCTCGGGTTCATCGACGCGATGCCGAAGGAGCGCCGCGACGACCTCCGGATGCTGACGATCCTCGGACGTCCGGAAGAGCTCGAGGAGATCGTCGCCGACTACAACGTCGAGCGCGTGATCATCGCCTTCTCGAACGACTCGCACGAAGAGACGATGGGACTGATCCGGACACTCAAGGATCTCGACGTCCGGATCGACATCGTGCCGCGGCTCTTCGACATCATTCCGCCGCGTCTGACCAGTCATACGATCGAGGGCATCCCGCTGATCACACTCCCGCGGCTTCGGCTCTCGACGACGGCGCGATTCCTGAAGCGCACCTTCGACGTCCTTGTCTCGAGCGTCATCGTGATCGCGCTCGGACCGACCCTCGCCCTGCTCGCCCTCCTGATCAAGTTCGACTCGAGAGGCCCTGTGTTCTACCGCCAGCTCCGAATGGGCACCGGCGGTCAGCCGTTCTCGATCTTCAAGTTCCGCACGATGGTGACGAACGCCGACGAGCTGAAGGACGAGATCGCCCACCTGAACGCCCACGCGGCGCCGGGCGGCGATCCACGGATGTTCAAGATCAAGCACGACCCGCGGGTGACCGGGATGGGCCGCCTGTTGCGCCGCACCTCACTGGACGAATTGCCGCAGCTGTTCAATGTGCTGAAGGGCGACATGAGCCTGATCGGGCCGCGCCCGCTGATCCTCGAAGAGGACCGGTATGTCGAGGACTGGGCCCGCAAGCGGCTGGCCCTGAAACCAGGGATGACCGGTCTCTGGCAGGTCTCAGGCCGGAACTCGATCCCGTTCGAGGACATGGTCAAGTTGGACTACCTCTACGTGACGACCTGGTCGCTCGCGAGCGACTGCCGGCTCCTGCTCCAGACGGTTCCACTCGTCCTCGCCGGCGACCGCGGCGGCGACTGGTAAGCCGCGTCAGCGGCGTTCGCGGTCGCCGCCCGCGACCGGGGTGCCGAGCAGCCGGGCCGGCGCCTGGCTGAGGAGCTCGGCGGCGGCTGCCTCACCGAAGCGCCTGCCGATCTCGGCCGCTAGCGGACCCAGGTTCAGCCGCCTACTCTCTGGTCGGTGAGCGTCGCTCGCGACAAGATCGACGCGTCCGGCTTCGATCAGGCCCCAGCCGGTCCGACCGACGGCCGGGGTGGCGGACGGAATCAGGCTGGAGGCGACGACCTGCACGAGCGCGCCGTCCGAGCGAGCACCGTCGAGCAGGCCGGGGTGCTGTTGGACCGCCCGGCAGCGCTCAGGGTGAGCGAACACGGGCGAGAGCTGTAGCCCCGCCAACCGCGACACGACTCGGTCGATCCCTGGGGGCAGGGTCGCCGGGCCGAGCTCGACGAGCACGTAGCCGGGTGCGATCGCGCGCGCCCGAATGTCGGCCGAGGGCGCGTCGATCGCGGTCGCCGCATCGAGCTCAGCGGCGAGCCGCAGGCTGAGCGGGATCTCGAGCGTCGAGAGCGCGACGGCCAAACGCTCGAGCGCCTCCGCAGCGGCCGGCAACGGTGTGGGGAAACGGACGTTGTAGTGCGGCGTGCACACGACGAGGTCCACCCCGGTCTCATGCAGGTGCCGCGCCATGCGGATCGAGTCGTTGAACGACCGCGGGCCGTCGTCGAGCCCAGCGAGGAGGTGGCAGTGCGTGTCGATCAACGCGCGCCGGCCACGCGTCGCTCGCGTGCTGCCGAGAGCGCCAGGCCGACCATCAGCATCCCGATGTAGGCGGTCGGGAACGCCGTGAACGATTCCCGGGACAGCGCGTCGATCACCATCACGAGCAGCAGGCCAAGCGCGACCCAGCCGTTCTCCGAGTTGGGGCCGGCACGCCGGGCGAGCACAACGATGCGTCCGAAAAGCAGCAGCAGAATGGCGAAGCCGAACGCGCCCACGTCGGCGACGAGCGCCAGATATCCGGAATCGACCACCGTCGCGCCGGAGACGCTCCCCGCCAGGCGCTTGCCGGTCAGGCTCTCCTGGGCGCGCTGTGCCGCGGTGCCGACCGCTCCGACGCCGCGCCCGAACAGCCAGTAGCGGGCGTTTCCGAGCTGCTCATGCCAGACGGCAGCCCGCCCGTTCAGCGTTACGTACGTCGTCGAGTTCAGCGGCACGGCCCGTGTCGAGCTCGCCTCGGAGGCGAAGACGAACGCCACTCCTGCGGCGGCAACCGCGACGGTGAGCAGCAGCCCGGCGGCCAGCGCCTGCTCCCGCCGCGCGAGCGCAAGCCCGACGACCGCCAGGGCGATCAGCGCGGCGGTCCGGACGTACGAGACAAGGAGCCCGGCGCCGAGCAGCCCGACGAGCGCGTAGGCGCCCGGGCCGAGACGACGCGAGCGCAACAGCAGCACCGCAAGGGCGAGCAGCAGGTAGGAGGCGAACGTGAAGGGCTCGCCGAGGGTGCCGAAGCTGCGCAAGCGCCCGCTGATCTGTCGCACCTGGTCGCCGTAGACGTACCCGAGGCTGAGCAGCCGGTTGACCCCGATCGCCTGCTGGGCGACGCCGTACAGGGCGATCAGTCCGGCGCTTGCAAGTAGGGCGCGTGACGCCGCCCGCATCGTCCGCTGTGGGCTCTGCAACACCAGACCGACGATCAGCAGTCCGAGCGGCTCGAAGAACAGTCGCACGCCCTGGTACCAGGCGGCCCCATGCCCGGTCTGGCCCGTCAGCAGGCCACCGAGGTTGATCGAGTAGACGACGAAGAGCAGTCCGACGAGAAGAAGCACGATCCCGTCGACGCCGATCGGATGGCGAGCAACACGGCGCCTGAGCAGGATGACTGCTGCCGCGGAGATCGCCGCCACGGTGATCAGATCCTTGAGCGCCCCGATCGTCGGTGTGACGAAGACCTTGAGCGTCGGCAGGAGCGCGAACAGAGGAATCATGCCGGCGACCATCACCCACGGCACCGACACGAATCCGGCGACGAGGACGAGGAAGACGCAGAGCCCGAACACCGCCTCGGTCTGCAGTGTCAGCCCGTGCCGGCCGACCAGCGTGCTCAACCCGATCGTGAGGACGACGCCGCCGCCGAGGACGACCCCGCGGGGGTCGGCGAGGCTACGTGCCCGAGTAGTAAGAGTAGGTGCTGCCATCTGTTGGCACCCCCACGAGCACAGCCTGGACCTCCACGTCGGGCCAGGTGCGGTGGAGCCGGCGCAGTGACTGGAGATTGCGTCGCGAGACCCGGCCGTGGCGCACGACGAGCAACACCATGTCGACGAACTTCGCGAGTTCGGTCACATCCGGGGTCGACAGCGCCGGAGGCGTGTCGATGACGACGAAGTCCGCCTCGGCCGAGGCCTCGCGGAGCAGCGTCTCGAGCCGTTCGCCGTGCGCGACCAGCGTGTGGACCCCCGAAGCGCGGATCGGCAGCACCTGCAGGCTGGAGGTTCCTTCGCGGGTCCGCGCCCGCGCAGCGGCGCGTGCGGGCTGCGCCTTCGGTCCCGAGCCGTTCATCCCGATCTCCCAGAGCAGCGAGTCGACGTTCGCTCGTCCGAGGAGCACCTGCTCGCCACCGGGCTCGTCGAGTGGGATGCGCAGGAGCCGGGCGAGCGACGGCCGTCGGGTGTCGAGGTCGAGCAGCTTGACCCGCGCGTTCCGGCGCGCGAGTGCAGCGGCGAGGTTGACGGCAGTCGTCGTCTTCCCCTCCTCTGCCGTGGCGCTCGTGACCGCGATGACGGTCAGCTGGGCACCCTCGCGCTGCTGTACGAGGCTCGCCGCAAGCAGCGCATACATGTCGCCGTAACGCTCCGCGTCACGATCCGAGATCAGCGGGGAGGCCTTCCGCGGCAGTGTCTCGATTGCCCCGAGCACCGGGACGTCGAGCACTTCCTCGGTCTCCTCCTCGGAGCGCACCTTGCTGTCGAGCGCTTCGCGTACGCCGATCACGAGCAAGGCGACGAACAGCCCGATGAAGCCGCCCAGCAGTGAATCCTTGATGGGGCTGGGCCGGGTCTTCGCCGCCGACTCCGCCGTATCGACGAGCAGCACGTTGCCGGACGTGAGGGTCTTCAGGAGGCGCAGCTTGCTGAGCTGAGCGAGCAGGTCGGAGTTACTCGAGCCGGGCTGCCGGAGCTGCGCCTGCAACAGCACGATCGCGCGGTCGATCGCGCGGCTCGAGACCGCCGCACGCCAGGCCGTGTACGACTTGGCGACGACGTTGACCGTTCCCACCGCCCGCGCGCTGGTCGAGCTGGTCGCGGTGAACGTGATCGTGCTTCCCGACTTCGACGCGTTCGTGGCTGCCTCGAGGTCCTTGGCGCTGCCGAAGCGATGGTCGCGGCCGGCGGCGTACTCGTACAGCTGCTGCGACTCGGCGAGCGCCTGCTCGGTCTGGTCGATCAGCGTCGGGTCGACGAACGTGTTGAGCCCCGAGACTGCCGACGCGAGGTCGGTCGGCGCGAGGATCACCTGGGCGCTCGCGGCATATTCCGGACCCTGGGCGTGCCGGATCACGTTCATCTGGATCACGCCGAGAGCGACGAGGAGCACGATGATCCAGATCGACCTCCGCGCGATCGAGACGAGCGCTCCAAATCCTTCGCTTCTCATGGGTTCACGTGGTTTCGCACTGGCGCCTTGCGGGGGTGACGTTATAGCGCGCACCGGAGCGCATCCGCCTGTCCGATGAGCGAAGGCTCCTACGAGCTCAGGGCAGCTGCGAACAGCACGACGGCGCTTGTGACGACGGCTCCCGCGAGATACAGCGCGACGGTAGCCCACGGAATCTGAGTCATGACTGTCCTATCGGCTTCGCACGCCTCCGCCTTGAGCGCGCAACGACGACCTGCCGGATCGGACGGCTGCGGCTGATTGTCTAGGCAAAACCAAGCCGAAGGTTCGGCAGCGCGGCTTGAGGATTACCCGCGGACGAGATAGATTCTTTCCTAGCCTGATCCGCAGCGCAACAAGCGGGCAGGGCGTTGTCAGCAGCGATTCCGAGGGGAGACGGAAGTGGTCGCCGCGGGCGAGAAACGATGGGCAGCGCGAACGAACGGTGGGGGAGCTAGCAGTGTTCGCCATTCGACGGGGTGACTCACGGCGGTCTGACCGCGACGGTCGGCATGCGTCCGGCCAGGTCTCGCTCGACGACTGGGTGAGAACCGAGCTCAACCGTGCCCGCCGTTACGAACGCCCCCTGGCAGTCGTTTCTGCAACCCTGCACGGTCGCCGGGAACTCGACGTTCTCTCGCGCGAGCTGGCGACCGCCCTTCGGATGAGCGACGTGATCGGCCGCTCGGGACGCAAGACGTTGGTCGCCGTTCTGACCGAGACCACCGGAGTCGGAGCACGACAGTTTCTCACGCGCCTGTCGATCGACGTCGCCGAGGACATCGCCCGCGCGACATCCGTGGGAGTCGCTTCGTTCCCGGAGGACGCGGTTACGTGGCTGGCCCTTCAGAGCGTCGCGACGGCAGAACAGGAACCTCTGTTGGCCTTCCGCGAGGAGGCCCTCGCACGACGCAGCGACCTTGCCCGCGACCTGGCGTCGCAGGTCGCTCGGGCGCCGACCGCCGCCAACGTCCCTGCGCCGGTCGCGCCAAGCTTGGCGCACAATCCGACGGTCTCGTGACCGAGTCGTCGAGGATGCTCCGACGCCGCTCTGGCGTTCGTGAGCCGATTCGCCGCGGAATCGACGTCGCCGTCGTCTGTCTTTGCGCGCCCTTCCTGGTCCCGCTGATCATCATGATCGCCGTGATCGCAAAGCTGGACTCACCGGGACCGGCGTTCTTTCGAGACCGGCGGCTGGGCTACGGCGGACGCCCGTTGCTCCTGTTGAAGTTCAGAACGATGGTCGCAGACGCCGAAGAGCTCAAAGTCTCACTGCAGCACATGAGCATCCTCCCCTGGCCCGACTTCAAGATCCCCGACGACCCGCGCATCACGCGCGTCGGCCGCTGGTTGCGTCGCACCTCACTGGATGAGTTGCCGCAGCTGTGGAACATCTTTCGAGGGGACCTCACCTTGGTGGGGCCACGTCCATCGCGGATCCCGATCGAGCACTACGCAACATGGCAAACCGAGCGGTTGGAGGCGCGTCCCGGCATCTTCGGAAAATGGCAGTGCGAGGGTCGAGCTCGGGTAAACTTCGAGGATCGCTGCCGAATGGACATCCGTCAGGTGCGCGATCGGTCTGTGCGGCGGCAGCTTGCGTTTGCCTACCGGACGATGATGTCGGTCCTGGCCGGTCGAGGGGCGTCCTGATGGCAAGTCGTCGCACCCGTACCAACAGGACGCGGACCGCGGGAGCCAATCGCCTTGCACCGCCCGGACGTCCCGGGCTGCGGGCGGGTCGGCGAGTGGTATCGCTGGGCGGCAGCCCGGGTCTACGCCGAACAGCCTTCGTTCTGGCTCTCGCCGTCGTCGCCGCCGCGACCGCCTGGTTCACCGTGGCAGGCGCGGCGCCGGTCTACGAGCGGACGGTCTCGCTCGTCGTCGTGCCGGATCCCCAGAAGGGCCCCTCGGACGTGAGCTCCGAGATCGTCACGACCATTTCAGGCGGCATCGGCAGCAGACGGTTCCTCACGCAGGCCGCCAACAAGGCCCTGGGGCCAAGAGCGCCACTCAAGAAGTACACACTCGAAGCGTTCGTCCGTCCCGGAAGCGACATCATCGACACGAGACTTCACGGACCTTCCCCGCGCACGCTGAAGGCGGTCGCGGACGCCTACACACAAGAGTCCCGCGGCTGGACGGCGCAGCACTACGTCGCCTACCGGCTTGCATTCCTCGAAGCGAAGGACACACCTGGGAAGGTCTCGCCGCATCCGAAACGCACGGCAGCGCTCGCTTTCATCCTGGGCGCCCTGGTCGGGGTGCTCGCGCTCTTCGTCGACGCGCAGGTCCGAGCAGATCGCCGCTTCCCGTGGGGGCTGACCACGCTCGGATCGTCGGCGCACGAGCCCTCGGTCGAGCAGCCGGCCCCGTTCGGAGACCAAACGACGGATGCCCGACTAGCGGAACGCAGGCGAACCGCCGGCCGAGAGCCGCGCTAGCGGATCGGGGCGAGCCCCGTTGACCCACCGGGTACGTGATGGCGCGATGATTGCGGTCGCTGCGAAGGGCCCTGAGCGGCCGAGAGCCGGTCGGGCGAGCATCGGATTGTGGCTGCTGGCTGCGGCGGTGGCTGCCGGGATCGGATTCGGCTTGGCCACGTCTCCGTTGCTTCTCTTCGTCGCGTTCGTAGCTGTGGCCGCCGGGGCCAGCTTCGTGCTCGCGTTCAATCAGCCCCGCTGGACCTTCGTGATCGTGCTCTTTCTCGCGGAGGGCTACGTCCCCGACGTCGCGAGCCTCTATCACGGCAACGGCCTGCCGTTGACGGGGGCGTTGCTCGCAGGCATGACCCTGCCGCTGGCCGTCCGATACGCAGCGAAGAAGGAGAATCGCAACGACCTCCCGATGACCGACCTGACGCTGCTGCTCGCGCTCGCCATCGCGATGGGGTTCTCGACGCTGTTGGCGACTGACCCTGCAGCAGGCCTTCACCGTATCGTCGCATTCAGCAAGGACGTCCCGTTCTGCGTCTTGATGTTGCTGCTTCTCGATCGCGCCGAGTGGCTCCGCCGGGCGGCCTGGGCCGCGGTCTTTGCTCTCGGTGGCTTGGGGGGACTCGCGGTGTTCCAGCAACTGACCGGTACGTTCGCGCGCACGTACTTCGGATTTGCCACCGTTCAGGGTGACCACGATCTCATCCGAAGCGCCGGCCCCTTGTCGACCGACTGGTTCGGCTGGGAGTTGGTGCCCGCTACCGTGCTCGCGCTCTACCTCGGCATCTCGGCGAAATCCGGCCGAGAGCGACTTCTCGGCCTGACGTTGTTCGCCGCGTCCCTCCTAGGGATCGTGTACAGCTTTGCACGCGCATCTCTGATCGCCGTCTTCGCGGCGTTGTTGCTGGCCGGGATACTGCGACGCTTGCATCCGGCCGTCTACGTCGTGACGATCGGTGTGGCAGTTCTGGGGCTTGTCGTATTCCTCCCGTCGACGGCGAAGTCGCGGCTCGTCGGCGTCACCGCGCCTGTCACCGGGAGCGTGGCCTCGGCTTCCGACGCATCCGTGCGCAACCGGGCCGGCGAGAACCTCGCGGCGTTGCACATGTTCCTCGATCATCCGTATCTCGGAGTTGGCCCGGGTAACTACCCGGTCCTCTACACGAAGTACTCCGAAACGGTCGGTCTCGATCCCCGCAACGAGGCACGGCCGCCACACAACCTGTATCTCGAGGCCCTTGCCGAGACGGGCGTCGTCGGCACCCTCTTGTTGCTCGCCCTCATCGGCCGCGCCCTTCGCGGTGCCTGGAGGGCGAGAAGTGCGCTCCCCGGGCGCGACGGACTCCTCTGCGAGGGTGTCTTCGTGGCACTGGTCGGGTACATGATCAACGGCCTCTTCCTGCACGCGTCGGCCTACTCCCGTTACCTCTGGCTGACGATCGGATTCGGCTTGGTCTGTGAACGGCTTGCGCGAGCGGCCCGAGTCGGTCGAGTGGGTCGAGTGGGTCGAGTGGGGCGAGCGTGAAGCGACAGCCGTCGATCCTCTATCTGGTCTCTCGTTTCCCGAACGTCCCGGAGACATTCGTCGTCAACGAGTGGTGGTCGCTGGTGCCGCGCTTCGACATGGAGCTCGCGTCACTCGTACGCATGGACGAACAGACGCTTCACGCGCAGACCGCGCGGCTCTTGCCCCAGGTCCACTTTGCGCCGTTCCTGGCGCGGCGGACGGTCGCGGCGAACGCAAAGCAGCTTGGTCGTCGGCCGCGGCGGTACCTGTCGACGCTCGGGCGAGTGCTGGTGGGCAGCGTCAGGCGACCGAACGGAGGGGTTGTCAAAGGGGCGGTCGCCTTCTGGAAGGCCGCACGATTCGCCGAGATCGTGGACGAGCACGAGATCGATCACGTTCACGCACACTTCATCAGCCACTCTGCGACCGCCGCCTGGGTGGTCAGCGAATTGACGGGCGTGCCTTTCAGCATCACGGCACACGCGAACGACCTCTATGTGCGTCCGGCCCTGCTCGATGAGAAACTGGCAGACGCAGAGTTCGTGGTCACGATCTCGGACTTCAATCGCGAGTTCATCCGGCGCGAGTGCCGGACGCAGCGTCCGGTCGAGCTCGTTCACTGCGGGGTCGACACCGACATCTTTTCGTTCCGGCAGCGCGAGACACATCGACGATTCGTTTGCGTCGCACGGTTGGAACCGACCAAGGGCCAGTCCGACCTGCTGCGAGCGTTTGCGATTGCCAACCAGGCGTTGCCTGACCTGACACTCGACCTGATCGGTGACGGCGCGGATCGGAGTCGTCTCGAGCGATTGTGCGCCGAGCTTGGCCTCGGTGACAGCGTACGGTTTCTCGGCGCGCTTCCGACCGAACAGGTCCGAGCAGCACTCGAGCTGTCAGATGTCTTCGTGCTTCCTTCACTCCGCCATCGCTCGGGCCGCATGGACGGTATTCCCGTCGCGCTGATGGAGGCGATGTCGAGCGGGTTGCCGGTCGTGGCGACGCGGCTTTCCGGGATTCCGGAGCTTGTCATCCATGATGAGACCGGGCTGCTCGTTGCGCCCGAATCACCCAGCGATCTGGCGGCCGCGATCATGCGGATCGCCGATGACCCAGAGCTTGCACGGCGACTCGCGTCCGCCGCACGCGAGCGAGTGAGCCAGCAGTTCGATCTCGCCACCGAGGCTGGTCGACTGGCAGCCCTCTTTGATGCCTCGATCGCCGCGCGCGCGGAACGACCCCCCGAGCAGGTCAGCCAATGATCGCGTTGCTTGCGCTCGTCGTCTCTGCCTCGTTGATCGCCTGGGTCTACGTCGGGTATCCCATCGCGCTGGCACTCCTCGCCCGGGTTCGGCCGCGGCCACGGCTGCGGGCTCCTCTGTTGGTTCCGATCACTGTCATCGTGCCGGCGTACAACGAGGAGGCGATTATCGAGGCGAAGATCGCGAACGTCCGGTCGGGTTCCTACCCGCAAGAGCTGGTCGAGCTCATCGTCGCCTCTGACGGATCCGCCGATCAGACGGTCGACCTTGCCTGCCGGGCAGACGATGTGCTGGTGCTCGATCTCCCGCGAGGCGGAAAGGTCGCCGCCCTCACAGCCGCTGTGGCTCGGGCGACCGGAGAGATCCTCGTTTTCACCGACGCCGATTGTCTCTTCGAGCCCGAGACGCTCTCGGAGCTCGTCGCGAACTTCTCGGATCCTGTCGTCGGTGGAGCAACCGGGAACGAAGTGAGGCGCGTCTACCGCAAGCACGGAATCTCGCGCGGTGAGGTTCTGTACTGGCGTTACGAGCAGTGGCTCAAACGACTCGAGGACAGTGTCGGAAGCACCGTGTCAGCATGCGGAAGCCTGTACGCGCTGCGGCGGTCGCTCTTTCGGCCTCCAGCTGTCGTAGCGGGCAATGATGACGTCCTCATCTCGACCGAGGTCGTGCGGGCGGGACAGCGGTTGGCCTTTGACGCGAAGGCGACGGTGCTCGTAGGCTCCGCGCGAACCGGTGGCGACGAGTTCAGGCGAAAGGTCCGGGTGATCAATGGAGGCTTGCGGACCTGGCTTTCCCTCTCAGACATGCTCAACCCGTGGAACTCTGGGCTCTACGCAATCCAAGCACTCTCGCGAAAGCTCTTGCGGCGCCTGCTGCCGTTCTGCTTTCTGACGCTGCTCATCTCGAGCGCGTGGCTTGCGGCGGCCGATGGCTGGTGGTGGCTTGTCCTCGGGCCCCAGCTCCTGGTCTGCGTGCTCAGCCTGCTCGGTTGGGCGTTGCGCGGTCGGGAGCTCGGGCGCCAACGGGTCTTTTCGATTCCTTACTACTTCGCACTGGCCAACCTCGCGGCGGCAGTCGCCGTCCTTTCCCTGTTCACAGGGACACGATTCGAAAGCTGGACGCCGAGCGGGCGCGACGAGCTTGGTGTCAGAGCGCCCGCCGGTTAGCCGAGCCGAGCCGTCGCAGCCAGCCGCGCCGCTGTTGGAGGAGCTCGTCGTAGATCGCTTCGACCTGCCGAAGCCAAGCGCCCGAGTCGAATCGGGCCACGACCGCCTGGCGACCCCCGGCGCCGAGGCGTCTGCGCCTCTCAGCGTCCCCCAGCAGACCGGTCAACGCTTCGGCGAGCGCGACAGGATTCTCGGGCGGCACGAGGATCCCGGTGCGGCCGTCGGCGACGAGCTCGACCACACCGGCGACACGGCTCGCCACGACCGGCACCCCAAGCGTCATGGCCTCGGCGACCGCAAGCCCGAAACCTTCGTAGAGCGTCGGGTGGCAGAAGACATCGCTCGCAGCGATCAGCTCGACCGCATCCAGGCGAACTCCTGCGAACGTGACGCTCGCCTCGACGCCGAGTTCCCTGGTGAGGCGTTCGAGCTCCTCTCTCATCGGCCCATCCCCGATCACCAAAACAGTCAAGTCGGGATGCGCGGCGAGCACCAGCGGCAGCGCCGCCAGAAGCGTTTGCTGATCCTTGGGACGGTCGAGGCGAGAAGCGGTCGTCAGCAGAGGCGAATCGCTCACGCCGAGCTCTCGTCGCTTCTTGTCTCGGTCGAATCGCTCATCGAGAAGAAGCGCGGCGACAGGGATGTTCGGGATCACGACGAAACGCTCAGCCGGAATGCCGAGCCTGTCGATGTGACTCTTCTTCACCACCTCGCTCACAGCGATGATGCGATCGGCGAAGCGGCGCGTCGCGAGGTTCGCGAGGATCCCTCGCACGCGGCCGTAGCTCCCGCGGTCACGTGCGACGCTGTGCAGCACGGCGACCGCAGGGCGGCCCGTCAGTCGGGCGGCAAGACCACCCTGAAAGTCACCACCGGCAAGATGGGTCTGCACGAGGTCGATTCGCTCCCGTCGGATGATCGCGATGAGCGAGATCAGGGTGCGAGGGTCCCAGAGGCCACGCGACTCGACAAGGTAGAGCCCGCGGCTGTTCGCACGCACGCGTTCCACGAGTTCGGGATGCGACGGCCCGACAGATGCCACGTACATCGCCGTGCGCTTGTCGTCGGCCAGTTCGAGCAGACCGAGGAGCATGGTTTCGGCACCGCCTACCCGGAGGCCGTCGATCACTTGCAGAACCCGTGTCATTGGCGCTCCTTCCGTGTCGGGTGGGCGTGGTGAACGGAGAACCCTCGACACCCGCTGGTGGACTCAGCCTCCGGGGCAAGGCCCTGTCCGGGTTCTTCTGGAGTTATGGGGGCGCCCTTAGCGGACGCATCACATTCTTCGCTGCGACTCTCATTCTCGCCCGTCTGCTGTCCCCCTCCGACTTCGGGCTGGTTGCGTTCACGGTCGCGATTCTCTCGTTCGTCGACAACCTGACCGACCTCGGGGTGGGCCAGGCCCTCGTCTATCGCTCTGACGGAACGAACCAGGATGTCGCCTCGACCGCATTCTGGGTCGGTCTCGCAGGTTCCGTTGCTGCGGTCGCGCTGGTCTGGGCGCTCGCGCCGCTCTTCTCGCATCTCGGCGCGGACCCGCAAGTGGTGCCGATCTTCCTCGTCCTGTGCCTCCAGTTCCCCCTCCGAGCACTCGGCAGCGTGCATCGCTACGTGGCGATGCACGCACTCGAATTCAAGAAGCTCGTCCTGACGGACTTTCTCAGTCAAATGACGCGAGGGGTGTTGAGCGTCGCCTTGGCGTTGGCGGGTGCTGGTGTGTGGAGCCTCGTGCTCGGCACGCTCGCAGGAACCCTTGTCTGGACGATCTCCATGTGGTTCGCGACCGGCTGGCGACCCAGCCTGGTCGTACGCCGCGCGTATGTCCGGTCGCTCGTCGGCTTCGGCTTCAGCATCACATTCATCGGCGTCGTCGGGTACGCCAGCCACAACATCGACTACGTGATCGTCGGCGCCCGACTTGGCAAAGAACAGCTCGGCTTCTACTTCCTGGCGTTTCGGATTCCCGAGATCGCCATCCTCGAGATCTTCTTGATCCTGCAGAGCATTCTCTTCCCCTATTTCTCGCGCCTTCAGGAGAGCCCCAGAAGTCCCGACACCGCTGTCCAAGACCTGAGCCGGATGGCCAGCGCGTATCGGCAAGCGCTCCGGCTTACGGGGCTGATCGCGTTCCCGCTCGGCTTCGGGATGGCGGCTCTCGCCCTGCCGCTCGTGCTCGTGGTGTACGGAGCAGAGTGGCGGCCGTCAGCGGTTCCTCTGGCTTTCGTGTCCATTTGGGCTGCGTTTTCGGCACTCGCGAGCCTGCCGGCGACATCGATCAAGGCGCTCGGACGCGGGAAGCTCCTCACTCAGATGGCCGCGATCGAGGTTGGACTGACCGTGCCGGTGCTGTGGTTCATCGCGCCCTTCGGAATCGGATTCGTCGCGGCCGCACTTCTGGGCATCAAGCTTGTCTACCTCGTCATCCAGTCGTTCGTCGTGCGACGGGTGCTCGGCGTCTCGGGCCTCGCACAGGCTGGCAGCACGATCCGAGGTCTTTTCGCCTCGCTGGTCATGGCGGCGCTCCTCTTCCCACTGGGCCGTGCGACGTCCCCCCCGGTGGCACTCGCCGTCGGCGTGCCGGCCGGCGCAATCATCTACCTCGGCCTTCTGCGAATCTTCTTCAACAACGAGCTGAAATTCGTCGTCGCGCTCCTGCCCGACCGACTACGTGGACGCTGGATGCCGGTTTGACGACGACCGAAGCCGAACGCAGCTGCGCCGGCGGTCGCTACACCCGTTCTGGCAGGCCTTCTGCAGGCCCGCGCAGGTGGCCGCGAAACCAATCGAACATCCGATTCGGAAGCACCGCCCGGAGCAGAAGAACCGACTTGGGTCGACACAGAGTGACTGGATCGAGCCACAGTGACGTGAGCAGCAACCGCGCGGCGCGCCGGCGGCTTCTGTCGATCGCGTAGCCGGCGGCGTAGAAACAGGCAGTCGAATGCAAGCGGCGCCGGATGACCGGCCTGAGCCACGCCGGTCGGGCGAACGCGAGGTGAGCCTCGCCGATCGTCCGGTAGCTGGCCAGCAGCTGGTCACCGACTTCGAACGAGACCGACGCAGGGTGTCCGCGTCGCTTGAAGAGGGGTTCCTGGACGAAGCCGATCGGGTAGTGCCTGGCGATCCGCAGCCAGAGATCCCAGTCTTCTCCAAAGCGTGCGCTCGAGAACCCACCCACGGCGTCGAGGCAGTGCTTCCGAATGATCACCCCGGTGGTCACCAGGAAGTTCCGCACCAACAGCTGTTCGAATGCCATCGCGGCTTCGATCTGAGGCACTTTCCGGATGCCAGTCGGCTCATTGAAAGCGTCGCACTCGAACGCCCCGCAGCCGACGAGGCCGAGCTCTGCGTGGGCCTGGAGGTGTGCGACTTGGGTGGAGGTTTTTTGCGGCAGCCACGCATCGTCGGCGTCCAGGAACGCCACGAGTTCGCCGCGAGCCAAGTCGATACCGGTGTTACGCGCACTGCCTGGACCCGTATTCTCCTCGTAGATATAGGTCACGCCGCGCTCCCGAAATGGTTCGACGACGGATCGGGTCTCATCGGTCGAGCCATTGTCGATGACGATGATCTCGAGCGGCCGGTAGTCCTGAGCCAAGACGCTCTCAATCGCCTCGGCGAGATAGCGAGCGTAGTTGTGCGTCGGGATGACGACGGTGACCAAAGGATGCGCCATGACGTCCTCGCTCGACCGAGATCCAGAGCTCATCACGGGCCGCACACGACCGTCGGCACCGGACTCACAACCGCTCCGGGAGAGCGCCGGCCCGGCGGCGGTGAAGCGCCCTCAAGCGGACGAAAGCGCGATCTGGTAACACCGCGCGCAGCATCAGCACGATCTTCGGCTGAAGCAGCGTGACCGGATCGAGCCAGATGGCGGTCAGCAGCAGGCGTGCAGCACGCTTGCGGTCTCTGTCGATCGCGTACCCGGCCGCGTAGAAGCATGCAGTCGAGTGCAGGCGCCTGCGGATGATGGGCCTCAGCCAAGCAGGCTGAGCGTGCGGCAAGTGTCCCTCGCCGATCTCGCGATACCTCGAGAGCAGCTGGTCTCCGATCTCGAAGGAGAGCGCCGACGGATGCCCGCGGCGCTTGAAGAGCGGCTCCTGGACGAAGCCGATCGGGTAGCGCCTGGCGATTCGCAGCCATAAATCCCAGTCTTCTCCGAAGGACATGTCCTTGAAGCCGCCGACGACCTCGAGACATCGTTTCCGCACGATCACTCCCGTGGTCACGAGGAAGTTTCGCACGAGGAGCTGCTCGAACGCCATCTCCGCCTCGATCGGCGGCGCCTTCCGAATCCCGGTCGGCTGATTCGTGGCGTCGCATTCGAAGGCGCCTGACCCGACGAGCCCGAGCTCCGGGTGCGCGATGAGGTGCGCAACCTGGGCTGACGTCTTCCGAGGAAGCCAGGCGTCGTCAGCGTCGAGAAACGCTACCAACTCGCCTCGAGCCAGCTCGATCCCTGTGTTACGTCCACCGCCCGGGCCCGCGTCCTCTTGGTAGACGTAAGAAATGCCGCGCTCGCGAAACGGCTCGATAGCCGCTCTGGTCTCATCCGTGGATCCATTGTCGACGACGATGATCTCGAGAGGCGCGTAGTCCTGAGCCAACGCACTCTCGATCGCCTCGGGGATGAACCGAGCGTAGTTGTGGGTTGGGATGACGACGCTGACGAGCGGAGGTTTCACCGGGCGCGCGCAAGACGTCGACGAAGTCCTCTTCCGTGCATCGCCAGGTACCGCGCTGTTCTGCGGCGAAAGAGAAACGACGTCATCCCGTTGATGTGATCGAGGCTGCTGAGAGACGCCGTACCCACGGCACCGGGCCGAAGCCAGATCGGAACATCTCGCCTGGACAGAGGCACCGCGACATCATTCGCAAAGAGTAGTCGGCGAAGAAGGCGCACATACGCGTCGTGGCGTATCCGCCACCAGACGCGCGGCTGCCACGGCTTGCGACTGCCGTCGGCATGCAGCAGCTTCGTCCTATGTCCGTCGAACTCGCACGCCAGAGTCGACTCTTCGAGAACCCGAACGCGGGTGTTCCGCCACACGGGCCGCTCCTCGTCTGCCAGGAGATGGAGGGCTTCCCGCGGCACCTCGGTCATGAGAAGTGCGTTCAGCGCGTCCTGGTCTCCTTGTGAGAGGGCCTCGTTGTTCGCCGCACCGTGGGCGAGTGTCGCCTGAGGCGGTACTCGCTCGCAGAGTTCACGCCAGCGGCCGAGGAGCTGCGGCCAGTGGAAAGTCGACCAGGCAACGAAATGCGACGAAACGTATTCCTGCTCACGCGGCGGTTGCGCCAATCCGAACAGGGTCTCCCACTCCGCGAATCGACGATCGGCCTCGGGATCGACGACGGCACAGATCATGCCCCGAGCCGATAGCGCCAGGACCTCGTTCAGGCTGTCGGTCACGATCATGTCACTGTCGATGATGACGACGACCCCCTCGAAGCCGAGCTCTGCCGGGAAACATTTCAGGAGAACAGGGTCGCGAGCTCCGTCGGCGTCGATGTGAACAAGGCGGCTCTCGGAGGCGACGAGCGCGCGTTGGTCGCGGGTCAAGCCGCAATCGCCGAAGACCAGGTCGTGGTCGTGACCCGTCAGTCGGAGCGAGTTGAGCAGAGCGACGCAGCCTGGGAAGTACCGGCTGTTCGTCACCGAAAAAAACGCTACAGCTTCTTCGGGGATAGAGGCGGCCATGTCGTAGCGGAGTTCAAGGCTCGAGTTGGACGGCTGCCGCCTCGCCTCGTCCTTGGCGCTCCTCTCTGGAGGCCGGTCATACGCCCTCGAGTCGACGACGTATGACCGGCACAGTTTCTACCCGATGACACTCGTCTGGCGCGAGAGAGCTTTCGCCGAGCCGCCGCCGTTGGTCGCCGTAACCTGGAGGCGTACGGTCAGACCCTGGTCTACCGACCGTTGCACATAGTTCTGCGCCGTCGCGCCCGCGATCGCAGCGCAATTCGCTCCAACGCTGTCGCATCTGAGCCACTGATAGTCATACGAGCTCGGGTGGCCGGACCACGTTCCGCGCGAGCCCCGGAGCTTCGTCCCGACGGTGTCCTGGCCGCGAACGGTCGGGAGGGCCGTGTTCGTCGGGGATCCGGAAGCGCAGGGGGCGCTCGCGGCGCTGATCGTCGATGTCGAACCCGACCCGCTCGCGTTGTACGCCTGCACAGCGAACGAGTACGACGTCCCACACGACAACCCACTGAACTGCCACTGCAACGCAGACGTCGTGCCATCAACACTGCCACCACGCGACAACCGATACCCACCAACGGTCCCGGACGCCGCATCCCACATCACCGTCACGCTCGTCCCCGTCGCCGCAGAAACCCGCACATTCGGCACCGACCCCGGCACCGCAACAGGCGGCGGCGGGGGACAAGCAGCTGTCGAGGCGCTGATCGTCGATGTCGAACCCGACCCGCTCGCGTTGTACGCCTGCACAGCGAACGAGTACGACGTCCCACACGACAACCCACTGAACTGCCACTGCAACGCAGACGTCGTGCCATCAACACTGCCACCACGCGACAACCGATACCCACCAACGGTCCCGGACGCCGCATCCCACATCACCGTCACGCTCGTCCCCGTCGCCGCAGAAACCCGCACATTCGGCACCGACCCCGGCACCGCAACAGGCGGCGGCGGGGGACAAGCAGCTGTCGAGGCGCTGATCGTCGATGTCGAACCCGACCCGCTCGCGTTGTACGCCTGCACAGCGAACGAGTACGACGTCCCACACGACAACCCACTGAACTGCCACTGCAACGCAGACGTCGTGCCATCAACACTGCCACCACGCGACAACCGATACCCACCAACGGTCCCGGACGCCGCATCCCACATCACCGTCACGCTCGTCCCCGTCGCCGCAGAAACCCGCACATTCGGCACCGACCCCGGCACCGCAACAGGCGGCGGCGGCGAGCCGGCCAGGCTCAGCGCCATCCCGTGATCGGGCGCAAGCGTGACACTCGTCGCTGTCCCACCGCCGGGAAGTGTGTACGTGGAGCCGAGGTCGACCGTCTGCGACGTCGTGTTCGAGAGGTTGACGATCGCGGTTCCTGCGCTGAAGTCGCGCCGCCAGACCGAACTGCCCACCTGATAGCGAGGACCGCTCGGATCACCGAGATCGAGGCGGTACTCCGGATAATCCCAGAAGGAGCGGTAATCGCCTGCGTTCTGGAACCGGTACGAGACATGCGGCCCTGCGACGAGCAGATAGATGGCGTGCGAGAACCGCATGCGCTCGATGTCGCTCTGGTTGCCTTGCCCGACGAGCAGTGCATCCTTACCGGCTGCGACGTTCGTGTCGACGTCGCGCAGCCTCTGCTCGACCTCAGCCTGGGACATGAAGCTGGTGCCCCACGAGGCGCCCATGTTCTCGATCATGAACCCGTCGACCGGGGCAACGAGATCTGTGGTGCTGTCGGAGTTGATCCAGACAGGCTGCGTTCCCGCTCCGGCTTTGATCGCTTGGACCATTCCGACCTGGGCTTGCAGCCATTGGGCGTCGGTGCCGCATTCGCGGCAGGTGCCGTCGGAGTTGGTTTCGCGGCTTCTGGGGCGGTTGGCGGTTGCCCAGACGTCGTCGAGGAAGACGCCGTCCATGTGGTAGCTCGCGGGCAGTGAGGCGGTTTTGGCCTGCACGTAGCTGCGCCAGCCGGGGGCGGCGGGGTTCATCAGGTAGAAGTAGGAGCCGCCGCCGGCGTCACGGTAGATGCGTTGGCCGGCTCCGTTGTGCAGGAACCAGCTCTCGTTCGGGCTGACCTTGTTGCAGAAGTCGTTGAGCCCGGACGTCCAGGTGGTCGTGTAACCCTGGTAGCCGGACGCACACGTTCCGGTCATGGCCGAGGAGGGTCCCATCGCGAACGCCTCGTCGACGTACTCGAGAATCGGCTTCGTCCAACCGGCGCTCCGAACCTGCCCCAGGAAGCCGACCTCGTAGTCGCTGCCGGAGAGAATCATCGTCTGCGAACGCTGCGCAATCGTCAACGGCGTCGTCCCATCGGTCGGACGGCTGTAGAACCATGCGGCTCGCGTCGTAGGACTGCCGGTGGTCGCCGCGGCGGCGGACGAGCCGGTCGTCTGAAGAGTTCCGTAGAACGACCAGTGAGCAGGTCCCGAGGTGGCAGCCGCGTTGTTGAAGGTCGTCGGCAACGCCCCGTAGGGCAGCGCGTACTGCTTGTAAATCCCGGTCTGGGCGACCTTGAAGGCGAGACCGTTGTCGCTCGCCAGATAGGCGAGCCAGTAGTACCCAGCTTGCAACACCGTCGGCGAGGTCACGGCGACGGTATTCCAACCGACTACCGGTGTGATTTCCGGGGTCTGGGCCTCGAGCGTCCCGGGCGCGCCTCCAGGCCCTGAAGAGTCGTAGACCGCGAGCCGAAGCTTTCCAGCGGCATTCGCGACATAGAACGAAAGTTCCTGGAGAGTGCCGTCCTGTGGCAGCGCAGCCTGTTGCGCCAGCAAATGGTTTCCGTTGCCGCTGTCAGTGGTGGAGAGGACGCTCGCCTCGCCCATGGACACCGTTGCAGTGGACGTGGATGCGAGCCCCGGCGACGAAGACCCAACGACCAGCAAGCCGGCAACCGTAAAGGCGGCGGCCGACGGAAGCACGAATTTGAGCACGGCTCTGATGTGATGCACGGGACTCCTTTCCAGGCGAACTCTGCGGCGAGCGCCCTGGGAAGACGGCGGTGGTACCCATACCCATTGCCTGTCAAGTCGATTTCAGGCAAAGGAACTCGTCGACCGTCCCCGGCGATCCCTCAACTACCCGTTTGGGTGATACAGGCCGCTGAGTTTTTGGCGCCGCCCAGAACCCATCAGGCCTTGCCGCTATGCTGCCGCGGTTCTGAATCTGCTTCCACGTCTCATGCGATCAACGCCCGGCAGTCCACGATTCCTCTGGTTGGCCGGCGGAGTCGCAGTCGTTCTGCTCCTGCTTGCCGCCCCGGCCGCGCTGTCGAAAGGTTCCGGACCGACGACTCGGCTCGCCTGGTTCTACAGCCGGCCGACCGATGGGACGACGGCGCGCACGCTCGTGCACCGCTCGCAGACGATGATTCTCTCCGGCAGCGACTACGAGGTCGGCTTCCTCAAGCAGATCCGCGAAGCCGGCTGGAGAAAGCCGATTCTCGAGTACGTCGACGAGGCGTTCGCGATGGGACCCTCCTCGGCTATGTCACGAAGGTGCGCCGCCGGCTACCAGGGTTACACGACCACCTGGACGTCCGGGCTCAACGACTTCTGCAACAAGGTCAGCCCGAACGAGAGCTGGTTCCTGCACAACGGAGCCGGCCAACGCATCTACCGTGACGCCGGCGGCGGCTCCTACTTCTACCTGATGAACCCCGCCGCCCCCGGCTGGCGCAGCTACGTGCAGGCCAAAACCGCCTCACTGCCCGCGAGCTACCACATGGACGGCGTCTTCCTCGACGACGTCTGGGCAACCGCCAACCGCCCCAGAAGCCGCGAAACCAACTCCGACGGCACCTGCCGCGAATGCGGCACCGACGCCCAATGGCTGCAAGCCCAGGTCGGAATGGTCCAAGCGATCAAGGCCGGAGCCGGGAAACGACCTGTCTGGATCAACTCCGACAACTCGACCACGCTCGTGAAGCCCGTGGACGGCTTGATGATCGAGAACATGGGCGCCTCGTGGGGCACCAGCTTCATGAGTCAGCAGGAGATCGAACAACGCTGGCGCGACATCGACGTCATCCTCAAGGCGAAAAAGAGCGTGCTCCTGGTCGGCCAAGGCGACTCGCAGGAGGATGTCGACCGAATGCGCTTTTCCGACGCGGTCTATCTCATGGTCGCCGGCGACCGTGTTTCGTACCGCTTCCAGAACGCCGGGGACTACCGCAGGCTGTGGGACTACCCGGAGTACCATCGAGCGCTCGGGCCGGCGACCGGTAATCGCTATCGGGTTGGCCCGGCGTCGTGGCGTCGCAACTTCGCAACCGGGACGGCGATCGTCAACCTCTCTTCGGACAAGACGCAGGTGGTCAAGCTCGGCCGCCGCTACGTCCTCCCGAGCGGCGGCACGATCACAGAGGTAGAACTGCCTCCGGAGCACGGACTGGCTCTCGCCCGAGCCGGCTGACGGCCCCGCAGACTGGACGAAAGGCATGGCAAAACACACCGCCGGGCCAGTTCCGGGCGGTGCCGCCCGATTACCATTCGCTCACGTGCCGGGCAAACGACGCATTCTGTCGACGCACGCCTACACGCTGAGCCCCGCGTGGCTCGAGCAGGTCGACGCGATCGATCGTCGAACGGTCTCCACTGTCGGCCTGATTTCCCGCGTCATCCGCTCGGCACCGGACTACGACGCTGTCGTCCTCGATGGATCCGTCGGCTGGCGAGCGGCATATGGCGACCTCGTCGCTGCTTCGATCATTGCGCGCCGCCCGAAGGGACCCGCGGTCATCATCACGGACTGCAGCTGGAAGCTCAGCGACCGTTGGCTCGATCGAGTGCTCTGCCGCCTCGGCGTGAGTGCGGTCGACTCGCCGCGGGTCACCTACTGCGTGCGCTCGACCGAAGAACTGAAGCTTCTCCCGTCTGCTTGGCGGATCGACCCGTCGCGCGTCGTGTTCACACCGTACGGACACACGCTCAGCGCAGAGGAGATGGCGCTGTCCGAGCCGGACCGCTCAGGGGTCTTCGCCGGCGGGAACGCTCTGCGCGATTACGCGACGCTCGTCGATGCCGTTCGCGGGCTGCCAACCGACGTCACGATCGCGACGTCGCTTCCGATCTCCGTCGACAAGGAGCCGAATGTTCGAGTCGTTCCTGTCACGCCGCATGACCGGTTCATCGATCTGCTGCGCCGTGCGCATGTCGTTGTCGTGCCATTCCAAACGGGCATTCGCCGGGCCTCCGGACTGGACACGTACCTGGCCGCGATGGCGCTCGGACAGATCGTGATCGTGAGCCGGTGCCCGGGTACGTCGGACTACATCGAGGACGGTCGCACCGGGATCGTCGTCCCACCCGGCGACGTGGCGGCGCTACGGCGAGCGCTCGAGTGGTGTTTCGATCCGGCGAACAGCGCCGACGTGGAAGCGATCAGAGACCGCGCACGACAGGTCGCTCGCGAACGATTCAGCTTCGCGCGCCACGCCGAGACCCTGCTCGACGTCGTCGACAAGGCCATTGCTGCCAACGCCGGTCGGATCACCCTGGCCGGATCGCGTCCGTGAGTGCTGAAACGGCGCGTGCAGACGCGTTGACGGTCTGCATGGCGATTCAGTCGTTTCGCCCGACCGTCGGCGGAGGCGAGTTACAACTCGAACGGCTCCTTCCTCACCTCGTCCGTCGCGGGCTCGCCGTGACGGTTCTGACGCGCGGCTTCCCGGGTCAGCCACGCCGGGAGGTTTCGGGAGGTGCCATCGTGCACCGGTCTGCTCTCTCCGGACGGTCCGCCGCCTCATCCATCGCTTTCGTGGGCGAGGGATTGACCCGACTCGTCCCGCTGGCTGTACGTCGGCATTCGATTCTTCACGCGCACGGAGCGCTCTCGGAAGGAACGATCGCGCTTGCCGCTACCGCGATGGGCGTGCCGGCGGTGGTCACTGTTTTCGGGACGGGCTGGATGGGAGACTTCGAGCGGCTTGCCTCCAAACCCGCTGGACGACTCAGACGTCGGTGGCTGCTGCAGCGGGCATGGTTCATCGCGTTGAGCGCCGAGAGCAAGAACGAACTGGAAGGACTTGGCGCACCTTCCGAACACATCTTCGAGATACCGAACGGCGTCGATTGTGACGTCTATCGACCCGCCCTGCCCGAAGAGCGAACGCGCCTGCGTGAGGAGCTCGGATGGGCACCGGGGACCACCGCCGTCTACGTCGGGCGGCTCGAGCACATCAAGGGAGCCGACACCCTGATCCAGGCCCTGGCGCAGGTCGAGGGACTGCGCCTGGTGATCGTCGGCGACGGGTCGGCTCGGGAAACATTGGAGCAACTCGCGGTCGATCAGGGCGTCGCGGAACGCGTGCGCTTCGTCGGATTCAGCGACCGTGTCCAGGACCACCTCAGGGCAGCCGATGCCTTCCTCCTCGCCTCACGTGGCGAGGGAATGTCGAACGCGCTCCTGGAAGGGATGGCGAGCGGCCTTGCATGCGTTGCGAACGCCACATCGGGAGTACCGCAGCTTCTCGGCTCCGGCCGAGGAATCATCGTCCCTGCGGACAACAGTGGTGCATGGTCGGACGCCCTCCGAATGATCGTCGACGAGCCAGCCGTCCGCGCGGAGCTCGGCAGAGCTGCCTCCGAGTTCGTTCGCGCCGGTTACTCGCTCGACCTGAGCGCAGATCGACTCGTCGCCGCATACCGACGAGTGCTCGTCGGGAACACGGGCATCGACCACGACCCGGTCGTTCCGTGATGCCTGTACCGGTGCGCCCGCTCCGAGGTCCGAGGTACCCCTTCTGGTGGTGTCGGATGAGCTGGTGGCAATCGATAAGCACCGCATGCCTGTGAACGACGACGCGGTGATCAGTCCGGAGCTCGTCCTCGTCGATCCCGAGCTTGCCGCTGCAGCTCGCGACGCGGCATGGCGGGAGGCGAGTCGACGTCCGCCCCTGCCGGCCGTTGACGTTCGCAGGCCGCGGCCTGCTTCACCTCGTAGCCGGATCCGGATCACGGCTCTGGCTGTCTTCCTCGCTTGCGCCGGCTGCGTGCTGCTGGGCCGTTGGGCCACCGGTCAACTCCATCCAACCTCCGCAGACGGCGCGGGGTCCGCGCCGCGGGTGCGAAGCGGTGCGAGTCGGCAACCGCGCACACGGCCTTCAGTGGCCGCGCCGACCACCGTCCTCCTGCAAACCCGCGCCTGGGCGTGGCCCGCTGTGGCTGACGCCAGCTTCTATCGGATCACGTTCCGACACGCCGGACACGTGGCTTTCCGCGGTATCGCCCGGAGCAGCACGTACCGACTCCCCACCCATGTCCACTTCGCGCCCGGACGCTACACGTGGTCCGTCGTACCCGTGAGAGGCCACCGGACGTTGCCGCCCGTCGTGCGTGCAAGCTTCGCAATCGGCTCACTCTGAGCGGAACCGCGTCGACGTCTCTGGTCGCGCTCGGGTCCTACACCTAGATCACGAGCGTCAGCTTGCGGCAGTGGAACGCCTCGGCGTAGCGCGTCGGCTCGTTCGCCTGCATGCCGCGAAGCCGAAGCAGCCCCAGGAAGAGCTCCTCGTCGAACCAGTGCTTCGTTCCTTGCGAGACGAAGTGCTCGCGAAGCAGATCGACCTTGCGGCGCGCCGTCTCCTCGGTCAGCGGCACGAACACCGCCGGGTTCGCAAGGTCGCCGTCGTACTTGGGGATCTCGTACTCGAAGATCAGGTGGCGCCGGTAACTGTTCCACGTCAGCTCGGCAACGAGCCTGTGGTCCTGATGCCGGTCGCCCTCGAAGTGCGTGAGGATCAGGTCGGGCTCGACCTCGCCCTTCAGCCGCTCGAAGAACTCCTTCACCGTCGGTCCGGAATACGGGAGGAAGCCGTCGCGAAACGACTCGACGATCACTCGCGAGTGCCGAGCACCCGTCAGGAACGAGCGCGCGCTCGCCTCGGCCTCACCCGCGCGGTCGCCGGCGGCGGCCAGCACGACCCAGGTCACGGTGATGTCGTCGCGTCGCCCGAGCAAGTTCAGCAACGTGCCGCCGCAGCCGATCTCGATGTCGTCGGCATGGCAGCCGATCGCAAGAACGTGCGGCGCGTCGACCGGGTCCAGGAGCTGCAGAGTCATCCCGTGCCGCCGAGGTGGGGAGCGTCGAGCCGCCACGGGGCGCGCCCGCTCTCCCAGAGCGTCTCGAGGCGTTGCTTGTCCTTCAACGTGTCCATCGGCGCCCAGAAGCCGTCGTACTGATACGCGACCAGCTCGCCACGCGCGATCAGCCGCTCGAACGGACGATCGACGAGCTCGTCACCCGGCTCGATCTCGTCGAGCACGTCCCGGCTGAGGACGAAGAACCCGCCGTTGATGAAGACGTCGGCCTCCGAGATGTCCGCGATCGAGCGCACGAGCCCGGCCTCGTCGCTGTCGACGACGTGCATGTTGATCGTCGGCCGGACTCGCAGGAACATCGCGGTCTTCTGCTCGTGGCCGAACCGCTCGATCATCTCGTCGAGCGGTGCGTCGGTCAGTCCGTCGCCGTACGTCGCGAGAAAGACTTCGTCGTCGCCGATGAACGGCTCGACGGCCTTCAGCCGCTCCCCGATCGTCGCCTGCATGCCCGTGTCGACGAAGGTGATCGTCCATTCGTCGATGTCGCTGCGGAGTAGCCTGATGTCGGTGCCGCCGCCCGAGAGCACGAAGTCGTTCGCGAGCGCCTCGTTGTAGGTGAGGAAGAACTCCTTGACGGCCTCGGCCTTGTAGCCGAGGCAGAGGATGAAGTCCTTGTGCCCCCATGCGGCGTAGTACTTCATGATGTGCCAGAGGATCGGCCGGCCGCCGATCGGGATCATCGGCTTCGGGATCCGCTGCGTCGCCTCGCCCATCCGGATGCCGAGACCGCCGCAGAAGATCACGACCTTCATGCGCCCCACCCCCGGCGCCCCTGAATCCGCGCAAACTGCTTGCTCCGCAACATGGT
>CAWIKU010000009.1:0-41930 GCA_963836705.1 uncultured Actinomycetes bacterium | reverse complement strand
CCGGTCGCCGGGGACTTGCCGAAGCGTTGTTTGTCGTGCTGGCAAAACGGTGGCCCGGAGCCGCCCCCGTTCATGGCCGGCTGGTCAACGAGCCGCGGCGAGCATCCTCTCGGCGGGGAAGCTGATCTGGATCTGGAGGCCGCCGTCGGGTTGGGCGCGGGTGGTGATGGTGGCCTCATGGGCGTTGGCGATCGCCTGGACGATGGAGAGACCGAGACCGAGGCCGTGGCCGTTGTTGTTGGCGCGGTTGGGATCGAGTCGTTGGAACGGCTGGAAGATGCGCTCGAGCTCACTCGCCGGGATCGTGGGGCCCGTGTTGGAGACGGTGAGGACGGCGTGACCGTCTCGGGTTTCGGTTGTGATGCTGACGTTGCCGCCGTCGATGTTGTGGCCGATGGCGTTGCTGAGGAGGTTGGCGACGAGCCGCTCGACGAGGCGTGGGTTGCCGGTCGTGTGTGCCGGCAGGAGCGCGGTGTCGAGGACAAGTCCGTCATGGTCGGCTGCAGCTGCGGCGGTCGCGGTGATGGCGGCGAGGTCGACTAATTGGCGGCTGTCGAGGCCGCGTTGGCTGCGGGAGAGCGTGAGCAGCGCTTCGATGAGGCGTTCCTGTTGTTCACCGACCGCGAGCAGCTGTTCGCAGGTGCGCCGGTAGGAGTCGATGCTGGCGTTGGGATCGCTGAGGGCGACCTCGAGCAGCGTTCGCTCGAGGGTGAGCGGGGTGCGCAGTTCGTGCGAGGCGTTGGCGACGAACTGTCGTTGCGTCTCGAACGAGATCTCGAGACGGGCGAGGAGTCCGTCGACGGTGTTGCCGAGTTGCTTCAGCTCGTCGTCGGGGCCTTCGAGCGCGAGCCGGCGGTGGAGGCTGCTGGCCGAGATGTCGCGGGCGGTCTCGGTGATCGTGCGTATCGGGCGTAGGGCGCGGCCGGCGATCACCCAGCCAAGCCAGAGCGAGAGCACGGCCATCACGGCGAGCGCGGCCGCGGAGTCGACGAAGAGCTTGTGCAGCGCGGCATCGGACTGGCCCTGCGCGGCGGCGATCGCCACCTTGCGGCTGCCTGCGATCGCGTTCGGGCCGATCGGTACCTCGAACCCGGGGACCGGCTTCGCGTCGATGTTTCCGGAGCTTTGAAACTGGACCGCCGCCTGATGGCCGGAGCTGATGAAAAAGCTGCCGGTGTACTGGTGGTGGACGAGGACGTAGGTGATCGCGAGCAGGGCGGCCGCGGAGCAGAGGAAGAGACCGCCGTAGACGAGTGTGAGCCGCAGCCTGATCGTGGGGGCAGGCAAGCGCGTTCGCAGCCAACCGTTGACGAGCCGGGTTGAGCGTGGGGCGCTCACGCGTCGATGCGGTAGCCGGTGTGGGGCACTGTCCGGATCACTGGCGGCTCGCCGAGTTTCCGCCGCAGCCGGCTGATCGTGACCTTGACGACACTGCCGTCCCGGTCGACGTATTCGTCCCAGCCCCGGGCAAGCAGCTCATGGGTGGTGACAGGAGCACCGTCGGCGACGAGCAGGAGCTCGAGCACGGCCAGCTCTCTGGGGCTGAGCTCGAGCCGACGGCCGGCACGGCTGGCGACGCGTTGCACGGTGTCGAGGCGCAGATCGCCGCGGGCCAGAAGCGGCGGATGGGCTGTCGCGCCGCGGCGCGCCAGGGCGCGGATGCGCGCGACCAGCTCGGCGAAGGCAAACGGCTTGGGCAGATAGTCGTCGGCGCCGAAGCCGAGGCCGTCGACGCGGTCTTCGATCGTGGTGGCGGCGGTGAGCATGAGAACGCGCGAGCGCGACCCGCGCGCGACCAGGGCTCGGCACACGTCGTCGCCGTGGATCTTGGGCAGGTCGCGGTCGAGCAGGATCACGTCGTAGCTGTCCCCCGCGGCGTGGTGCAACGCGTCTTCGCCGTCGAACGCGATGTCGACGGCCATACCTTCGCGCCGCAGCCCGACCGCGACGGTGGCGGCGAGCTCTCGGTGGTCTTCGACGATCAGCACCCGCATTGGGGTCCAGCCTCCTCTGCCAGCCTCAAGGATGCCGCAGGACCGGTTACACGCAGGTAACAGATCCTGTTCCCCCGTGGTAACCGGATCGGGGCTATCCCTTCTGGCAGCCGACTTTGTCGCCCGAGAAGGAGCTAAAAGATATGCGCTGCCGCCGTCCAGTCATCGTCGCCTCCGTCGTCGCGGCTGCCGCCTTCCCGCTCCTCGCGGCCGGTTGTGGCGGCGGCGGGGGCTCGCCCGGTATTGCGAGCGTCGCCTCCTCCACCACCGCTGCCACAACCACGACCACGACGACGACGAGCGGCTCGCGGTCGGCAGCTAAGGCGCTTAGCCCCTCCGGCGGTGGCGGACCACAGTTCCGGATCGCGATGAACGTCGGCACCGTAGACGGTGCGAAATTCTCCGCCTGCATGCGCAAGCACGGGGTCACGAACTTCCCGGACCCCAACAGCCAGGGACTGATCACGTTCCAGTCGGGGATAGGCATCGACCCGGGCTCGCCGGCGTTCATGTCCGCCCGGACAGCCTGCGAAAAGCTTCTCCCGAACGGCGGGCAGCCGACGCCGGCAGAGATCGCGCAGCGCCAGCAGCAGCTGCTCGCCTTCTCATCCTGCATGCGTGCGCACGGACTCAACGATTTTCCCGACCCGTCCAACGGTGGCATTCACCTCCACGCCACTTCCAGCAGCGACCTCGACCCGAACAACCCCAGCTTCCAGAAAGCCCAGGAGGCCTGCCAAGGGCACCTCCCGTTCAAGGGCGGCGCTGCCGCTGCCCCGCCGGCCAAGACCGGGGGCGGGTGATCCGGTGACTCGCGCACGCGTCATGGCTGGTGAGGCGGTGAGGCGCATCCCGGCGCCGGTCCGTTCGCCTCTGTCCCGGCCGGGCCGGCGGCTGGTGGCCGGAGCCGCGGTGCTGCTGGTCGCAGGCGGAGTGGCGGTGGCGGTCGCCGACCCGTTCACGGGCGGGTTGCCGGCCGCGAACGGATCCGCCGACAACGCCGCGGCTACCTCACTGACGACGCTGAAACGCGAGGATTTGTCGCAGCAGACGCAGGTGAGCGCGACGCTCGGCTATGCCGATGCCTCGACGATCGCTGTTTCCGCGGGCACCGCGCCCTCGAACGTCCAACAGGCGCAGCAAATGGCGTCGGCGGGCAGATCCGCCCTTGAAAGTGCACGGGCCGGCCTTGCGACGGATCGTCAAGCGTTCGACCAGGCGCGCGCGACGCTCGCAGCCGACCGGCTGAAGCTCGCGATCGATTGCGGCGGCGAGAACGCGGCCGGTAGCGCCAGCACCTCGGCCGGCGGCTCCGGCGGATCGGCTTCGAGCACGCCGTGCGCAACCGACACGCAGACGACGGCCGCGGACGCGCAGACCGTCGCCGCCGACAGCGCGAAGGTGCAGGCCGACGGGAACGCTGTTGCCACTGCGTCGACGTCGCTCGCGGCCGCGAACCAGAGTCTGGCCGCAGCCCAGTCCTCGGCGGCGGTCTACGGACAGACATCGGTGTACACGATGCTGCCGAAGGCCGGGCAGATCGTCAGGCGTGGGCAGGCGCTGTACGGGATTGGCGGCGAGCCGGTCGTGCTCCTCTACGGCGGCACGACCGCCTGGCGCGTGTTTCGAATCGGCATGTCGCCGGGCTGGGACGTCACGGAGCTGAACAGGAACCTGCGCGCCCTCGGGTACGGGGCGCCGTCCGGAAGCGCGTTCACCTCGGGCACCGAGGCCGCGATCAGGAACTTCCAGTCGGCGCATGGGATCGCCCAGACGGGAGTACTGCTGATCGGGTCGGTGGTCTTCGAGCCAGGCGCCGTGCGCGTGACGAGCGTCACTCCGACGATTGGTGCGCCGGTGCAGGCCGGGCCCGTGCTCGCGGTCACCTCGACTCGGCGCGTCGTGACGATTGCGCTCGATGCGTCGCAGCAGTCGAGCATCAAGGTCGGCGATGCGGTGACGATCACGCTGCCGGACAACAGCACGACGCCCGGGCATGTCTCGTTCGTCGGAACCGTCGCGACGACTCCGTCGAGTAGCGATCAGGGCGGCGGCGGTGGCTCGACAACCCCCACGATCGAAGTCGATGTCAAACCAGACCATGCGGCGGCGACCGGCAGGCTCGACCAGGCCCCGGTCGACGTGTCGATCACGACCGCAACGGTTCGCAACGTGCTCACGGTGCCCGTGAACGCCCTGCTTGCGCTCGCAGGCGGCGGCTACGCGGTGGAGGTGGAGTCGAGGGGTGTCCGCCGGCTGGTCGGGGTCAGCGTCGGGCTGTTCGACGACGCCGCAGGGATGGTTGCCGTGAGCGGGCACGGGCTCACCCCAGGACAACGCGTGGTGGTGCCGATCCAATGACCGCCGAGGCCCCTATCTTCGTTCCCGCCGGCGCCGCCGTCGCGGACGGCGTGCCCACGCTGGAGCTCGATTCCGTCACCAGGACCTACGGATCGGATCCGCCCGTGCCCGCGCTGCAAGGTGTGAGCTTCAGCGTCCATGCCGGCGAACTGTTGGCGATCGTCGGTCCGTCCGGGTCGGGCAAGTCGACGCTGCTGCACCTGATGGGCACCTTGGAGCGCCCGAGCTCGGGACGGGTGTCGGTCACCGGCCTCGATGTCGCCCGGCTCTCGGACCGGGAACTGGCGGCAGTGCGGGCAACGCGGATCGGCTTCGTCTTCCAGCAGTTCTTCCTCGCCGAGCATTCGACCGCGCTCGAGAACGTCGCCGACGGCCTCCTCTACGCCGGGGTTCAGGCGGCTGAACGGCGGGAACGGGCGGCCGAGGCGCTCGCCCGGGTGGGGCTCGGCG
Source organism: uncultured Actinomycetes bacterium (assembly GCA_963836705.1). Taxonomy (GTDB): domain Bacteria; phylum Actinomycetota; class Thermoleophilia; order Gaiellales; family Gaiellaceae; genus PALSA-600. The sequence goes on along the minus strand of CAWIKU010000009.1, from coordinate 37,125 downwards.
GTCGACTCAGCGCGCGGCCGACCCAGCTCTCGGGGGGCGAGCGGCAACGAGTCGCGATCGCCCGGGCGCTCGTCGGCCGGCCGGCGATCGTGCTGGCCGACGAGCCGACCGGCAACCTCGACAGCGTCAACGGCCAGGCGATCATCGATCTGATCGACGAGCTCAACGCCGAAGGAGCGACGATCGTCGTGATCACGCACGAGCACGAGGTCGCCGCTCGCTTCCCGCGCCGCATCGTCCTGCTGGATGGGCGGATCGTTTCCGATCACAACGAGGCCGACGCGACGGCCGAAGGAGAAGCGACGAGATGACGATGCGACCGTTGCGCGCGTTGGCAAACCAGAGGGGGAATTGGCTGCTTGCCTTCGCCCTCGGCGCAGCCGGGGTGGCACTAGGTTGCCTCCCGGCGGCGGCAGCCTCGGGAGGCCCGACGAGCACGTCAACTCCGACCTGCCCGACCGACAACCCCCCGAGCACGCTCAGCCTCATCGCGGGCACACCGCAGAGCGCGAAGCTGGGGATGCCGTTCGACACCAACCTGCAGGTCGCGCTCACCAACCCGAACGGCTGTCCGATCACGACCCCGCTCGCGGGCGTCGCCGTCACGTTCACGGCTCCCGGCAGCGGTCCGAGCGGCACGTTCTCCGCCAGCGGCGCGAACGCGGTGCTGGTCGGGACCGATGCTTCCGGAACCGCCCGGGCCCCGCTGCTCACCGCGAACACGCTGTCCGGCGGCTATCTCGTCACCGCCTCCTCGCCGTTCGGCTCTGTGACCTTCTCGCTCGTGAATACCGCGAGCGGAGTGCCCGCCAGCCTCGCGCCACTCGCGCCGCAAACCCAGTCGGTCACTGTCGGGACCCGCTACCCGGCCCCGCTCCAGGTGCGGGTGCTCGACGCCGACGGCAACCCGGTGCAAGGGGCCAACGTCACGTTCGGTCTCGGCCCCGGAAGCCCGACCGGCGGCAACTCGGGAGGCGGAGCGGCCGGAGCGACCTTCGACGGGGGCAGCAGCCAGGCAGACCTGCTCACGAACACCGACGGGATCGCTACCTCGCCGCGGTTCGTCGCCGGCAGCGTCGCCGGCCGGTTCAACGGCACCGCCACGGTCGCCGGCATCGGCGAGCCCGTGAGCTTCGCACTGAACAACCTTCCCGGCCGACCGGCGCACGCCAGCCCGGTAGGGAAGTGGCCCCAGTCGGCCAAGGTGGACAGCAGCTACTCCCGCCCGCTCGAGGTCAGGGTCCTGGGCGCCGCGGGCCAGCCGAGCCAAGGCATCACGGTCACCTTCGCGCTCGCTTCGAACAGCCAAGGCTCCGCGGCCGCGACCGGAGCGGGAGCGAGCTTCCCCGGCGGTGTGACCCAGGCAACAGCCATCACGAACGCCCACGGGATCGCAACCTCGCCGCGGTTCACGGCGAACACGGCCGCCGGCGAGTTTGCCGCGACCGCCAGTGTCACCGGTGTCTCCAACCCGCTTGCGTTCGGGCTGCGAAACCGGGCCGGGAAGCCGTCGAGCATCAGCGCGGGTGCTGCCGCTAGCGAGTCGACGTCGGTCGGCGCTCGCTTCCCGATTCCGCTGGCCGTCACCGTGGTCGACAAGAACGACAACCCAGTCTCGGGCGTGCTCGTCCGATTCTCTGCGCCCGGACACGGTGCCGGCGGCACCTTCGTGCAGCGACACCGGCGAACGCACACCATCACCGTGAAGACGAACAACCGTGGAATCGCCGTTGCGCCTACGTTCGTCGCGAACGAGACCGAAGGCGGCTATGTGGTCACGGCGACCGCGGGACATGCGAGGGCGGCGGCGTTCGCGCTCGTCAACGAGAAACGTTCGTGACTTCGAACCCGACCATCGAGACGCCACGGCTCCACCTATCCGACCTTGCCCGGATCGCAAGCGTTGGACTGCGCACCCGCCGGCTGCGTGCGGCGCTCTCCGCACTCGGGATCGCGATCGGCGTCGCGGCGATCGTTGCCGTGCTCGGCCTCTCTGCCTCCTCGCAGGCAGGCCTGCTCGCCGAGATCGACAAGCTCGGCACCAATCTCCTGACCGTCAGCAACGGGCAGACGCTCTTCGGACAGGCCGCCGAGCTTCCGGTTGTCGCGCCCGGGATGATCGCGCGTGTCGGCCCTGTGCAGCTCGTGCAAGAGACCGGCTCGACCGCTGCCAGCGTCTACCGCAGCCCCTTCATCCCGTCGGTGAACACCAACGCGCTCAGCGTGCAGGCGGCAAGCCTGGGACTTCCCGCGACCGTCGGCACCACAGTCGCCATCGGTCGTTATCTGAACGCTGCCACCGCCCGCGAGCCGGTGGCCGTGCTCGGCGCCGCCGCCGCTCAACGACTCGGCATCGACCGGCTTTACCCGGGCGAGCGGGTCTGGCTTGGCGGCATGTGGTTCTACCTCGCCGGCATCCTTCGCTCCGCGCCGCTCGCACCCGAGATCGACGGCTCTGTCCTCGTCGGTTTCCCCGCCGCCGAGCGCTACCTCGGCTTCGACGGCCACCCGACCACGATCTACGTCCGCTCCGTCACCTCCCAGACGGCGGCCGTCCAGTCGGTGCTCGCCGCGACCGCCAACCCGGAGGCGCCAAACGAGGTCGACGTCAGCCAGCCTTCCGCCGCGCTCACCGCCCGCGCCGACGCCCAGGGAACACTCAACAGTCTCTTCCTCGGCCTCGGCGCAGTCTCGCTCCTCGTCGGCGCCGTCGGAGTCGCCAACATCATGCTCATCGGGGTACTCGAGCGACGGTCGGAAATCGGGTTGCGCCGCGCACTCGGCGCAACCAAGAGACAGATCCGAGCACAGTTCCTCTCCGAAGCAATCCTGCTCGCCGTCCTCGGCGGCGCCGTCGGCGTCGCAGCAGGGGCAGTCGCGACCGGGATCTACGCCTCGACCAAGCACTGGACGATCGTCATCCCGACCACCGCCTGGGCCGGCGGCCTCGCCGCGGCCATCGTCATCGGGGCGGTCGCCGGACTACTCCCCGCAATCCGCGCAGCCCGCATGTCACCCACCGAGGCACTGCGAACCGTTTGAGCATGCGCAGCTCAGCGCTGCCCTACAGCAGTTCCAACGCTCTGTGAAAGGACCGATAATGCGTTGTCGCCGTCCACTCATCCTCGCCTCAGCCGCCGTCGTCGTGGCTGCCGCGTTCTCGCTGCTCGCGGCCGCCTGCGGCGGCGGAGACTCTGCGGGGGTTGCGAGCGTCGCCTCTTCGACGACCACCGCCACGACGACGACACCGAACCGAGGGGTCGCCTTCCCTCGCTGCATGCGCGCCAACGGCGTGCCGAACTTCCCCGACGTCGGGAAGCCGACGCCGCAACAACTCGGGGTCAGTGAGCACCAGTTCGACGCGGCCGTGAGTGCCTGTCAGCAGCTGCTGCCGCACGGCGGCGTGGCGCAGGAAACGGCGCAGCAGAGGCGCACCCGGCTGGCGGACGAGCTGTCGTTTGCCAGGTGCATGCGCAGCCATGGTGTGGGGCGGTTCCCCGATCCGACCGCGCAGGGTGATCTGTCGGTCGAGAAGGTCCAGGCCGCCGGCATCGATGTGCACTCACCGGTAGTTCTGCGGGTCGTGCAGGCGTGCCTGCCCGCGTCGCACGGCGCGCTCACGCCTGCAAAGGTCAGAGCGGCGCTCAACAATGCCGGCCGGTGACCCTGCCGTCGGTCATCGTGGCCGGCTCGGTCGCTCTCATGTTCGCTTGGCGGCCGGCGCGCTGGCAAGGTTCTCGCACGTCCGATATTTCGGCCACGGAGGAACGACATGCAGATCCGCACACGCTTCAGCATCAGCGCCGACGGTTACGTGACGACTCCCGACGGCTGGCCGCCGCTGGTGCGCGACCGGCAGTTCGTCTCCGGTCAGAGTCACGGGTTTCCCGAGTTTCAGGACAAGTGTGAGGCGGTACTGATGGGCCGGACCACCTTCGAGCCTGCGCTCACCAACGAACGCTGGCCATGGCCGAACCTCGACGTGTTCGTGCTCGGCTCCGACGTTCCGACCGACGGAGCGCCGGTGCCGATCGTGGCCGACTCCGACCCCGCACGGCTCCTGGAGAAGCTGCGAGCGACGAACCGCGGCGGGGACGTTCATCTCGTCGGAGGAGTCCGAACGATCGAAACATTTCGCGCGCTGGGAGCGCTCGACAAGCTCGGGCTCCTCGTGCTCCCATTCTTCCTCGGAGCCGGGATGCAGCTGACCCCGTCGATCAGCACCGACACGACGCTCGTGCTGGAGGACGCGCACACACTGCCGGAAGGCGCCGTCGAGATCATTTACGCCTGCTCCTAGAGCAGCCCGATCAGTGGCCGCGACGTACCATCCGAGCATGATGGTGAGGAAACGATGAAGCCCGGCCTCAGGTGCTTAGCGATGGCCGGGGTGGTGGGCGGCGGCGGCCAGGGGAGCGTCGGACTGTGAGCGGACCGCAAGGGCCCATCGAGCCGGAGCTGCGCGCGGAGCGGCCGATCGACCCGAACGTGCGGATCGGACATGTGCACTTGCGCACGGCCGACATCGACCGGACGCGCGACTTCTACGTCGGGATCCTCGGCTTCGACGTCGTCCACGAGGCACGCGGCGTACCGGGGTGGGGGACGACGGGCGACATCCTCTTCGTCTCGGCCGGCGGCTACCACCACCACCTCGGGTTCAACACGTGGAAGTCGGCCGACGGGCCGCCGCAGCCCGACGGCGTCACGGGGCTGCATCACGTCGCGCTCAACTTCTCCTCGCAGGCGGAGCTCGCGGAGGTCGTCGGCCGCCTCGTCGACGCGGGCGTTCCGTTGCGGCAGCTCACGGATCACGGCACGCATCTCGCCGTCTACCTGAGTGACCCGGACGGGAACGACCTCGAGCTCGCATGGGACCGGCCGTTCGACCAGTGGCGGCGCTACGGCTCGGACGACGCGCCGCCGAACGACGGCCGACTCGAGCTCGACGAGCTGCTAGCCCACCGCCGGTGACGCTGCTCGCCGAGTGCAGCCACGAGTGACCTCAATCACACTCGTACCAGCGACCGACCTTCCGCCTGAGCTTTCGAGGGAGAGCAAGTGGGGCTGCTAGTTCTCGTCGTGCTGCGTTGCGCCCTCGACCGGCGGGATCCAGCTCTCGCGCCGCTTCACCCAGACCTCGTCTTCGGGCTTCAGCTCGAAGGGCGCCTCATCCAGACTTCCGATCCGAATCTCGATCAGCGTGTCGGAGTCGGTTGTGTCGAGGAGCCGGGACCCGCAGCGGGGGCAGAAGGCGCGACTGTCGTAGCTCGAGATCTCGCCGCTCATCTCAAACGACTCGACCGGCCACTGTGCATACACGGTGAACGCGCTGCCGGACTCCTTTCTGCAACTCGCGCAGTGGCAGCGCCGGACGTGGACCGGGTCACCGCGAACGCTGTAGCGGACCGCTCCGCAGAGACATCCGCCGGTGCGTACTCCTGCGTCCACGAGCGCAGATCCTACGCACCACCGCAGCGCGAGAATGGCCCAGGTCGGGAAGGATGAGGCTTCACCGGTGAGTTTCTCGCGCTCGAACCGTCATACATCCGTGACCGTTGCTCCGGTTAGCGCCACGCTGAGTGAGCGAGAGTTCTGGTCCCGCGCGTTGCGCGGCGACCGCGACGCGTTCGCCGCGGCGACCGGTCGCTTCAGGCGCGAGTTGGAAGTGCACTGCTATCGGATGCTCGGCTCGGCGGAGGATGCTGAAGACGTCGTCCAGGAGACGTTCCTGCGTGCCTGGCGACGGCGGGAGACCTTCCGCGGGCAGTCGACGTTGCGCGCGTGGCTGTACGGGATTGCGACGAACGGCGCGCTTGATCAACTCGAGCACCGTTCGCGGCGACTGTTGCCGCAGCTCGTCGGCGAGCCGACGGACCCGGCCGACATTCCCATCTGGACGGACGAGGTGAGGTGGCTCGAGCCGTATCCCGACAGGCTGCTCGACCAGGTGGTGGACCGCGAGGACGCCCCGGATGTGGCGATCGTCGCCGCCGAGACGATTGAGCTCGCCTTTCTCGTCGCGATCCAACGGCTGCCGCCGCGGCAGCGGGCGGTCCTGATCCTGCGTGATGTGGTTGGTTGGAGCGCGCGCGAGACCGCGGCGATGCTGGAGATGTCGGTGACCGCGGGAAACAGCGCGCTTCAACGTGCGCGCGAGACGCTGCGGGAGTATCTGCCGGAGCGGCGGGAGGATTGGCGTCGCTCGCGTCTCGCAGATCCGCGTGAGCGGGAGGTGCTTGCGCGCTATCTCGACGCGTGGGAACGCACCGACACGCGCGCACTCGCGGCGTTGTTGAAGGAGGACGTGCGTCTCTCGATGCCGCCGTCGCCGGCCTGGTGCTTCGGTCGTGATGCCGTTGCCCGTTTCTTCGCGGCGTATCCGTGGCGCCCGAGCGCCCGACGGCATTTGCACGTGGCGACGCGGGCCAACCGCCAGCCGGCGTTCGCGGTCTTCCTGGAGAGCGCTCCCGGCGCTCCGCCGGAGCCATTCGCCATCGAGGTGCTGCGAATCGAGGATGGCTTGATCACGGACATCGACTACTTCCTGCAGCCGGAGCTCGTCGAGCGGTTCGCGGTCGCGCCGCCCGGATGAACCGCGACGACGACTTCGATCCCGAACAGTTCGCGCGCGACTCCGCCGACTTCATCCGGCGGGTGATCGAGCTCGCGCCGGATCAGGAACTGTCGCCGGGCCTGGTCGCATGGCGGGACGCGATCGTCTTTCTGACCGACGGCGAAATCGAGCTCGTATGTGTCGAGGGCGAACGCCGACGCTTTACGCGTGGGGCGATGCTCTGCCTCACCCCGACGGTACGCCTGCTCCGAAACAGCGGCGTCGAGCCTGCGCGGCTGATCGCGATCTCGCGTCGCGACCACGTGCCGAAACGCAGCGGTTAGTTCTCGCTCCTCCTGCCGTCACACAGGTGATGACGAATTTTGGGAGGGGCGCTCGCCCCGTCGACTGACGTACACACGACCGAAGGAGACGTCATGAGCACGAAAGCGACCACCATCGAAGGAAAGCGCGTCCTGGTGACCGGGGCCAACCGCGGTCTCGGGCAGGCACTCGTCAGCGAAGCGCTCCTGCGCGGCGCGGCGCGCGTCTACGCCGGCACGCGTCAGCCGCTGCTCGACGCGGACGAGCGCGTCACGCCACTCACGCTGGACATCACCGACCCGAGCCAGATCTCGGCGGCGGTGGAGACTGTCGGATCGCTCGACGTCCTGATCAACAACGCCGGCGTCTCGCTCCCGGATTCGTTGACCAACCGGGCCGCACTCGAGCAGCACCTCGCAGTCAATCTCTACGGCACCTGGGGAATGATCGACGCCTTCCTGCCGCTGCTCGCGCGGGTGCAGGGAGCGGTCGTGAACGTCGTCTCGCTCGCCGGCTTCGCCGCCGTGCCGGTCCTTCCGGCTTACTCGATCTCGAAGGCCGCCGCCTTCTCGCTCTCCCAATCGCTGCGCGCGCTCGCTGCGCGCCAGGGCGTGAGCGTGCACGCAGTCATGGGTGGCCCGATCGACACCGACATGGTGCGGTACCTCGACATCCCGAAAGCGTCGCCGGAATCCGTCGCAGCGGGCATCTTCGAAGGCCTCGCACGCGGCGAAGAGGAGATCTTCCCCGACCCGATGTCGCGGGCCATGACCGAGAGTTGGCGCGCGAGCTCGGCGAAGGAGCTCGAGCGTCAGAACGCCGCTCTCGTTCAGGGCGAGGCCCGGGCAGCGTGAGACGAGAGGAACAGAGACGATGACTGCGCACACGATCGGAACCAGAGAGCAGTGGGTCAATGCACGCGAACGGCTCCTCGTCCGAGAGAAGGAGCACACGCGGCTCGGTGACGAGCTCGCGCGGCTGCGGCGCGAGTTGCCTTGGGTGCCGGTGGAGAAGGAGTACCGCTTCGACACAGACGAGGGCGAGCAGGCGCTCGGCGAGCTCTTCGCCGGGCGCTCCCAGCTGCTCGTCTACCACTTCATGTTCGGGCCTAGCTACGAGGTGGGTTGTCCGGTGAACTCGTCGATCGCCGACGCTGTCGACGGCGTGCTCACACATCTGCACGCGCGTGACGCGACGGTTGTCTTCGTGTCGCAGGCGCCGATCGAGAAGCTGCAGGCGTACAAGCGCCGCATGGGCTGGGGCTTCCCCTGGGTCTCGTCCGCGCCGAGCGACTTCAACTTCGACCTCGGCTTCTCGCAGACGGAGGAACAGAGCCGCGAGACGGTCGCGACGATGGGCGGCAGCTTCTTGCCGGCGCCCGGCTCGCTACCGCCGATCGTCGAGCAAAACGCGCGCTCGAGTGGCACCGACCCCGCCGGCTACCTCACCGAGAGCCCGGGCTTCAGCACCTTCGTGCGCGACAATGGTGCCGTCTATCACGCGTACTCGACCACGTGGCGCGGACTGGAGTTCCTGATGGGCTACTACGGAATCCTCGACCGCACACCGGCGGGCCGCGACGAGGGCGATGCGTGGCAGCTGTGGATCCGCCGCCACGACGAGTACGAGAGGAGCAAGAGATGATCGCGCGCATCTGGCGGGGAGCCGTCGCGATGGCCGACGGCGATGCCTATGCCCAGTACATGCAGCACACCGGGGTCACGGGCTACGCAGAGACGCGCGGCAATCGCGGCGTGTGGATGCTGCGCCGTACCGTCGAGGACAAAGAGGAGTTCGTGATGTTCACGCTCTGGGACTCACTCGAGGCAATCAAGGCCTTCGCCGGCGAGAACCCAGAGAGGGCCGTCTTCTATCCGGAAGACGACCGCTACCTGATCGAACGCGACGAGCATGTCTCCCACTTCGAGGTCGTGACGCACGTCTAGCCGAGTGCGAACTGTTCGGCGACCCCGCGTGGCGGGTCACTGGATCGAACCCAGTATCGTGGGTCGAACCGACCTGAGCCGATCGCCGACGGTCGGTGGTACCGACACACCAGGAGGAACGGACATGGCGAGCGCGACTTCCGACACGAGCACCATCACCGACCACGAGTTGGCGCAGATCGAGCGGGCGAACGCATCGGGGCTTGCTCCCGTCGCGTTCGTCCACGGACTCTGGCTGCTGCCGAGCAGCTGGGATCGGTGGGTGACGCTCTTCGAGGAGGCCGGGTTCACTGCCGTGATCCCCGGCTGGCCGGACGATCCGGAGACGGTCGAGGAGGCGAAGGCGCATCCGGAGGTCCTCGCGCACAAGAGCGTCGGTCAGATCGCCGATTACGTCGCGGGGATCATCAGTCGGCTCGACAAGAAGCCAGCGGTGATCGGCCACTCCTTCGGCGGTCTGCTGGCGCAGATTCTCTCCGGACGGGGACTCGCTTCCTCAACGGTCGCGATCGACCCTGCACCGTTCCGCGGTGTCCTGCCGTTGCCGATCTCGGCGCTCCGCTCGGCGTCGCCGGTGCTCAAGAACCCTGCCAACCGCAACAAAGCCGTGCCGCTCACGTACGAGCAGTTCCGCTACGGCTTCGCCAACGCCGTCGATGAGGACGAGGCGAAAGAGCTGTTCGAGACCTACGCCGTGCCGGGCTCGGGCGTGCCGATCTTCCAGGCCGCGTCCGCGAACCTCAACCCGTGGACCGAGGCGAAGGTCGACACGAAGAACCCGGAGCGCGGACCGGTGTTGATCATCTGCGGCGCCGACGACCACACGGTCCCGCCGGCGATCGCCAAGGCCGCGTACAAGAAGCAGCAGCACAACGAGGGCGTGACGGAGTACCTGGAGATTCCGGAACGCGGCCACGCGCTCGTGATCGACAACGGCTGGCGGGACGTCGCCGACGCCGCGCTCGCCTTCGTCCAGCGGTTCGCCTGAATCGGAGGTCGCGTGCGCGCCGCGAGCCCGGAGGGAAACGAGCGGCTGACGAGTTCGACCGGGCTCGTCCTCCTCGTTCTTCTCTTCGTTGAGACGCTGACGACGCTCGTGCTTGGCACGTACCTCAACGTGCATCTGTTCCTCGGGCTGTTGCTCCTGCCGCCGCTGACGCTGAAGTTGGCCAGCACGGGCTGGCGGTTCACGCGGTACTACACGCGCAACGAGCAGTACGTGCTGGCGGGGCCACCGCGAATGCTGCTACGCATGCTCGCGCCGCTACTCGTCGCGTCGACGCTTGCGCTCTTCGGAACCGGCGTTGCCATGATCGTGCTCGGGCACCGTGGCGGCGAGCTACGGACGCTGCACACATGGAGTTTCATCGCCTGGGGCGTGCTTGTCGCCGTGCATGCGCTCGCTTACCTCACGCGCGTGTTGCGCGACGGGACGACGGACTGGCGGCATAGCGCGACGGACGTCGTGGCCGGCGTCTGGAGCCGGCGCGCCATCCTCGGCGGTGCGTTGCTCGCCGGTGTCGTCCTGGCCTCGGCAACGCTCCCCGCCCAACGGACCGTCCTGCACCACGGCGGTCACCGCCACCACCACGAGGGCCGCAGCGGATAGCGCTTCTTCGGTGCTCCGACGTCGTCCGTGGTTGAGAGCTTCAGTGTTCGCTGCCGGCGTGTGTCCACGCGGGCGATCCGCGAGTTGCCCGGTAGGTGACGAGCGAGACAACCGCCAACAGCGCGGTAGCGAGTGCGAGCGGCGCCGGGTTGTCGATCTTCAAGACGAGCAGCCCGCCGATGAACGCGCCGAGCAGCATCGCTGCGACGGAAAGTGCGCGACGAGCTGAGCTCGAGCCCGGTCCGCCGGCGAGCACTGAGTCCGCCGCGACGCCGGTCAAGGTCATCGTCAGCACCGTTGTCGTGAGATCGGGGACGGCGAGCTTTCTCGCGGCGGCGTTCTGAACGCCCATCGCGACGGCCAGGAGGACGATCACGGCGTAGCGGTTTCCGGCTCCGATGTGATGGGTCGAGAAGGCCATCACGACGAGCCCGAGGGCCACGAACAGAAGTTCCGTCGCTGCAGTGGCGGTCAGGTGGCGTCCCCGGTTGTCCGACCAGCGAACGCCGATCCGACCGCCGGCGACGCCGCCGACGAGAAACGAGCCGAGCGCGGTCAGCGATGCCCAGATCGAGATGCCGCCGACACCGGCGATTCCGAAGCCGAGGAAGACGACGTTGCCGGTCATGTTTGCGACGAAGACATGGCCAAGCTTCAGGTAGCTCGTCGCGTCGACGAGTCCGGTGACCAGGGTGAGAGCGAGCAGCAGTGGCGGGAGCGGCCCGTCGGGACTGTCGCGACGAGGACGAAGCGTGGCTCCGAGGTCCTGCCAGACGGGTGTCGCGGTCACGCCGGAGGGTGAGTCGTGTCGCTTGTCACCTGCGCGAGCACCTCGAAGAGCGCTGCGATGTCGCGGTGCTCGTAACCGGCGGCCCGCGCCATCGTGAGCACGTCGTCGGCCGCCGCCGCGGAGGGGGCCGGCACGCCGAGTTGCCGCGCGGTCTCGAGGGCGAGCCCGATGTCCTTGTGCATCAGGCCGATGTCGAACCAGGCCTCGTCGGGCAGGTCGAGGACGAGCTTGGCGCGAGCCTTCAGCATCGGCGAGCCGATCGGGCTCTGCGTCATCACCTCGACCGCGCGTGTGCGGTCGACGCCCGCGCGATCGGCGAGCAGTAGCCCTTCGGCGAAGGCGAGCATCTGCACGGCGAGGCTGATGTTGATCGCGAGCTTGAGCACGAGCCCCTGACCGTTATCGCCGATGTAGGTCGGAGTACCGAGCTCGTGCAGGATCGGCTCGACTCGCGCGTAGGCGTGCTCGTCGCCCCCTACCATGATCGTCAGCGTCCCGGTCTGCACCTGCGGAACGCTGCCCGACACCGGTGCGTCGAGCAGCGCAGCCCCGCGCTCGTTCACGCGTCCTGCAAGGCCGCGGCTCACGTGCGGGCTGACCGTGCTCATGTCGACCCAGACCTCCCCCGCAGCGAGGCCCGCGAGGATCCCGTCAGGGCCCGACGCGACGTCCTCGAGAACGGCGTCGGTCGGAACGGATGTGAAGACGACCTCGGCGGCCTCCGCGATCTCGCGCGGTGTGTCACGCCATTGCAGCCCCTCGCGTTCCAGGTCCTGCACCTCTCCGCGGTGGCGCGTCTCGCCGTAGACCGTGTGGCCAGCACCGAGAAAGCGGGCGGCCATGTTCCCGCCCATATGCCCCAGACCGACGAAGCCGAGTGCGGTCACGGTGACCTAATCCCTTCCTTCCGAGTGCACCACGCGGGCAGTCGCCGCAAGGATGACAGAGCTGCGCTGTGCTCTGTGTCACATGGGGGTGTGGCCGGCGATCTGCTCGGTGAGGAAGGCCCGCTCGGCTTCGTTCGCGGTCTGCGTGAATGCTTCCCGGTACGCGGCCGTTGCTTCGTCGGTGCGGCCGAGTCTGCTCAGCAGGTCGGCTTTGATCGCGGGCAGGTAGTGGTATCCCGACAGCCGTCCGTCTTGCTCCAGCGCTTCGATCTCGGCGAGTGCGGCTTGCGGTCCGGCGACCATCGCGAGTGGCACGGTCCGGTTCAGGGCCACGACGGGCGATGGCCACAGTTCCAGCAGCTTGTCGTAGAGGGTGAGGATCTGCGGCCAGTCGGTCAGGTCGTATGAGGGCGCTTCGGCGTACAGGGATGCGATCGCGGCTTGCAGCAGGTACCGGCCTGGTGGCCCGGCGTGCAGGCAGTCGATGATCATGTCGTGGGCTTCGCTGAGCGCGGTGCGGTTCCATTTCGCCCGGTCCTGCGCCTCGAGTCGCACGAGCCGACCGTCGGCATCGACGCGAGTCGCCCGCCGGGCGTCGGTGACCAGCAGCAGCGCGTACAGGCCGCGCACCTCGGTATCACCGGGTATCAGCTCGCGCAGCATCCGGGAGAGGTGCATGGCCTCGTTCACCAGATCGACGCGAACGAGCCATACGCCCGAGGGTGCGGTGTGGCCGGTGGTGAAGAGCAGGTGGATGACCGCGAGCACCGTGCTCAGCCGCTCGTTCGTTTCGGCGGGCGGTGGGACCCTGTAGGCGATCCGCGCACCGGAGATCTTCTTTTTCGCCCGTGTGATCCGCGCGGCCATGGTCGACTCGGATACGAGGAACGCCCGCGCGATGTCCAGGGTCGCGACGCCGCACACCAAGCGCAGCGTGAGCGCTACCCGTGCCTCCGGGGCGAGCGCGGGGTGGCAGCACATGAAGATCAGGCGTAACCGCTCGTCCGGTATGACGTCGTCGGGGTCGCCGGCTGCCGGCGCTGTGGACTCATCCTCGTCCATGGAAGCGTCGCCGGTCTCGTCCTCGGAGGCGATGAGCAGCGGCAGCCTGGAACGAAACGCCGTGTCTCGACGGATCGCGTCGATCGCGCGCCGCTGGGCCAGGGTGGTGAGCCAGGCGCCCGGGTTGCGCGGGATGCCGTCTTCGAGCCAGGCCTGCAGCGCCGACGCGTACGCCTCCTGTACGCACTCCTCGGCCAGATCGAGATCACGCGCGACCCGCATCGTCGCGGCGAGCACCCGGGCCCACTCGCGACGATGCGTTTCCGCGATAGCAGCCTCGACGGCCGCTGCGTCCGTCACGCCGTCGCTTGCTCCTCGGTTCGGACGAAGCTGCTGTGCACCGGTCGCACCTCGACACCGCCGCCGTTCAGGACGGCGGGGTTGAGGCGCGCGATGGCGAGGGCCGCGTCGAGGTCCGGCGCCTCGATCACGTAGAAACCGGCGACCACTTCCTTGGAGTCCACGAACGGGCCGTCCGTGATGGTGTCTCCCCGAATCGACGTCGCCATACCCCGCGGCGTCAGCGCGAACGCCATGATCATCGAACCGCTCTCGACGAGTTCGTCCGAATGCCTGTCGTGCGACTCGGTGTCCTCGGGCGTCGCGTCGGGGGCGTGGGCGGAGTCGTGAACGTAGATCAGCACCGCGTACTGAGTCATGACGGTCTCTCCTTTCACCTTGACCAGTTGATCCGTGCACTCGTACGTCGGACAGGCCACGTGAAATCGACAGGTCAGGCGAAAAATACGCGACAAGCGGGAGCTGGGTAGCTCCCCCTGAACCGGTTGTGGGGTGAGGCGGCGCGCCGCCTCACCCCACAGGTCGGGTTGCTAGGTGACGACGATGCCGGAGGGTGTTGCTCCTGCCGGGCCGGCGGCGGAGGTCAGCGGTTTGAGAGTGCCCCCGCTGACCGAGAAGCCCGTCACCGCGTTGGTGCCCGATTCGACGACCCAGAGTGTCGAGCCGTCGGGAGAGAGCCGGGCGTCCTCGGCTCCGGCGCCGATCTCGCCGGACGGTGTGCTGTGGAGGAAGGTCAGCGAGCCGCCGCTCCCGATCGAGTAGCTCGAGATGCTCGCGGAGGCCGTGTTGACGGCGAAGAGGTAGCTGCCGTCGTGGCTGATTTCGACCCAGCAAGACGCCATCCCGTCGTTGCCCACCGGTGAGCCGGCGATCGGGGTGAGCGTGCCGTCGGCTGCGTCCGTGAAGCTGGAGACGAGGCCCGGGGCGGCTCCTCCCGAGGCGACGTGCGCGTCCGAGACGAACAGCTGGTCGGAGTTGGTCGGGCTGAACTCGCTGCCCAGCTGGCCGTATCCCTGGGCCGGTGAGAAGGCCTGGGCGTCATACGGTGAGCCTGCAGCGGCGGTCAGGTGTCCGTCTTGACCGACGGTGAAACTGTCGATTTGCGAGCTCGCGATGCGGGCTCCGACGAGCCGGTCGCCATCGCGGTTGAAGACGACATCGCCAGGCTTGGAGTCGCTCGGCAGCGTGTAGGTCGAGTCGGGGATCGCTCCGAGGTGTCCGCCCGGGTTGAGTGTGAAGCCCGTGTAGTTCGTGTCTCCCGCGTGGGTGCCAGGGCCGGCGTTCGCGACGTAGACGAGGTCATCCGAGACTGTGATGCTGACCGGGTCGACGCCGTTCGAGGCGACCGCGAACCTTCCGCGATCTGAAGCGACCCGTCGGGCTTGATTCGAAGCACAGAGATCTGGTTGCTCCCGGCGTCGACGGCGAGCAGGTAGCGCCCATCAGCGCTCAACTCAAGCGATCCCTGCGACGCGTCGGGGTGGCCCGTGCCGGAACCACCGACCGCGAATGGCGAGCCCGCGACCGGGGTGAGTGTCCCGTCGGCGAGGCGGTTGAATGCGGCGACCGTGTTCACAGGTGCCGTGTTGTCGTTGATGTAGACCTGCCCGACGACGCCTGTGGCAGCCGGCGTACGCCTTGAGCTTCTTGGCGGGAGCCCGGTCGCGGGCGCGGCCGCAGGAGCGCTGCGCCCGCAGCGATAACGTCCTCGTTCTGAGCACGTTCTGAACCTCCTCGGTAGCGGCCCGGCGGCGGATCCGTGGGCTCCTACCTCCGTCTCGCGGACGGGGCGTTCATTACACGTGTCGTTGTGTGTCGCGAAATGCGTCCAGAAGCCGGTCGCGCAACTCGGGCGCGATGTCCTCTTCGCGCAGCCGCCCCGTGAGTCGAATCGTCGTGCGCGCCTGCTCGAGGTAGGTCGTACAGCCGTCGCAACCGCTGAGATGCTTGTCGACCCGCTTGCGATCAGCACGCGAGAGCCGCCCCTCGAGGTAATCGGTGACGAGCTCGACGAGCTCCTGGCAGCTGATGGTCGCGACGGTCATGGCTGATCGAGGTACCGTTCGAGGCGCGCCTGACTCGCGCCCGCGCGCGATGCAGAAGCACCCGTTGATTTGTCTCGGTCAGGTCGAGCGCATTACAGGTCTCGTCCGCGCTCCAGCCCTCGATGTCGCGCAGGCTGATCACCTGACGCTGAAGCGGCGGCAGCTCCGCGATCGTCGCGGCAATCACCGTTCGTGTCTCCTTCTGCTCGAGCCGCGAGCCCGGCCATTCGTGTGGCGGCGTCGCCCACGCTCCCGGGGTGTCGGGGTGATCAGGTCCAAGAAACCGTTCGGGCTCGACTGCCGGCTCGGCCCCAAGTGAGCTAAACGGCACGGACCGAGCCTCGCGCACGCCGCGCGTCCGGGCTGTGTTCACGAGGATGCGGAATATCCACGTCTTCAGCGACTAACGCTCCTCGAATCCATGAATTCCGCGAATGACGCCGAGCCAAGCCTCCTGCACGACCTCCTCGGCAAGAGCGTACGTCGGCACGAAGCTCCGCGCCACGCGCAGCATCGAGCCCCCGTGCAGATCCACGAGCCGCAGAAACGCGTCCTCATCGCCCCGACGCAGCCCCTCTACTAGCGCGCGCTCGTCGTGCCCCGTCCGTTCCTCCCGAGCAAACCACGTACGCCGTCCCCCCATGAGCCTGCAGTATCGAGGAGGACTGCGACCCTGGTGAGGCGCTAAGCCATGCCGAGCGCCTGGGCGTTTCTCGTCATGACGTCGGAGACGGTGTGCAGTTCGCTGCTCGGGCTGAACTGAACGTATTCGGTTCCTGTTTCGACGAGCGGGCTGTGGCCCTCGGAGACGTAGAACGCGTCGCCGGCCTCGAAGACTTCGTCGTGGTCTGCGAAGCGGAAGGTGATCTTGCCCTTGAAGACGTAGCCCCAGTGTGGGCATGAGCAGCGGTCGTCCGGGAGACCCTTGAACAGGGGTGTCGCGTCGATCGTCTGTCCGAAGGTCAGGAAGTTGATCGTGTAGTCGTCGAGGTCCTCGTGGCGGTCTTCGACCGGACCGTGGCTCTCGACGTGTGCTGCGCTCTCTCGCGAAACCTTCGGCATCTCGCTCATCTCCTCCATTCGATTGTGAGCGAGCGTAGGCATGCGTGATGCGTGGGCGCATGAGGCGTTCAACCCCTCTTTTGCGACACGCAGACCCTCAGGCGGCGACCTCGACTGCGTCCTCCGGCAGAAGCCCGTGCTGCATGGCGAACAGGCTGGCCGTTGCCCGCGTCGACGCATCGATCTTGACGTAGATGTGCTCGACGTGGTTTGCGACCGTCTTCGGCGAGATCACGAGGCGCGACCCGATCTCCTTGTTGGAGAGCCCTCGCGCGAGCAATCGGAGCACCTCTATCTCGCGTGGGGTCAGCCCCGCAGGCCCGCCGCGGCGGCGAGTGACCTTGTGGCCCGCGGCGCCGAGCACCGCTTCGACGACCTCGGCGTCGAGCCGTCCGGCCTTCACCTCGGCGCGGAGCTCCCGCGCGGCCTCGGCGGGTGAGCGTGGCGGGCGATAGGGGCGAGGCTCGCGCATCGCCTGGTAGGCGTCTGCGGCTCCGAGAATCCGTGCGGGACGTGGGATGGACGAGCCGGCAAGCCGGCGTGGGTAGCCGGAGCCGTCGAGCCGCTCACGGTGCGCAACCGCGATCACCGCGAGCGGCGCGAGCGCGGTCGACTGGTAGAGCATTCGTTCGGTGAGGTACGGGTGGAGGCGGACGCGCTCCCACTCCCCGACGCCCAGCGGCCCCTGCTTGTCCCAGATCGCGTTCGAGACGCCGAGTCGTCCGAGGTCGTGGACCAGTCCTGCACGCCGTAGCGTCCGCACCTCCGGCTCGGGCAGGCCGAGTCGTGTCCCAGCCTCCGCGACGAGTTCCGCGACGGCATGGGCATGGCCGAGCGTGTACGGCGACTTCAGGTCGACGAAGTTCGCGATCGCGAGCAAGGCATCGTCGAACTGTTCGCCCGAGAGGACGAGCGCGAGGCCAGGCTCGGCGTCGATCACCGCCTCCCACGTTCCGATGCCGTCGATGCCGGCGAAGATCGGCTCGGCGTCGGACCACATCAGCTCGGCCAACGACGGATCGAATTGCTTGCCAGCGCGCGTGCGTGCGAGTTCCCTCGCCGCGTCGAGACCGCCGACGCGGTGCGCGACCTCGGCGTACTCCGAGAGCTGGGCGACCCGCGCCGCCAAAGGCACCTCGTCTTCGCGTAGCTCGCCCGGCCAGCCCTTGCCGTTCCACTGCTCATACGCGCTCGCCAGCGATGCGAGCACGCTCGCTGACATGTTCAGCTGCTCGCCGAGCAGGCGCGCGATACGAGCGTGCTCGTTCATCATCCCGTCGACCGCGCGGCGCCCGGTGATCATGAAGTCGAGCGCGACCCGGAATCGGCGCAAGGGCGGGTTGCCGGCGCCGACCAGTCGGAAGGCGGCCGCCGCGCCGCGCACGCTGCCGAGTTCGTGGTCGTACTTGCCCGATTTGAGGGCGATGTCGTCGCCGAACCACTTCGCTTGCTCGTGCGCGTCGGAGTGACAGCCAACGTTGACCAGCAGCGCTGTGTAGTAGATGTCGGCACGTTGCTCGTCGCTGAGGCCGAGCCTCTCCGCGAGCCGCAAGGCGATCAAGCATTGCCGCAGCACATGCTCCATCGGTTGCCCAAAGCCGAGGTCGATGCCGAGTGACAGTGCCGCAACCAATTCGGCCAGCCGCACGGACACCCGATCGCTATCCCGGCTCACGCGCCAAGCCTACGCCCGAGACGTTCAGCTGTCCCGCCTCTTACCAAGACCTGTCCCCAGACCGTTCGCTGGTTCGCCAACGCCTCGTGGGTGGGGCGTTGCCGGTAGTTGAACCGTGACGCGGAGCCCGCCGGCGTCGCGGGGGATGAGCGTGAGGGTTCCGTCGTGCGCGTCGGTGATGCTCTTGACGATTGTCACGCCGAGCCCGACACCTGCGTGGTCGGTGCGGATGCGACTGCTGCCGCGCTGAAACGGCTCGGCGAGCGTGGAGACCAGCTGTGGGGTGAGCTTCTCGCCGGTGTTCTCGACAGTGAGGACCACGCTGTTGTGCTGGACGCTCGTCGTGACCCACACGGTGCCGTGCTCGGGAAGGTTGTGGACGATCGCGTTGTGCACGAGGTTCGTAACCATCTGCAGCAGTAGCGCGGGTGAGCCGCTGATGGGGGTGATGTCGCCGGAGGTTTCGACGGTGAGCCCGCGGTGTTCAGCGAGGGGGAGAAGCGTCTCGGTGGCTTCTTCCACCACGAGGGACAGGTCGACATGTTCCGGGATGAAGGATCGTTGGTCGGCGCGGCTGAGCAGGAGTAGTGCCTCCGTGAGGTCGATCGCTCGGGTGTTGACGTCGTGGAGGCGGTCGACGAGCTCGTCGTTCTCGCGACTTGGGTCTTTGCGGGCAACGTCGAGGAGTGTCTGCGTGACCGCGAGCGGCGTGCGTAGTTCGTGGGAGGCGTTGGCAGCGAACCGCTGCTGTTCGTCCGCGAACCGCTGCTGTTCAGCTACGTGTGCTTCGAGCCGCGCGAGCATCGTGTCGAAGCTGTCGGCGAGCTCGCGGAACTCGTCGGTGCGGCCTTCCAGCTCGATCCGATGGGAGAGCGATCCGTTCGCGGCCACGCGGGTGGCCTCGGTGATGCGACTCAGGGGAGCAAGCATGCGGCCCGCGAGCAGCCACCCTCCCAGTAGACCGAAGACCAGCAGGAACGCCATCACCACGGCCGCGATCGGAGCGAAATCGCGCAGCAGGTCGGCGTGGCTGCGTACGACGAAGATCACACCGGGGTGCACACCACGGGAAAGGGACACGTACCCGACGGCGAGCAGCAAGGCGCCTGCGAGCATGACGAAGCCGGCGTAGCTGAGGGTGAGTTTGAGGCGGACGCTGAGTCCGGTGGCTCTATCCACGGTCTGCTTCCTTGGGCTCGGTGTCTCGTTGCGTGTCGATGCAGTAGCCGACACCGGGCACGGTGGCGATGATCCAGGGTTCACCGAGCCGTTTTCGCAGTGCCGAGACGGTGATGCGCACGGCGTTGGTGAAAGGGTCTGCGTTCTCGTCCCACGCTCGCGCCAGCAGATCTTCTGCGCTGATCACACCGCCCTCGGCAGCGACCAGGACTTCGAGCACTGCGAACTGCTTTCTGGTCAGCGCGACGTAGCGGCCGTCGCGGTAGACCTCTCGGCGGAACGGATCCAGCCGGAGACCTGCGATCTCTCGCACAGGCGGCCTGTTGTAGGCCCGCCTGCGGTCGAGCGCTCTGAGACGGAGCACGAGCTCCTGGAGCTCGAACGGCTTCGTCAGGTAGTCGTCGGCGCCGAGCTCGAACCCGATCGCCTTCTCGTCGAGCCGATTGGCGGCGGTGAGCATGATGATCGGAAGGCCGCTGCCGGAGGCGATGATGCGTTTGGCGACCTCGTCGCCGGAGGGTCCGGGGATGTCTCGGTCGAGGACGGCGATGTCGTAGTCGTTGACGCGCAGCAGCTCGAGGGCGGTGTCGCCGTCTCCTGCGATATCAGCGGCGATCGCTTCCAGGCGTAGCCCATCGCGGATGGCTTCTGCCATGTAGGTCTCGTCCTCGACGATCAGCACCCGCACGCTCCCATGCTAGGAGCCGGCGCATATCGCCGGCATATCGAAAACCCGATACGTGCTGGCAACAGCCCGCCGCCCAGAGTGGAGGCGTGGCCCACAGCGAACCAGCACGAACAACGACCCGTCGTCGGATTCGCACGATCCGTGTCGCCGGCGTGCTCGTCGCGCTCGCGGCGATCGCAGCGGCCCTCGGCCACCAGCTGTCGGCGACGTCGTCCTCGAGGGCCGCAGCACCCCTCGATGCTCTCCGCAGTGATCACCGTGGCGTGCTCGGCAACGTGCCCAGCACGGTGTGGCCGGCCTACGGCCAGGCCGCGTTCGTCCGAACAGGACAGTCGCAGATCGAAGCGGGCCCGAACCAGCACGTGGCTGCAATCGCCAGCGTCGCGAAGGTGATGACGGCCTACCTCGTGCTCCAGGACCACCCGCTCCGGGACGGCGAGGGCGGTCCGACGATCACGCTCACCTACGCCGATCTCGCCGACACCGACCGCCGGGGCGGACGAGACGAGTCCGTCGTCCCCATCGCGGCCGGAGAGCAGTTGACCGAACGGCAGGCGCTACAGGCTCTGCTGTTGCCGTCGGCGAACAACATCGCCGTGGTTCTGGCGCGCTGGGACGCCGGCTCGGAAACCCGGTTCGTAGCCCGGATGAATGCCGCCACACGGTCGCTGGGCATGACCCACACCCGCTACACCGACCCGAGCGGCTACGACGACGCAACCGTCTCGACTGCCGCCGACCAGGTTCGCATCGTCGATCGGGCCATGCGCCTTCCCGTGTTCGCGAGCATCGTCGCGACACCGAGCGCGACGCTGCCGGTCGCCGGCACCGTGCACAACACCGACACACTGCTCGGGCAGGACGGGTTTGTCGGCGTCAAGACCGGCTCGGACGACGCGGCCGGCGGCTGCTTCGCCTTCCGGGCGATCCGCTGGATCGACGGCAAACGGACGACGATCACCGGGGTCGTCTTGGGCCAGCCCGGCGACGACCGGATCGCGGCGGGCCTCGCGGCAGCCGTCGCCATGGTCGACCGCATCGCCGGTCACCGATTACAGCTGCGCCCGCCGGCACCGGCTGGCCGCCGCCCCGAACGCCAAGAACGTCCTCATGCGTCCCTCCCCGAGTCGGATTGAGCTAGCGCTGCGACGCTACGGAGGTGCCGCTCACGAAGGGGTTACGGCGTCGTGTCGATCTGGTGACGAGCCAGGGACGTAGCCGACCGTCGCTCGGTGTCACAGACCCAGGCGGGTGAGTGAGTCGGTGTAGCGGGCGAGGATCTGTTGTTCGCGCGCGACCAGCGCCGCGCTGTCGTCACAGGCCCCAGTTGCCGCCGTACGCACGGCGTCGATTCACCCGGTGACCCCAGATGCGCGGGCGGAAAACGAAGAAGAAGATCGGGAACGCGAGCCAGAAGAGGTGTCCCTCGCTGAGCACGATCGCCGCGATCGCGATAGGGACGATCGGCAGGAGCGGGAACGGCCAGGGTGAGAAGCGGGTGGACAGGCGAGGTGTGTGGTTCTCGATCGGGAGATCGGTGAGGAGCCCGTCGAGCTCGGCGTACGACCTCGCCGTCAGACAACGCGACACTCTTTCGTCGAACTCGACGTTGTCGAGGCGGCCGGCGACATGCTCGCGCCGAAGGATCGCCGCCACGGCCTCCCGCTCGGCGTCAGAAACTCGCAGGCCCCGGTTGCGCGGCTCGTGACGGTGGTAGCGGGTCTTTTCGGCGTCAGTCATCACTCTGTCTTTCTCGTTCGAGGGCCCGGCGGGCTTGCGCGAGCCGCTCGCTGAGTGTAGCCAGCAAAGCTTATCGACGGACAACGTTTTAAGTCCCCTGGGTAACGACCCTCGCAGCGAGGTTCGCTTGACAAGCGGCCGCCTCGTCCGCAACACTAAGGTAGATGCCTGAGTATTACGGTGAGCTGGATCTCGTCTTTCACGCCCTGGCCGATGGCACCCGCCGCGCGATGGTCGAGCGCCTGACTCGTGGCCCCGCTTCGGTCAGCCAGCTCGCCGAACCGTTCGCGATGGCGCTGCAGAGCGCGGCTCAGCACATCGGCGTGCTCGAGACGGCCGGCATCGCGACCTCGGCGAAAGTCGGTCGCGTACGCACCGTTCAACTCGTGCCGGCCGCCCTCGCGACGGCGACGGATTGGATCGGCCGACAGCAACTGCCGGCGGAACGACAGCTCGACCGGTTGGAGTCGTTCCTCGCCGGTTCCGACGTCTCACCTCGACAAGGAGAATCCCCATGAACGAGCTAAGCGAATGCAGTCAGGTCCACGCCACGTTCGTGATCGAACGCGACTTCGACGCACCACTCGACCGCGTCTGGCACGCGCTCTCGGACAGCGATGCTCGCGACCACTGGTTCGGCGGCGGGCCGACGTTCGACGTGCAGGAGAAGTCGCATGTCTTCCGCGTCGGCGGACGAGCGGTCGAGGAGGGTCAGTGGCACGGCGGCCCGAGATCGCGGTTCGAGTCCACGTACACCGACATCGTCGACCGGCAGCGGATCGTCTTCACCTACGACATGTGGGTCGACGACCAGCATCTGTCGACCTCGCTCACAACGATCGCCGTCGAGGCCGCGGGCGACCGCACCAGCCTGACCTACACGGAGCAGGCCGTGCACTTCGACGGCCTCGACAGCGTCGAGGGCCGCGAGCAAGGGACCCGCGGGCTCCTCGACCAGCTCGGCACCTACGTCAGCGCCGAGCGCGAGCACGCGCCCGACGAGCTCCTGCGACGAAAGGCAGAGCTATGACACTCGTAACCGCACAGATGTCCGTCTCGCTGGACGGCTACTACGCCGGCCCGCAGCAGGCCTGCGACGATGTTTCGGACCTGCAGTCCTGGCTGAACGGCCCCGAAGCCGCGGGCTTCTTCCGCGTCACCCGCTGGGTCATCGACGCCGAGGCCTGGCGGCAGCGCCTCGGCTTCTCCGGCGGAGAGCAGAACGTCAACTCCGACATCATCGCCGACACGTACGACCCAGCCGGCGCGTACGTGATGGGTCGGCGGATGGCGGACGGCGGTGAGATCCCGTGGGGAGCCGAGCCACCGTTCCGCGCTCCGGTCTTCGTGGTCACCCACCGTCCGCGGCCCACGGTGCACCGACAGGTTGGCCCCGGCGCGTCTCCGCGGTTCGCGACAGCATGAGCGACCGCGCGCAGCTAAGGACAAGAACGTCGCGGTCGCCGGAGGCGGCACCCTGCTCCGCCAGGTGATCGCCCTCGGATTGCTCGACGACCTCGAGCTGCACATCGTCCCGGTCCTTCTCGGCGACGGGATGCGGCTGCTCGACCAGCGGCTCGAACTGGACGCCTTCGAAGCGATCGAGCTCACCCCGGAGCGCGTAACCGCCACGGAAGATGTCACCCACATCCGCTACCGCGTGCGCGAGCGCCGGCCGCTCGTGCAGGACAACCGCGGTCGCGGCGGGCGGCGGTGGCTGAGCTAGGGCTGCGTGAGACCATTGGAGGGTAGGTTCCTCCCCGTGCTCCGCGAGGTGGCTGAATATCCGAATTCGTTCGGGCCGCTCGGACCCGGCGGCGAGCGGATCGACACCGAGCGGTACACGCTCTGCATGGGCGCCGGCAAGTCGTGGAACACGGTGCAGCGGCAGCGCTTCCCCGTCGACGACGTCGGGCAGGTTCTCGAGGAGGTGCGCGCGGCCTTGCGCGAGCGCGGACGCACAAAGACGCAGTGGGAGGTCGGCAGCTCGGCGCCGGCGGGACTCGTCGATGCGCTGCTCGAGCGCGGCCTCGTCTACGACAGGGACCCCTACGCGGTCGCGCTCGTCCTCACGCACGAGCCGCCGCTGGGTCCTCCGAACGCCGTCGCTCGGCGCGTCGAGACGTTCGAAGACGTCGTCGCCGCATGCGAGGTGCAGTGGGAGGCGTTCGAGTCATCCCCGGAGGAGATCGCGGAGGCGCGCGCGCTGCTCGAAAGCCGGTGGCGCGACTCGCCGATCGTCCGGCACGCCGTGTGGCTCGACGGCAAGCTCGTCTGTACGGGGACGGCGGCGCCGACCCCGCACGGCCTTCTCCTGTACGGGGGCGCGACGCTGCCGCGCGCCCGCGGTCGCGGTGCCTATCGCGCGCTCATCCGCGCTCGCTGGGACGACGCGGTCGCGCGCGACACACCGGTGCTGATCACGCAGGGCGGCTCGATGTCCCGCCCGATCCTCGAGCGGCTCGGATTCGAGCCTGTCGGCCACGTGCACATGCTCGTGGATGACTTCGGCCGAGCCGCCGCGGCGTAAAGAGGTAGGTCGGCCAGCGACCGCCCTGGCCTCAAACCACCGGCCACGGGAGGCGCAACGCTCGAAGTCGTCCGACCGCTCCGCGTACGCCTCGTCCGGGTCGCTCGTGTCCTTCGAGACCGACGCGCCGTACTTCCCCGCGACGCCGCTCACCGGGTAACCGAACGTCTCCTCCTGCCGGCGCGCGCCGATCATGAGCACGACGCACGGCCCGCCCCCTGCACCGACGATGACGTGGCGGGTGCCGGGCGGGCAGTGGAAATAGTCCCAACGGCGCAGCCGCCGCTCTTGCTCCTCGACGACGAGCAGGCACTCTCCGGAGAGGACGAGGAACCCCTCCTGCGCATCCTCGTGGTGATAGAGCGCGTTCGCATCGTCGGGCCACAGGACACGCACGTTCACGCCGATGTCGCGGAACGGCGCCTCCCGTGGCTCGAGCGGGTAGAGCGCGCCTCCCTGCTGAAAGCGCACGGCGAGCGCCTCCTGAGATTGTGGACGAACCAGCCGTCCGATGTGACGTAGCTGCCGTAGGGCGTTTCCTCGGTGTGCGCTTCCTCGACTGCCATCGAGTCCTCCTCGTGTCGTGAGCAGGCGACTCTACGAACATCCGGTCAATATGTCAAACTAGACATGTTGCTGGAGACTTGTCATACTCAGGAGCAGGCGTGCGCACCTCGGTGCTGAGTCGGGCACTCCTGGGGCTGATCGCGGCCGAGCCGATGAGCGGCTATGGGCTCGCGCGCCTGTTCGAGCGGACGCTCGCACGAGCCTGGCCGGCGCGTCATCCTCAGATCTATCCTGCGCTCGCGGAACTCGAGGAACAGGGGCTGCTCCGCGTCAGCGACACCGGGCCGCGTCGCCGCAAGACCTACGCGATCACTCAGAACGGGATCGCGGAAGTCCAGCGCTGGCTGCGCGACACGACGCCCGATCGAATCGTTCGCAACGAATCGATCCTGCGCCTCTTCATGCTCTGGCTCCTCGAGTCCGCGGAGGCGATTGCCTTCTTCGACGAGGAGATCGACAGTCACCGACAGCGGCTGGCCGGCTTCGAGCAAACGTTCGCCGATGACGAACGCCAGCGCCGTGAGCACGGGATCGCTGAGGGCGGCATCGCGTTCTGCGCGTCGCTCGCGCTCGAGTGGGGCATCCGATACGAGCGCGAGTACATCGAGTGGGCGACCCAAGCGCGCGAACGCATCGCGACCGGTGCAAACGGGTGGGACGACGTGCGCGCGCGACGGTTGGGCGAGGACACAGCGACTGCGTGACCGCCGCCGGGACGGCGCAGGCGCTCGCTGTCACGCGGCTGTCGCTGCTGTGACGAGCGCGACGAGTTGCGTCGATCGCAACGTGCCCCCGGCACGCTCGATGATCTGCTCGTCCTCGGCCTGCAGTGCGACCTGGACCTGGGGCGCGAGACGGTGGTAGATCGAGGTGGTCTTGAACATCGCCCAGAGCTCCTCGGCCGTTTGCCGTCTGACTCGCTGGACGGCCGTGAATGCCGTTGGTCCGAACAGCTTCCCGGCCTCAGGGACAGCGAGGTCGGGGTGGGCCAGCCAGGCCCAGACCTCGGACACGTTCTCGCGTCGCGCCTCCACGCCCGCCTGGATCGTCGCAAGGTCGCGCAGCGCGGGAAGCTCCCCAGCGATCTCAGGTGCAAGTCTTGTGAACGCGTCGTGGAGTTCCTCGACGGCAGTGCCGTCTGCCTCGTCGCGCACGGCGACTGGCTGCAGCAACGCCAAGGTTCCGCCGGGACGGAGCAGCGCCGCAGCCTTCGCCCACCCGACGCTCGGGTCGACCCAGTGGAACGCCGATCCCGAAAAGACCGCCTCGAAGGTCTGCAGCGGCAGCGACACGTCCTCGAACCGGCCCAGGTGGAAGCGGACGACGTCGGAGTCGTTCACTCGCCGCCGCGCGACTTCAATCATGTTCGATCCGGGCTCGACCGCTTCGACATGCAGTCCACAGGTGGCCAATTCCTCGGTTAGTTTCCCTGTGCCCGATCCAACTTCGACGACTCGAGCACCAGGCTTGAGTCCCGCTAGCTCGACCGCGGTACTGACGATCTCGCGCGGGTAGCCAGATCGATGCGCGTCGTATGCCTCAGCAAGCGCATCGAACACACCGCCATGCCGCCAGGGTTCGGCCACCACCGCAACCTACGCGTTGGCGGCGGACCGATCCGGTGAACCTGCGACGAGCGATCACATGTCGACTCGTTGAACGGAATTGTCGCGGGTGGTAGCTTCGGCTTTCCCGACCTAGGAGCAACGCCCGTGAGCCTGTTCTTCAGCCGCAGAGCTGTTCGTCTCTCCACGATGCTGTTCGTCGTCGTCGTCTTCTGTGCTGTTGTTTCGGCCGCCGGCCCTGCCGGCACGACGACCTGGAACTACGTCGCGATGGGCGACAGTTATTCGTCCGGGGTCGGCACGGGCAGCTATGCGGTCGACAGTGCTTGCAAGCGCAGCATCTACGCGTATCCGTACCTCTTCACACACACGCACACCACGGGGTCGTTCGACTTCGTCGCGTGCTCCGGGGCGAAGACCTCAGATCTGATCGCGAAGCAACTCCCGTATCTGAAGGCGACGACGAACCTCGTCACGATGACGATCGGTGGGAATGACATCGGGTTCGCAAGCCTGATCCAGCAGTGCACGTTGTCCGATTGCACCAAAGCCCTCACCAACACGACGTCGACTCTTGGCTCGACGCTCGGCCCGGCGCTGGACACCGCTTACACCGACGTCAGGCAGGCCGCGCCGAACGCGACCGTCATCGTCCTCGGCTACCCGCGCGTCTTTTCGACGGCAAGCTGCTTCGGGACGCTCGGGATCAGTTCGACGGAGGAGAAGGACGCAAACGCCCTCGCCGACGCGGTCGACACGCTGACCGCCTCGCGCGCGCAACAGCACGGCTTCACGTACAAGAGCGCGATCGTCCCGTGGACCGGCCACGCAGTTTGCTCTTCGAGCCCATGGTTGAACGGGCTCAACCTGTTCAACACGGGCGAGAGCTACCACCCGACCAAGGCGGGCCACAGCGCCGGCTATCTGCCGCTGGTCACGGCCGTGACCGGATAACAGTCAGCCCGATCGGGAAGGCATCTTCCCGTAGCGTGAACTCGCGCAGATGCGGATCGCGATCCTTACTCGGCTGCCCGCGGTGGTGCAAGGCATCACGCCGATCATTCGCGAACGTGGCCATGAGATTGTCGGTGTTGTGACCACGGAAGGCCCGCCCGGGCGCTACGGCGAGGTGCCGCTGTCGTCACTCGTCGACGTACGGCCTGCCGGCGTCGACGTCCTTGTCGCCGACAACTCGACGCGCTTTGCGCCGTTGCTTGCAGCACTCGAACCCGACCTTGCCGTGTGCGGCGGCTTCCCGGTGCGCATCCCGGCGGACGCGATCGCCGTCCCGCCGCTCGGCGTTCTGAACGGCCATCCGTCACCCCTTCCGCGTTATCGCGGCCCGAACCCGATCGGCTGGGCGCTCCGGAGTGGGGATCCCGAGCTGGGGTTCACGTTCCACTTCATGGATGCGGACTTCGACACCGGCCCGGTCCTCCTACAGGGCGCCGCGCCGCTCGTTGACGCCGAGCGGGCCGACGACGTCCTTGGCGTGCTCTTCGGGTTGTGGACCACCTTGCTTCCGGAAGCGCTCGCGCGCATCGAAGTGGGTGAGCGCGGTGCGGCGCAGAGCCCGGAGGGCGAGAGCTACGCGGGCTTCTTCGAGGCGGAGTTCGTCGAGCTCGACCGGACGCGCCCGGCCGAGGAGGTGCAGCGACAGGTACGCGCGTGGTGGGTCGCCGCGGCACGCGACGGCGTCCACGGCCCTCTGACCGAGGTCAACGGCGAGCGCGTCCGCGTTCTGCGCAGCTGCCTCGACGACCACGAGGGCGGCACACGCGTCCTGTGCGGCGACGGCAGGCCGGTCTGGATCGTCGAGACGGCACCGGCCTAGCGCACGACCGATTCGAGAGGAGCAGCGATGTCGAACGCAAGCGCAGCACCGACGTTGTTCACGTGGAGCTGGCACTCGACGGATTCAAGGTCGGCATCAGCTGACCGCCGACGGCGCGCTGTCGCTGAGCCGGCCACACGACTTCCTGGACGGCCGCCTGCGCTCGGCCTGGGTGGCAGATCCAGATGGCAATCCGATTCAGCTCGTGCAGGCCAGGTGAACCGCACGGAGGGCCGCAACGACGGCAACTCGCTACCGGGCGTGCTTGACGAGCTTCGGCACCAGCTCGCGGTCGTTGAAGACGTCGATCGCGACCGCCCGCCCGCCTTGCACGGTGAACGCGAGCAGCGCGAACGGCTGCGCGCCGTCGAACGCGACGACGCCGGCTGCGCCGTTGATCAGCGCCGGCCGGACGAACGGCGCGAAGCGGCTGAACTGCAGCGCGCCGCGGGCGGCCTGCTCCGCGCCCCGTAGTTCGGTCACCCGTCCGTGGTGGTGGTTGCGGATCACGACGTCTGGGTCGAGAACCGCGACCAGGGCGTCGAGGTCGCCGTCGCGGGATGCGGCGAAGAATGCCTCGACGATCGTGCGTTGTGCCGGTATGTCGACATCGGGGGCGGGCGCGGTGTCCTGGACGCGTTGTCGCGCCCGGCTGGCCAGCTGGCGTGTTGCCTGGGGCGAGCGGTCGAGCAGTGTGGCGATCTCGTCGAAGGGCACCGCGAACATGTCGTGCAGGACGAACGCGACGCGCTGGGCCGGGGCGAGTGTGTCCAGCACCACCTGCAGCGCCACTCCGACTGCCTCGGACAGCAGCGCTTCGTACTCGGGGTCCTCGCCGGTTGCCGGTGAGACGAGCGGCTCGGGAACGAAACCGTCGAGCGGCTGCTCGCTGCGGGTCGAGCGCGCACGAAGCACGTTCAGGCAGATCCTTGCGACCACCGTGGTCAGCCAACCTTCGAGGTTGTCGATCTCGTCAGCGCCGGTTCGCTGCAGCCGCAACCACGCCTCCTGGACGGCGTCGTCAGCCTCGCTGAGCGAGCCGAGGATGCGGTAGGCGACCGCCCGCAGGTGCCGTCGCTCGAGATTGAACCGGTTGGCGAGCGCGAGTTCGTCCATCGGTCACATCCAGCCGTCGGTGGGGGTCATGCCCAGTAGACCCCAACAACCGACACGATGTGACGGGAGGATGCGCGATGGCACGGATTCAAGGCGTTCAAAGGAACCAAGCCGGTCCGATCGTGAAGCTGGTCTACCGGCTCGGACCGCGGATGATGAGGAAGCTGACCGGCCGCGAGGCGTCGATCGGCAACGGCATCGAGCCAATGGAGCTCTGGGCCCATAAGCCGAAACTGATGATTGCGATGGGCAAGTTCAACGGCGCGGTCCGCAAGCCGGGCGCGCTCGAGAATCGGATCCGCAACCTCTGCGAGCTCAAGGGCGCGGCGATGATCGGCTGCGAGTTCTGCGTCGATCTCGGCTCGCAGATCTGCCGCAACTCGGGGTTCTCCGACGAGGAGCTGCTGGCGATCTCGCGATACGGGAGCAGCGCGCTGTTCGACGAGCGTGAGAAGGTCGCGCTCGACTACACGGTGGCAGTCATGCGTACCCCGGTCGAGGTCACCGACGAGCTGTTCGCGAAGCTGCAGGAGCACTTCACGACCGAGCAGATCGTCGAACTCACCGCGCTGCTGACGCTGGTCAATCTCGACCGCTTCAACGCCGCGTTCGGGATCGGCTCCGCCGGCTTCAGCGAGGGGATGGTCTGTGTCCTACCGGAGAGGCCTGCCGCCGCGCAGCTGACGAAGATCGCGTAGCTCGCCACATCAGGCGGCTCTTGCGGTTTGTATTCTGGTGACGGGGTGCCGGTTTCGGCTGAGCAGGCGTGCGCGCTCGCCAGGACGCTGCCGCGCAGCAGCGAGGCGTTCGTTCGCGGCCGGGTCAAGTTTCGGATCGGCAGCATCGTCTACCTCTCCCTCTCGGCCGACGGCTCGACAATGGGCTTCGCGTTCCCGAGGGAGTGGCGGCAGGTCCAGGTCGACGCCGAGCCGGAGAAGTTCTCGCTGCCGAGTGAGTCGGATATGCGCTTCCACTGGTTGCACGTACGGCTGGCTGCGATCGACGCCGAGGAGATGTGCGAGCTGGTCGAGGGAGCCTGGGCGTTTTGTGTGCCGAAGTACGTCGCGGAGGAGTACGCCGCAGCACGGGGCGAGTCGGTCGCTCGTCGCTGACAAGCCGTTGGTCAGTCGGGAAGCAGCGGCATTGTCAGCTCGGCGGGGCGGCTGAGCAGCGCGGCGCGCGTGACGGCGGACGAACCGAATCTGCTTCGGATCTCGTCGAGGGCGGCGTCGAGCAGGGCCCCGTCATCGCGATCGAGCGGCAGGCAGAGTTGCATCGGGAGGTCGTCGACAAGGTTGGTGATTGCGACGCCGATCAGGGTCAGGCCGCGACGGTCGATCATCGGTAGCGCCGAGTTGAACAGGCTGCGTGCGGCGGCGAGGACGGTCTGCGTCTGGGCGGTGGAGTGCGGCAATGTGTGCGAGCGAGTCGCCCGCGAGAAGTCGTCGAAGCGCAACCTGAGCGTCACGGTGCGACCAACGCGTCTCGATGCTCGCAGGCGGCGCGTGATGCGGTCGACGAGCGCGAGGAGATGCACGTCGATTTCCTCTGGCGACCTGCGCGATCGACCAAGCGCGTGCTGCGCCCCGATCGAGCGGCGCCGTCGGCGAGGTCGTACCGGCCGTGGGTCGACGTTGTTCGCGAGCGCGTGCAATTGGCGCGCTGCCGCCCGGCCGAGCAGCGCGGCCAGCACAGGCTCGGGGACGGAGGCGAGCTCGCCGACCGTCTCGATGTCGCACGCTCGAAGCTTCGCCGCCGTCACCGCTCCGATGCCCCAGACGCGCTCCACCGGCAGCGGATGGAGGAAGGCCAGCTCGCCCTCAGGCGGCACGACGAGCATGCCGTCAGGCTTCGCGAGCGCGCTCGCCACCTTTGCGAGGAACTTCGTGCGGGCGATGCCGACGCTGACCGGCAGCCCGACGCGCTCGCGGATCGCGCGGCGGAGGCGAACGGCGATCTCTGTCGGTGTGCCGGCAATTCGTTCCATGCCGCGGACGTCGAGGAACGCCTCGTCGATCGAGAGCCCCTCGACGAACGGAGTCGTGTCCTCGAAGACGGCGTACAGCGCTTTGCTCGCTTCCGAGTAGGCCGACATCCGTGGCCGGACGACAACGGCCTGGGGACAGAGCCGGCGCGCCTGCCGGCCGCCCATCGCCGTGCAGACTCCGTAGGCCTTGGCCTCGTAGCTCGCGGCGAGCACGACGCCGC
This sequence comes from uncultured Actinomycetes bacterium, assembly GCA_963836705.1. Taxonomy (GTDB): domain Bacteria; phylum Actinomycetota; class Thermoleophilia; order Gaiellales; family Gaiellaceae; genus PALSA-600. Next base: position 5,442 of record CAWIKU010000009.1, on the reverse strand, counting down.
CGCCGACGATCACGGGACGGCCGCGCAAACGGGGATCGTCGCGCTGCTCGACCGACGCGAAGAACGCGTCTGCGTCGGCGTGGAGGATCGTCGCTCTACCCAACACGAACAGATGTTCGCATAGCGAGTCGCGCCGCACCAGTTCCCCGCGTGCGCCGACACCGACCCCCTCCTTTCCGTGAAGCGAGGAGGGGGTCGGTTCAGCTCTCACCGCTCGCTCTAGTCGTCGCCTTGGCTGTCCCCGGTGCCGCGGGGTTGCCAGCCGGGGACGAACTGCGGGCCGGGACCGGGGTGGACTGCCTCGGCGTCACTGCCGTCTGCGGCGTTGACCGTGTAGACGGTACGGCTCGGAAAGTCGAGTGTGGCGATCCGGGTGCCGTCGGGTGACCAAGCGGTGCCGTACCAGCTGGCGCCATTGGTGATCGCGTGCCGGCCGGAGCCGTCGGCGTTCATCACCCAGATGTCGCCCCAGCTCGGGGTGACGTCCGAGATGCCGTGCGTGTCGGCGAGGTAGGCGATCTTGGAGCCGTCCGGGCTCCAGTCGGGCACCTGGTCCTTGGGCTGCAGGTCGAAGGTGAGTTGCGTCTGGCCGGAGCCGTCGGCGTTCATCACGTAGACCTGCGAGGTCCCCGTGCGATTGCTGGTGAAGACGATCTTGCTGCCGTCGGGTGAGAAGGCGGGGTAGACGTTGTTGCCGACGGTGGTCAGCTGTTGCGGCGTGCCGCCGTCACTGGGGACGACGTAGATGTTGCGGGCGGCCGCGCCGGCGGGCTGGGCGGCGAAGACGATCTCGCTCCCGTCGGGTGAGTAGTCCGGGAAGATCGCCACCCCGCTCATGTGCGTGACCTGCTGCTTGTCGGTGCCGTTCTGCTTCATCGTCCACACCTGTACCGGCCCGCCCCCCTGGCCCGAGCAGTAGGCGATCCGCTTGCCGTCGGCTGAATAGGCGGCGCAGGATCGAAGCCGGGGTCGTCCGAGAGCCGGCGTAGATCCTGCCCGTCCGGACGCGCCGAGTAGACGTCGGTGTTGCCGTTGACGTTCATGCCGAACGCGATGCGGCCGTTGGTCGCGCCACCGTAGGTAGCGCGTGCCGAACCGCTGAACGCTGCCAGTGCGGCGAGCGTGCAGGCGGTGGCCAGCGCCGTCATGGCGAGAGCCCTCTTCATTGTGATTCCTCCTCTTGTTGTCGATGCGGCCGATGACCCGTCAGTCGCCAGGCGACCTTCACGTGCGGCTGATCGGTGGCGATCGTGAACCGGCCGTCTCTGAGCGCCCCCGTGACGCGGGCGGTGCTTGGCGGCTCGAGGTCGTGCAGCTCGTACTCGAGCGGCGGCCCGAGTTGTGCGACGTCGCCCGGCAGCCTGACCGTCGCGTAGCCCCGCACATCCGTCCACACCTCGCCGTGATATGCGACCGTGTCGCCAGTCATCGCGGCGAGAGTGACCCGACGTGGCAACAGCGCCGTTAGGACCACGTTAAAGCCACGCCTCGGATGGCTTTGATCGCGGCTCGCCAAGCGGTAAAACCTGTTGATGGAATTCCGGATCCTCGGTCCGCTCGAAGTGCTTGACGGCGGGGTGCCGATTCCGCTCGGGACGCTCAAGGAGCGAGCGGTCCTGGCAGTTCTGCTACTGCGTGCGAACGAGGTGGTCTCGCCCGAGCGGCTGATCGACGACCTGTGGGGCGCGTCGCCGCCGCCGACGGCGAGGAAGGCCGTCAGCGTCTACCTCTCCAAGCTGCGCAAGACGCTCGGGCGCAACAGCGGCGATCCGATCTCCCCCGTGGCCGGCGGTTATCAGCTCACGCTCGAGCCCGAGTGCCTCGACGCGTGCCTGCGCAACGGCTGACCGCTGACGCCGACGAGCGTGCCGCAGCAGGTGAGCCGCACGCCGCAGCTGAGCTCTTTCGGGAGGCGCTCGCACTGTGGCGCGGCCCGACGCTGGCCGGTCTGACGCTCGAGTCGCAGGGGCGCGACGAGATCGCCCTGCTCGACGAGCTGCGCCTCATAGCCTTGATGGATCGGATCGATTGCGATCTCGCGCTGGTCGCCACGAGGACGTGCTCGGCGAGTTGCAGCTGATCATCCGCGAGCATCCGCTGCACGAGCGACCGCGCGCGCAGACGCCCCCGCTCCGCGCCGATCGACAGCCCGACGCACTCGGTGCCTATCAGCGAGCGCGGCATGTGCTCGTCGACGAGCTCGGAATCGAGCCGAGCGAGTCCCTGCAATGGCTCCAGCAAGCGATCCTGCGACACGACCCCGCGCTCGAGGCGCCGACGGGGACGGCCGCGTCGAATGGCGCGGTCCCCGGCACCTGCGCCAACCGACGTCGCCGGCTCCCGCCACATCGCCCGCGGGCCCGCGACCTCGGAGGCGGGCCTTCCGGCCGCGCTCTCTCGTCACGGCCGGGCTAGCCGTTGTCGCCGTCGTCGCAGTGCTTGCTCGCGTTCCTCTCGACCCGGGGCGGTGGAGTCAGATCTCCCTCGAGTCCCGTCTCCTCCGTCGCCCCGAACAGCGTCGCCACCCTCAATCCGACCACCGGTGCCCAGATCTCCGACTACGGAGGAGGATTCAAACCCGGCCCGATGGCGCTAGTCGGGGAGACGCTCTGGATCGTGGGGCGGGGCGGCGGCTCGATCGAGCGTCACGACCTGCGTGCTCGCCACGGAATGCCACCGGTCCAGCCCGGGTCTGCGCTCGACGACATCGCGGTCGATGCGGAAGGCCACGCCTGGGTCTCCGACAGAAAACCCGTCGTCACCTGGATCGGCCGCGTCGCCGACGGCACCGGTCGCTACGAACGACCGGTCTTGAGTACCGAGCGCATCGAAGTCCCGCTGCCAGGGGCCGGCGCCGAGGCTGTCGGTGGGGGCTACCTCTGGGTGATCTCCGATCGACCCGGACGCACCGGCGAATCCGTCTCCCTGATCGAGATCCGCAATCGTCATTTGGCGTCCACGATCCCCCTCGGCCGGCAGACGACTCGATCGCCTACGGCTACCGGGCCGCCTGGATTCGGTGCCTACGACCCCGAGCGCTCAACTGCCTGGTTACTGAAAGTCAGGCCCGGGTCAAAGAAGGTCGAGTCCCTCGAGCTGGAGACCGGCGAAGGCGCGGGCCCGCTCCCTTCGCCGTCGGAGACGGCAGCTCTTGGTGATCGCCTCGTGGACGAGCCTCATGCGAATCGACCCAAGGAGCCGCAGATCGCTCACCGCATCCCATGTCCGCCGAGCAGCCGACGCTCTCACGGTCGGCGCCGGCTCAGTCTGGACCGCCAACCACATCGGATACTCCGTTTCACAAATCGACCCGCGTGCCAACAAGATCGTGCGCACGATCCCACTCGGCAGATACAACGCCATCCCCTGCGGCCTCAAGGCGATACGCGACGCCGTCTTCGTCGCCTTTGGCGAAACGACCTGCGTTTGAGAGAGTGAGGTCAAATGACTCCGGCGAACACTCCTTCGTCGCCGCACTCGGGCTCTCGCTCGCCGCTCTGGCTGCAGGCCTCCTCGCCGCGCCGAGCGGAGCCGCGCACCGGAAGTACACGATCGCGTATCTCACGTACGTGAACTATGCGAGGGGCGGTCAGGAGGCGGCCGACGAGGCTCGGCGTTCGCATCCTTGCCCCCAAGTGCGTCTCGCCGTGTTCTCCCGCCAACGAGGTCACGCTCTACACATCGGCGATCGCCCGCCACGTGGATGCCATCGTCAGCGACGGCTACGACCCCTCGCTCACGCCGACCTTCAGGAACGTCCGCAAGGCTTGAATCCTCCTGAACGCGTCGGGCGATGACATCGCCGGGGCGCGCGATCTCTGGGTCGGCCCTTCCGACCCGGTCGCCTACGGCCAGGCGCTCGCCGACGCGCTCGCCTCCCAGATGGGCAAGGAAGGCGAATACGCGATCCTCGACGAGCAAGGTGAGTTCCCCATTGCCAAGGCCTGGAAGAAGGTCGTCGAGGACTACATCCCCACGGCCTACCCGAAGATGAAGTTGGACGGAGCGCTCACGGAGACCGGTGCCGGCGATCCAGCCGAGGTCGATTCCGTCAAGAGCTACCTGGCCGCCCATCCGAACCTGAAAGGCCTGATCGGCTTGGTTCAGATCGAGACGTTCCGGCATCGTGAACACGATGGCGGCCTTGCCGGCAACGTGGCGACCGCGCCGACCCCCAGCTCCGCGGCTACGTCCAAAGCGGCGCTGCCGAGCTCGTCTTCACCGCCAACCCGAACAAGCTCGGCTACCTCACAGCCTGGGCGGCCGACTACCTGCTCACCGGCCACCACTTCAGGCCCGGCGCCTACCAGGTCGGCGGCCCGATCGGCGTCGTCTACTACTACGCCAACCACCAGGAGCTGCGGCTCGGCCAGCCGCTGACCATCACGAAGACGAACCTCGGGGTGTATGCGAACAAGTTCTAGCGGCCGGCCTCGCGGACGGGCGCGCCTTTGCGGTTACGAGTGCCCAGCGATCGAGTGCGGTACGTACGGCTCCTCGAGCCGCTCCAGCTCGGCTGCTTCCAGCGTCAGTTGCTCGGCCGCGACGGCGTCGTCGAGATGATCGAGCCTCGTGGCGCCGACAATCGGCGCAGTCACGCCGGGCTTGTGCAGGAGCCAGGCGAGGGCGACCTGCGCAGCCGGTACTCGGCGTGCGGCGGCGACCTCGGCAACGCGCTCCACGACCGCGAAGTCGAGCTCCGGCGTATAGAGGCTGTCTCCGAAGGGGTCGGTGCGGGCGCGCGTGGTCAGGCGTTCGCCCTCGCGCGTGCGGTTGCCGGCGAGCAGACCGCGTGCGAGTGGACTCCAGGGCAGCACGGCGACTCCCTGGTCGATGCACTGCGGGATCATCTCCCGCTCTTCTTCGCGGTACACGAGGTTGTAGTGGTTCTGCATGGACACGAAGCGCGTCGGTGCGACGGCCTGCGCCTTGGCGAACTGCCAGGCGAACATGCTGCTCGCACCGATGTACCGCGCCTTGCCGGCGCGGACCACGTCGTGGAGGGCCTCCATCGTCTCTTCGATCGGGGTGTGCGGATCCCAGCGGTGGATCTGGTACAGGTCGACGTAGTCGAGACCGAGGCGTTGAAGCGAGGCGTCGATCGACGCGAGCACGTGTTTGCGTGAGAGGCCCGCGCCGTTCACGCCGGGCATCGTCCTGCCGTGGACCTTCGTCGCGATGACGTACTCCTCGCGCGTCGCGAACAGCTGCGTCAGCAGTCGGCCGGTGACCACTTCGCTCGCGCCCTCGTTGTAAACGTCGGCGGTGTCGAAGAAGATGACGCCGCTTTCGACCGCCCGGCGCACGATCGGTTCGGCGGTCTGTTCGTCGAGCGCCCAGGGCCGCTCGTCGCTCGCGCCGTAGCTCATCATCCCGAGGCAGACCCGCGACACGCGCAAGCCGGTCTGGCCGAGGCTCACATACTCCACACGGGCACGCTAC
>CAWIKU010000008.1:0-121977 GCA_963836705.1 uncultured Actinomycetes bacterium | reverse complement strand
CGTCCTCGAGATCCTCTTCTGGGCCTCGCTTGCGGGGCTCGTGTGGACGCATGTCGCCTACCCGGCGACCGTCGCACTGCTCGCACGCCTCGCGGAGCGGCGCGTCGGCTCGGCCGATGCCGAACCCCGGGTCGTGGTGATCGTCGCCGCGCACAACGAAGACTCGGTGATCGGCCGCCGCATCGAGAACCTGCTCGCACTCGACTATCCGCGCGAGCGGCTCGAGATCGTCGTCAGCTCGGACTCGTCGACCGATCGCACCGAGGAGATCGCGCTCCAGTACCCCGATGTGCAGGTCGTGACGAATCCGCGCGGCGGCAAGGTCGCAGCCCAGGATCGGGGCGTGCGCTCGACGGACAGCGAGATCGTCGCCTTCTCGGACGCCAACGCGACCTGGGCGCCCGACGCGCTGCGCCGGCTCGTTCGCCCGTTTGCGGATCCGAGCGTGGCCTACGTCTGCGGCCAGCTGAAGATCGTCGACGGGGACGGGCGCAACAAAGAGGGCGTCTACTGGCGCTACGAGATGGGCGTGCGCGACGCCGAGTCACGGCTCTCGTCCGTGACCGGCGGGAACGGCTCGATCTACGCGGTCCGGCGCGAGGATTACATCGAGGTCGATCCACGGTTCGGGCACGACCTCTCGTTGCCCTACCGGATGGTGCAGAACGGCCGCCGGGCCGTGTATGAGCCGCGTGCGCAAGCGTTCGAGAAGGCGACGCCGACGAACGAGACCGAGTATCGGCGCAAGGTGCGCATGTTCGAGCACTGCTGGCTGATCGTGCTCCGCGGCAAGATGTTGCGCAGGCAGCCGCTCGGCTACCTGGTCGAGCTCGTCTCGCACCGTCATCTCCGGTACGCCTCGGGGCTGCTGCACATCGTGCTGCTGGCCACCTCGCTCGCGCTGGTTGGCCACGGCTGGGTCTACGTCGTCGTGCTCGCCGGCCAGATGTTGCTGCTCGCCGCGGCGGCTGTCGGAGTCGGCATCGCGCGCTACTACGTCCTCGTCTCGCTCGCGACGCTCGTCGCACTCTGGAACTACCTGCGCCGCGGCGTTCCTGCGACGTGGGCGGCGCCGGAGGGCACCCGCTGAACCGGGCGCTCGACGTGACGATCGCCGGCGTCGGGCTGGCCCTCTCGAGCCCGTTCGTCGCCGCGGGCGCGCTTGCCGTCAAGCTCACCGACGGCGGTCCCGTGCTCTACCGGCAGACGCGCGTCGGCAAGGACGGCGTCGACTTCGAGTTGCTGAAGCTGCGCACGATGGTCGTCGGTGCCGAGACCCAGGGTGCCGGGTTCGCGGTCGACCGTGGCGACTCCCGAATCACCCGGGCGGGCCGCCTGCTGCGCCGGCTCTCGATCGACGAGCTCCCTCAACTCTGGAATGTGGTGCGCGGTGAGATGGCGATCATCGGGCCACGGCCGACGCTCCGCTATCAGGTCGACGCCTACGACGAGCGGCAGCTGCACCGGCTCGATGTGAAGCCGGGCATCACCGGCTGGGCGCAGATCCACGGACGTGCCGCGCTGCCCTGGGCGGAGCGAATCGAGCTCGACCTCTGGTACGTGCGCCACCACAACTGGAAGACCGACCTGCTGATCCTGCTCCGGACCCCGCTCGCGCTCTTCGGCGGCACCTACAAAGGGCCGAGCGGCGGCTGGCACCAGCCCGGCTGACGGCTACCCTCCCCGGTCGTGACGGCCGTCCTGTTCACGTGCGCGGGCCAGCGCGTCGACATCGTCACCGCGTTCGCGCGCGCTGGCGCGACGACGATCGCGACCGACGTCAACGAGCTCGCGCCCGCGCTCTACCACGCCGACCGGCACGCGCTCGTGCCGCGGGTCGACGACCCCGGCTACGTGGCCGCGCTGCGGGATCTCGTCGTGCTGCACGACGTCCGGCTGATCGTGCCGCTGACAGACCTGGACCACCTGCAACTGGCCCGTGCGCGTGACGAGCTCGGTGGCGCCGTCGTGCTGGTTCCGAACATCGAGACGATCCACCGCTGCTCCGACAAGTTCCTCGCGCACGGGTTCTTCGTCGACCAGGGCATCGGCTCTCCGGAGACGTGGCTGCCGGGCGAGCTGCCCGACGAGCTCCCGTATCCGGTGCTCGTCAAGGCAAGGCGCGGCTTCGGCTCGCGGCACATCTACCGCGCGACGAACCGGGCCGAGCTGGACTTCTTCCTCGACTACACGACCGCCGACTCGATGGTGCAGGCGCTCTGCAGCGGCGAGGAGTTCTCGATCGACGTGTTCTGCGACCTCTCCGGCCGCTGCCTGGCCGCGATCCCGCGAACGATGATCGAGTCGAAGGGCGGCGAATCGATCAAGGGGATGACGATCAAGGACGAGCAGCTGATCGACTTCGGCCGCAAGGTCTCGGAGGCGCTCGGGATCATCGGCCCCGCGAACGTCCAGTGCTTCCGCGAGCCGGACGGCGGTCTCGCGGTGACGGACGTCAACCCGCGCTTCGGCGGCGGCTTCCCCTTGCCGACGGCTGCCGGCTCGCGCTATCCAGAGCTGGCCCTTGCGCTCGCGAACGGCGAGCAGCCCGCGCCGCGGCTCGGCGAGTTTCGCGAGGGCGTCGTGATGACGCGGTTCTTCGCCCAGGTGATCCTCGAAGAGTCCGGTGGCACGCTCGAGGTCGTTCCAGAGCAGGCGGAGGCGGTGCCCGGCGAAGCGTGAGGAAGCTCCTGCTGAGCGCGGCTGCGCTGCTGGCAGCCGGCTGTGGCGCGCAGCAGAGCGCGCAACGTGAGGCGGCACCCGTCGCCCCCCGCCCGATTGTCGAGCCGGCCCGTACCGTCGCCGTCCAGGTGACGGTCGTCGACGGCGACACGAACCGCCGCGTCAGCGGCGCGCGCGTCCGCGTCGGGGGCCGCTCCGCGCGGAGCGACCGCCACGGCGTCGCGCGCGTCCCCCTGATGCACCGTGGGCCGCTCGTCACGAGTGCAGCCAAGCCCGGCTACGGCGAACGCGCCGTTCGCCTTTCCTTCCGGACGCATCCGAAGTCGACGATCAGGATCTACCGCCCGACGTCCCAGTGGACGATGTACGGGGCCGGGCCGACACGTAGCCAGTCGCAGCCCACCATCCGTGTGCGGCCGCCGTTCCGGGTCGTCTGGTCGCGCGGGCTCGGCACGCTGATCGAGTTCCCCGCGGTCGTCTCCGACGGGGTTGCCTACATCGCGAACGCACGTGGAACGGTTCGCGCGATCGACATGCGGGACGGCAGCGTGATCTGGCGTCACGACACGCCGCACGGGAAGATGGCTGCGTCGCCTGCCGTCTGGCGCGACCAGGTGATCGTGCACGGGATGGACGGGCACGTCTGGGTGCTGCGCCGCTCCGACGGCAAGCTGCTCTGGCACTACACGCTCGGCTCGCCGATCGAGTCGTCGCCGGTCGTGATCGGCGGCGTCGACGTCTTCGGCGCCTGGAACGGCACGATCACAGCGCTCGACCTGCGTACGCATGGTGTGCGCTGGCGCCGTTCCGACGGCTGCAAGGTGACGTCGTCGGCTGCCGTCTCCGGACGGATGCTGTATCTCGGCGACTACTGCGGCAGGGTGCGCGCGCTCGACGCGCGCTCGGGGGCGCTGCGCTGGTCGCGGAGCGTCAACGGACGCGTCTATGGGACACCGGCGCTCGCGGCGGGCCGCGTGTTCGTGCCGAGCTCGACCGGCGGCTCGCTGACCGCGTTCTCGACGAGCGGGCGCTTCCTGTGGCGCCGGCTGACCGGCTCGTACGTCTACTCCTCGCCGGCCGTGTCGCAAGGCCGTGTCTTCTTCGGCTCCTACAACGGTGTCTTCTACGCGCTCCGTGCGGCGACTGGCGCAACGCTCTGGGCCCGCCACACCGGCGGCCCGATCTCGGGAGCCGCGGTGGTGGTCGACGGTGTCGCGTATGCCGGCTCGTTCGCCCACCGGATCCTCGGCGTCGACGTCCGAAACGGCCGGGTCGTGCTCGACTTCCCCCACGGTGAATACGTCCCGGTGTCGGGTGGCGGCCGCAGGCTGCTGCTGCACGGGTACTCGCGCCTTTACGCGGTGGAGGAGCGGTGAAGCGTGTGCTGCTCGTCGTCGCGCTGCTGGTGCTCGTGGCCGTCGGGGCGGGTGTCGCGTACTACCTGCGGCTGCAACACGAGTCGCGAGATGTCCGGGGCTCGTCGACGGTCGAGTTCGTGACGACGGGTGTCGAGGCGCTGCCGCCGCCTCCGAAGGAGCCGGGTGTCGCCTGGCCGACCTACGGCCAGAACTCCGAGCGCCAGCGGTTCGCGAACGGCGTTCAGCTTGCACCGCCGTTCAGGCGCGCCTGGACGTTCCGGGCGCAGGCACTGGTCGAGTTCCCGCCGGCCGTGGCGTACGGGCGGCTCTTCTTCGCCAACAACGCGGGCGTCGTCTTTGCCGTCGGCGCGAAGAACGGCAAGCGAGCCTGGAAGTACGTCTCCCACCGGTGCGTCGCCGCCTCGCCGGCCGTCGATCGGCATGTCGTCTTCGAGACGTTCCTGAACGGGCCGCCGTGCAACCGGCAGCCGAGTGCGCAGCTGACCGGTGAGCTCGTCGCGTTCGCCGTCGGCACCGGGAGGGTGCTGTGGAGGCGGCAGATCGCCCCTTCGGAATCGTCGCCGGTGGTGGTCGGCGGCGCCGTGTTCGTCGGCGACTGGGGTGGTCATGTCTATGCGTTCCGGAAACGCACCGGTAAGCCGTACTGGTCGACGAAGGTGCACGGCCAGGTCAAGGGCGCCGTTGCGGTCGCGGGTGGGCGCGCCTACGTCGCCGACTACTCGGGCCACGTCTACGCGCTCAGCGCGCGCAGCGGCCGGATCGTCTGGCAGGCAAGCGCCCAGCCGCGCTTCGGGCACGCGGGCAACTTCTACTCGACGCCCGCCGTCGCCTACGGCCGCGTCTACCTCGGAGCGACGGACGGCAAGGTCTACTCGTTCGGCGCCGCGAGCGGCAAGCTCCGCTGGTCGCAGTCGACGGGCGGATACGTCTACTCCTCGCCGGCCGTCTGGCGTGACCGCGTCTTCGCGGGGTCGTACTCGCACCGCTTCTTCGCCTTCGACGCCGCCACGGGCGCGATCCTCTGGCAGTTCACCGCGAACGGGCCGATCTCCGGCTCGCCCACCGTGATCGCGGGCCGCGTCTACTTCGCGACGCTGGCGGGAACCACGTACGCGCTCGATGCGAGGACGGGTGCGAAGCTCTGGACTTTCCCGGACGGGAAATACTCGCCCGTCGTCGCCGATGCGAGCCGCGTGTACCTCGTCGGCAACGCGCGGCTCTACGGGCTCGACGAGATCAGAGCGGCAACGCCGCGTACGCTCAGCGCCGCGTCCGCGCTCGCTGCGCTCCGCCGGGCGGGGTTCAGGCACCTCCGCATCACCGGCACGCACCCGCTGACGATCCGCCTCGGCACCGATTCCCACCGCGCCCGGCGCAACGTCTGTCACATCGCCCTCTTCGGAGCCGACCCGAACGTGGCCCGCGGCGCGGCAGCACTGCATAAGGTGTGCCGCTGATGAGATTTGTGGTGACGGGCGCCGCGGGATTCATCGGCTCGCATCTCTCCGAGGCGCTGCAGGCGCGCGGCGACGAGGTGGTCGGGCTCGACTGCTTCACGGACTACTACGACCCGGCCCTCAAGCACGAGAACGCTCGTGGCCTCGATGTTCGGACCGTCGACCTGGCCGACGATCCACTCGATTTCGCGGGCTTCGACGCCGTCTTCCACCTGGCCGGGCAACCCGGGGTGCGGAGCTTCGGAGACGTCTTCCCGCTCTATCTGCGACGCAACGTGCTCGCATCGCAACGGGTCTTCGAGGCCGCCGCGCGGGACGGCGTCAAGGTCGTATACGCCTCGTCGTCATCCGTCTACGGCGCCGCCGAGCGGTATCCGACGCCCGAAGACACGCCGCCGCATCCCCTGTCGCCCTACGGCATCACGAAGCTGGCGTGCGAGCACCTGGCGGCGGCGTATCGCGGGCAGTTTGATCTCGACTGTGTCGTCGTCCGGTACTTCAACGCGTTCGGGCCGCGGCAGCGTCCTGACATGGCGTTCACGCGCATCGTCAACGCACTCGCCTCCGGTGGCACGTTCGAGCTTCATGGGGACGGCGCCCAGTCGCGAAGCTGGACGTACGTGAGCGATGTCGTCGACGGGACGATCGCTGCGCTCGCCGGGGAAGGGACGTACAACATCGGCGGCGCGCTCGAAGCGTCGATGAACGAGTCGATTGCGCTCTTCGAGCATCTGGCCGGGAGAACACTCGACGTCCGGCGCCACGACGAGGCGGTTCCGGGCGACCAGCGGCGCACGAGAGCCGATACGACGCGGATCCGCACCGAGCTCGGCTGGGAGCCGCAGGTGACGCTCGCCGAAGGCGCCGCGCGGCAATGGTCCTGGGCGTCGGCTAACGTCACCCCGGCATGACGGCCCCCAGGAACGACGACCTCGCCGAGCGCGAGGTCGACCTCGCGCGCTGGCGTCGGGCGCTCGTCCACCTCTGGTGGATCCCGGTCGCCGGCCTCGTGCTGGGTGCGATCGTCGGCGTTCTCTACTCGTACCGCGGCGGCACGGCGTACAAGGCCGCGGCGTTGATCTCACTCGGGGCGCCGGTCAGCCCGGGCGGCGTGCTGATCTCGAGCTTCGGCACAAACCCGCGGGCGGTCTCCCAGATCGTCAGCTCGGCCTCCGCCCAGGCGGCTGCCGAACGGGTCGCGAGGCTCGGTTCCGGCGCGCTCCGGGGCAAGGTCTCCGTCGCCCAGGTCGGGACGGCGACCGGCGCAGGCGCAACCCGTGCCGCACCGCTGATCTCGCTGACCGTGCAAGGCGCCCAGGCGAAGAAGACACAGGCCGCAGCGAACGCGCTGGCCGCACGCGTCGTGGCGCTCACCACCGCGCCGTACGTCGGGACGAAGATCAGGACGTACTCCCAGGTGCTCGACACGACGAACAGCCAGCTCGCATCGATCAGCGTCCGTCTCGCTGCACTCAACAAGGCGGTCAAGGACTCGCACCTCGCGGCCCTCGACCAACTCGTGCTGATCAGCCAGATCGACAACGCCGAGCAGCGCCAGGGAAACCTCTTCGACCAGAAGGCGACGACCCAGCAACAGCTTGCCTTCGCGCAGAACGTCGAGAGCGCGAAGGTGATCACGACCGCGCGCGCGCTGAAGGCGTCGGCGCACTCACGACGTAGCTCGCTGCTGATCGGCGCATTGATCGGGCTGATCCTCGGCGCGATCGTGGCGATCGTCGCCGACACGCGGACCGGCCGGTCGACGGTCCGCGCGAACACGGCGTAGTGCTCGAAGGCAAGACCGTCGCGGTCGTCGTGCCGGCGCACAACGAAGAGGCGCTGATCGACGCGACGCTGCAGGGGATTCCGTCGTTCGTCGATCGGATCTTCGTCGTTGACGATGCCTCGACGGATGGCACCGCAGAGCGCGTGCGGGAGATCGACGACCCACGCGTCGAGTTGATCGCGCATGACCGCAACCAGGGTGTCGGCGCTGCGATCGTCACCGGCTACAAGCGCGCGCTCGCCGCGCGTGCCGATGCGACCGGCGTGATGGCGGGGGACAACCAGATGGATCCAGACGAGCTCGAAGGCCTCGCCCTACCGGTCGTGCGCGGTGAGCTCGACTACGCGAAGGCCAACCGACTCTTCACCGGCAGTGCTTGGACCCTGATGCCGCGCAGCCGCTACGTCGGCAATGCGTTCCTGAGCCTGTTCACCAAGGTGGCGTCGGGTTACTGGCACGTCGCCGACTCGCAGGCCGGTTACACGGTGATCTCGCTACGCACGCTGCAATTGCTCGACCTCGACCGCATCTACACGTCGTACGGCTTCCCGAACGACATGCTCGTGCACTTGAACGTCTGGAACGCACGGGTGCGCGACTTTCCCTCGAGACCGATCTACGGCGTCGGCGAGCGCTCGGGCATCCGGATCCGGCGCGTCGTGCCGCGGATCTCGTGGCTGCTCTGGAAAGGCTTCTTCTGGCGGATGCGCGAGAAGTACGTGATCCGTGACTTCCATCCGCTCGTCTTCTTCTACTTCCTCGGTCTCTTGATGACGACCGTCGGGCTGGTCCTCGGGATCTTCGAGACCGTGCTGCGGCTGGGTGGCAACCACATCACACCGGCGACGATCGTCCTCGTCGCCCTGCTGCTGATCTCCGGCTCGCAGTTCACGTTGTTCGCGATGTGGTTCGACATGGAGTCGAACAAGGACCTGCGCTGACGTCGCCTGAGCGCGAGGGGCGGATCGGCTAGGGTGCCGCGTTGGCCGGCAGGCCTGTGCGCCGGCGCTGACGATGGTGACGTCGAGCGCATTCCCCCGCCGGCGGTGCTTCCGTGAGCCACTTTCGCCGCCACCTGGACAGACGCCTGATCACGGCCGTAATGCTCGTGCTCGTTGCGGTCGCCGCTTTTGGCTCCGACTCGACACCCGCTGCCCGCAAGAGCGGCATCAACGACGTCGCGTGGACAGTTCAATCGTCGCCGTTCGCACTCGACGCGGTCGAGGGCGGCAAATCACTCGTCGCTGATGCGACCGGCCCGGCCGGGCCGGGGAGCCGGCTCTCCTACTCGCTCGCAGACGGCTCGGACCACACCCTCAAATCAGTCGTCGGCTCACACGCGGTGGCCCACGGAACTCAGTACCTCATCTCCACGGACGAGCCAGGCCGGATGTCGACCGTCACGGTCACGACGATCGCCGGCGGCCTCCACGTGTCATGGCGTCTGCTTCCCGCGACCGGGGTCGCGACCGTTTACTCGGCAATGCGCAGCCCGGTGCCTCGCGAGCACTTCGTGGGCGGCGGCATCGACCACGCGGGCGTCGACCTCAACGGCCACCTCGTTCAGGTGAAAGTCGCGTACTCGTGCGCTCGGTCGGTCGTGACACCGTTCTTTGCAAGTTCGGCCGGCTACGGCATGTACTTCGACACCGATTCCGTCGGGCAGATGGAGTTCGACGGAGATCATGACGGGATGTCATGCGACGACTCGAACAGCGGACACCCGCTTTGCAAGGCTGTCTCCGCTCCCGATCGGGTCCAGGTTTGCTTCAAGGCATCGTCGCTCGACTATGACGTGTTCGCCGGCACTCCCACACAGGTCGTCGCGGCGTACCGGGTGGCGGCGGGACGGATTCCGGTGCCCTCGCCGGCTGAGTTCGGAGCGATCAAGTGGCGCGATCGCGTCAGCGGCTCGGCCGAGATCCTCGATGACGTGGCGCAGTTCCGCCGGCTCCGAATTCCACTTGGCTCGGTGCTCCTCGACAATCCATGGGAGAAAGACGGATGCTGGGGTGCGCTGCAGTTCGATCCCACACGCTTCGCACAGCCCGCAGCACTCATCCGACAAGTCCACCGGTCGGGCGTGAGATTCCTCGTCTGGGTCTCACCGTGGGTGACCGCCTCGACGGCGTGCCGAGCGGTCTCGGACTTCGGCGTCGGTTCGACCTTCCCGACGCCGCAGGGTTGGAACGCGATCGATTTCACGAGCGCCGCGGCGCGCGCCACGTTCGAGCAGAAGATCGCCCGGCTCGTGCGGCTCGGAGTCGACGGGTTCAAGGGCGACCGAGGCGATGAGACCGATCTCGAGAGCATCCCGTTTGCAAACGGTGACGGAACCGAGATCCACAATCTGTATCCGGAGCTCTTCGCACGGAGCGTCCTTGCGGGCGCTCGTGAGGCGGGAGAGCGATCGCCCGTGACCATGTTCCGCGCCGGCTGGACCAGCACCGCGGCCCTCGGTGCCGGTCTTTGGGCCGGCGATCAGACGCCTGATTTCGGCGGTATGCAGGATGCAATCCATTCGCTCCTGAGCCTCGGCGCGAGCGGCTTCGCGTTGACCGGATCGGACATCGGCGGCTATGGGTCGGGGACCGGTCGGCTCGTGCTGACACGCGAAGTCTTCGAGCGTTGGACGCAGCTCGGAGCGATCAGCCCGATCCTCGAGCTCGGGGGTGCGGATCGCGCCGCCACCTTCTGGAAGTTCGGACCGCAGGCGATTGCGGTCGCGCGCAATTCGATCCGTCTGCATTACGACTTGTTCCCGTACCTCTACTCGCTTGCTCGCGACGCAGCTCGCCACGGCTCGCCGATCCTGCAGCCGCTTGGTCTCGTGTATCCCGACGACGAGCGTGCGTGGAAAAGCAACCTCGAATTGCTCGTCGGCCGCAATCTGCTCGCGGCGCCCGTCACGTCGCCGACGCGTACTCCGTCCGTGTATCTGCCAGCCGGTCGCTGGCGCGACCTGTTCACTGGGCACGAGCTCGACGGTGGTCGGGTCGTTCGACGTGCGACTCCGCTCGACCAGTTCCCGTTGTACCTGCGGGCGGGGACAACGATCCCGTTCAATCTTCGCAGTGCGCAGCTCTGGCGCCGCGCCTGGCCGCTCAACGCGCTGCAGCTTCCGGGTCGGGCCGGCTGGCTCGCCGGCGGGTCGACGATCGACCTCAGGGGGGCGCCTTCGGAGTCGGAGGTCCTCTTCCCGAGTGACACCCGGCCGCACTCGGTGACAGTCGACGGTCGGAGGATTCACCGTTTCGCTTCGGCGTCCGCACTGCAGGCCGTGTCCGCCGGCTGGACCTGGAACACCGCGCCGTTCCCAGGCGTGCTCGTCAAGGTACGCCCGCGAGCGGGCCGTGCCCACATCTCGGTCTCGTCACGGCACTAGGGTGCACACGCGAGCAACGTCACACGCGTGTGACGCGGTACGTGAAGCTTGATCACGACTGCTTGACCGCGCTGCTCGGTGAGCCAACCGTGACTCTTCGAGACCAGCGCGCCGGCAGCCGTGTGCGGGATGTTTCGTCCACCGGCGGTCACGCGGCAGATCGATCGCTCGGGAAAGACGAGGATCTGTTGCTCCGGAGCGGCGCCGGAGAGATCGATTGTGATCCGTCTGCTCACGAGTTGAGTCGCGACCAGGCGCGCAGTCCCACTTCGTGCCTGTTCCGTTCGGTCGACCCTCGGCGCGACAAGCCATCCTTGTCGGCCTCTGCGGACGAGATCGTCGGGTCGCCAGGGCGCAGCCCAGACAGCCGGCGCTCGAGCATTGAACGGCAGCGCCGTTCCGACACGAACGTAGAGCGGGAAGTCGTTCAGGCCTGAGCTTCGCTCGATGGTCCGGCTGCCCGCGACCCGAACGCCGGAAAACAGGTCGATCCACGTTCCCGCCGGGAGGTAAACCTTGCTGGTCGCCGTCGGCCCGTTTGCGGGTGCGACCACCGGTGCCGCGAGAAGGGCGTCGCCGACGGTGAACTCGAGATCGTGAGCCCACGCACGGGCATCACTCGGCCACGTGAGACCGAGTGGGCGCACAGCGGGCAGGCCATTCTCCGACGCCTGCCGAACGAGCTCGAAGAGATACGGCACGAGCTCGTAGTGGAGGGTCGCGGCTGCTCTGAACGACTCGACTGTCTGTTGGCCGAACTGCCAGAACGTCGCGTTCTCCCCGGCGCCGCCGACCTCGAAGATCGGAGTGAGCGCCGCGAATTGCGCCCAGCGCGCGAAGATCTCAGCTGTCAGGTCGCCCCCGTCGTAGCCGCCGATGTCCGAGCCCCACATCGCCTCGCCGGCGATTCCTGCCGTTTGCGCGGAATGGATCGATCCCTGGAGTCCGTTCCAGGAGTGCTGGGCGTCGTCGCCGACGAAGCCGGGCACGATCGAGGCCGAGCCCGGAACCGCGGTGCGGAAGAGGCTCGCCCACTGTTTGTGGAACGGCTGCATCGCTGCGGCGACAGCCCGTTGATACAAGCGCGGATACGCGTTTTGCAGTCCAAGACCACTCCCTCCGTGGAGCGTGGCGTCCTCGAGATCTACCTCGTCGCCGCGATCGCCCTTGAACCCATCAACTCCGAGTGCGGCCAGCGCCGTGAGCTTCGACACGAACTCGGCGCGCTCGGGCGGATTGGTGAGGTCCCGGAGGTAGTACTCGTCGTCGTTGGTCAGCGAGCCGTCCGGAAGAGCGGGAACGGGGCAGCCCTTCTTCCGGATCTGCGGTGAGACCCAGAGCATGAAGCGGACACCGAGGGCGTGGATTCGCCGGATCACGGCCGCTGGGTCTGGATACGCGGACGGGTCGAACCGCAACGAGCCGAAACACCCGGTTCCGCCGACGCCTGCTTCCCAGGGATTGTCGAGAATCACCCAGCCGACGGGCAGGCCCCGGCTTCGCAACTGGTCGATGTCGTCGAACAGCTCGCTCGGCCCGCTGACGCTGTCGCGCCATTTCATCAGCGCGAAATGCGGGAGCCACGGCGCGCGAGGAAGCCCAGCATGGCGAACGTAGGCGCTGACGATCTCCTTCGGCGAGCCGCGCACCACGTCGATCGTCAGCTGCGCCGCCTTGACGCAGATGCGGACGGCTCCGACTGCGGGGCCGACCGAGCACGGAGGTTCCCCAAGGTCGCAGGTGAAGTTCGAGTCGTCGATCGCGCCGGGGAACGCGATCCGGCCGATCGCGTCGCCCTCGACCCACGCCCCGAGGCCTGTCGACGAGGCGAAGAACGGCGCCGGCGCGGAGCTTGCGCAGCTGCTCCAAACCTTGAGTGGTTGGACGGTCCGCCGCATATCGACCCACCGTGTTCGTTCACCCGTACCCAGGAAGTGAGCGTTTGCGGACGCCGAAAGTGTGATCCGTACGGCTTTCACGCCGCGGCTCGGTTGCATGTTGACCGACACCCGATGCCCGCCCGGAATCGCGCGAAGGGTGACCTGGGCCTTCGTCCCTCCCGCGTCGGTCGAGACCTCGAGAGTCGAAACGCCGTTGACCGTTCGCTTCGACCGTACGGCCGTCAGTCGATGCTCGACGCCGTCAGCCGTCGTGAACGTGATCGGTCCCGCGCCGCCGAACGTGGTCAGGAGCCGCCCGCTGTCGACGATCGGGACGTGAAAGTCCCGATTCGATGACGCACCGCCCGACGATGTAACCACCGTCGTGGCCAACACCGACGAAGCCACAACGACAAGCACGACGCTCCGCACCTGCCCCACGATGTCAGCATATGAGCGCTCCCGGTCGGTTGAAAGGGATCCGTAAAGGACGTACAGCTGGGTCCGACCACACGAGTACGATCCCGCTGAATGTCGACTTCAGTCGTGACCGGCGGTGCCGGCTTTCTCGGGTCGCATCTCTGCGATCACCTGATCGAGCAGGGGCACCGTGTCATCTGCGTCGACAACCTCGAGACCGGCTCGCTCGAGAACATCGATCACCTTCGTGATCCGGGGTTCTCGTTCATGTATCAGGACGTCACGGAGGCCATCCGCATCGAGGAGCCGGTCGATTACGTCTTTCACCTCGCCGCGCTCGCCAGCCCGGTCGACTATCTGCGAGCGCCGCTCGCGTCGCTGAAGGTCGGCTCGTATGGCACGCACAACGCGCTGGGGCTCGCCAAATGGAAGCGAGCCCGCTTCCTGATCTCGTCGACGAGCGAGGTGTACGGCGACCCGCAGGTGCATCCGCAACCCGAGACCTACTGGGGCAACGTCAACCCGATCGGCCCGCGCGGCGTCTACGACGAGGCGAAGCGCTACGCGGAGGCGTTGACGATGACGTATCACGCGCAGCAGGGCGTGGACACGTGCATCGCCCGGATCTTCAACACCTACGGACCGCGCATGCGGAAGAACGACGGGCGCGCCTCGGTCAACTTCCTCAATCAGGCACTCGCGGGGAAGCCGCTGACCGTGTACGGCGACGGGTCGCAGACGCGGTCGCTCTGCTACGTCGATGATCTGATCCGCGGCCTGTACCTGCTGATGGAGAGCGACGAGCACCTGCCCGTCAACATCGGCAACCCCGATCACGAGGTGACGATGCTCGAGCTCGCCCAGACGGTGATTCGCCTCACCGGCTCGAGCAGCGAGATCGTCTTCGAGGCGCTGCCGATCGACGATCCGCAGATCCGTCGCCCGGACATCACACGCGCCAGACAACTGCTCGGCTGGGCGCCTGAGATCGATCTCGAGCAGGGCCTCAAGCTGTGGGTCCAGGCGCTCGGCCGGGAGCCGGCAAGCCTCTAGTGCGGCTCGCAGGGGTCATGGTTGCAGCCACTGCGCTGCTCGCGTCAGCGCTCGCCGTCACGGCGGCCCCAGCGCACGCTTCGCGGTACCTCCGCGTCGGCATCTACGACGAGGCGCAGACCCTGTACGGGCCGATCGACAAGACGATGCCCCAGCTGAAGCAGCTGCACGTTCAGGAGATCCGCCTCAATCTGTACTGGGGCGCGCGCTACGGCGTTGCGTCACGTCGTCCGGTGAACCCGACGAACCCGGCCGATCCCGCCTACGACTGGTCGCTCTACGACCGCGTCGTGCGCTACGCGAACGAGTACGGCATGCACGTGCTGTTCTCGATCTACGGAACGCCGGGGTGGGCGAACGGTGGGCTCGGGCCGAACCACGCGCCGACGAAGGCGATCGATCTGCGCAACTTCGCGCTGGCAGCGGCGAAGCGTTACGGGGGGCAGTTCCCCGACGGCCAGGGCGGATTCCTGCCACCGGTGCGCGACTGGCTTGCCTGGAATGAGCCGAACAACCCGCTCTTCCTGGCGCCCCAGTACAAGGGCACGACGATCCAGAGCGCGATCGACTACACGAAAATCTGCAACGCCGTGTACACCGGGGTGCACGCGACGTTGTTCGCGGGCGAGCGCGTCGCGTGCGGCGTCACCGGACCCCGAGGCAACAACAACCCCCACAGCAGCCGGCCGTCGGTATCACCGCTGGCGTTTCTCCGCGCCGTCAAGAAGGCGGGGCTGAAGACATTCGACGCCTGGGCTCATCATCCGTACTACTCCGGGCCGACCGACACACCCACGTCGAAGCCGACCGGCGCCCGCGGCGGGCCGGCGACCGCGGTCACCCTCGGCAACCTGAGCGATCTGACCAAGCTCCTCACGCAGCTCTACGGGAACAAGCGCATCTGGATCACGGAATACGGCTACCAGACCAACCCGCCCGACCGCCTGGTCGGAGTCTCCTACGCGAAGCAGGCGAGCTATCTGACGCAGGCGTTTGCGATCGCGCGCAAGAACCCGCGCATCGACATGATGCTCTGGTTCCTGCTGCGAGACGAGCCCACGCTGAACGGGTGGCAGTCCGGCCTGGTGACCGCAAGCGGCAAGAAGAAGCCCTCGTTCGCCGCGTTCATGCGCATGGCCGCGGCTGCGCCAAACCCGAACCGCTGAGCAGCTCGCGATAGAGGCCGTCGATGTCGTCGACGAGCCGACTCACCGCGTAGCGAGGCAACGTGCGCTCGCGGCCGGCCTCACCCATCCGGCGGCGCAGCTCGGGATCAGCTGCGAGGCGGCCGAGGGCGGCCGCCAGCGCATCGATGTCCCCGACAGGCGCGAGCAGCCCGTCGACGCCGTGCGAGACGACGTCCGGGACACCGCCGACCGCCGTTGCAACGACCGGCCGGCCCGCTGCGAGCGCCTCGATCGCGACCACCGGCGTGCCCTCGTTCCCCGACGTCAGGAGCAAGGTGTCGAAGAAGGCGAGGTACGAGCCGATGTTTCGCTGGTAGCCGGGCAGCAGCGTCTCCCGGGCGATCCCGAGCTCGGAGAGCCGTCCCTCCACAGCTGCGCGGTCGGGACCGTCGCCGACAAGACAGAGCCGAGCATCGACGCCTGACTCGCGGAGGAGTGCGAAGGCGCGAATCGTGTCGTCGAGTCGCTTGATCGCCGTCATCCGTCCGATCCACCCCACGACGTAGGTCGTCTCCGGAACGCCGAACAGGCGCCTCAACGCGGTTCGCTCGTCGACGCTCGCGACGCGCGTCGGCAGGTCGATCCCGAGCCGGATCACGGAGAACTTGGACGCCGGTGCGACGCCCAGCTCGACGAGATCGTCGCGCACCTCCGGGCTGACCGCGATCAGCCGGTTGGTGTGGCGGGCCAGCACCTGTTCCGTCCTCCGAAAGGCCTCCGTCCGAACGGGACCGAAATAGCCGCGGAGCACATGTCCGTGGAAGGTGTGGACGATGATCGGCGGCCGAGCGGCGCCTGCAAGCAAGGCGGCCGCGCGGCCGACGGCCCCGGCCTTCGCCGTGTGCGTGTGCAGGATCTGCGGTCTGACCCGCCGGATCTCCTGCACGATGCGGCGGATCGCAATCGGGTCGTAGAACGGCGAGATCTCTCGATGGAGCTGTGGAACGTTGCGCACGGGAATCGCCAGGTCCTGGGCGACGAACGCCATCGAGTCCTCGCCCCTCGCGAGCTGGCCCGCAAGGAGCGTCGTCTCGTAACCGCGCGCGGCGAGGCCGTCGGTCAGGTACGAGACGTGGAGGGCGGGACCTCCCATGTTCAGCCGCGCGATGATCCTCATCACGCGGACCGGTGCGTCAGCCAAGCAGCGCCTCTGCCGTGAGTCGCAAGCCGTCCTCGAGACCGACCGCAGGCTCCCAGCCCAGCGCCTCACGGGCAGCCGAGATGTCCGCCCACGAGTCACGGACGTCACCCGGACGAGGCGGGCCGAACACCTTCGTGACAGGGCGGTCGAGAATCCTGCCGATCGTGTCCGAGAGCTCATTGACGCTGACCGGCGCGCTTGCGGCGACGTTCAGCAGGCTGCCGCTCACCGCGGGAGCATCGGCGGCGCGAATCGTCGCATCGACGACATTCGCGACGTACGTGAAATCGCGCGACTGCTCGCCGTCGCCGTTGATCGTGATCGGCTCCCCCGCTGCGATCCGCGCCATGAAGAGCGGGATCACGGCCGCGTACTGCGAGTCGGGGCTCTGGCGCGGCCCGAAGACGTTGAAGTAGCGCAGCACGACCGACTCGAAGCTCTCGTAGACGCGCGAAAACGCAACGCAGTAGCGTTCTGCCGCCAGCTTCGCGACGCCGTACGGCGAGAGTGGATCCGGCGCCATCGACTCGGTGACGGGAAGCTCGCGGCGAAGCCCGTAGACAGACGAGCTCGACGAGTAGACGACGCGTCTCACCCCTTCGTCGCGTGCCGCAAGCAGCACGTTCAGCGTTCCCTCGATGTTGACCGCGCTCGAGGTGAGCGGATCCTGGACCGACCGCGGCACCGAGCCGAGAGCACCGAGGTGGAAGACGACCTCGACACCGCGGACAGCGTTGTGCACGCGCTCGTACGAGCGAAGCTCGCCCTCGATGACGTCGACGTCCAGTCCGTCCAGGTTCGCTCGGTTTCCGGTCGCGAAATTGTCGAGGATACGAACGTCGTCGCCGCGCGCCAGCAGGCCGCGGACCAGGTTCGCGCCGATGAACCCGCCGCCGCCGGTGACGAGAACGCGGCTCATCGCCTGGTCGCCGTCACGTGGAAGTTCGCGAAGAGCGCGCCGGGCACGGGGGCGCGCAGGAGCGCGACGCGGCTGTCGAGCGCCGCCGCTCCGGCGTTCAGACCTGTGATCAGCGGGCGCGCCGCGGCTCCGAGATGAGCTCGCTTGAACATCAGGTGCACGAACTCGGAGAGGAGGAACCCCAGGCAGGCGGCAGTGCCCGCGCCCGGGCGGACGGTCACGTCGGCCCAGTCTCCATTCGTGGCGAACAGCCGCTCGAGCCCGGTGTGCGTCCAGCGCCAGTGATCGACGGGATTGGGGTGGTACACCATCACGCCGTGTGTCGAGGCCAGCACGCGCCCGCCCGGAGCCGTCGCACGGTGCAGCTCGCGAATCGCGAGCGGCGGGTCGTCGACGTGCTCGAGTACCTGTGTAGCAAGGACGATGTCGAAGCTCCCGTCCTCGACCGGGAGCGATTCGATAGCGCCGTGTAGGTCGGCGTACGGGTTCTCCTGAACGTCCACGCCCACGTACGACGAGACGCCCGCGAAGAACGGGAGGTAGGGCTTGACGCCGCAGCCGACGTCGAGCAGCCGCTTGCCGCCGGCCCGTGCTCCCTCGTCCCGCATCCAGTCGGCCAGCGGGCGCCGAATCGACCAGGTGGGTGAGCTACGCGGGGGATCGCGGTGGGCTCCGCCCGGATGTTCCTGTGACGAGGACATCGGCGGCAGGTTAACGGCCGACTGTTAGGGAGTCGGCAGCGGCCGTGCAGGCCGACGCCGTCGCGATACCCGCAGCGAGCCAGGTCAACGCCGCGACCGGGATTCCCGCCACGAGCCCGAACCCGTTCCAGCACCCGATCGTGAGCAGCGTCAAGGCGACGCCGGCGACCTGCAGGTCACCTCGCCCGCGCCGGACGGCGAGCGCGGCGGGGAGCAGCAGAGCGCTCAGGAAGAGCACCAGGCCGAGGACCCCGAGGTCTGCGAGCGACTGCACGTAGGCGTTTTGCACTCCCCACGGGTGCGCCGGCGACGGGAACGCCCGAGGCGGCTGATCGAATCGCCGCTTTGCGTCCGCCACATACGGCCGGTAGGCGTATTCGTCAGACGACCCCTGCCAGCCCACGCCGAGAAGCGGGTGGTCGAGGAAGATGCGGACGCCGATGTAGGCAAGGAGCGTTCGCTGGCGGTAGCTCTGGATGTTCTGCGAGGCACCGCCGTTGCCTTGTTTGACACCAACGAACTTGAGACCATCGGCGACGGCCTGGCTTCGGATGCCGATGATGCCGACCGCAAGCGCCAGCACGATCCCGCCGATCGCGACGAGCCGCCGCCGATCCCGCCGGGCGGTCAGCGTGCCGATTGCGATCGCCGCCAGAACGAGACCGAGCAGCGCGTCGAACGCGCCGCCGAGGATCATCCCGCTGCCGCCCGCGATTCCGGCTGCGATCGCCACACGACGTTCGAGCGTCGTTCGCGAGCCTCGCGCCAGCACCAGAAGCGCCAGCACCAGCGTGGCTCCAGAAACCGCGGCGAAGTCATGCGCGCCGAGGAATGACGGAACGCGTCCGCCGCCGTGCGTGTGATCGATGCTTCCGAGCACGTCGAAGAACTGCAGCAGCCCGATACAGGAGGCAGCTGTGCTCCAGGCGACGAGCGACACGGCCGCAGGCAGTGCATCGTCGCGCGTCCGCACGATCAGCGCGGTTGCCGGTGCGAGCAGCATGTACTCGAGCCACTTCGCCGCGGTCACGGCGTGCTTCCCCGTCGGGTAGGCGCCGTAGTGCAACGCCCCCCATGCGCTTCCGATCACGATCAGGGCTGCGAGCGCCGACCACGCGACCAGCGGCGCCCGGGGGAGCCGTCGCAACGGCGGCGAGAAGGCTCCGGCGAGCACGATTGCGAGCACGGCGACGTCCGACAGGTACGCGTCGACCGCGCCGATCGAGACCGACGGTTGGTAGTGCCTGTGCAGGAGGACGAACGGGAGGGCGAGGGCCAGGACGAGGGGCGCCGCCCTCGATTGCGCGCGCGGCGTCGCGAGGGGAGCCACTGAGGTCGGGACTATACTTGCCGTCTCAGATGCGCCTCGGTCTCCTCTGGCGGCGGCTCGCGACCGCCGTCGGAATCTACGGATCGGCGCTGCTCGGGATCGCTGCCACCATCGTCGCAGCGCGACGGCTGAGTACGGACGATTTCGCCCGCTTCGCGCTCGTCTTCGCGGTGATGGGCATCCTCCAGCTGTTCCTCGACCTGACGATCGAGGAAGTCGTCGTCAAGTACGGGAACCGTTACGCGGCTCGCTCGGACTGGGGACGGTTCCGGCGCCTGTTCGAGGTTGGCCTCGTCGTCAAGCTCGTCGGTGGCGTCGCCGGCTGCGTGGCGACGGTCGTGACCGCCTTCGTGGCGCCGTGGATCTGGCCGATCGGCGGCCTCCGGGAGCCGCTGTTGATCGCCGCGGTGATCCCGCTCGTCCAGGCACCGGAAGGAATGGCGAGCGCCACGCTCCTCGTCCGGAACCGCTACGACATTCGAGGTGCCTTCCTCGCCTGGTCGATGGGGCTGCGGCTCGTCGCGATCGCAATCGGCACATCGATCGGTCTGGTGCCGACGTTCGTCGCACTCGTGATCGCGCAGGTGGTAGCGACGGCCTCGGTGTCGGCCGTGGCGCTGAAGGCGTTTCGCCGCTGGCCGCAGGTTCCGGGGGTTCCGCTCGGGAGCGACCGGGTGGCGATTCGATCGTTCGCCATACAGTCGACCATCGCCTCGGCCCTCACCTCGCTCCGCGCTCTCCTACCGACGCTGCTCGTCGGAGTCGTCGCGAGCACGACCGAGATCGCGAAGTTCCGGATCGCGCAGGCTCCCCAGACTGCGATGGCCGCGTTGTCCGCGCCGGTGCGGCTCGTGCTGCTGGCCGAGCAGACCCGCGACATCGAGCATGGCCGCGGTGACCGGGCGTTCCGCCTCCTGCGCCGCTACATCGCCACGACGTCGGTCCTCGCCGCAGTCTCCGTGCCCGTTCTCTGGATCCTGACCCCGTGGCTCGTCAGCACGATCTACGGAGCCCGCTACGCCGCCGCGTCGGACGCCGTGCGCGTGATGCTGCTGGCGTCCGCCGTGCAGCTCGTCTTCGGTTGGACGAAATCGTTTCCGGTCTCGATCGGCCG
This sequence comes from uncultured Actinomycetes bacterium, assembly GCA_963836705.1. Taxonomy (GTDB): domain Bacteria; phylum Actinomycetota; class Thermoleophilia; order Gaiellales; family Gaiellaceae; genus PALSA-600. The sequence goes on along the minus strand of CAWIKU010000008.1, from coordinate 101,543 downwards.
GCCGCGGCTCCGGACCGCCGGGCAGCTTGTCGAGCTCGCCGCTCTCGTCCCGCTCGTCCTCGTCCTCGCCGAGGCGTACGGCGCGACGGGAGCAGCGGGCGGGATCCTCGGCTCGTCGCTCGTCCTCGCGGCGTTCTGGACGGTCAGCCTCGTGCGCCTGCCGCTGCAGGCAACGATGGCGGAGGAGTCGGTCGTGGAGACGATCGTGGAGACGGCCGGGTGAGGGTGCTCGTCGTCTCCGGGATCTGGCCTCCTGACGTCGGCGGGCCGGCCAGTCACGCACCGGAGCTCGCCGCCTGGCTCGTGGCTCACGGTCACGCCGTCGAGGCGATCGTGACCGCCGACGCGAGCCCGGCGGCCACCGGCTACCCGATCTCGTTCATCCCACGGTCGCTGCCGCGCGGCGTCCGGCACGCCGAGGTCGCACGACGGATCGCGCTGCGTGCGCGGCGGGCCGACGTCGTCTACTCGACCGGGATGTTCACACGCTCGGTCGCCGGGGCCGCGGCCGCACGGACGCCGGTGGTCCTCAAGCTGACCGCCGACCCCGCCTTCGAGCGTGCGCGCCGTGCGGGCATCGTCTCGGGCGCGGCGGTCGGTTTGCCCAGCAACGGCATGCGTGCCTTCGGCTTGCGGGCGATGCGAGACATCGGCGTTCGGCATGCGGCCCATGTCGTCTGTCCGAGCACGTACATGGTCGAGCTCGCGATCTCCTGGGGTGCCGACCCCGAGCACGTCACGTTGCTGCCGAACCCTGCGCCCTACGTGGACGATGTCGAGCCGGGCGACCTCGAAGAGCGTCCTGCGCTGGTGTTCGCGGGCCGGTTGACGGCGCAGAAGGATCTCGGGCTCGCCTTCGAGGCGCTGTCGGCGGTGCCCGAGGCCCATCTCTCGATCGTCGGCGACGGTCCCGACCGGCCCCGCCTGGAGCGCCTTCGCGACGAGCTTGCGCTCGGCGACCGTGTTCGCTTCCTCGGGTCACGGTCGAGGGCGGAGGCTCTCGGTCTGATGCGAGCTGCGGACCTCGTCATCCTCTCGTCCGCCTGGGAGAACTTTCCGCACGGTGTCGTCGAGGCGCTGGCCGTCGGTACGCCGGTCGTCGCGACGCGCGTCGGCGGAGTTCCCGAGGTCGTCGTCGACGGCGAGAACGGGTTGCTCGTCGAGCACGGTGATGCGGCGGCCTTCGGCGCCGCCCTGCGGCGACTGCTCGACGACGAGCCGCTCCGCCGGCGGCTCGCGGATCGGGCCGCGGCGTCGGTCGCGCGCTACTCCGCCGAAAAGATCTATGGACGGCTCGAGGCGATTCTCGGGCGGGCGGCGCGATGAGACCGCGCGTGCTCTTCGTCGCCCGAGCCCGGTACACGCTGCCGCTGCGGTCCTCGCTGGAGCAAAAATGGTCGGCAGTCGGACGAGCGGTCGACTTCCGCGTCGTCGCTTCGTCGGTCGATCGATCCACCGGCGACGAGACGTTTCGACTGCGACGTCGCACGTCGCTCGACGGACCGCGATTCTGGCTCTCGCTGCCGTGGCGTCTCCGTCGTGAGGTGCGACGGTTCCGGCCGGATGCGATCGTCGCCCAGAGCCCGTACGAGGCCGCCGCCGCGCTTGCGGCCCGCACCGACGTGCCGGTGATCGTCGAGCTTCACGGGGACTGGAGGACCTTCGCGCGGCTGTACGGATCCCCGTCGCGTCGCCGGCTTGCCCGCCTCGCAGATGCGATCGGCGATCGGGCGGTCCGCAAGGCAGCCAAGGTGCGCGCAGTCTCGCCCTACACCGCGGGCCTGGCGCGGGCGGCCGGCCGGGAGCCGGACGCGGAGTTCCCTGCGTTCATGGACCTCGCGCCCTTCACCGCGCCCGAGTTGCCGCTGCCGGCGCAGCCCGTGGTGCTGTTCATCGGGGTGCTCGAGCCCTACAAGAACATCGACGGGTTGGCCGAGGCCTGGCGGCTCGCGCGCGACCGCATCCCCAACGCGACGCTCCGTCTCGTCGGCGACGGCACGCGAGCCGACCTGGCACGAGCGCTCGTGCAAGAGGGCCGAGTCTCGTGGGACCAGCGGCTCGACACCGACGAAGTCGTCCGGGCCCTCGACGAGGCCAGCCTGCTCGTCCTGCCCTCACGGTCGGAGGGGATGGGCCGGGTCGTCATCGAGGCGCACCTTCGGGGCCGCCCGGTGCTCGGCAGCGCCGTCGGCGGCATCCCCGATCTCGTTCACGACGATGTCGACGGTGTGCTCGTCCCGCCCGAGCCGCACGCGATCGCCGATGCGCTGGTCGAGCTGATCAGCGATCCGGAACGGCTGCGGCGTCTCGCCGGCGCAGCCCGCGCCGCCGGCGAAGCCTGGTTGGTCTCGCCCGACGAGTATGCGGCCAGCGTCCTGGAGCTCGTCGAGCGGTGAAACTGGTCGTGATCACCCAGCGGGTCGATCCGGACGACCCGGCGCTCGGCGCGACCGTCCCGATGCTGCGCGCGCTGGCAGGGCGTGTGGACGAGCTCGCGGTCCTGACACTCGTTTCCCGGCCCGCCGACCTGCCCGCGAACGTGCGGGTGCGCACGATCGCGGCGCCGCTGCAGGCGCTCCGTGGCGTACGTTTGGCTGCTGCGCTCGCCGCGGAGCTTCGGACGCGGCCGGCCGCCGTTCTGGCGCACATGGCGCCGATCTACGCCGTCCTCAGCGCTCCGCTCGCTCGCCCGCTGAGTGTCCCCGTCCTCCTGTGGTTCACCCACTGGCGGCGCTCACGCCTGCTCGAAGTGGCAGAACGTGTCTCGACGAAAGTCTTGAGCGTCGAGGCCAGCAGCTTCCCCCTCCCGTCGCGAAAGGTGATCGCGGTCGGTCACGGGATCGACGTCGGCGCGGTCACTCCGGACGCCCGCGCCGAGGACGGTGTCCTGCGTCTGCTCGCGCTCGGCCGGACGTCGCCCGCGAAAGGGCTCGCGTCGATCGTCGAGGCCGCCGCGCTCCTCGGCGAGCTGCCGGTCTCGGTGGAGATTCGCGGCCCCTCGCTGACCGCCGAGGAGCTGGACGAGCGACGGTCGCTCGAGCAGCTCGTCGTTGCTCGCGGCCTCGGCGACCGCGTCTCGATCGAGGGACCCGTGCCGCGTCGCGCGATCGCCGGCGTCTATGCCGGAGCCGACGTACTCGTCAACAACATGCGGTCGGGAGCGTTGGACAAGGTCGTGTACGAAGCGGCCGGAGCTGCGCTGCCGACCGTCGTCGCCAGCCCCGGGTTCGACCCGCTGGTCGGCGGGATCGAGCCCTCGCTGCGCTTCGCCCAGGACGACGCGGAAAACCTGGCCGCCACGCTGCGAGCGCTCGCGGCCGCAGGCCCGGAAGAGCGGCGACGGATCGGGCTCGAGCTCCGCCGGCGTGTCCGCCGCGACCACTCCACGGATCACTGGGCCGACGCTGTGCTCGCCGCGATCACATGACTCGCGTCCTGCACATCCAGAAGGTCTCGGGGATCTCCGGCTCGGAGGGACATCTCCTGTCGCTCCTGCCGTTGCTTCGCGAGCGTGGGTTCGACGCGCGCATGCTCGTGCTTCACGAGGGCGAGCCCGGAGCTCAGGAGTTCGTGCATGAGCTGACTGCTCGAGGAGTCCCGGCCGAGCTGTGGCGCATGCGATTCGATCTCGACCCGAGCGTGCCGCTGCGTCTGCTGCGGCGGCGACCGACTCCGACAATCGTGCACACGCACCTCGTGCATGCCGACCTGCTGGCGCTCCCGGCGGCCGCGGCGGCGCGCGTCCCGGTGCGGGTCAGCACGAAGCATGGGTTCAACGAGTTTCGGTCGTCCAAGGTGATCGCCGCTGCCGATCGGGTGGCGGCGCGCTTCGCTCATCGGCAGATCGCAATCTCGGCGGGACTCGCGCGTTATCTCGAGGGGAGCGAGGGTTTCCGCCCGGGCTCGTTCACCATCGTGCACTACGGCATCGAGCCCGGTGAGGCGCCGCCGCCACCGCCTGCGCCGACCCGGCTGGCGGCCGTCGGGCGCCTGATCCCGATCAAGGGCTTCGACGTGCTGCTCGAAGCGTTCGCGTCGGCCCGCCGCCAACTTCCGGAACTGACGCTCGAGATCGCCGGCGCCGGCCCGCTCGAGGAGGCGCTGCGCGGCGTCGCGTCGCCGGGCGTCAGCTTCCTCGGTCGGGTGGTCCCGGCGACCTCGGTGTTCGAGCGCAACGCGATCCTCGTCGTTCCGTCACGCGGTGAGGGTTTCGGGTTGGTGGCGCTCGAGGCTGCCGAGCGCGGACGTGCGGCGATCGTCAGTGACGTCGGCGGCCTGCCGGAGATCGTCTCCGACGGCGAAACAGGCACTGTCGTCCCGGTCGGCGATGTGCAGGCGCTGGCCGCTGCGATCGTGAGCCTCGCAGGCGATCCGGATCGGGTGCGTGCCTATGGTGCGGCAGCCCGAGTCAGGGCGCTCGAGCGGTTTTCGGCGGCTGCTGCCGCCGACGGCGTTGCGAGCGTATACCGCGAGTTGCTTCAGCGCCGTTCGCCGCCTGCTCGCGATTGACGCAGACGTCGTGGAAGATGCCCACCAATGACGAGTCTCGACCGCTACGCCGTCGTCTCCTGTCATGTCGAACAGCCGCTTGACGACGAGGTCTGGCGGGCGTTCGAGCGGCTTCTCGGCCGGCGGCCGGCAGGGTTTGCGATCACGGCATTCGTCCGGCCGCCCGATCTGTCGTCGGGTGAGGACGAGACACGCTGGCTCGAGCGTGCGCGAAGGGCAGCCGAGCTCGCGCCACTTGGACACCACACGCACTGGGGCGGTCCGACGCAGGCCCGTCCTGCGGGCGGCGTGGATGCTGCCGGGCGCGTCCGTGGCGAAGCAGAGTGGCTGCGCTCGAACGGGCTCGCACCGCGCTATTTCTGTGGTGGTGGCTGGTACCTCGACGCGCCGGTCGCCGAGACGCTTGCCGGCTTCGGCTACGTCGATTGCACTGCGACCACCTTCCGGCAGCGGTATCTCGCGGCCGATGCGGCGCGGTTGCAACTCGACGGCCCGCGCACGCTGCGGCTGCCGAGCGGCGCGCTGCTGAACGAGCTGCCCGCCACCCATTCCCTCGGCATGCTCGCGCGGGGCCTCGCCTCGCTGCGTGGCCCGGTCCACGTCCACTTTCACGACTGGGAGCTCCTCGATCGGCGGCGGGCGATCGCGCTCGAGGTCGTGCTCCGCCTCTTGCGGCTGAGGCGGCATTCGATCGACCTCGACGAGCTCGCACGGCATGCTGCGGACGCACCTCTGTTCGATTGGGACAGGGCTAGGATCAACGATTCGTGACGACTGAAACGAGCAATACGTCCAAGCGAGCGGGGCCCGAGGACGTCCGCGCAGCCAAGCCGTACCTGTTGTCCGCCTCCCCGGTGAGATCGCTGCTCCGCCGGCTCGCGAGCATCACGGTGCTCGCGTCGATCGACATCGGAGGGCTCGTGATCGGCCTCTACGCGGCGCTCGCTCTCCGCTCGGCGATCGTCGACCCGAAACCGATCCTGTGGGGCCTGCTCTGGGATCACGAGACCGACTGGCTCGCCTTCCTGATCCTGATGCAGATCCTCGTCTTCTGGCAGGCGGGCCTGTACAAGCCACGCGAGACGCGTGAGGCTGCAGCGCGCGTCGTTCCGAGTGTCTTTCTCGTCGCCGCGCTCGCGCTCGTGTTCGCGATCGGGACCGGGCAGCACTTCACGACGTTCGGGCTCTATGTCGTCGGCGCGCTGTTCGTCTCGATCCTGATCGGTGTCTTCCGTGGCAGCTACGAGCTGGTCACCGGGATCCTCTTGCGCGCCGCGGGCGTTCGCCGCAAGGCGATGCTCGTCGGGGACGCAGCGCAGCGGGAACGGCTCCGCGAGACGCTCGGCGGCAGCCGTGGCGGGATCGAGTACGACTTCGTCGGCGAGGCCGACCTCGGCGAAGGATTCGAGCAGGCCCTCGCCAGCCAGTCGCTCGACGAGATCGTCGTGGCGGACGCCGGGATCGACGAGCCGCGGCTGCTGGCGATCGTCGAAGCTGCGCATCGCCGCGGCGTCAAGGTTCGGGTCGCGCCGCGTACGACCGAGTTGCTGATCGAGCGCGGCGAGTACGTCCCCGGTCACGGCGTGCCGCTGTTCGAGCTGCGTCCACCGATCTTCGCGGGGGCGGAGTGGGCGACCAAGCGAGCGTTCGACATCCTCGTCGGCACGCTGATCGTCGTGATCGGATTGCCGGTCTGGCTGGCGCTCGCCCTGCTGATCAAGCTCTCGTCCTCCGGTTCGGTGCTCTACGCCGATCCGCGGATCGGGCTCGGCCAGCAGCCGTTCCAGATGCTCAAGTTCCGTACGATGGTCACCGGCGCGTCGGAGGAGCAGGAGGCGCTCGAGGAGGACAACGAGGCCTCGGGCCCGCTCTTCAAGATCCGCGACGACCCACGCGTGACACAGGTCGGCCGCCTGCTCCGCAGGCTCTCGATCGACGAGGTGCCGAACGTGATCAACGTGCTGCGCGGCGAGATGTCGCTCGTCGGACCGCGGCCCCTGCCGCTGCGCGACTACAACCAGCTCGAGGAGTGGCACCGCCGTCGTTACAACGTCCTCCCTGGGATGACTGGCCTCTGGCAGGTCGCCGGTCGTTCGGATCTGACGTTCGACGATCTCGTGCGGCTGGACTTCTACTACATCGAGAACTGGTCGATCTGGCTCGACATCTCGATCCTGCTCAAAACGCCCGGAGCCGTCCTCGCCCGCAAGGGCGCCTACTGACGGGCACGTTCATTAGGATTTACGCGCAGGTGCCGAACGGGTTAGGGTCTGGCGGCGATTCAGGCGACCCGAGAACCTCCGAGGGTGTCGAGCAAGAGAATCGCGCAAAGGTCGTCTAGAGGAGGTCTCTGGTCCATGACAGTCACTGCCGGGGCACTTGCGGGACTCGAACCGCGCGCGTTCTGGACCCACTTCGAGACGTTGACGACGATCGCGCGACCGTCGCGCCATGAGGAACCCGTCATCGAGCACGTGCGCGCGTGGGCCGGCCGACACGGATTCGAGCTGCAACAGGATGCCGCGCGCAATCTCGTGATCGACGTGCCGGCGACGGCCGGACGCGAGTCGGCGCCCCTGATCGTCTTGCAGGGCCACCTCGACATGGTCTGCGAGCGCAATCCCGACAGCCCGAACGACCCGGCAGAGGGACGGATCGAACTCGTCGTCGACGGCGACTGGCTGACCGCGAACGGCACCACCCTCGGCGCCGACGACGGCGTCGCGATCGCCGCGATGATGGCTCTGGTCGACGATCCCTCGTTGCCGCACGGGCCGCTGCAGCTCTTGATGACCGTGGCGGAGGAGGTCGGCCTCGAAGGAGCGAACGGGCTCGACGGCTCGCTCGTGCACGGGAAGATCCTCGTCAACCTCGACAGCGAGGAGGATGGGCGCCTGACGGTCGGCTGTGCGGGCAGTACCGACACCTGGATTCGCATCACGCCGAGCCGCGCGCCGGTCGAAGCCGGCGCCGTCGCGTTGACCGTGACCGTGAGCGGTGGGCTCGGCGGGCACTCGGGCACCCAGATCCAGCTCGGCCGCTCGAACGCGATCAAGGTGCTCGGCCGCGCGCTCCGTGAGGCGTACGCGACCACGCCGTTCCGCCTCGCCTCCCTGCAAGGGGGAAAGAGCCGCAACGCGATCCCGCGCGATGCGTTCGCCGTCTGCGTCGTTGCCGGCGACCGCGAGCAGGACTTTGGTGCGGCGGTCGACAAGGCGGCAGCCACGATCGGCGACGCGTTTGCGAAGACCGACGCCGGCACGACGATCACGGTCGGGCCTGCCAGCGCCACCGCCGACGCGTGGACGGAAGAGGGAACCGCGGTGGCGCTCGACACGATCGCCACCGTCCCGACCGGACCGCTGGCGATGAGCCCGGACTTCGACGGCCTGGTCGAGACGAGCACGTCGCTCGGCGAAGCGGCGACCGAGGGCGAGACACTGGTCTTGCACAGCCTGTCGAGGTCGTCGAACGACTCGGCGATGCCCGAGGTGATCGGCACGCTCGACGCCGCGGCACGCCTCGCAGGCGGGAGCCTCGAGGTGAAGCACAACTACGGCGGTTGGCGTCCGAACCTCGATTCGCCTGCACTCGCCGTCCTGAAGCGCGTCTTCGAGGAACAGTTCGGGACGGCGCCGATCGTGACCGCCGTCCACGCGGGGCTCGAGACGGCGGTGGTCGGTGACAAGGTCTCCGGCCTGGACATGATCTCGTTCGGCCCGCAGATCGAGGGGCCGCACTCGCCGGACGAGCGGGTGAGCATCCCGACCGCCGAGCGCTTCTGGCGTCTCCTGGTCGGTTTCGTCGACGGAGCATCGAAGCCGGGAGGTGATCGCCAGTGAGAGGTTGGGCCATCGTCGTCGCCGCGATCGTCGGCGCTATCGTCGTCTCCGCTGTCGTCGCCGCCACCGGAAACGGACGCGACAACACCGGTCAGACGGTGCGCGCGTCGAAGTGGGCGGACGACGTCTGCGGGACCGTGGGCAGCTGGGAGGGCCAGATCGAGGACATCCGCGACCAGCTACGGCTGAGCAACTACGCCTCGCGCCGCAACGACGGCTCGAGTGGCGACTCGGTCGAGGAGACCATCTCGATCCGCCAGGCCGTCGACCGGGCGATCCAGGCGACCCATCAGACGCTCCATACCGGGCTCGTCCGCGCCGGGAATCCCGACGCGAACAACGGCAAGCAGGCAGCGTTGACCCTCCAGACCTGGGCGCAGCGCACCGAGACGAATCTGCGGGTCGCGAAGGCCGAGCTGAAGCAGAAGCCGACCTCGCCGGCGGAGGCGTTCCAGGCGCTCGTGGCGCCGGTGCAGGCCCTCTCGCGGTCTGCGCTCGACGGACGCGCCTCGTTCAAGGCTGTCGGCCGGCTCGATCCGGCGCTCGCAAGCGCGCTCGAGGGAAGCCGCAACTGCCGTGACCTGATGAAGGAGGAGGCGTGAGACGTATCCTGAGCATCGCGTTTGCGTGTGCCCTGCTCGGGACAGCGGGCTTCGTCGCAGTCTCGGCACTTGGCACGCATAGCTCGTCGGCGGCCGGCACCACGACCGCTGCAACGACGACGACGGCGACGACCAACACGGCACCGGCGACCACACCGGCTCCTCCGCCTGCGTCGACGTCGACGTCGACCACGAACTGGGTGCTGATCGCGATCGAGGGACTGATCGTGATCGGCTTCATCGCGCTCGGCGTCCGTACCGGCGGGATCGGTCTCGGCCTCTGGGGTGGCGTGGGGACCTTGGTCCTCGTTTTCGGCTTCGGGCTCGACCCCGGTACGCCGCCGTTCGACGCGATGCTGATCATCGTCGCGGTGATCGCCGCCGCGGCTGCGATGGAGGCAGCCGGAGGTGTCGACTACATGGTGATGATCGCGAGCAAGGCGCTGCGCGCCAGGCCGAAGTCGATCAACTTCGCCGCGCCGTTCGTCTCGTACCTCCTCTGCATCCTCACCGGGACGAGCAACACGTTCTACTCGATCATCCCGGTGATCAACGAGGTGTCGTACGCGAACAAGATCCGCCCTGAGCGCCCGCTCGCGGGCTCAACGGTGGCGTCCGGCCTGGGGATCACGTCGAGTCCGGTCGCCGCCGCGATGGCGACGATCCTGCCGCTCGTCGAGGTCTACCACTACGACCTGGTCGACGTGCTGCTGATCACGATTCCGGCGAGCATCGTCGGCATCCTTGCGATGTCGTTCGTGATGAGCCGCCACGGGAAGGATCTGGAGGACGACGCCGAGTATCTGCGCCGCCTCGAGGCCGGCGAGATCAAGGAACCGGCATCTGCCGGGGAGATCATCCTGAAGCCGTTCGCCAAGCGCAGCGTCGCGATCTTCCTCGGCGCTGTGGCCCTGATCTGCCTGTTCGGGTTCTTCGAAGGGATCAGGCCGACTGTCGCCACCGAGGACGGCGGGGTCGAGCCGCTGTCAGTGACTCCGATCATCCAGATGGTGATGCTCACCGCCGCGGCGATGATCGTGCTGTTCGCCAAGGTGAAGGCGGGCGACATCCCCGGCATGTCGATCTTCCGGTCCGGCATGGTCGCGATGATCGCCCTGTTCGGCATCGCCTGGATGGCGGACACGTTCATCGCGAACAACGAGGACGCGATCGTCGGGGCGCTCGGCGACCTGGTCAGCAGGTGGCCGTTCATGATCGCCGTTGCGATCTTCGCGGTCGCGGCGCTGACGACGAGTCAATCGGCCGCGACCCGAACGATGGTCCCGTTAGGACTCGCGCTCGGACTCTCGGCCGGCTACATGATCGCCATGTGGACTGCCGTGGTCGGCGTGCTCTTCCTGCCTGCGAACGGCACGCAGATCGCTGCAGCCGAGGCCGATACGACGGGCACGACGACGCTCGGCAAACGCGTGATCGACCACTCGTTCCAGCTGCCGCTCCAGGTGGCGTGGATCACGACCGCGCTCGTCGGCGTCGGGATCGTGGCTGTCTTCCATTGATGTAGTGGCCGGGGCCTCGCAGCAGGTGTCGCCTGCGGAGCGTGTAGCCCCGGCCATCGAGTTCCTCCTTCTCTTCACCAAGGTGGGTCACGGGGCGGGCTACCCGACCGCTGACCTCGAGGAGCTCGTGCTTTCGCTCGCGTCGCACCTGGGCGTCGAAGGTGCGCAGATCTCGTCGACGCCGACGTTCGTCGAGCTTGCCTTCGGCGCGCTCAACCGGCAGCGGGCCTTCTCGTTTCGCGTCCGGCCGAAGCCGGTCGACCTCGACGCGATCGCACGGCTCGACGGCGTCGTCAGGGACGTCCTCGATGATCGGGCCGAGCTCGCTGACGCACTGGCCCGGGTCGCCGAGATCGAGGCCCAACCACTCGTGCGGCCCTGGTTCGTCCGGCTTTCGGCCTACGCGCTCGCGGGCGCAGCGCTGACCCCTGTCATCGGCGGCGGCTGGCGGGAGCTGCTCGCAGCGGCGCTCGTCGGCTTGCTCGTCGGGACGGTCGCCATCGGCTCCCGGCGCGTCGAAGGAAGCGGGCCGATGCTCGCGCCCATCGCCGGCATCCTGGCGAGCTTCGCGGCCGCGTCGCTCACCCAGCTCGGGCTCCACGCGTCACCAGATGTCGTCACCCTCGCGGCGCTCGTGACGTTCCTCCCCGGCATGGCGCTGACGATCGGCGTCCGAGAGCTCGCGTCCGAAGATCTCCAATCGGGCGTCGCGAACACGGCGAATGCGCTCATCCAGCTGCTCGGGCTCGTGTTCGGCGTCGGCGTCGGGCGCTCGATCGCGACAAGCTGGTTCGGGGTCGTGCACCAGGTCGCCCCGCAGCTCGGTTTCTCGGCGGTGCGAGTCGTCGCTGCGGTTGCTGCGGGCCTCGCGTTCACCGTGACCCTGCGCGCCCAGCGGAGCGCCGCACCGATCATGTGCGCGGCGACCGTGCTCACGGTCTGCATCAACGCCGGCGGGCGATCGCTCTTCGGCCCGGCCGGCGGCGTCTTCGTCGCGTCGCTCGCGATCGGCGTGCTCGGTGGGCTCCTGAGCGCCAAGCTTCGCCGCTCGCCGCTTGTCTTCATCGTCCCGGGCGTCCTCATCCTGGTGCCCGGCAGCGCAGGCTTCGACAGCCTGCTGAAGCTGCTGACGGGTCAGACCGTCAGCGGGATCGATGCCGGCTTCAACACCTTCGTGACAGCGATGTCGATCGCTTACGGCCTGATGGTCTCAGCCGTGCTCCTGCCGCGTCGCTTCACCCAGCTCGGCTCCGGCTCCCGCGGAACGGGCTGACGACCGCGCTGAGGGAGCCTTCCGCTTCAGCTTCGAGAAGTACGTGAGCGCCTTGCGGGTCTTCGTCTCCTGCTCGCCCGAGAGGTCGATTCCGTTGGCGGTGAGGAAGCTGCGGAGCTCGGCTGCGACCTGGAACGCCTCGCCGATCGTGGCGCGAGCCGAGAGCTCGAGCACCCTCGAACCGTCCGGGTAGAGCCACATCTCGGCGACGAGCCGGCGCCCGAGCTCTGCCGGCATGAGTTTGAGCTTGAGGACGAAGATCGGCCCGAGGATCGCGAGGTCGTCGAAGCCGATGCCCTCCTGCACGTGCGCGGCGAAGAACGCCCGCTGCTCCTTCGAGAACAGCTTCCGCAATGGGAGCTCGCCCGCGACAGCCCTTGCCACGTCGGTCGGCCGCAGGGCTCCCTTCAAGGCACCCGAGCAGACGTAGCCGCCCGGCAGGGCGTCGACCTCGACGCGAAAGGCCGCCGATCGGCGCAGGTCGTCCGGCAGCTCCGCCGGGACGACCGGGCGGAGCTTCACCGCGGAGTCGTCACCCTTGCCCTGGATCCGGCGAGCGCGGACGACGACGCCCTGCTTGTCGAGGGCGAGGTCGGGCGTATCGAAGAAGAAGACCTGGCGAATCTGGGCCTCCAGCGGGTCGAGCCCGAGCCTCGCCACCGCCGAGCGCTGGTCGGTCTCCGGCACCGTGAGCTTCAACTCGACGCTGTCGGAATCCTTGATCAGCGCCAGCAGCTGCGTCAGCTCCTCGCCCGAGAAGGTGGGTGGCATCGTCGTTGCTGCAGACATCGGCTCTCCTCTTGCTCGATTGGGGAGACACGATACGACCAACGCGGGGGCGGCGGGCGGAATCCGGCTCTGCGACGCTCGCCCGCGGGCGAGCCAGGACGGTCGCCAAGCGCCGTTTGCGCCGGCAAAAGCGCTCACCCGCCGCCCCCGCCCTAACGGCGTCGTAACCACCCTCTGCGACACTCCAGCAGTGCGCGCTCCGAAGATCCTCGCCGTCGCGTCTGCCGTCGACCTCGATTTCCGCTACGGGTGCACGCCCGCCTGGTGGCAGCTCTGGAAGGGCTTGAACGAGGAGGGCGTCGATCTGATCGTGACGCCCTACCGCGGGCGGCCGGTCGAGTCGCCCTGGTGGCGTACGGCGCCGAACCCGACCTACACCGAGGGCGAGTCGTTCGCCCGCGCCCGTGACCTGATGGCGCGGCTCAAGGGCGACTCCCACCTGCGGCGGGCCGAGGAAAACCCGGAGGACGGTCTCAGCGACCGGATGACGCGGGAGGTGATCTGGCGCTGGGTCACGCCGCGCTGGAAGAAGCACCTCGAGCACCTGATCGAACGCGAGCGGCCCGATGCGGTGATCGTCTTCACCGTGCCGATGGCGCATCTGCGCGGGATCCCGACGGCGCTTCGCGAGCAGTACGGGATCCCGGTCGTCTTCTACGACGGCGACGTCCCGATGAGCCTGCCCGAGTTCGGCGGCATGGACACCGGTTTCAACTGGTACCACGACGCCGACCCGTCCGAGTACGACCTCCTGGTCTCGAACTCGGAGGGCGGTCTCGACCGGCTCCGCGAGCTCGGAGCCCGCCGCGCCGAGGCGGTCTTCTGGGGTGCCGATCCGGAGTTCTTCGCGCCTCAGCCGGTGGAGAAGGAGTACGACGTCTTCTTCTACGGCTACGGCGACAAGTTCCGGCGCGACTGGCTGAAGTCGATGGTCGGGGAGCCGTCGCGCGTGCTCGACGACGCGCACTTCGCGCTCGGCGGCCGTGACTTTCAGGGCGACATCGGCGCGGCGCAGCTCGTGGGCGACATCCCGTTCAACGTCTTTGCGCGGAGCATCTCCGCGGCGCGCGTCAACCTCTGCATCACGCGTCGGTCGCACGCATCGGTCTACGCATCGTCGTCGTGCCGCCCGTTCGAGCTTGCCTCCGCCGGTGCGGCGATCGTCTCCAATCCGTACAACGGCATCGACCGGTGGTTCGAGCCAGGGTCGGAGCTGCTCGTGGTCGAGAGCGCCGACGAGGCGGTCGCAGCCTATCGCTCGCTACTCGACGATCGTGGTCAGGCCGAGGAGCTCGGCCGCCGCGCGCGCGAGCGGGTTCTCGACGAGCACACCTACCGGCATCGCGCCCGCCAGTTGCTCTCCCTGGTCGACGTCGGGGTCCCCGCATGAAGCGGATCGCGATCGTCCCGGCCTTCAACGAGGAGGGCGCGATCGGCCAGGTGATCGACGAGCTGCGCGCGTTCGATCCCGACCTCGCTGTCGTCGTCGTCGACGACGCCTCGCAGGACGCGACCCGGGCACGCGCGGCCGGGCGGGGCGCTCATGTCGTCGTGCTGCCGTTCAATCTCGGCATCGGCGGCGCGGTCCAGACCGGCTTCCGCTACGCAGCGGAGAACGGGTACGACCTCGCGATCCGCGTCGACGGCGACGGTCAGCACGACCCGGCGGAGCTGGGCCCACTGGTGGAGGTCGTCGTCTCGGATCAGGCGGACATCTGCGTGGGCTCGCGGTTCGCGGGGGCGGACGGTTATCGCTCGTCGCCTGCGCGGCGCGTCGGCATCCGCATTCTCGCGCGGACGGTCTCGTGGCTCACCGGCCAGCGCGTCACCGACACGACCAGTGGCTTCCAGGTGCTGAACCGTAAGGCGATCGAGCTGTTCGCCGCCGACTACCCGCACGACTATCCGGAGGTCGAGGCTGCGCTGATGCTGCACAAGCATCGTCTGCGCCTGGCCGAGGTGCCCGTGACGATGCGCGAACGGGTTGCCGGGCGCTCGTCGATTCGCGGCCTGCGGTCGGTCTATTACATGGCGAAGGTGATGCTCGCGATCCTGATCGGGGCGCTGCGGCGGCGTACGACGCCGCTGGAGGACGCGTGATTCTCGCTGCGTCGGGCACGCCGCTCAAGGTCTCGCTCGCGGCGGTCGCCGCATCGTTGCTGCTGCTCGCCATCGTGTTCGAGCTGATCCGCTCTCGCCGTCTTCGAGAGCGCTATGCGCTGCTCTGGCTGCTGACCGGCCTCGTGCTCCTCGCCCTCTCGGCGTGGCGAGGCGGTCTGAACACGATCGCCGGCTGGGTGGGAGTCCAGACGTACCCGCCTGCTGTTCTCTTCGCGGTCGCGCTGCTCTTCGTGCTCGCCGTCCTGCTGCACTACGCGACCGTGATCTCGAAGGTGACCGATCAGAATGTGATCCTCGCCCAGCGAGTCGCCCTGCTCGAGCTCGAGCTCAGTGAGCGGCGGCAGGCAGCTGCCGAAGCCGTGGCACGAGAAGCGCCGGCGAGCTGAGCAGGACCGCGAGCTCCGGCATCGCACTGCTCGACGCGCAGCTCAACCGGCGCCGACTACCACGGCCGGGCTGATCAGCATCAGGTCCCCTCCCATCTCGGCGCGATCCGAGTCAGCCACCATCGCGACCCGGTACCACCACGGGCCGGCGCCAGGATGGTCGACGTACGTACCGGCCTGCGTCGTCGCGATTTTCGTCATGTCGAGCAGACATTCCCGCGCTCCTTCAGGGTAGAAGGTGCAGCCGTCGCCGGGGCGGGTCCGCATGATCGTGAACCACGCCGTGCTTCGCCCACTGGGCGGGCGGCGCCAATCGAGCCGAACCGCACCGCCGCCGGTGCGGGCGGCGAGGGCGAAGGTCGACGAGATCGGAGCTTCGGTGTTGTCGGTGTAGCGGACGACGCGTGGCGTCGTCATGGGCGACGCGACGCCGATCGCCACGAGCGGCAGCACGACGAAGAGTGCGCAGACCAGACCGATCATCACCGCGATACTTCGGGGCCTAGGCTCGGGCGCCGCGACCCGGGGCACAGGCCCTTTGCGACCGCGGGGAGCAAGCAACGGCACGCCTGCGCTCAGCAGGACGAAGGCGACGAGCCCTGGCACCGTCAGACGCCAGAAGCTCGTCGCCGACACCTGCGCGAGTGAGCTGCTTCCCTTGACGAGCATGAAGCCCGCGAACCAGACAACGACGAAGAGTCCCTTGACCGGTGAGCTCCGGATCAGCCCGATCGCGCCCGCGATCGCGAGGTATTCGAGCAGTCGCACGCTCCAGAAGACCTCTCTGATCTGGTCGAGGCTCGCTGAGAGCTGAGCCCAGTCGAGGTGCGCGTAGTGATTCGAGATGCCGATGGCGCCGATGGTCGTGCCGCCGGCCTCGCGTCGTGCGGCGCCCGCGGCAAACAAGGGGATCGTTCCGACACCGCGCGCCTTCCAGAGGGCGAGGACGAGCACGGACGGTACCGCCGCCGCCACCGCAACGGCGGCCTGCCGCCAGCGTCGAAGCAGGAGCAGGCAGAGCAGCGGTGCGCCGGCGAAGATCACGTTCGACGGCTTCACTGCGATCAGCGCGCCAACCAGGACGCCGGCCAGCAGCGCGTCGTCGGTGCGCCGGGAATCAAACGCGCGGCACGACGCCCACGCAGACCAGATGACGAGCACGACGGACGGGAAGTCGCCCATGTTGGTGAGCCCGTACCAGTGCGGGACGAGGAAGTTGGACTTGAACTCCGGGCGATAGTCGGGTCGAAACCCCTGCATGAACAGCAGCGGGCCGACGACCCAGAGCAACGTCGTCCACCAGGCAAAGAGTCGACCGGCGAGGCGGTCGGCCAACAGCCAGATGCCGACGAGCGCGAGCGGGACTCCGATCAGCACCTGGAGAACGATGATCGGCGGGAGTCCATGCAAGAGCGTGGACCCGGTCACC
Organism: uncultured Actinomycetes bacterium; assembly: GCA_963836705.1. GTDB lineage: Bacteria > Actinomycetota > Thermoleophilia > Gaiellales > Gaiellaceae > PALSA-600. Next base: position 85,072 of record CAWIKU010000008.1, on the reverse strand, counting down.
AGCGGCACCCATACGTATAACGCCGGCACCCCGACGCCGAGGAACGTGTGTGGCAGCAGGCCATGCGCCAGCGACCATTCTTCCGACCAGTACTCGGTCGCATCTCCGCCGCTGTACCAGAGCCAGCCGTTGTGTTTGGTCGACAGCGCGAGCGCTACTGCGATCGCAACCTGAACCAGCGCAAGCGGGACGAGTAGGTAGACAGGTCGGACACGGCGGAGCCAGTCGGCCCAGCTCCTCACCCGGGCGGTGACGCGGGGCAGCGCGTCAGCAGGCGCGAGTGTGGGCAATCGCCTGCGCCTTGTACCAGGCCACGGTTCGCTCGATCCCCTCGCGGAGCGCCGTACCTGCTCGGAAGCCGAACAGCCGCTCGGCGCGAGTCGCGTCGAGCTGCCGGCGCGGCTGCCCGTTCGGCATCGAGGTGTCCCACACGAGCTCGCCGGTGAAGCCGGTGACGTCGGCGACCGTCTCGGCAAGCTCCCGGATCGACGTCTCGACACCCGTGCCGAGGTTGACCGGCCCCGGCTCGTCGTAGCGGTCCGCGGCGAGCAGAAGCCCGTCGGCGCAGTCGTCGACGTACAGGAACTCGCGGGTCGGCGAGCCGTCGCCCCACAGCACCACCTCGCCGCTCGCGTTGACCATCTTGCGAATCAGGGCCGGGATCACGTGCGACGTCTCGAGGTCGAAGTTGTCGCGCGGCCCGTAGAGGTTCGCGGGCAGCAGGAAGATCGCGTTCAACCCGTACTGCTCGCGATACGACTGGCCGCCGACGAGTACCGACTTCTTCGCCACGCCGTACGGAGCGTTCGTCTCCTCCGGGTAGCCGTTCCAGAGGTCGTCCTCCGAGAACGGGACCGGAGTGAACTTCGGGTAGGCGCAGACTGTGCCTGCGATCACGAGCTTGTCGACCGAGTGGACACGCGAGAGCTCGAGGACGTGCGCGCCCATCATCAGGTTCGCGTACCAGTAGCGGCCGGGGTTCTCGCGGTTCGCCCCGATCCCCCCGACTTCGGCGGCAAGATGGAAGACGAGCTCGGGCCGGGCGTCGGCGAACAGCCGCTCGGCGTCGTCGTAGCGGGTCAGGTCGTAGTCCCGGCGCCGCGCCACGACCACCTCGTGGCCTGCCTGCTCGAGCCGCTCGACGAGATGCGACCCGAGGAACCCGCCGCCACCGGTGACGAGCGTCTTCATGCCTGTGGCGCGCGCTCGGGCGTGAGCCAGTCGACCCGGCCGAGCCACCGCTCCCGGTTCGCCGCGTACCACTGGATCGTGCGCAGCACGCCTTCCTCCCAGCTCACCTTCGGCTCCCAGCCCGTCTCTCGGTGCAGCTTGTCGTAGCCGACCCGGAGCGCCATCACATCGGTGACGCCGGGGCGGAGGCGCTTCTCGTTGGTGACGACGTGGCGGTCGTCGGGCCAGAAGCCGTGCTCGGCCCCCGTGCGCAGGATCAGGCCGCACCAGTCGGCCATCGAGATGTTCTCGCCCTGGCCGTAGACGTAGACGTCACCGGCGACCCCGTGCGCGGCCACCGTCAGGTGCCCACGGACGCCGTCGGTCGTGAAGCAGAAGTCGCGGAGCGGCTCGAGCGCGCCGAGCTCGATCTCCGGGCGGGTCAGCGCCTGCGTGATGATCGTGCCGGTGACGTAGCGCGGGTTCTGACGCGGCCCGTAGTTGTTGAACATCCGGGTGACGACGCCCGGCAAGCCGTACGCATCGTGGTAGTTCATCGTCAAGAAGTCGGCCGCGACCTTTGCGGTCGCGTAGATCGACTTCGGGTTGATCGGCGAGCGCTCGTGCAGGATCAACCCGCCGAGCTCGTCGAAGTCGTGGTGGTGCGCGGTCTCCTCGCGGACGTTTCCGTACTCCTCCGAGGTGCCGGCCGTGTCGAACTTCTCGAGCTCGACACCATGGTCGACTATCGACTGCAGCAGGTTCAGCGTCCCGACGGTGTTCGCCATCACGGTCTCGTACGGCCGGTGCCACGACTCGCCGACGTGCGCCTGCGCGCCCAGGTGGAAGACGTACGGCTTGTCGGTCGCCGGCACCAGATGATCGCGGATCAGATAGTCGATCGACGTCTTGTCGGTGAGGTCGGCGAAGACGACGCGCAGCCTGTTCTGGAGGCGACCGATGTTGTTCAGCGCTCCTGACGACGTCGCGCGGACGAAGGCGATCACCTGGGCGTCCAGGTGGACCAGCGCCTCGGTCAGGTGCGACCCCATGAAGCCGTCGGAGCCGGTGACCAGGCAGGTTCGGCCGGCGTAGCGCTCGCCCAGCTCCGCCTTCAGACGGTCGAGTTCGCCGTCGGACCAGGTGGCTGTATCGTCGCCGGGCACGAATGGAGGGTAATCGGTCACGCGGTCGGGGGGCTGTTCGGAGCGGTCTTCAGACGGGTCTCTCGACGGCCGCCGTCAGCGGCTCGGCGGCTGTTCTCGGCGTCATTCTCTCTCGCAAGTTTGGGCACGGCGTTAAGACCGACGGGTTCTTCGCCGCCTACGGCGTCTACCTCGCCCTCGTGCTCGTGGCCGGATCGCTCAGGGTGGTCGTCCTGCCGCGCTTCGTCGCCGCCCGCTCGGCCGGTCGCCTGGCCGGCGAGGTCGGGACCTGGTCGGTCGGGCTCGCGCCCCCGCTCGCCGCGGTGGTCGTGCTGGCGGTTGCGTGGCCGCACGGGATCGCCAGCGCGTTGACCTCGAACGCGAGCGCGCGCGATCAGGCGGCATTGCTGTTGCCGTGGATCGTGCCGTCGGCCGTCGCCCAGATCTACGGCGGCCTCGTCGCCAGCGCGCTCGCCGCGCTCGACGACTACCGCTGGGCGGCTCTCGGCTTCGCCCTGGGCTCGATCGCCGGCGTGCTGCTGACGCTCGCGCTCGTCGACCACGGCGTCGTGGCGTTCGGCTGGGGGCTCGCCCTGAACGGGGTGTTGTCACTCGCGATCCCGCTCGTCCCACTGCTCGCTCGGCACGGCTTCGGGCGGCCCGACTCACCCGCGTTCGGCCGGCTGCTCGAGCTCGGCGAAGGGGTGGTCCTGCCCGTCGCGCTGCAAGGCCTCTATCTCGTCGCCTACCGGTTCGCGTCGGGGCTCGGGACCGGGCGGGCGACGACGTTCTCCTACGCGTATCTGATCGCGGCCTTCCTCGTCTCGGTCACGGCCGCGTCGGCGGCGCTCGTCGCCACCGTCCCGTTCGCGCGCGAGGGGTCCTCGCCGGCCCGGGTCGCCCGTCATGTGGTTGCCATCTCCTGGCTTTCGCTCGTGGTGGTCGCCGCGGCGGCCGGCGTGTTCGCGCTCGCCGGTGGGACGGTCGTGCGCCGCGTGCTCGGGCCGAGCTATGGCGGCGGCACGGGCGAGGAGCTCGGGCGACTCGTGGTCTATCTCGTGCCCTGGATGGTCGCGTCGGTCGCGGTCACCGTCGCCTACCCGCTCGTCTTCGTGCGCGGACGGGCACGCTGGCTGCCCTTGCTCGCGGTCGGTGCGTTGCTCGTGCACGTCGTCGTCGAGTGGGCCGGGCGTGAGGCGTTCGGTCTCGCCGGAGTCACGGTCGGCCTCGGTGTCTCCACGGCGCTCGTGCTCGCCGTCCTGCTCGCCAGGCTGGGCGCAGCCGTGCCCACGGCTCGTGGCGTCGCGCTCGCCGCGGTGGTCTGCGGCGGCGTCGCGGCCGCCGCGTTCGGGCTGCCGCGACTCGTCGTCGGCCCGGTCGCCGCGGCAGCCGTGGGACTTCTGCTGTACGTCGCCGTGCTGGCGGCGTGGCGCCCGAGCGGGCTGCGCCACGCCTGGGCGTACGTGCGGTCGTTGGAGTAGCGTAGGCCGCCGTGTCGGAGCGTCTCAACGCCCTCGTCCGGCGGCTCGGTCGCACGGGACTCGGCAAGAACCTGATCCACGCCTCGGTGCTGAAGGACCCGGCGAGCATGCGCTTCGCCAACGTCGAGGGTTGGCCCGACCGCGTGCGCGGCTTCGAGGACCTCGCCTTCATGTTCTCGTCGAACCAGCTGAACCACGGCGTCGCGTCGCTGCAGTTCGACGAGGCTGCGCTGCTCTATCGGCTGGCCCGCGACGCGACCGACGGGCCGTTCGCCGAGATCGGCCGCTTCAAAGGAGGCAGCACCTTCATCGTCGCCTCGGCCCTGCCGAACGGCGTCGAGCTGTGGTCGTACGACCTGCACGTCGCGCTGCGCGCAGACATGCCCGGCGATCGCCTGGATGCCGAGCTCCGCGCCGCACTCGCGCGCTACGGCCTGGAGGAGAAGGTGCACCTGATCGTCGCCGACTCGCGCAAGGTCGAGCCTCCGTCGACGACGATCGAGGTGCTGTTCATCGACGGCGACCACTCCTACGAGGGTGCGAGGGCGGATTTCGACCGCTGGAGTGGCTTCGTGCGCCCGGGCGGCCATGTGCTGCTCCACGACGCGGTCGACACCGGCGGCTACGGGAACGTCTATCCGGGCGTCGCGCGTGCGGTCGCGGAGATCACGGCCGAGCCGGGTTGGGAACGGCAGGCGGACGCCGGCTCGATCGCGCATTTCGTCAACTTGCCGTGAATCTGTTCGCGGTCGTCCTGAACTGGAACGGCGGCGAGGACACGCTGACCGCGCTGCGCTCACTCGCAGGCGTCGAGTCGATCTGCGTCGACAACGGCTCGACCGACGGCTCCGATGTCGCGGTCGCCGAGCAGCTGCCGCAGGTCGAGCTGCTCCGCACCGGTGCGAACCTCGGCTTCGCCGGCGGCAACAACGTCGGCATCCGGCGCGCCCTCGAGCGCGGAGCGGATTGGGTGCTGCTCCTGAACAACGATGCGACCGCCGAGCCGGGCCTCGCGGACGCGCTTGCCGAGGCGGCCGCGGCTCGCCCCGACGCAGGCCTGTTGGCGTGCACGATCCTGCACGAGGACGGGGTGACGGTGCAGTACGCCGGTGCGTCGTTCAACGCACGGCTCGGCTACTCGGGTCGCGTCGCGACGACCGCTCCGGCGAGCGTGCGGGATGTCGACCGCGCAGACGGAGCGGCGCTCGCCGTCTCGAAGGCGGCCGCCGAGCGCGCCGGGTTGCTCGACGAGACCCTCTTTCTGTACGTCGAAGACGTCGAGTGGTCGCTACGCATCCGACGTGCCGGCTTCGCCGTCGTCCTCGTCCCTCGGGCCCGGGTGCGCCACAAAGGCTCGGCTGCGACCGGCGGCCGCGCGTCGACCACGAATCTCTACTACGACACGCGCAACACGATCGTCGTCGCCGAAGGTCACGAGCCGTTGCCGCGCGGGGCGCGCGGCCTGCGGCGTTCGGTGATCGTCGGTGCACACCTCGCTCAGGCGCTGCGTCATCCTGCGCGCCTCGAGGCAGCGAACGCGGTCGTCGCCGGCTGGCGCGACGCGCGCGCCGGCCGGACCGGTCAGAGAAGCTCCGCATAGACGGCGTCGGTCGCGCGCGCCGTCGCGTCCCACGAGAACCGCGCAGCGCGCTCGAGCCCGCGAGCGACCCAGTCAGCCGGCGACGCCAGCACCTCGAGCAGGGCGTCGGCGATCGCCTCTGGATCGCGCGGATCGAACAGCCGCGCGGCGTCGCCGACCGTCTCGGGCAGCGCCGCCGCGTTCGAGCAGGCAACCGGGCAGGCGCACGCCATCGCCTCGAGCGGCGGCAGCCCGAAGCCCTCGTAGAGCGACGGAAAGACGAGCGCAGAGGCCCGTTGCAGCAGGTCGACCACGGCCTCGTAGGGCACGTGCCCGCGTGCCTCGACGCCGGGAGGCAGGCTTCCGAAGTCGCCGGCGCCCGTCAGCACCAGCCGCAGCTCCGGCCGTTGGCGGCGGACCAGCGCGAAGGCCTCGAACAGCCGCTCGTGATTCTTGTGAGGCCACCGCCGCGCGGGGTAGAGGACGAACGGCTCGCGGGCATCGTTACCCGGGCGCAGGCGTGCATGGTCGAGGCCGAGGGGCACGACGCGGATGCGCTCGGCAGCGACGCCGAGCTTCGCGCTCGCGCGCTCGCGGACGAAGTCGCTGATCACGATCACGCGGTCGGCTCCGCGCACGGACAGGTGCCACGCGAGACTCCGAAACGCGCGCTCCGAGCGCGGGAACAGCGACGGCAGATCGAGGTGCTGCACGTCGTGCAACGTGACGACGGACGGCTTCGACACCGTCGGCAGGCGAATCGTCAGGGGATAGTGGACGACGTCCGCCTGCTGGAGCCGCGCGCGCAGCGCTCCGGGCCGAGCCGCAGCCAGGCTCATGGCGGCCAGGCGCTGCGGGATCGTCCGAGCGACTCGGTACTCGCTCGCCACCTCGGCCGGGAGACCCTCGCCTGCGTCGGGTGCGACGGGCGGCAGGAGCACGCCATAGGTGTGCGTCCCGTTCCGGGCGAGGCCGCGGAGCAGCTCGCGGACGTACGTCTCGCTGCCGCCAAGCTCGCCCGGGACCAGCGTCAGCAGCGAGATCCCGACCACGCAGCGATCCTACGGCTTCGACGCAGCGCGTCCGTTCGACGCACGAGCAGGGACAGGCTGCTTACAGGGCCGTAATCCCCGCTCTTTACACTCTCGCGCAGTGAGTGAGGAATCGAGTGAGGTCGCTGCTCTCTTCGCGAAATTGAAGGAGGAGCTGCGGGCGGCCGGTCCCCGTGGCCCCGACGTGCCACCGGCACAGGTCCGCCTGTCGGTGCGCGACCAGGCAGAGCGGCTCTGGCCGATCTCCGCCGAGCGGCCGATCGTCGGCAAGGGCGGGCCGCTCAAGTCGGTGCTCCGGCGGTTGATGCGGTGGTACGTCGAGCCGGCCTTCGCCGATCAGCGAGCGTTCAACGACGCCGTCCTGAAGCTGATCGACGACCTCGATGAGCGCATCCAGCGACTCGAACGGCCATGAGCTTGCTCACGTTCCTGACCGGGAGCCCGCCGCGGAGCCCGGCTTCGCCGGGCGTGAGCGGTAGGCGGTCAGGAGCGTGAGGGTCGCGGTGTGCGCTCCGCAGGTGCCGTTCGTGCGGGGCGGGGCGGAGCTGATGGCGGACGACCTCGTCGCCGCGCTTCGCACCCGCGGGCACGAGGCGGAGCTCGTGACCGTGCCCTTCAAGTGGTATCCCGGCACGCGCGTGCTCGATCAGGCGTTCCTCTGGCGGCTCGTCGACCTCACCGAAGCCGACGGCCGTCCGATCGACCGCGTGATCGCGACGAAGTTCCCGGCCTACTGCGTCCGGCATCCGAACAAGGTCGCGTGGGTCCTGCACCAGTTTCGCCAGGCGTACGACTACGACCGGACCGAGCTCGGGCAGTTCTCCGAGTCGCCCGAAGACCGCGCGACGCGTGCTGCCGTCGAGCGGCTCGACGGTGTCGCGCTCGGCGAGGCACGCCGGGTGTTCGCGACCTCGAGGAACGTCGCCGAGCGTCTACGGCGCTTCAACGAGATCGACGCGGAGGTGCTGCCGCATCCGCCACAGGCGCTCGCGTATCGCTCCGCGGAGCCGGAAGGATTCGTCCTCTCCGTCAACCGGCTCGACCGCGCCAAGCGAATCGACCTGCTGATCGCCGCCGCCGAAGCCGAGCCGGCGCTGCGGGTCGTGATCGCCGGCGAGGGCCCTGATCGGGAGCGCCTCGAGCAGTTGGCCGGCGGCCTGAACGGCCAGGTCGAGTTCGCGGGCCGCGTCGACGACGCCCGGCTTGCAGATCTCTACGCGCGCTGCCTCGCCGTCTACTACGCACCCATCGACGAGGACTTCGGGATGGTTCCCTACGAGGCGTTCCTCTCGGCCAAGCCGGTCGTGACGACGAGCGACGCCGGTGGCCCGCTCGAGGTCGTCCTCGACCGCGAGACCGGCCTCGTCGTCTCGCCGCGGGCGGCAGAGCTCGGCCAGGCCTGCGCGTACCTCGCGACCCACGTCGAGGAGTCAAAGGCCTGGGGCCGCGCGGGCAAGCTGGTGGCCGAGCGTGTCACCTGGGACGCCTGCATCGACGCATTGCTGGCGTGAGCGTGAAGGTCGCCTACTACTCACCGATGCGGCCGTCGCGCTCGGGCATCGCCGACTACTCGGCACTGCTGCTACCGGCGTTGCGGGAGCGGATCGAGGTGGTCGTGGCCGAGCCCGGCAAGCGCGCGCCGGCGGCAGACGTTGCGCTGTACCACCTCGGCAACGAGCCCGACGCCCACGGCTGGATCGTCGATGCGCTCGGCAAGCGTCCCGGCGTGATCGTCCTGCACGAGTACGTCCTGCACCATCTCGTCGCGGGTGTGACGATCGGGCGCGGCCATGGTCGTGCCTACCTCGATGCGATGGAGCGCGAGCTCGGTGTCGCCGGACGGCTGCTCGGCCTCGGGGTGCTCGACAACCTCTTGCCGCTGCTCTGGGAGACGCAGCCGGAGCGATTCCCGCTCTCCGGCGTCTATCTCGACCAGGCGACGGGCCTGATCGTCCACTCGCACTACGTCGAGCGGCGTGCGCGCGAGACCGGGTACGGCGGGCGGATCTGGCGCATTCCCCACCCGGCCTGGCCGCACGGCGAGATCCAGCCGGCGACCGATGTCGACGGCGAGCCGCTCTACGGCTGTTTCGGGTTCCTGAACATGAACAAGCGCATCCCGCAGCTGCTCGAAGCGTTCGCCGCGCTGCGGCGTCGGCGCCCCCGGGCGAAGCTGCTGCTCGTCGGTGCTGCCGGCGAGCGCTTCGACGTGGGCCGTCGGCTCGAGCGGCTCGGGCTGACGGAAGGCGTCGAGCTCCTCGACTACGTCGCCGAAGAGCGGATGTGGTCGCTCATGGCTGCCTGCGACGTGCTCGTCAATCTCCGCTACCCGACCATGGGCGAGACGTCCGGCTCCGTGATCCGCGCGCTGTCGCTCGGGCGGCCACTTGTCGTCTCGGACGTCGGCTGGTTCAGCGAGCTGCCCGACGACGTCGTCCTGAAGGTTCCTGTCGACGAGTACGAGGTGGCGACCCTCGAGGCGGCTCTCACGCTGGCCGCCGATCGGGGCGCGGCGCTCGGGGCGAGCGCGCGCCGCTACGTGCAGCACGAGCACTCGCTCGACCACGTCGCAGACCTGTATGTCGCAGCGCTCGAGACTGCTGCCGGCGGCGGCGCCGTCGACGACGCGGTGCTGCTGCGGATCGCGGAGGCGGCGGTGCAGGTCGGTATCGACGACGCCGGCGCGCTTGCGCGCGCCGCGGTCGACGCCGGGATCCTCACGTGAAGGTGCGGCTGCCGGCGCTCTGGCTCGCCGGGATCGTCCTCCTCTCCGTCGCCGTGCGGATCGTGGTGGTGCGGCAGCTGCCCGCGCCGTGGATCATGGTCGACGAGCTGATCTACTCCGAGCTCGGCAAGTCGTTCGGCGCCGACCATACGTTCCTCGTTCGCGACGTCCCGTCGAGCGGCTACGGCTTCGTCTATCCCATCCTGATCGCGCCGGCGTTCCGGCTGTACGCCTCGGTGCCTTCCGCCTACGCGGTTGCGAAGGTGATCAACGCCTGCGTGATGTCGCTCGCAGCGGTCCCGACCTACTTCCTCGCACGGAGGCTGCTCGCGCCCGGTTTGTCGCTGGCGGCCGCTGCGCTCGCGGTCGCCATTCCGGCGATGCTCTACACCGGCACGCTGATGACGGAGAACGCCTTCTATCCGATCTTCGTGCTCGCAGCACTGCTCCTGGTGCTCACACTCGAGCGGCCGACGGCGACCAGGCAGGTGCTGCTGCTCGGAGTCTGCGGGCTGGCGTTCGCCACGCGCGCCCAGGCAATCGCCGTGTTCGGGGCTGCTCTGGTCGCGCCGTTCGTGCACGGCTTGATCGAGCGCGACGCCGGCCGCGTCCTGCGCCGGTACGCGACGCTGTACGGGCTGGCCGCCGCCGGCGCCGTTCTCGCGTTGCTGGCCACTGTCGCCCGCGGCCGCTCGCCGCTCTCGCTGCTCGGCGCCTATCGCGCCGCCACCGACCGCGGTTACTCGTTCGCCGAGATCGGTCGCTACCTCCTCTGGCACGTGGCCGAGCTCGACCTGGCGCTCGGCATCGTCGGCTTTGCGGCGCTGATCGCGATGTGGCTCTCGCCGCGCAGCACGGCGGCCGGGGCGCGCGCGTTCGCGGCTGCGACCTTGTCGATCACCGTGCTGCTCGTGCTCGAGGTGGCCGCCTTCGCGTCGATGCAGTCGTTCCGGATCGAAGAGCGGAACGACTTCTACATCGCTCCCTTCGCCGTGATCGCCCTCCTCGGGCTGGCCTCGAGCGACGACGTCGTGCCGCGCCTGCGTCGCGTGCTTCTGATCGCCGCGCTGATCGCGGGCGTCCTGCCGGTGGCGCTGCCCTTCGCCAGGTTCGTCAACCCGGGCGCTGTCTCCGACACGTTCGGGTTGCTGCCGTGGTGGTGGCTGCAGGACCAAGGGATCCACTTCGGCCCGCTTCGCTTCGTCGCGCTCGGGGTCGGGCTTGCCGCGGCCGCACTGATCTTCGTCCCCAGACGATTCGCGCTCATCCCGGCGGCGCTCGTCGCGGTCTACTTCGTGCTCGCGTCGGCGATCGTCGAGAACGGCCGACACGGTATCCGGCAGGCCTCGGTCGGCGGCCTCTTCGCCGGCATCCGCGTCGCGCCGCGCGACTGGATCGACCACCGGGTCGGTCCCGACGCCGATGTCTCGTTCGTCTGGCATTACGCCGGCGAGACGAGGCCACTCTGGAACAACGAGTTCTTCAGCCGCAGCGTCCATACCGTCTATACCGTCGACGGCCCCGACCCCGCCGACGGCGGTCTGCCGGAGACGCCGGTGCACGAGCTACCCGACGGACGGCTCGCGACTGCGACCGGCCGAACGCCGCGCGTCCGCTTCGCCGTTTCCTACACCGACATCGCCGGTACGCCGCTCGCGCGCGACCCGGGCATCGGGCTGACGCTGTACCGAGTGAACGGGCCGATGGTCATCCTGACCCGCGTCAACGGGCTGTACGCCAACGACACCTGGTCGGGGCGGCGAGTCACCTACCGCCGGCTCCGCTGCGGCGGCGGGCAGCTGTCGGCCCGGCTCGGCACCGACGCGCACCTCTTTTCGAGGAACCAGGTCGTGACCGCGACCGAGAACGGGCGTGTCGTCGGCACGATCGCGGTCTCGCCGACGGACCAGCCGACGCTGGGCGTGCCGCTCGACCCGGATGGCCGCGGCGTCTGCACCGTCGTCTTCACCTCCTCGACGGTGCGTGTGCCCGCGCTCGTCCAGCCCGGCAGCACGGACAAGCGCGCACTTGGCGCTCACTTCTTCTCCTTCGACTACTCCGCTCCAGCACCGGCAAAGCCGGTGCCTGCGCTCTCTGGTGGGCTCCGTCGAGCCCACGCCCACACCCGATGAGGATCGCGTTCGACGTCAGCCCGTTGTCGCACGAGCGGACCGGCGTCAACAACTACATCCGTGGTTCGCTCGCCGGGCTCGCGGAGGTTGCGGCCGAGCACGGCGACGAGGTCATCGCCTTCGCGCCCACCTCGCCCGCGGGTAGTCGGGTGATCCCCGAGGCGCTCGCCGGCATCGACGTCGAGCTACGGCTGCTGCCGCTTCCGTTCGCTCATGCCTGGCGCACGGTCTGGTCGCACCTTCGCCACCCGGTGGCCGAGCGGTGGCTCGGGCCGTTCGACGCGCTGCACTTCAGCGACTGGATGTACCCGCCCCAGCGACACGGCGTGCGGGCGACCACCATCCACGATCTCGTGCCGGTGCACCATCCGGAGTGGACGACCAGGCGGACCGAAGCGATGCACGGGCGCAAGTACCGGAACGCGGCGACGACGTGCGACGTCGTCTTCGCGAACTCCGGCTTCACAGCAGACGACTTTGCGAGCACGTTTTCGTTCCCGCGCGAGCGCGTGCTCGTCGCGAATCCCGGGATCTGGGCCGGCTACTCCGCGGACGGGCCTGCGGCCGACCTCGGCGGCGAGTACGTGCTGACCGTCGCAACCCTCGAGCCGCGCAAGAACCTCGGCACACTCGTCGAGGCATTCGCGCAACTCGCCGACACCGGGCTGTCCCTCGTCGTCGTGGGAGGCAGCGGCTGGGGTGAGCAGCCCGAGCTCGACCGGCCCGGGATCGTCCGCCTCGGTCGCGTCACCGACGACGAGCTCGCACGCCTCTACCGTGGCGCCACGGTCGTCGTCTACCCGTCGCGCTTCGAAGGGTTCGGAATGCCCGTGACTGAGGCGATGGCGTCAGGAGCGCCGGTCGTCGTCTCCGCGCATCCGTCCATGGACGAGGCAGCCGGCGACGCCGCCGTCCGCGCCGATCCCGAGAGCCCCGACGCGTTCGCAACGGCGCTGCGCGAGGCACTGGCACGTCGCGCGGAGCTCCGTGTGCTCGGCCTCGAGCACATCCGTCGCTTCTCGTGGCGCCGCGTGGGCGAGGTCTTCCGCGAGGGGTACGCGCGATTCGCATAGCGCTCGACACGACGCCACTCGTGCAGACGCGCGCAGGGACGGCGCGCTACGTGCGTGCGCTGCGCGCCGGGCTCGGCGCCGACCTCGTCGAGCTGCAGTACCCGGCGACCTCACGCCTGCGGACGGCTTACGCCGACGCGCTCTGGTACCCGCGTCTGCGGGTGCCACCCGGTGCCGACCTGCTGCACTGTCCGACGTTTCGCGGGCCGGTTCGCGCACGCGGGCCACTCGTCGTCACCGTGCACGATCTCGCGGTGCTGCGGCATCCGGAGTGGTTCAACCGCTGGACGGCGACGTACTCACGCCTCACGGTGCCGCGGGTGTTGCGGGCCGCGACCAGACTGATCGCGGTCTCGGAGTTCACGAAGCGCGAGTTGATCGCGGTGCTCGGACTGCCGGCGGCCAAGATCGCCGTCGTGCCGAACGGTGTCGAGGACGTCTTCACCGCCGACGGCCCGAAGGCCGACGGCGAGTACACGCTCGCCGTCGGGACGCTCGAGCCACGAAAGAACCTCGCTCGGATCGCGCAGGCGGTCGACGGCGAGCTGCGGGTCGTCGGCGCGCGCGGGTGGGGCGGAATCGAGCCGCCGCCGAACGTGACCTGGCTGGGCGACGTCTCCGACGAGCAGCTCGCCGGGCTCTATCGCGGCGCGCGCTGTCTCGTGTTCGCCTCCTTGTACGAGGGCTTCGGCATCCCGGTCGCAGAGGCCCTGGCCTGCGGCTGTCCGATCGTGACGACCGCCGGCTCGCCGATGCAGGAGCTCGCGGGTGACGACGCCGTATACGTCGATCCGACGGACGTCGAATCGATCCGCCACGGTCTGGCGCGCGCCTTCGCACCGGCGCCGCGGCGCGTCGCCGCCTGGCCCGATGTCGTGCTGCGGACCCGCGCCGTCTATGAGGCAGCCGCATGATCCTGGTCGACGCCGACGTTCTCGGCCGCAACCGGACGGGCGAGGAGACATACGTCCTGAACCTGCTGCGGCAGCTGCCGATCGTCGCACCCGACCTACGGTTCGCCGCCGTCACGCGCCGACCGGAGCTCGTTCCCGACGGCGTTCAGGCGATCGAATTGCCTGCGCGCTTTCAGGAGCTGCGCATGGGCTGGTCGTTGCCGCGACTCCTACGCAGGCTGCGGCCCGAGCTCGCCCACTTCCAACATGCGCTGCCGCTGGGCTGGCGCGGTCGATCGGTCGTCACCCTGCACGATCTGCACTTCGAGCACGATCCCGGTGTGATGGGCATCGCCGACCGGCTGACGTTCAAGGCGGTCGTGCCGCGCGCCGCCCGCCGTGCGAACCACGTGCTCGCCGTGTCGGAGCGCACCAAGCGCGACGCGATCGCCCTCTACGGCATCCGGGCGGACAAGATCACCGTCACGCCGCACGGCGTCGACCCCGCGTTCGGGCCCGGCGAGCGTGCCCCGGGCGACTACCTGCTCTTCGTGGGTGCAGTTCAGCAACGCAAGGATCCGCTGGCCGCGCTCGCGGCGGCGCGTGCCGTCGGCCTGCCGCTCGTCGTCGTCGGCCCGGAGAAGGAAGCCGAGCTGGCCGCGGCGCTCCGAGCGGGCGGCGCCGACGTTCGCGGCTGGGTGGCGCAGGACGAGCTCGCCGAGCTCTACCGCGGTGCTGCGGCGCTCGTCCTGCCGTCGCGGCATGAGGGCTTCGGGATCCCGGTGCTCGAGGCGATGGCGAGCGGCACGCCGGTCGTGCTCTCCGCCGATCCGGCGCTGCGAGAAGTGGCCGGCGACGCGGCGAGCTACGCCGCCGACGGCGACCTCGCAGGCGCGGTCGAGCGCGCGCTGGCCGACTCGGACCGCCTCTCGAAAGCGGGCCTCGCGCGCGCGCGTGCCTTCACCTGGGAGGCGGCCGCCCGCTCGACGGCCGAGGTCTATCGGGAGGTGCTCCGCTGAGCGGGGTGGGCGATCGGGTCGCAGCCGTCGTCGTCTCGCACCGCACGCCGGCCAAGCTCGCCGAGTCCCTGCCCGCGCTCGAGCCGCAGGTCGACGAGCTGGTCGTGATCGCGAACGTCCCGGGCTCGGTGCCGCCCGGCGTCGAGGCGCTCGCGAACGACGAGCCGCTCGGGTACGGAGCGAATCTGAACCGTGGCTTCTCGCGGACGACGGCGGAGCTGCTCGTCGCGGCGAACCCGGACGCGGTTCCGGCACCCGGTGCGATCGCCGAGCTCGCGTCGTTCATGGCCGAGCATCCACGCTGCGGGGTCGCTGGTCCTCGCATGGAGTTCCCGGACGGAAGCTGGCAGCCGTCGCGGCGCCGGTTCCCGACGGTGGCGGGCACGATCGTCAGGCGGACGCCGCTCCGGCGCATCGTGCCGCAGCGCAGGCACTTCCATCTCGACTCGACGGTGCCGACCGAGCCGGTCGAAGCTGACTGGATGCTAGGCGGCTTCCTGATGCTGCGCCGGTCGATGCTGGACGAGCTCGGCGGCTTCGACGAGGGCTTCCGACTGTACGGCGAGGACATCGACCTGCAGTACCGGGCCATGCTCGCCGGCTGGGAGCGGTGGTACGTGCCGTCGGCGGTCGTCCGCCACGAGCATCAGGCCGAGACCGACAAGCGGTGGCTGACACGTCGCACACTGTGGCACTGGGCCGGAATCGCACGCTTCGTGCGGAAGCATCCCGAGCGATTGCGGGCGCGATGAGCATCATCGACAAATACGACGCGATGGCCGATCGCTACAGCGCCGTCGACTATGCCGACGCAGCGACCTACTACCGGAGGCGCGCGAGTCTCGTCATCGCACACGGGCCGACCCTCGGCCCGGGTTCAGCGGTGCTCGACATTGCGTGCGGCGACGGAGGGCTCGGGCGTGCCCTTCTCGACCGGGGGATCGACTACCACGGCGTCGACGCCAGCCCTCGCATGGTCGAGGTGGCGCGTCGCTCCCTTGGCGACCGCGTCACACTCGCGACGTTCGACTACCGGCCGCCGGCTCAGGTCGACGCGACGACGATCTTCCGCTCCCTCTACCTCGTCCCGAACCGGCGCGAGTTCCTTCATCAGGCCCGGGTCTACACGCGCAGCAAGCTCGTCTTCGACTTCGATCCGCGGGCCTACCGGCCGGAGGAGGTATTTCGCGACCTGCGCGACGCCGGCTGGGAGCGAGTCGAGGTCAGGCCGTTCCTGACGCCCCAGCGCGCGCGTGTGCCGCGGCCGCTGCAGGCGCTGCTCTGGGCGGTCGAGCCGTTGCCGGGCTCGCGTGCGCTGACGAAGATCAGGTTCCCGCTCCTCGTCAGTGCTTCTCGTCCGGGGTGAACGAGCCGCCGATCTGGGCCCCGACCGTCCGTGAGTCCGAGATGCCGTAATCGCTGAGGCGAACCAGATTGGCCACGTGCACCGTCACAGCTACGGGCGGTGTGACGTGCAGCTCCAGGGGTACGTGCGTGCAGCTCCGCAACAGAAAATGGCGTACGGTCGTCGCCCGCGCGACAGTCGCAGCTCGTTGTTCGTTGAGAGCGACCGGACCGACGCGGACGGTCACCGGGGTCGGCGGGGCCTTCGGGCAGAAGCCGGCCCGGCTGACGTCGACCTTGAGTGTCCCCGGCACGGCCGGCCCGAAGTAGGCGTACGTGCCGTCGTTGCCGATCCAACCGTCGCTCGAGCGCCCGTAGTAGGTCTCGCGCAGCCGCCACGGGTGTGCGACTCGGACGAGCGAGAGCGATCCCTCCTTCTGAATCAACTTGCCGACGATCTGGACGCCGTTGTCGGTCACGACGTAGTCGAGTCCCGGATCGGGGCGCAGGGTGCCGTGAGGGGATGAAAGGTCAGGTGTGAGCGTCGGCCCCGGCCCAGGGGCCGAGCCGTCGAGCGTCCACACGTTCTTGATCGAACGGTTCCAGAACTCGGTCAGCCAGAGCCCGTCGTCGACACCGATCTGCTGTCCGAGATACGTCGCGCCGGCACCCCCGGTGCGGACGTCGATCCAGTTGAGTGGCGTCGGCAGGTGGCTGACGAACGCTTGCGCGCCGGCCTGGGAGCCTCGGCTGCTCGTCACCGTGGCCGCGAGCATCCACACCGCGGCGCCGATCGCAGCGGCGCCGAGCGCGACCGCGCGCAGCCGGATTTGGCGCACGAACGGAATCAGGCAGATCCCGAATGAAACGGCGAGCGTCACCCAGAACCCGATCCGGATCGTCGGCTGGTCCCAGTGAAAGCTGCGGTTCGCCATCGCGGCGATCCCGTAACCGGGGGCCTCGAAGTAGGGGTAGCCGAGCTGGTAGCCGTAGTGGATCGTCAGAAACGCAGCGGCGGCGGTCGCCGCGACGAGCGCCCAAAGCGAGGGACGCCGTGCCGAGAAGTAGGTGACGGCGCCGACGAGCACCAGCGGGCCGAGGTAGATCAGGTTCCGCTCCTCGGTGTACGTCCCGAACACGGTCGAGAGGTACGCCGCTTTGATTCCCGTGTAGGTCCCGAACGTGACGATCGACGCCGCGAAGAAGGCTGCAAACGCGCGCCAGCGCGGGTCGTGGCGCCGCTCGGGAAGCCAGAGGGAGGCGAGCCCGGCGATCACCGGTAGGACCGCGAGCCCGATCGTCAATGCGGAGGCGGCTTCGAACGAGAGATGCCAGAGCCTCCCCCGGTAGCTCGACGTCACCGTCGACCACTCCTGTGAGTGCGGGCCGAGCAGGGCGTTCAGGACGATCAGCGCGCCGATGCCGAGGGTCGTCGCTCCGACGTAGTCCCAGCGACTCCAGCCCGTTCGCAGGCGACGGCTTCGCGGGCCGGCGAGCCAGAGCACGGCGGCCGCAAGCGCGAGCGCGGCGCCCGCACACAGCAGTTCCCTGCGCACCCCGACTGCGGCGACGACCGACAGGACGATCGCCGCGCCCGTCCAGCGGCGCCCGTCTCCCGAAAGCGCGCGCACCGAGACGTACGCGCACAGGCAGAACGTGGGGTAGGCAAGGACCTCCGGCAGCAGCAGCGGGGCGTAGAAGAAGGCGGAGGTGCACAGCGCCCCGACGGCGGCGATGCAAGCGGCCCGGACCGAGACCAGCTGTCGTGCGAGCAGGTAGACGGGCACCGCGGCGGTCGCCATCACCGTAATGTTGAGGTACTTGATCGCGGTGTAGGCGGCCGAGGTCGAGTGCAGCCACCACGCCGGGGCGATCAGGTATGCGTAGAGCGATCTGAATCCTGTCGACTCGCCGCGTTGAGCGCCGTGTCCGGTTGCCGCGATCGCGCGGGATAGTTGCGCCCACTGGACCTCGTCCGTGAAGATCGTCGGCGTCGAGCGTCGCGCCGCGAGCCAGTAGATGATCATCAGCACGACGAGCGCAGCTGCCGCGAACGGGACGATCTCCAGGAACCGATCGAGACGTGTTGTGCGGTTCGGGCGGTCGCCGCCGCCCACGGGCGCCTCGTTCACTCGCCGGCGCCTGCCCCGAGGATCACTCGGGGATCGAGATCCGTCTCACGGCGCACGAACCTGCACGTGATGCCGGCATCGGCGCAGGCGAGTACGACGGCGTCCAGACGGTCACGCGGGGCGTCTGGGATCGTGACGAGCACGATGTCGGGCGTCGAACGCTGCAGGATCCGGTCGAGCTCGTGCGTGCCGCCTAGCACCGGGGCACCGTGCACCCGGCGGCGTCTCAGGCGCGGGTTGTCGTCGACGAAGCCCAGCACACGCTCACCCGAGGTCTCTCGCAGCTCGCGCATCAAGCTTCGACCGGTACGACCGGCGCCGACGATGATCGTCTGTCTGCCCGTCCTGTCGCGGTACGACCTGACGCCGGTGAGGATCGTCCGTTCTGCGAGACGGGAGATCGAGACCAGGGCGGTCGCGATCAGCGCATCGATGATGAAGAACGACCGCGAGAAATCTCCGAGCGTCTGCGTCGATGCCAGGTACCCGTACGCCACCAGCTCGGACAGAACGACGGCGCTGGCGATTGCGGTCAGATCACGGCTGCCGGCGTAGCGCCAGACCGAGCGATAGAGGCCGAAGGGCACGAAAGCGATGTATCGCGCTGCGATCACGATCGGCAGCGACACCTCGGCGATGTGCCGCTGGTTGATCGTCCCGGGCCAGCCGAAGCGAATCGCATAGGCGGCGGCAAACGCGCCCGTGATCAGCACGAAATCCACCAGCACCTCGACGAGCCGTCGCGCATGAACCGAAAAGGCACTGAGTCCGGCCGCACCGTCGGCGGGTGGGCCACGGCGTTCGACGTCCGCGAGGAAGCTGGCGAATTGCACGAGCAGGAACGCCGTCACGAGGACGCCGACGACAGCCAGCCGCTGATCGTCGAGCACGTTGTAGGCCAGGCTCGTGCCGCCGAGCGCGGTTGCGATCAACGCGAGCAGGAGAACGGCGTTCTTCTCGGACAGCCCGAAGCGCACGAGTCGGTGGGAGGAATGGTCGCGGCCTCCCTGGGAGATGGGGCGGCCTTCGAGCAGGCGGACGATCGTGACGAGGGTCGTGTCGAGGATCGGCACCGCCAGCACGAGGATCGGCAGCAGGAAGGTGGCGACCGTGGTGCCTGCGACCTTCCAGCTCGCCGACAGGCCGAGCGCCGCGAGGAAGAACCCGAGCACCTGCGAGCCGGAATCGCCCATGAAGACGAGCGCGTTGCCGCGTGGCCGCAGGTTGAACGGCAGGAATCCCAGACACGCGCACGCGCCTGCCAGCGCGAGTGCCAGCGCTGCGTCGCTCGGATGGGTCGTGACCGCGTCGATGGCGAAGAACATGAACGCGATCGCCGCCAGCGTCGCCGCGAGCCCGTCCATGTTGTCGAGCAGGTTGAAGGCGTTCGTCATGCCGACCAGCCAGAGGAGGGCCAATGCCCACGCTACGACCTGTTGATGGATGAGCTGGACGTCGGTGCCGGTGCTGAGCACCAGCACGGCCGCCGCGACCTGCGCGCCGAGCTTGACCAGAGGCGGCAGGGCTCGCACGTCGTCGACCAATCCTGCGATGAAGAGCAGCGTGACGCCGGCATAGATGCCGATGAACGCTTCCGACAGCGGGATGGCGCCCGCTGCGACGGCCAACCAGCAGCCCGCCGTGATGCCCGCGAAGATCCCGGCACCTCCGAGGAGCGGCGTCGAGCGTTCGTGCCACCGATCGGCTGTCGGCGCGGCGACAAGGCGGTGGGCCAGCGGCGAGCGCAGAAGCAGCCACACCGTCAGGACGGCCGCGGGGAGAGCAGCGACGGCCGCGATTGCGCTCACAGGCGGTGAGGGTAGGCGACCGGTGTTAGGGCCGTGTTTGCCGGCACGAGGCGTCCCTACACTACTTCGGGCCGATGATGGTCTACGCCGACCTGCTGCGCTACCGCGAGCTCTTCGCGAACCTCTTCCGGCGCGATTTCCACGCCAAATACAAGGGCTCGGTGCTGGGCGTCGCCTGGTCGCTGCTGAATCCGCTGGTCCTGCTCGGCGTCTACCTCGTCGTCTTCGGGGTGCTGATCAAGAACGGCAGCATCCCGCACTACCCGATCTACCTCCTGGCCGGCCTGGCCTGCTGGATCTTCTTCTCCGTCTCGTTGCAGTCGTCGGCGCGCTCGATGATCGACAGCGCCGAGCTGATCAAGAAGGTCCGGTTCCCGCGCCAGCTCGTCGCGCTCTCGATGGTCGCGACCCAGGCGGTGACGTTCGCGCTGATGATTGCGATCCTCGTCGTCCTCTCGCTCGTCTTCGTGCCCGAGGCGCGGTCGACGGTCTGGACGGCGGTGCCGCTCGCGGTGCTCTTCGCCGGTTTCGTCGGCGGCCTTGCCTTGCTCGTCGCGTGCCTGAACGTGCTCTTCCGCGACGTCGAGCACATCCTGACGGCGGCGTTGCTGCCGTGGTTCTTCCTGACGCCGATCCTGTGGTCGATCGACACGTTGCATCCGAGCGCGCAGAACCATCACCTGCTGCTCGACCTGCTCCGCTGGGGCAACCCGGTCGCGCCACCGATCTTCGCCGTCCGCGATGCGCTCTGGTCGGGCCACCTGCCGCGGCTCGCGGACGTCGTCTACCTGGCCGTTGCGGCGGGTCTCTCGCTCGTACTCGGCGCCCTCGTCTTCCGCGCGGTCGACGACCGCATCGCCGTCGAGCTCTGAGCGCCGGCTCAGGACCGGCGGCGCAGGATGATGCGGCCGTCGTAGATCCACGGCTCGTCCGGGGGCGCGGCGAACGCCGGCAGGCCCGCGAGCTCGCCGAGCGGCTCGAGCTCGATCCCCGGCAGAACCGAGGGTGCGAGGAGCGGCGCGCTGAAGCCCGGGACGCGCCCCGGGCCGGGGACGTACGGAGCGAGCTCACGCGGGCGGCGGCGGAACGGCCCGCCCGGCCAGTCGACCGCACCCGCGACGACGCCGAAACCCTCCGCGTGCGTCGCGCGAACCCGCTCGTCCCAGCCTGCAGCCCGCTCGTAACCCGCAGACAGCGCCGCGCTCGGCTCACCGGCGCGCACTGCAACCTCGACGTCCTGGGCGAGCATCGGGCTGCCGAGCTCCGAGAACCAGGCGCGGAACTCCGCCACCAGGTCGAACGCGAGCCGGTACCGCCCGGGCGGGATCGGCGCACGCACCGCGACGGAGACCACCGACCGCTCGCCCGGCGCGAGGGCAGGGGCCGTGGTGCGGATGCCGTCCCAGACGATCGGGTTGTCGCGCTCGTCGAGCCAGTGGTACGAGACGAACGTGCCTGCTCCCCATGGCAGGGCACCGACGTTCACGAGCTCGACGCGCACCTGCTCGACCGTGCCTGCCTGCGGGGCCACGGTGGGCGGGTCGCCGAAGCGGACGGCGAGAGGACCTCGGGACACGGCTGGCTAGCCTAACCGCCATGGAACCGCTCCTCGTGCGCGCCGCCCGGCGCGAGCCGGTCGAGCGCACGCCCGTGTGGTTCATGCGCCAGGCGGGTCGCTCACTGCCCGAGTACCGCGCGGTTCGGGAGCGTCACTCGTTCTGGGACGTCGCACACACACCCGAGCTCTGCGCGGAGGTCACCCTGCAACCCGTGCGCCGGCATGGAGTGGACGCGGCCGTGATGTTCGCCGACATCATGACGCCGGTGCTCGGCATGGGGCTCGCTGTCGAGCTGGTCGAAGGTGTCGGCCCGGTCGTCGCGGAACCGGTGCGAACGCTCGCCGATGTCGAGCGCCTGCGTGTCCCCGAGCCGGACGAGGCGTTCGCGCCGCTGCTCCAGGCGATCGGGATCGTTCGCGGCGAGCTGGCGCCGGAGCAGGCGGTCGTCGGCTTCTGCGGCGGCCCGTTCACCGTGGCCGGGTATCTCATCGAGGGAAAGCCGTCGCGTGAGTTTGCGATCGTGAAGACGCTGATGTACCGCGAGCCGCACGTGTGGCGCGCGCTGCTCGACAAGCTTGCCGACTGTTTCTCCGGGTACGTCACGGCGCAGGTGCGGGCAGGCGCCGACGTCGTGCAGCTGTTCGACTCCTGGGTCGGTGCGCTTTCGCCACGCGACTACGAGGAGTTCGTCGGGCCCTGGTCGGCGCGGATCCTGGCTGCGGTCGACGCGCCGACGATCCATTTCGGCACGGGGACGGCGACGCTACTGCCGGCGATGGCGCGTGCCGGTGGCGACGTGATCGGCCTCGACTGGCGGATCCCACTCGACGAGGGGTGGCAGCTCGTTCCCGACCGTGCCGTGCAGGGCAACCTCGACCCCGCCGTGCTGCTCGGCCCGTGGAGCCGGGTCGAGGCCGGCGCGCGCGACGTCCTGGCGCGGGCAGCCGGGCGTCCCGGCCACATCTTCAACCTCGGGCACGGCGTGTTGCCCCGAACGGAGCCCGAACAGATTTCGCGGCTCACACAGCTGGTGCAGGCGCTACCGTCAACGGTGTGACGGCCGGACGGATCGTCGTCGACCGGGTCTCGCGGACGTTCCGCGTCTACCCGAAGGCGCAGCGGACACTCAAGGACGTGTTCGTCGCGCGCGGTCGCCTGGGCGCGCGCGACGTTGAGGCGCTGCGCGATGTCTCGCTGACGATCGAGCCGGGCGAGGCGCTCGGGCTCGTCGGGCGGAACGGCTCGGGCAAGTCGACGCTGCTGCGGATCGTCTCCGGGATCATCAAGCCGACCTCCGGCCGGGTCGAGGCCGGCGGGCGGATCGCGTCGCTGCTGGAGCTCGGAGCGGGGTTCCACCCCGACTTCAGCGGCCGCGAGAACGTCTACCTGAATGGATCGATCCATGGACTGTCGCGGGCGACGGTGCGCGAGGCAATGGATGAGATCGTCGCGTTCGCCGAGCTCGAGAAGTTCATCGACCTGCCGGTGCGCACCTACTCGTCGGGGATGTACATGCGACTCGGCTTCTCGGTGGCCGCGCACATCCAGTCCGACGTCCTCTTGCTCGACGAGGTCTTCGCGGTCGGCGACGAGCAGTTCCAGCGGAAGTGCTTCGGCAAGATCGCCGAGTTCAAGAATCGCGGCGGCACGATCGTCTTCGTCTCGCACGATGCCCAGGCCGTCGAGCGCCTGTGCGAGCGGGCGGTGCTCCTGCGGCAGGGAGAGGTCGCCTTCGACGGGCCGACGCAGGAGTCGATCGCCGCCTACCGCCGGCTGCTCGCCGCCGACGCGAACCCGGAGGAGCTCGACGCGGGCCTGCGCGAGTGGGGCAGCGGCGAGGCCCGCATCGTCTCCGCGCAGCTGCTCGACGCGACGGGGCAGGAGCGCTCGCAGTTCGCAGCCGGCGAACCGGTGACGGTTCGCTGCGTCGTCTCGGCGCGAGCCGGTGTCGCGGCGCCACTCGTCACGCTGGAGCTTCGCGACGATGGCGGGCTCGTGCTCGGACGTGCTACGCAGGCCACGTCGGAGCTCGGCTGGGACTCGCACGCGGCCGAGCGCGAGCTTCGCTTCCAGATCGGCCGCCTGCCGCTCGCGGACGGCCGCTTTCACCTGCGCGTGGCGCTCATCGACCCGGAGACCGGCCGGCCGCTGCACGCGCTCGATGACGCGTTGCGGCTGTTCGTGTTCCCCCACGGCCCGGGCGCGGGCGCGCTCCTCTTCGAAGGGGACTGGTCGATGGAGGAGACGGGACCGGGCGCGCCAATTGGGCGGTCGTGAGCACTCGCGCCTGTCCGGACTGGCCCCAGTTGATGGAGATCTCGGACCTCCAATTCCGCCACTACACGTTGCGCGAGGTGCAACTGCCGACGGATGCGTTCGTACGGCTGGAAGGCTTCGATCTCGACACGGTCGCGATCTGCTGTGACCTCGACGCGCATGTCTACAACCCGACCCACACCGATCCGGCGGTGATCGCCGCGCTCGTAGGCACGTACTGGAGCGACGTCAACGAGGCCGCCCACCGGGCCGACTAGCGGCCGTCTGCCCGCCCGCCGGTACTCTCTTCCGGGCAGTGGCTACCGTCGTCGTTCCTTTCCGCGGCAGCGATCCGAAGCGGCGGCTCGAGCCCATCTCGGACGGCGATCGCGTGCGCATCGCCGAGGCGATGCTCGAAGACGTTCTCGATGCGGCGCGCGCCGTGGGACGGGTGTTCGTCGTCGCGCTCGACGAGCAGGCGCTTCCCGACGACGTCGACCGGGTCGCCGATCCCCGACACGGGCAGGGCGCCGCCGTTCGCGCAGCGCTCGACGCGGCGGTTTCCGAGGGGTCGCCGGCGCCGTACCTCGTCGTCAACGCCGACCTGCCCTGCGCGACGGCGCGTGACCTGCTCGCGCTCGCGGGTGCGATCCCGGAAGACGGGCTCGCGCTCGTGCCGGCCGCCGACGGGACGACGAACGCCCTCGGGTTCGCCGACGAGAACCTCTTCACCCCGCTCTACGGCCCCGGCAGCGCAGAGCGCTACGCCGCGCTCGGCCCGTCGCGGCTCGTGGAGGCGCCCAACCTGATCGACGACGTCGACACGATCGACGATCTCCACCGTCTCGCCTCCCGGCTCGGCGCGCACACTGCGTGCGTCCTCGCCGCGCTGCGTGGCGAGGCCGCTGCGTGAACGTCGCTGTTCTGTCGGGCGGCGTCGGCGGCGCTCGCTTCCTGCGCGGACTGGTCGGCGTGGTCGACCCGGGGGACGTCTCGATCATCGGCAACGTCGCCGACGACATCGAGGTACTCGGGCTCCGCGTCTCACCCGACCTCGACAGCATCCTCTACACGCTCACCGGCCGGTCCGACGAGGAGCGAGGCTGGGGCCGGGCCGACGAGAGTTGGCGGGCGCTCGAAACGGTCGCCGAGCTGGCCGGCGAGTCGTGGTTCCGCCTCGGCGACCGCGATCTCGGGCTGCATCTCGTGCGGACGCAGCTGCTGCGCGAAGGGGCGACCCTGTCCGAGGCGACCGAGCAGATCGCGCACGCGCTCGGGTTGGTGCCGGCGTTGCTGCCGGCGACGAACGACCCGGTGCGGACGTTTCTCGAGACACCGGCCGGCACGTTTCCGTTCCAGACGTGGTTCGTCGCGCGTGGTCACCGCGACGAAGTCGATGCCGTTCACTATGCGGGCTCGCCCGAGGCCGTCGCCGCACCGGGCGTGCTGGACGCCCTGCAGAGCGCCGACCTGATCGTGATCGCGCCGAGTAACCCGTACGTCTCGATCGGCCCGATCCTGGCGGTCGCGGAGATCCGGGGAGCGCTGGTCGGCCGCCGTGTCCCCTGCGTCGCCGTCAGCCCGCTGGTCGGCGGCCGCGCGGTGAAGGGACCCGCCGACCGGATGCTGCGGCGGCTTGCCGGCGGCACCACGCCGACCCACGTCGCCTCCTGTTACGACGGCCTGATCGACGTGCTGGTCGTCGACGAGCTCGATGCGCCCGGCGAGCCGGTTCGCGGCGTCGGGCGCACGGTCGTCACCCAGACGCTGATGACCGACCTGCCCGCCGCCCGGCGGCTCGCGGCCGCGACGGTGCACGCCTCCGAGGCGCTCGCGTGAGGGTCGCCGTCCTCGGCGGCACCGGCAGCTTCGGCCGCGCGCTGGCCGCCCGGCTCGCCGCGGTCGGTCAGGACGAGATCGTGATCGGCTCGCGGGACGCGGCGCGGGCGCGCGAGGCCGCTGCCGAGCTCGGCGGCGGGGTCACCGGCAGTGCCAACGAGGATGCGGTGCACGGCGCCGATCTCGTCGTGCTCGCGGTCAAGGCCGACGGGGCACTCGACACCGCCCGCGCGGTCGCGAGCGCGCTCGGCGACACGCCGCTGCTCTCGGTCGCCACGGCGATCGAGTTCCAGCGAGGTGTCGGCGCGCTGCCGGATCCGGACGCGCGGAGCCTGGCCGAGCGCATCCAGGACGAGGTCGCCGGCCCCGTCGTTGCGGGTCTGCACTCCGTGGCCGCCGCCAATCTCGACGGGGAGCCGCCCGACGAGGACGCGCTCGTCTGCGGCGACGACCCGCAGGCGAAGGCACTCGCGCTCGAGCTCGCGGCCCGGATCGTCGCCGGCAGTGCGCTCGACGCGGGACCGCTTGCAGGCGCTCGGACGCTCGAGGGGCTGACAGCCGTGATCGTCAATCTGAACCGGCGCTACAAGGCGCATACGGGCGTGCGCGTCACCGGCGTCTCGACCACAGCCGAATGATCGAGCTCATCCCGGTGCGCGGCCTGCCGGAGATCCGCGCAGGCGACGACCTCGCGGCGCTGATCTGCGAGCACAGCGAGCTGCGCGCCGGTGATGTGGTCGTCGTCGCGCAGAAGGCCGTCTCGAAGAGCGAAGGTCGACTCGTCAGGCTGGACGAGCTCGAACCGTCCGACAAGGCTCGCGAGCTGGCAGGCGACGAGCGGGATCCCCGTGAGGTGGAGGCGATCCTGCGCGAGGCCCAGGAGATCGTGCGGGAGCGCGGGCCGCTGGTGATCGCCCGCACGCGGCACGGATTCATCTGCGCCTCGGCCGGGGTCGACCACTCGAACGCGCCGGAGCCCGGCGTACTCGTGCTCCTGCCGCTCGATCCGGATGCGAGCGCTGCGTCTCTGCGGGAAGGCTTGCGCGACCGGGCGGGGGTCGCCGTCGGGGTGATCGTCACCGACTCGTTCGGCCGACCTTTCCGCCAGGGTACGACCGACGTGGCGATCGGGGTTGCCGGCCTGCCTGCGATCCTCGATCTGCGGGGGACGCGCGACCGGATCGGCTACGAGCTGCGCGCCAGCCGCGTGGCAATCGCCGATGAGATCGCCGCCGCAGCCGATCTGGCGCGCGGCAAGGCCGAGGGGGTGCCGGTCGTGATCGTGCGTGGACTGCGGCTCTCTGGGCCGCCCGGAACGGCTCAGGAGCTGGTGATCGAGCCCGAGCTCGACCTCTTTCGGTGAGCGGCCGCCGAGCTCGTGGTAGTGGCCTGACGCCCGCCATGGCCAGCCGGGATCACCGATCATGTTTGGACATTGCAAGAGTTGCTCGGCCTCCTAGAGCGGGCAGAAAACGTCCGGATCGAGGGCGGCTCGTACAAGCCCAGAGCCAAAGGGGCGATTTCAGCGTGACCCTCCGCCTGCGCTCGCTCTTAACACTTTCCTGATCTCTTCGGTCGCGAGGCCGGTCCAGGTCGCTACCGTTCCCCGGTCGCTGGTGGGCGAGAAGCCCAAGTGCTCGCCGGCACACCCCCAGAAGCCACTGCGGACCTCGGGCCAAGGAGGACGACCAAAGCCATGCTTTCCCTGCCGCTGAGGCGACTCAGCCGGAGATCAACTGCGTTTGCCTGTGCCCTTGCGCTGCTCGTCGCGGCTGCGACCCTTGCGCTCGTCAGCGCAGCCCGGGCGCAGCAGCAGCTGCACCCGGCTGAGTCGGTCGGCCCCCTACGCTCGCTCGCCGATCACTATCGTCGCGTCACCTGGGAGTTCCAGCGCGCCGCTCGGGCGAAGCGGACACCGACGTCGTTCTCCTACCGCCGGAGCTCCGACCGGGCGTACCTGCGCTGGACGGTGGATTCGTGGCGGAAACAGGCCGACAGCGCGCAGCGGCTCGCCCTCGTCGCGCTGCACAAGCGACTAGCGCTCCGGTTGCCCGTCCCGCCCAGGCGCCAGCTGTCGACAGCCACACGGGTCGCCTACAGCAAGCGACTGACGCTGAGCCTGCGGAAGATCTATCCCGGCCGCGTCACAAGGAGCTTCGCTTCGGCCCACGGTGCGACCAGCACCGGCACCCTCCGGCTCTGGCAGGAACGGAGCGCGGCGGCGGCGCTGCTCGTCTCGGCCCATGCCGTTCGGCGCGCCCAGATCGACGCCTCGCTGAACGACGCGTTCCTGTGCATCCATCATTACGAAGGCTCCTGGACTGCCAACACCGGCAACGGGTACTACGGCGGGCTGCAGATGGACCGCGGGTTCATGCAGCGCTACGGCGCGGATTTCATCGGACGCTGGGGCACCGCCGACAACTGGCCGGCGTGGGCGCAGCTCGAAGCCGCGGCCAGGGCGCACGACTCGGGACGCGGCTTCACGCCGTGGCCCAACACCGCTCGCTTCTGCGGCCTCTTGTAG
The DNA here is from genome assembly GCA_963836705.1 of uncultured Actinomycetes bacterium. Lineage (GTDB taxonomy): Bacteria > Actinomycetota > Thermoleophilia > Gaiellales > Gaiellaceae > PALSA-600. The sequence goes on along the minus strand of CAWIKU010000008.1, from coordinate 57,338 downwards.
CGCTCAAGGCGCGCACAACGCGCGCCGATGAATGAGCGATGATTGAGATCACTGCGGCAGAGGCCCCGCTGAACGGCGGGGCCTCGACGACCGAGGGTGCGCGCCCGGAAGCGCTCGTCGAGTCGTACCGGCGTCTCGCCGAGGTGTTCCACGAGGTGATGTCGGAGCAGAGCCTCGACGCCCTGCTCGATCGCATCGCGGCGACCCTCTCCGACCTGATGCCCTACGAGGCGCTGCACATCTATGAGGCGAACGACGCCCGCCGCGAGCTCGTGCCGGTGTTTGCGCGCTCGCCCGAGTACGAGGAAGAGATCATGAACGACCGCCCCGCCTACGACGAGGGGCTGACCGGCTGGGCGGTTTCGAACCGCACACCTGTCTGGACGAACCGCGCCGACCTCGATCCGCGCACCGCCGTCATCCCCGGAACACCGAACGAACCGGAGGCGCTGATCGTCGTGCCGCTGATCGCGCGGGGTGCAGTCAAGGGCGCCCTGAACATCTACCGCCTAGGGGCGGAGGCTCAGTTCGAGGAGCACGAGTTCGAGCTCGCCAAATGGTTCGGCGACGCGGCGGCGCTTGCAATCGACAACGCGAGGATCCGGGCCGGACTCGAGCATCTCGCGCAGACGGACTCGCTGACGGGGCTCTACAACCACCGCTACTTCCACGAGCGGCTGCGTGCCGAGCTGACCCGGGCGTCGCGTTCGCACGACTCGGTCGCCGTGCTGATGTTCGACCTGGACGATTTCAAGCGGGTGAACGACATCTACGGCCACGCACAGGGCGACGAGCTCCTCGCTGAACTGGCGCGGGTCGCGGCGGAGACCGTACGTGGCTCCGACGTCGTCTGCCGCATCGGCGGCGAGGAGTTCGGCGTGATCATGCCGTCCTGTGCTGCCGGCGATGCGCTCGGTCTGGCGTCGCGTCTCGTCGAGCGGCTTGCCGGGACGGAGTTCGAGCCGGCAGGCCGCGTCACGATCTCGGTCGGCGTGGCGGAAGGGCCGGAGCACGCGATGAACCCGCGTGAGCTGATCGCGTGTGCCGAGGCCGCGATGATGACGGCCAAGGCGCACGGCAAGAACCAGACCGTGCTGTACGGCGAGCGCGAGACCGAGCGGCCGCTCGGCGGCTCGGCTCCTCGCGACAACCGGTCGATTTCGCACCTGAAGATGCTGCAGTCGCTCGCCGGCAAGCTGAACCGTCTGAACGACGTGCGTCAGATCGGAGCGACGATCGCCTCCGAGCTGCGTCTGCTGATCGATTACCACAACTGCCGGGTCTTCCTGCGCAGCGGCGACGACCTCCTGCCGATCGCGTTCGTCGGCGAGTACGACAGTGGCGCCGGCCCGGTAGCGGACGTCTATGCGACCAGGGTCGGCAGGGGTGTCACCGGGCGGGCCGTCGAGCGCAACGAGTCGCTGCTCGTTCCGAACGCACTCGAATGCGAGTTCGCTCATCGGGTTCCCGGCACGGCCGAGATCGAGGAGTCGCTGGCGGTCGTCCCGCTGCGCTACGGCTCGCGTGTGACCGGTGCGATCGTGATCTCGAAGCTCGGCATCGATCAGTTCGACGAAGACGACATCCGGCTGCTCGAGGTGCTCTCGGGGCAGGCGTCGGTGGCGCTCGAGAACGCGCGCCTCTACGAGCAGCAGCGCCGGGAGGCCGAAGGGGCGAAGGCGCTGCTCGCGTTCACGGCCGAGTTGCAGCACGCCCAATCGTTCGAGGACATCTACGCGCGAACGGTCGAGACCGCGGTCGCCCTGTTCGAAACAGCGCAGGCGTCGCTGTGGCTCGGCGAGACCTGTGTTGCCTCGATCGGCGAGCCGATCTCAGCCGGAGCCGCCGCGCCGCTCGCGGGTGGTGACGGGCCGGAGGGCCGGATCGTGATCGGTACAGCGGAGCTCGACGATGACCGCGAGCGGCTGCTCGCAGCGCTCGCCTCGCATGCTGCGGTTGCGCTCGAGAAGTCACGTCTGTACTCGAAGCAACTCGAGGCGGCCGAGGTGGCGAGCGCGCTCCTCGACGCGAGCCGCGAGCTGGCGAGCGCCGAGTCGTCGGATGAGCTGCTCGCCCGCAGCGTCGAGGTGACCGCCCGCGTGCTCGGCACGCCGAAGGTCGCCCTGTTCGTCGAGGACGACGCGCAGCAGGGCACGCTCGCCGTCCGCGCGTCGTTGGGCTACGGCGAGCAGGTTGTAATTGGCCTCGAGCTTCCGTCAGGCGCGCTCGAACGGCCCGAACCGTTCACGCACGACACCGACGACGCGCGCATTGTCGTCGCGCCGATCAGACTCGAGCGCAACCGTTTCGCAGCGTTGTCGGTGACTGTCGGCAACCGCGAGCTCGACGAGCGCCGATTGCGGTTGCTGGCCGGCCTCGCGCATCAGGCGAAGGTTGCGATCGAGAGCGCCGAGCACGTCGAGAGCCTCGAGCGGACGTTCGTCTCGACCGTCGAGGCGCTCGCGAACGCGCTCGAGGCGAGCGACGAGTACACGTCCTCCCACGCAAGGTGGATCACCGACGTCGCGCTGCTCGTCGGGCGCTCGCTGCAGCTCGACCGGGAGACGATGAAGCGGCTCGAGCTCGGCGCGCTCTTCCACGACATCGGCAAGATCGGGATTCCGTCGGAGGTGCTGCGGCGGCCAGGTCCCCTCAGCGATGCCGAGTTCGAGCTGGTGAAGGAGCATCCGGTGCTCGGCGAAAGGATCCTCGCACCGATCGAGCGGCTGGCTGACGTCCGGCCGATCGTGCGGTCGTGCCACGAGCGGTGGGACGGCCGGGGCTACCCGGACGGCAAGCGGGGCGAGGAGATTCCGCTCGAGTCGCGGATCGTCTTCGTCTGCGACGCGTTCCACGCGATGACGACCGACCGCCCGTACCGCAAGCGCCTCTCGCAGGCCGAGGCGATCGGCAGGCTGCGGGAAGGTGCCGGCACGCAGTTCGATCCGGCCGTCGTCGAGACGTTCGCACAGCTCTACGAGGCCGGCGAGGTTGTCTTGCTCGACTGAACGGCGTCTTCGAGGCGCACGATCTCGCAGACGTCTTCGAAGCCGAGGCGCCTGAGGATCGGGTACGACGTGTTCGGGTTCGCCTGCGTGACGAGCGCGGGCGTCCCGCGGGCGACCGCGTCGTCCCAGCGGGCGCGGACGAGCGCGCGGTAGAGCCCGCGCCCTCGGGCCCACGCTGCGGTCGCGCCTCCCACCAGAAAGACGCCCCGCTCTGACGGAATCGACATCGCGGTCCCGGCGGGCCGCCCGTCGAGCGTCGCGAGGAAGCCGACGGGCACGCCGAACGCGAGCGACTCATCGAAGTCGGTGCGGAAGCGGCGTCGGGTCGACTCACGCCGTTTCGCCGGGGTCCCGAATGCGTCCCACTGCACCTCGCGCGCTGCGACGAACTCGTCGAAGGTCTCGATCCTCTTCACCGTGGCGCCCGGAGGGATGTCGGCGGGCTGCTTCGCGAGCACGAGCCCGATCGCGCGCGCGACCCGGTCGGCCGGATCGACGAGGCCTGCCGCCCGCAGCCGCTCGACCACGTCGGGCGGCCGCGCAGATGGGCCGATCCACCAGGTCACGATCTTCCCGGGCGTGATCAGCTCCCGAGTCCGTGCGAGCAGAGCGCCGACCTCGTCCGGGCCGACGTTCGGTGCACTGACCGAGGCCCAGCTCGGGCCCTGGAATACGCAGACGCGGCCGTCGTCGTAGCGCGTCACCGACGACCCCGGCGCAACCGGCGCGAACCGATCCGGCGTCTCGGCGTACTCGCGCAGCTCAGGCGAAATCATCAATCCTCCACACCCGGCAGCGTGCTGCTTGTGGACGAAGAATCACAAGATTGGCACACGGTTGTTGCACTTCAACAGCGGTGGCTGCCACCCGTCGTGTCCGGGGCGAACAGGGCGCCGGCGGGCTGCTGGCTACGAGATCAATCCTCCACACCCGGCAGCGTGCTGCTTGTGGACGAGGAATCACAAGATTGGCACACGGTTGTTGCACTTCCACAGCGGTGGCTGCCACCCGTCGTTTCCGGGGCGAACAGGGCGCCGGTGGGCGGCTGGCTACGAGACGAACTCGTCCGCGACGGACAGCGCGTCGTCCAGGGTCGCGAGTGCCTCGTCGAGTTCCTCGCGCGTGATCGTGAGCGGCGGGCAGCACATGACGACGTTCCAGTGCGTCATCAGGTACAGGCCGCCGTCGAGCGCGCGCTTCATCACGGCACCCATCGGCTTCGCGTCGTCGCCGCCGCCGTTGAACGGGACGAGGGGCTCGCGGGTCGCGCGGTTCTTGACGAGCTCGAGTCCCCAGAAGCAGCCGAGCCCGCGGACCTCGCCGATCGATGGATGACGCTCCGCGAGCTTCGCGAGCTCCGTCCGGAGCACCTCGCCGGTCGCGGCGGCCTGCTCGACGATGCCCTCCTCCTGGAACGCCTCGATCGATGCGACCGCCGACGCGCAGGCGAGCGGATGCCCGCTGTAGGTGAGCCCGCCGGCGAAGTACCGGCTGCGCACCCAGTCGGCGATCGGCTCGCGCACGACCATCGCGCCCAGCGGTACGTAGCCGGAGTTGATCCCCTTCGCGACGGTGAGGATGTCCGGGACGACGTCCCAGTTGTCCACCCCGAACCACTTGCCGGTGCGCCCGAAGCCCGCCATCACCTCGTCGCAGATCAGCACGATCCCGTGCTTGTCGCACGTCTCCCGGATCGACTGTAGATAGCCGTCGGGCGGGACGATGATCCCGTTCGTGCCGGTGACCGTCTCCAGGATCACCGCGGCGACGGTGTGCGCGCCCTCGTACTGGAGGATCTCCTCCAGGTGCGGGCCGCCCGAGCAGACCGGGCACGGGTCGGGGTGGCCGGCCGGGCAGCGATAGGTGTAGGGATCGAACATCCGCACGACCCCCGGCAAGCCCGGCTCGGCGGGCCACCGGCGCGGGTCGCCGGTGAGCGTGATCGCGCCGCCGGTCGCGCCGTGGTAACTGCGATAACGGGCGATCACCTTGTGGCGCCCCGTGTACCAGCGCGCCAGCCTGATCGCGTTCTCGTTGGCCTCGGCACCACCGCTCGTGAAGAACGACATCGTCAGGTCGCCCGGCGTCACCTCGGCCAGGAGCTTCCCGAGCCGCGAGCGCGACTCGGTCGCCATCGGCGGGCCGATCGTGGCGAGCGTGTCGGCCTGATCCTTGATCGCCTGGATCACCTTCGGATGCGAGTGACCGATCGAGACGTTGACGAGCTGCGAGGCGAAGTCGAGGTAGCGGTTGCCGTCGTAATCCCAGAAGTGCCGGCCCTCGGCCCGCTCGACGGCGATCGGGTTGATCGCGTCCTGCACGCTCCACGAGTAGAGGACGTAGCGCTTGGCATCCTCGACGATCTGCCGTCCGAGCTCGCTCTGGGTCTCCGTCGTCGCCATGCAGCGATCCTACAACCGGTCGCTGTAGAGGTGGAGCTCGCCGTGGCGCTCGAAGCCGAGGCGCTCGAGCACTGGGCGAGACATGTCACCAGCCTGCACGACGAGGAGCGGCGTGCCGCGGCCGGCGGCGTGCTCCCAGCGGGCGTGCACGAGCGCGCGGTAGACGCCGTGGCCGCGCGCTTCCGGGAGGACGGCGCCGCCCATCAGCGCGACGCCGCCGGCCAGGTCGATCGCCCGTCCGAAGCCAACCCGCTCGCCTTCGAGCCAGGCGGAGAAGTGGTGGACGACGCCCGAGTCGCGCATCGGCTCCCAGCGGGCGATCTCACTCGCCCGGCGGCGATCCTGCTCTTCGTCGTCGATCTGCCAGACGCGCCAGTCGACGTCGAGCGCAGCCTGGTACTCGGCCAGCGTCGCCACCTGCCGAACCTCGATCGCCGGGACGGCCGGTGGCGCTACACGGCACGTCATGCCGGCGAGCACCGGCGCATCGGGATCGGGGATGAGACCGGCCGCCAGAAGGCGCTCACCGGCGTCAGCGGGAGTCGCCGACCAGCCGATCCACCACTCGATCTCGCGCAGGCCACGTGCTCGCCCTTCCGCACGCGCCCACGCGACCGCCGACTCGACGTCCCCGAGCCGGACCCGGTGCACCCAGCCGGTGAACGTCCCGGCGACGAACACGAACCCGTCGCGCTCGACCGTCTCGAACGTCGGGCGCGGCAGCAGGAACACGCCGGTGTCCTCGGCCAACTCGGCCAGGGTGGGTGCGTCGCGACCGATCATCTAGGCTCCATTCGACCATGCGAGGAGGAGCACCGTGACGGATGTCGTCGAGGCACCAGCAGCAGTCAAGCCGATCAATCACTGGATCTCGGGCGACCGCGTCGCGGGGGAATCCGGCCGGACGAGCCCGGTCTACAACCCCGCGACGGGGCGACAGTCGGGCGCCGTCGACCTTGCGTCGGCCGGTGAGGTCGACCGCGCGGTCAAGGCCGCGAAGGGGGCGGGACCGGCGTGGCGTGCGCTCTCGCTCGCCCGGCGGGCCGAGCTGTTCTTCGCGATCCGGGAGCTGTTCCACGCGCGGCGCGAGGAGATCGCGAAGTTCCTGACCGCCGAGCACGGCAAGGTGCTGTCGGACGCGATGGGGGAGGTGACGCGCGGGCTCGAGGTGATCGAGTTCTGCTGCGGTCTCCCGCACCTGCTGAAGGGCGGCATGAGCGAGCAGGTGTCGACCGGCGTCGACGTCTACTCGATCCGCCAGCCGCTCGGCGTCGTCGCGGGTATCACACCGTTCAACTTCCCTGCGATGGTCCCCATGTGGATGTGGGCGCCTGCGCTCGCCTGTGGCAACACGTTCGTGCTCAAGCCGTCGGAGAAGGATCCGTCCGCGTCGTACTACACGGCCGAGCTGCTCAAGGAGGCGGGCCTGCCGGACGGCGTCTTCAACGTCGTGCACGGCGACAAGATCGCCGTCGACGCGCTGCTCGAGCATCCGGACATCGCTGCGATCTCGTTCGTCGGCTCGACGCCGATCGCGAAGTACGTCTACGAGACCGCAACCGCCAACGGCAAGCGCTGCCAGGCGCTCGGCGGGGCGAAGAACCACATGATCGTGCTGCCAGACGCCGACGTCGACATGGCGGCCGACGCAGCCGTCTCCGCAGGCTACGGATCCGCCGGCGAGCGCTGCATGGCCGTCTCGATGGTCGTGGCGGTCGGCGACGTCGCCGACCCGCTGGTCGCGGCGATCAAGGAGCGCATCCCGAAGGTCAAGGTCGGCGACGGCATGGACGCCGCGAACGAGATGGGCCCGCTGATCACGCGCGAGCATCGCGACAAGGTTGCGTCGTACATCGACTCGGGTGCGGAGCAGGGCGCAACGGTGGTCGTCGACGGTCGCGCCGACGCTCCCGAGGAGGGGTTCTTCCTCGCGCCGTCGCTGCTCGACGATGTCAAGCCCGGCATGAAGGCGTACGAGGACGAGATCTTCGGCCCGGTGCTCGGCGTCACGCGCGTCGCCACGTACGAGGAGGCCGTGCGGCTCGTCAACGAGAACCCCTACGGCAACGGAACGGCGATCTTCACGCGTGACGGCGGCGTGGCCCGCCGCTTCCAGTTCGAGGTGCAGGCGGGGATGGTCGGCATCAACGTGCCGATTCCGGTGCCCGTCGCCTACTACAGCTTCGGGGGCTGGAAGGACTCGCTGTTCGGCGACCGGCATATCTACGGCCCGGAAGGGATCGACTTCTACACCCGCTCGAAGGTCGTCACGTCGCGCTGGCCGGACCCGGCGACCTCGACGGTCGACCTCGGCTTCCCACAGACGAGGTAGCGAATGCGGGTCGTCGTTCTCGGGGCCGGCGGTGTCGGCAGCTCTGCCGCGGCCGTCGCCGCCAGGCGCCCGTTCTTCGAGCGCATGGTGCTCGCCGACGTCGACCGGGGCCGAGCCGAGCGAGCGGTCGCCGGTCTCGGCGAGCGGTTCGCTGCCGCTCAGGTCGATGCGACGAGCGTCGAGCAGATCGTCGCCCTGCTGGCGGGCGAGCGCGCCGACGCGATCCTGAACGCCTGCGACCCGCGCTTCAACCCGCCGATCCTCGAAGCGGCGCGGCAGGCGGGCGTCACCTACCTCGACATGGCGATGACGCTGTCCCGCCCGGGCGTGCTGCTCGGCTCCGAGCAGCTCGACCAGGACGAGGCGTGGCGCGACGCCGGCCTGCTCTGCCTTGCCGGGATCGGCGTCGAACCGGGACTGTCAGACGTCTTCGCGCGCTACGCCGCCGACAACCTCTTCTCGGAGATCGACGAGCTCGGTGTCCGCGACGGCGCCGATCTCGTGGTGGCGGGCTACGACTTCGCCCCGACCTTCTCGATCTGGACGACCATCGAGGAGTGCCTGAACCCGCCGCTGATCTGGGAGCGCGAGCGCGGCTGGTTCACCACTGAGCCGTTCTCCGAGCCCGAGGTGTTCGACTTCCCCGAGGGAATCGGGTCGCTCGAGTGCGTGAACGTCGAGCACGAGGAGGTCGTGCTGATGCCGCGCTGGATCGACTGCAAGCGCGCCACCTTCAAGTACGGGCTCGGCGAGGAGTTCATCGACGTGCTGAAGACGCTGCACAAGCTCGGGCTCGATTCGACCGAGACCGTGAACGTGCGCGGCATCGAGGTCGCTCCCCGTGACGTCGTCGCGGCGGCGCTGCCCGACCCTGCGAGCCTGGGCGACCGCATGACCGGTCGGACGTGCGCCGGCACCTACGTGACGGGCACGGGCAAGGACGGCAACCCGCGGCGCACCTACCTCTACCACGTGGTGGACAACGAGCAGTCGATGCGCGAGTACGGCCACCAGGCCGTCGTCCTGCAGACCGCACTGAACCCGGTCGTCGCGCTCGAGCTGCTCGCAGAGGGTGCGTGGCAGGGCACCGGCGTGCTCGGCCCTGAGGCGTTCCCGGCGGAGCCGTTCCTCGAGCTGCTCGCCGACTACGGCGCGCCGCACGGGATCAGCGAACGCTGAGTAACCGAGCTAGCGGGTGCCGACGTTCATGCCGAGCAGCCTTGGCAACGCGCCGACGGCGCGGGCGAGCAGCGGTTCGCGCCGGCCGGCCTCGTCGGCCTCCTCGCAGGCCAGGATCGCCGCGCGGATCGCTGCGCCGCCGACGAACCGGAACGGCTCGCGCGGGACACGGGCGCCGCCGCGGTGAACCAGCGGCAGGCGGACCCATTCATCGTCGCGGCCGAGCGCGAGAGAGGCGAGCGCCTGGCCCGCGAGCCACGACGGTCCGACGCCGTTGCCGCTGTAGCCGGCGGCGAAGTGGACGCCGCCGCCCGGCGCAGTGCCGACGAACGGCAGGTGATCGGCGGAGACGTCGATCGGCCCGCCCCAGGCCCGCTCGACCTTCGCGGCGGCCAGCCCTGGGAGCAGGCGGCGCAGGCCGAGCTCGGCGCGGCCCGCGGTGGCGTCGTCGTGTGTGAAGCGGCGGTCGATCCGGTTGCCGCGCCCGATCGGGCCCGAGCCGCTGCCCATCAGCACGCGCCCGTCGTTCGTCGTCCGGAAGTAGTGCAGGAACATGCGCGCGTCGACGAGCGCCTCGCCGCCGGTCCAGCCGATCGACGCGAGCAGCTCCGGCACAGGCTCGGTCAGCACGATGTAGCTCCCGAACACGGTCAGGCGCCCGCGGACGAGCCGCCAGTCCGTCATCGCGGCGTTGGTGGCGACGACGACCTGGCCGGCGCGCACGCGTCCCGCGGCGGTCGTTACCGAGCCGGCCTCGACCGAGGTCACGCGGCTCCCTTCCAGCAGCATGACGCCGCCGTCGAGTGCGCGCTGACGCAGTGTCCGCACGAGCAGGCCCGGGTGCACGGTGCCCGTGTCGGGGAAGAGCACGCCGCTTCGGAACCGAGGCGAGGAGCAGCGTTCGGCCACCTCGGAACGGGAGAGCGGTACGGCCTGCTCGGGCCGTCCGAGCGATGCGGCCGTCGTGACGGCATGCTCAACGGCCGCTTCCTGCCGCTCCGTCGTCGCGACCATCAGCATCCCGGCCTCGCGGAGCCAGACATCCTCGCCGAGCGCCCGCACCGCCGGGCGGATCCCTTCTCCGGCGGTCGCGAGCCGAACGGCAGCCTCCTCCCCGAACAGCTCGCGCAACTCACCCACCGCGGGCCAGTAGCCCTCGATGAAGCCGCCGTTGCGGCCGCTCGGCCCGGCGCCGCAGTACTCGGCTTCGAGCACGGCCACCCGCGCTGCCGGGTCGCGGGCGAGCACGGCCAGTGCCGTCCACAAGCCCGTGTAGCCGCCGCCGACGATTGCCACGTCGACTTCGAGCTCGCCATGCAGGCTGGGTGCGTCGACGCGTCCGCCCTCGCGCGTAAGCGCGTCTTCGATCCACCACGGCGGCGCCGGACCGGGCGCGACGGTCGGCTTCATCGTTCGTACCGCGTCCCTGTCGCGCGCGCACCGAACGCGATTACTGCGAGCCCCGCGTTGACGATCGCCACCGCACCGAACAGGGCGGCGGCGAACGGCCCGCCGTCGTCCCAGCCGAACAGCGCGCAGAGGACGATGGAGATCACGACGAGCCCGAGCCGCTCCGTCCGTGACCACGTGTCGTACCCGATCAGCAAGCGAGCGGCGCGGAGCCACCAGGGACCCCCACCTTGTGCCAGGTTGGAACCGGAGCGGGCTTGCGACACGAGGGCGGGCACGCGCCGGACCGCGTCGCGCCCTTTGAAGAACAGCACGATCGCCAGATAGACGGCGAAGTGCACGAGGACGTCGCGCTGCTCGCCGTGCGAGAGCGCGAGCGAGAGGAATGCCGTGGCGATCGCACCATCGACGAGCGCGAGCACGAGCGTCGCGAGAGGCGACCGCGTCAGGGGGCGGTCGCCAGCGGTGTCGGCTTCAGTTCCTCGCCGAACCGCGCCCGCTTGATGAACTGGCCGATCCCCGGCTTCGCGACGAGCTCGCCGTTCTCGACGAGCACGTTGCCGCGGAGGAGCACGACCTCGGGCGAGCCGGTCACCTCGGTCCCCTCGTACAGGTTGTAGTCGGACGCCGAGTGGTGGGTCGCGGCCGAGATCGTCAGCTGCTGCTCGGGATCGAACACCACGACGTCGGCGTCGGAGCCCACGGCGAGCGTGCCCTTGCGCGGGTAGAGCCCAAACAACTTCGCCGGGTTCGTCGCGAGCAGCTCGACCATGCGGTTGAGCGAGATGCGCCCGGTGCGGACGCCGAACGTGTGGATCATCTGCAGCCGGTTCTCGAGACCGGGACCGCCGTTCGGGATCTGCGAGAAGTCGTTCTTCCCGTGGTCCTTCTGCCCCTTGAAAAGGTACGCGCAGTGGTCGGTCGAGATCGCGGAGAGAATGTCGGTCCGGACCGCGTTCCAGAGCACGTCCTGGTTCGCCTTGTCGCGTGGTGGCGGGGTGTAGACGTACTTCGCGCCCTCGAAGTTCGGGCGCTCGAGGAACGACTGGTCGATGAAGAAATATTGCGTGCAGGTCTCGCCGTGCACGTTCCAGCCTTTCTCACGTGCGATTCGGAGGGGCTCGACCGACTCGGCGCACGACACATGAACGACGTAGAGCGGCGCGCCGGCGACACGCGCGAGCTGGATCGCCCTGTTGGTCGCCTCGCCCTCCGTCTCGGGCGGGCGCGTGAGCGCGTGGTAGATCGGGTCGGTGTTCCCGGCAGCGAGCGCCTCGCCGACGAGCACCTCGATCGCGTCCCCGTTCTCGGCGTGCACCATCACGAGCGCGCCTGTCTTCGCCGCAACCTGCATCGTGCGGAAGAGCGTCTCGTCGTCGACCATCAGCGAGTCCTTGTACGCCATAAAGAGCTTGTAGGACGTAACACCGTGCTCCTCCGGGAGCGACGCGAGCTCCTCGAGCGTCCCGCCCTCGCGCAGGTCGGTGACCGCGATGTGGAAGCCGTTGTCGATCAGCGCCTTGCCCTCGCGCTTCGTGTGCCAGAGCTCGAGCGCCTCGCCGAACGTCTGGCCTTTGGCCTGGATGCAGAAGTCGACATGCGTCGTCGTGCCGCCGAACGCAGCAGCGGTGTGTCCCGACTCGAAGTCGTCGATCGTCGTCTCCCCGCGCCACGGCATCTCGAGATGCGTGTGTGGATCGACGCAGCCCGGCAGGACGTACTTGCCCGCCGCGTCGATCACCTTGTCGGCCTGCGTGTCGAGCGATTCGCCGATCAGGGAGATCCGCTCGCCGTCGATGAAGACGTCGGCGACGTAGTCGTCCGCCGCCGTGATGATGCGGCCGTTCTTGATCAACACGGACATAGCGGATCTCCCTTCTCGGTCGTTGGCTACTTTCCGCCGGCTGTCAGTTTGACGGTCGCCGGCTTCCAGTTCTTGCCGTTCACGTCGGCGTTCGCCGACTTCAACTGCGCGAGAGCCTGCTTCGCGTAGGTGTAGTTCGTGGCACTCGCCGACGGCGTCTTCTTGATCACGCCGTAGGTCTTGGCGATCCGTGCGGTCGACGCGATCGTCTTGGCCGGCACGGTGCCGATCCCGGTCGTGTTCGGCCAGATCAGCTTGTTGATCTCGTTCAGCTGCCACGTCTGGTGGCCGCGACCCAACAGCGAGCCGGTCTTGAGCACGATGTTCACGCATGCTCGTTGATGCTCGCGGCAGTAGATCCAGCCCTGATCGGAGGCCTTCAGGAAGGCCGTGGCCGTCTTCTGGTTCGCGGCGTCCTTCAGCCAATCGCCCCGCACGAAGACGTTGTCCTCGAGCATGGCGGTCCCGACCTGCGGGCTCGCCATCTTGAAGACGTTCAGGTCGGACAGCTGGTAGAGCTTGCCGGTGGCCGGGTTCTTGCTCTCCAGCACCTGGGCCAGCTCGTTGTAGGTCATCGCGGCCGCGGCGTCGACCTGCTTCTTCAGGAGCAGCGACATGTCGAACGGCTGGTTGACGATCGTGACGTCGCTCGATTTCGCGTGGTTGATGCCGTTCTTGGCGAGAGCGGCGAAGAGCTCCGGCTCGTTGCCGCAGCACCAGACGCCGACCTTCTTGCCGCGCATCTTCGCGATCGTGTCGATGCCGCTCGACTTCCAGGTCAGCTCGGTCATGCCCGAGCGCTCGAACATCTGCGAGATCGAGACGAGGTTGCTGCCCTTCTCGCGCGTTGCGAAGAGGTTGGGGAGCCAGTCGATGCCGAAGTCGGCCTGCTTGCCGACGACGACGGTCTCGGGCGTGATGCTCGGGCCGCCGATCTTGATCTTCACGTCGAGACCCGCCGCCTTGTAGTACCCCTGATCGAGCGCCGCGTAGTAGCCGGCGAACTGGGCCTGCGTCACCCATTTCAGCTGCAGCGTCACCTTGGTGAGCTTTTGCTGCTTGGGCGCTGCCGCTGCTGTCACGGCGCCCCAAGCAACGAGACCCGTACAGGCAACGACGAGCAGGCCCGTGATCGCGTGCTTTCGCTTCATCCAGGTTCTCCTTTCGGTGTCCGCGACCCGCCGGCCGCCCAGGTGGATCATTCTCTACTTCCGTCAGTCGGAATGCACGTTTCGAGCCGACGGATGCCAGCTGGTGGTCGCATGCTCGAGCGCTGCGACGGCGGCGTACAGCCCGATCCCGAAGGTGCTCGCGAGCATGATCCCGGCCCAGGCCCTGGGAAAGTCGAAGAGCTGGGAGTCGTTCAGGATGCTGACCCCGAGGGCGTTCGTGGGGCCGCCGAAGTACTCGGCCACGATCGCACCGATCATCGAGAGCACCGCTGCCACCTTGAGGCCGGTGAACATGAACGGCAGCGAGTTCGGGATCCGCACCCTGCGAAAGATCGCGGCGTCACCCGCCGCGTACGACCGCATCAGCTCGATCGACGAGGGGTGGACCGACGTGAGCCCACGCAGCGTGTTGACCATCACCGGGAAGAAGCAGAGCACGGCGGCGATCGCCATCTTCGAGAACGGGTTCAGCAAGCCGAACCAGTTGTTCGTGATCGGCGAGAACGCGATGATCGGCACCGCGTTGGCTGCGATCGCGAACGGCATCAACGCCAGGCCGATCTTGCGGAACCGCGCCAGGAACAACGCCGTCACGATGCCGAGGCCGGCGCCGAGCAGGAAGCCCCCGATCGCCTCCTTGAGGGTGTAGAGGCCGGCGTGCCAGAGGGCTGACTTGTTGTCCCAGAACGAGGTGGCGATGTCGGACGGCTTTGGCAGCAGGAACGTCTGCACGTGGAAGGCGGTCGTCAGTCCTTGCCACAGCGCGATGCCGATCCCGAAGACGACGAGCACGGGCAGCCACTCGTGCAAACGGCGCTTCAACCCCTTCATGCCGTGTCCCTGCCGCGGGCGAGTGTCTCGCGCACCGCGGTGATCAGCTCGAAGTAGTGGGGGTCCTCACGTGTTTCGGCGGTGCGCGGCTGCTCGAGATCAATCTCGATCACGTCGGCGACACGTCCGGGCCGTGCCGACATCACGACGACCCGCGTCGAGAGGAAAACGGCCTCGGCGATCGAGTGCGTGACGAACACGACCGTGCTCGCTGCCTTCTCCCAGATCCGCAGCAGCTCCATGTTGAGTCGTTCGCGCGTCATCTCGTCGAGCGCACCGAACGGCTCATCCATCAGGAGCAGCGCCGGGTTGAACGACAGCGCGCGGGCGATCGAGACGCGTTGTTGCATGCCCCCGGAGAGCTGCCACGGCCGGCTCGACTCGAAGCCGTCCAGCTCGACGAGCTCGAGCATCTCGGCAACGCGCGCACGGCGCCGGGCGCGGTCCCAGCCGAGCATCTCGAGCGGCAGCGCGACGTTCCTGGAGACGGTCCGCCAGTCGTAGAGGACGGAGTCCTGGAAGACGATCCCGTAGTCGTGGTCGAGCCGTGCCTGGTGTGCGCTCTTGCCGTTGACGACAACCGTGCCGCTCGACGGCTCGATCAGATCGCCGATGATTCGCAGGAGCGTCGACTTGCCGCACCCGGACGGGCCGATCAGCGAGATGAACTCGCCCGCGCGGAGGTCGAGCGCAATGTCCTGCAGCGCTGTCACCCCGGTCCGGAACGACTTCGAGACCCCCGTGAGCGAGACCACGGTTTCGGCGGGCCCGGTCACGCGATGTTCTCCGGCGCACCGCGTAGGACGATGCGCTCGGTGACCGCCACGACGAGGAAGAAGATGATGCCTAGCGCCGCGCACACGACGTTCGTCGCCCAGAGGAACGTCGGCTCGAGCGAGTAGTACTGGTTGAAGTTGACGATCGCGCCACCGAGGCCGTTCTGGATCGACGCCGGCGTCTCGCCGATGATCGCGCCGATCACGCTGGCGGTTGCCGAGATCTTGAGCGCGGTGAAGATGTACGGCACCGACGAGGGCACGCGGAGCCGCCAGAGCACGCCCCAGCGGCTGGCGGCGTACGAGTCCATCAGCTCGACGGCGCGCGGATCGACCGAGTGCAGGCCGCGAAGCGTGTTGATCGCGACCGGGAAGAAGGTGAGGTAGGCCGCGAGGATCGCGACGGCCTTCCAGCCGGCGACTCCCTTCGAGCCGAGACCAACGACGACCATCGGCGCGACCGCGAGGATCGGCACCGTCTGCGACGCGACGATGTACGGGAGGATGCCGCGCTCGAGCAGGCGCGACTGCGACAGCACGACGGCCAGCGTGAAGCCGATCACCGCGCCGAGCAGAAAGCCTGCGAGCGCCTCCTTGCCGGTGAACCATGCTGCGTGCAGGAGGGCGTTGATCAGCGGGGGGCCGCCGGTGGTGGTCGGTTGCCAGAACGCGGCGAACACGTCGTGGAGGTGCGGCATCGTCGTGTCGTCGACGGCGAACGGCCAGGTCCAGCCGGCCGTTTCCCAGAGCCACTTGTAGCCCTCCCACAGGCCCCAGAGAGCTGCGACGACGAGGACGCCGACGCCGACGCGCCGTGCGATCGCGGCTGCGCGGCTGTCGTGTGTCGCGGCGGCGCCGGCGTCGATCACGGTGAGTGATTACCACAATGCGAAGTGCGTTGTATCCTCGCCGCGTGTCTCTCGACCCGACCCGGACGGTCGCCGAGCTCAGGGAGTTGCAAGCCCTGACCGGCGACGCAGACGGCGCCCAACGTGTCGCCTGGACGGACACCTGGGAGCGGGCGCGCGCCTTCCTCCGGGCGAAGGTGGAACCGACCGGGGCGGTCGAGACGATCGACGAGGCGGGCAACCAGTGGTTCACGCTGCCGGGTGCCGGTGCATCCGAGCGCGTCCTCGTGATCGGCGGGCACATGGACTCGGTGCCGAACGGCGGTTGGCTCGACGGCTGCCTCAACGTTCTCGCCGGGGTCGAGGTGCTGCGCCGGCTGGCCGAGGAGGGGGCGCCGCCGCTCACGGTCCGGCTCGTCTCCTGGGCGGACGAGGAGGGCGCCCGCTTCGGCCGCTCGCTGTTCGGCTCGTCGGCGGCGGCGGGCTCGATGCGCGACCAGGACGAGTTGCGTTCGCTCACCGACCGGGACGGAATCGCCTTGCCGGATGCGCTGCGCGAACATGGCGTCGACCTGGACGGTGCGCTCGCCGCCGCCTCCCAACTCGCGGGTGCGGTGGCGTATCTCGAGCTGCATATCGAGCAGGGGCCGGTGCTCGAGTCGCTCGACCTGCCGCTCGGAGTCGTGCTCGGGACGTTCGGTGTGGAACGCTCGCGGTTCACCTGGCGCGGGCAGGCCGCTCACGCCGGCTCGACGCCGATGGACAAGCGACGCGATGCGCTCGCCGGAGCCGCGAAGCTCGCGCTCTACATCAGGGAGATCGCCGCCGAGGTGGGAGGGGGCGCGGTCTGCACGTCCGGCGGGGTGGTGACGCGGCCGGGGATCGTCACTTCGGTCGTCGAGACGGCCGAGCAGCTGCTCGACCAGCGCCATCTCGATGCCGACGCCCTCGCACGCATGCTGCAGCTCGCGAGAGACGCGGCAGAGCGCTTCGCCGCCGAGGAGAACATCGAGGTCGAATGGGAGCGCATCTGGAGCATCGAGCCGATCCTGTTCGACGAGGATCTGATCGCGCTCGCCGACGAGGCGGTCCGCGAGGTCTCGGGGACCTCGCACAAGCTGCCGTCCGGCCCGTTGCACGACGCCGCCGAAGTCTCGCGTGCCGGCATCCCGACCGTGATGCTCTTCGTCCAGAGCCTGCGCGGCCTCTCGCACACCAAGCTCGAGGACACGAAGGACGAGCATCTCGAGCTGAGCGTCCGGGCCCTCGACCTCCTGACCACGAAGACGCTCGCCTCGCTCACCTGAGCGCGGGACGAAGGTCGACGAGTCTGACTCGTGTCTGACTCGTGTCTGACTCCGTCGATTGGCGTTGCGCGGCGGCGCGGCTACCGGTCACCCGTCCCGCGAAGCCAGGTTCGAGGCGGGATTCAGGAAGCGCTCGATTCCGCATCCCGAGCCGGATCGCGGGAACGGCGTTGCGAAGTTGTCGCACTTCTGTTGCGGTCACGTGTGTCAGACACGTGTCTGACACGAGTCAGACTCGACCGAGTGCGGCCCGGAGCTGCGCCGAGTACCCCGCTCGCTCTTCCGGAGCAACCCACCGCGACTGCGCTTGCCGCGCGTAGAGCTCGTCGCCGTCCCAGCGCGGGAAGACGTGGACGTGGAAGTGCCACACGTCCTGCTGGCCTCCCGGCTCGTTGTGCTGCCGCGTCGACGTTCCCTCGCAGGCGTAGGCCGTCTTCATCGCCAGCGCGACTCGTTTCGTGGTCGCATACACCGCGCCCAGCAGGTCGTCGGCGATTTCGTAGAGGTTCTCCACATGCGCGTTCGGGATGACGATCGCGGCACCCGGATTGGCCGGCCACCACTTCGGCGAGACGAACGCCGTCGTGCGCTCGTCACGCCAGACGACGTCGTCCACGCGGTTTCGCTCCGTTTCGACGCCGTCCAGCAGCCGGCAGAACGGGCAGGCGTAGCCGGACGGCTCGTGCACGCGGGCCGCGGGCCTACTCGGCGACGACAGGGTTCGAGAGCGTCCCGATGCCCTCGACCTCGATCTCGACGACATCGCCCGCCGCGAGCGCGAGCTTCGGTTCGCGCGCCCACCCGACGCCCGACGGCGTGCCCGTCAGGATCAGGTCGCCCGGCTCGAGCGTGAACGTGTTCGAGATGTAGGCGATCAGGAACGGCACCGGGAAGAGCAGGTCGCGCGTGTTCCCGTCCTGCAGCACCTCGCCGTTCAGGCGCTGCACCACTCGCAGGCCGCTGCCGTCCCCGAGCTCAGCCACCGGCACCAGCTCGGCTCCGAGCGGGCAGAACGTGTCGAAGCCCTTCGCACGCGTCCACTGGGCTTCGGTGTACTGGATGTTGCGCGCCGACAGGTCGTTCGCACAGCGGTAACCGCGGACGTGGTCGAGCGCCGCGGACTCGGCGATCCGGCGGCCCTGCACGCCGATCTCGATCGCCAGCTCGGCCTCCGCGTCGACGTGAGTCGCCTCGCGTGGGAGGACGATCGGCTCGCCTGGTCCGATCAGGGTGTTCGTGAACTTGCCGAAGAGCAGCGGCGCCTCGGGCGGCGCGTCACCGAGTTCCGCCGCGTGCTCTGCGTAGTTCCTGCCGACACAGATGATCTTCATGCCGTGATTCTGACGGACTAGTGTTCTCCGCACCGCGAGAGGAGATTCCATGAGCCTGAGCTTCGGCGTCACCGTGCTGCCCGACCCGCCGTACACCCGGATGATCGAGCTGATCCAGCTTGCGGAGCGCCACGGGTTCGAGTACGCGTGGACCTACGACTCGCACGTGCTCTGGCAGGAGTCGTTCCCCGTGTTCGCGCTGGTCGCCGACCGCACGTCGACGATCAAGCTCGGCCACATGGTCACCAACCCGGGCACGCGCGAGCCGACCGTGCTCGCGAGCGCCTACGCGACCCTGCACGATATCTCGGACGGGCGAATGATCATGGGCATCGGCCGTGGCGACTCGGCGCGCAGGTACATCGGCCAGCAGCCGGTGAAGGTGGCCGAGTTCGAGGCCGCGCTGCAGATGCTCAAGCCGTTCATGAACGGCAAAGAGGTCGAATGGAACGGGAAGCAGCTGCAGCTCAAGTGGGTCCGGCCGGAACTGCCCGAGATCGAGATGCACGTCGCGGGCTACGGCCCGAAGGCGCTCGGCGTCGCGGGACGCCAGGGCGACGGCGTGATCATCCAGCTCGCCGACCCGGACATCATCCAGTGGATCATGACGACGGCGCGCCAGGCTGCTGCGGAAGCCGGTCGCGACCCCGCGGCGCTGAAGTGCATCGTCAGCGCGCCGAGCCACGTCACCGACGACCTGCAGGACGCGAGAGAACAGGTGCGCTGGTTCCCGGCGATGGTCTCGAATCATGTGCAGGATCTGATCGACCGCTACGGCAGCGACGGCAGCGCGATCCCGAAGGCGCTGACCGACTACGTGCAGGCCCGCAAGTTCTACGACTACAACGAGCACTCGAGGGTCGGCGCGAAGCACGGCGAGTTCGTGACCGACGAGATCTGCGACCGCTTCTGCGTGATCGGCAGCACCGAGCAGTGCAAGGCGAAGCTCGAGGAACTCGACGGGATCGGCGTCGACCAGTTCAACATCTACCTGATGACGCACGGCCAGGAAGAGACGCTCCAGACGTACGGCGACGACATCATCCCGCAGTTCGAGAGCGTTCCCGCCTAGGGGTTCGTTCAGGGTCATACCCGATAGCGCCGCCCGCGATTCTCGATAATCTCGGACCCATGAGTGCAAATGGAGCAGTTGTGAGCGCCCTGGACCTCGTCAGGCGCTATGGAGAAGGGGAGACCGCCGTCGACGCGCTGCGCGGCGTCTCGATCGACGTGCAACCGGGTCAGCTCGTCGCGGTGATGGGTCCCTCGGGATCCGGGAAATCGACGCTGATGCACCTCCTCGCGGCGCTCGACAGGCCGACGAGCGGCACGGTGTGGATCGCCGGACAGGTGTTGGGCTCGCTCAGCGACCGCGACATCACGATGCTGCGCCGCCAGCACATCGGCTTCGTGTTCCAGTTCTTCAACCTGCTTCCGATGCTGACGGCCGAGGAGAACATTCTTCTGCCGCTCTCGATCGCCGGTGAGAAGCCTGACCCGGCGTTCTTCGCCGACCTGCTCGACCGCGTCGGCCTGACCGACCGCAAGGAGCATCGTCCGTCCGAGCTCTCGGGCGGGCAGCAGCAGCGCGTGGCGATCGCGCGTGCGCTGGTCTCACAGCCCAGTGTCGTCTTCGCCGACGAGCCGACCGGCAACCTCGACTCGAAGACGGGTGGCGAGATCCTCAAGATGCTGCAGGTCTCCGCGAAGGAGCTCGGGCAGACCATGGTGATGGTGACGCACGACGCGAACGCGGCGTCGATCGCCGACCGCATCCTGTTCCTGGCCGACGGTGTGATCGTGCGCGAGCTCGGGCAGAGCGGCCCGAGCGAGATTCTCGCGACGATGAACGAAATCTCGCAGTGACCCGCGTCGCACTCAGAGGGATGCTCGGCCGCAAGCTGCGGACGATCCTGACGATGGTCGCGATCGTCCTCGGCGTCGCGATGGTCAGCGGCACGTTCGTGCTGACCGACTCGATCGACAAGGCGTTCAGCTCGATCTTCACCGATGTGCGCAAAGGATCCGACGCCGTGATCACGGGCCACGCCGCGACGAGCACCAACAACGGCTCGACCGCCCCGACGCTCGCGGCGTCGCTCCTGCCGGAGGTGCGTGGCCTGTCGCACGTCGAGGTCGCGGAAGGCGGCCTCGGTGGCGACGCGCACCTGATCGGCACCAACGGCAAGGCGATCGTCTACGGCGGCGCTCCGAACCTCGGCTTCAGCATCGCGGACGGCGCTTCGCGCTTCAATCCGCTGTCACTCGTCTCCGGGCACTGGCCTCACGGCGACGAGGTGGTGATCGACCGCTCGACCGCGAAGAAGCAGCACTTCGGCGTCGGTGACGAGATCGGCGTTCAGGCGGAGGGGCCCATCGAAAGGTTCAAGATCTCGGGCCTCGTCAAGTTCGGCTCCGGCTCGGCGAGCCTCGGGGGCGCAACGCTGGCGGGATTCGACGTACCAACCGCCCAGCGCATCTTCAACAAGCCGAACCAGTTCGACGAGATCGACATCGCCGCCAAGCCGAACGTCTCGGATGAGGAACTGGTGAGTCAGGTCAAGACGATCCTGCCGGCCAATGCCGAGGTGCGCACCGGTGCCCAGCAGGCGGCCCAGGATGCCAAGGACACCGACTCGTTCATCTCGTTCCTGCGCGGGTTCCTGCTCACCTTCGGCGGCATTGCGCTCTTCGTCGGCAGCTTCGTGATCGCGAACTCGCTCTCGATCACGATCGCGCAGCGGACGCGCGAGTTCGCGACGCTGCGCACGCTCGGCGCAACCCGTGCTCAGGTCCGCCGCTCGATCTTCGTCGAGGCGCTCGTAATCGGCACCGTCGCCTCTGTCACCGGCCTGTTCCTCGGACTGCTACTGGCGAAGGGCCTGTTCAGGTTCTTCAACGCGATTGGCTTCACGCTGCCGAACAGCGGGATCATCTTCGCGTGGCGGACCGTGATCGTCTCCCTGTTCGTCGGCATCGTCGTCACGCTCGTCGCGAGCCTCCGGCCGGCGTTCCGCGCTACGCGGGTGCCGCCGATCGCTGCGGTACGCGAGGGCGCAACCTTGCCGCCGTCGCGCTTCGCGCGGTTCCGGACACCCGGCTCGCTGATCGTGACGGCGCTCGGCTTCGCCGCCGTGATCTACGGGCTCTTCAGCGTGCAGATCTTCGGGAAGCATCTCGGCACGACGGGCGTGCTCGTGTGGATGGGGCTCGGTGCCTTGCTGGTCTTCATCGGCATATCGCTCGTCTCGGTGCGCTTCGTCCGCCCGCTCGTCTGGGCGATCGGCCCGCCGATCCGGTGGCTGCTCACGATTCTCTGGCTGATCTTCCTGTTCCTCATCCCGCTCGGCTGGGCGTACCAGGTCTACTACCGCCTCCGGTACAAGGTCTGGCCGACCTACATCGACCGCTCGTCGTCGGCGGAGCTCGCACGTGACAACGCGCGGCGGAACCCGCAGCGCACGGCGTCGACTGCCGCAGCGCTGATGATCGGCCTCGCGCTCGTCACGATGGTCGCACTGCTGGCGTCTGGCATCCTCGCGTCGTTCACCGGCGCGGTCGACAGGATCTGGACGAACGCCGACTACGCGATCACGGCGCAGAACAACTTCGATCCGATCCCGATCGCCGCGGGGAACGCGGCCGCCAAGGCGCCCGGCGTCGAGGCGGTCGGCAACGTACGCACCGGCGACGCGCGCGCCTACGACAAGAACTTCTTCGCCACGGGTGTGAACCCGGAGGGCGGCACCATGTTCAAGCTCGACTGGACGGAAGGCTCACAGGCGGTCTTCTCCCAGCTCGGAGCCGACGGCGCGTTCATCGACGACGGCTACTCCAAGAAGCACAACTTGCATCTCGGGTCGCCGATCACGGTGACGTTCTCGAGCGGCGCGAAGCAGACGTTCAAGATCAGGGGTGTCTTCAACCCGCCGACGGGGGGCTCACCGTTCGGAACGGTCACGATCTCCCAGGTGGCGTGGGACAAGCTCAACCCGGATCCGAAGAACCTCTACTCGTTCGTGCGTATGCAAGGCGGCACAACGCCCGCGAACCAGGCTTCCCTCGACGCCGCGCTCAAGGACTTCCCGAACGCGAAGGCGCAGACGCGGAAGGCCTTCATCGCCAACCAGACGGCGGGGCTGAAGAGCATTCTCAACGTGTTCTACGTGCTCCTGGCGTTGTCGGTGATCGTCAGCGTGTTCGGCATCGTCAACACGCTCGTCCTGACCGTGTTCGAGCGGACGAGAGAGATCGGCATGTTGCGGGCGATCGGCATGACGAGGACGCAGGTGCGTCGCATGATCCGGCATGAGAGCGTGATCACGGCGCTGATCGGCGGGGTGCTGGGGATCCTGCTCGGGATCGTGCTCGGAGGCCTGCTGATCTACAAGGTCGACTTCATCGTCTTCTCGCTGCCCATCACCTCCCTGATCGTCTTCGCGCTGGCCGCGATCTTCGTCGGCATCCTGGCCGCGATCTTCCCGGCGAGACGCGCATCGCGTCTCAACATCCTGGAAGCGCTCCAGTACGAGTGACGACGCACGTGCTCGTCCGGATGCTCGAGCTGCACGTTGCAGGTGATGTGCGGGAGGAGGCTGATCGCTGCGCGATGGTTCGCCTCGCGCGCGGCCTGAGGGAGCCGCTCTCACGCGACGAACCGAGCGCGCACTTCACTGCGTCGGCGTTCGTGATCGACGTGACCGGCGAGCACACGTGTCTCGTCCGTCACGAGAAACTCGGCAGGCTGCTGCAGCCGGGCGGCCACATCGAGGACAGCGACGAGACGCTCGAGGCGGCGGCGCTGCGGGAGGCATACGAGGAGACCGCGCTCGAGTTGACGCTGCATCCGACCGCGCCCCGGCCGTTCGACCTCGATATCCACGAGATTCCGGACCAGCCCGGCGAGCCGGCGCACCGTCATCTGGACGTGCGCTACCTCGTGATCGGACGGGGCGAGCCAGGCCCGGGTGCGGCGTGGCACCCGCTCGGCGAGGTGGGCGACGTATCGGTCGACCGTCTCGCCGCCAAAGCCCGAGCGCTCAGAATCCCGCCGTCGGGCTGAGGTCGAGCGGGCTGGCCGGCAGGCCGGCGACCGGCTCGCGCACGTTGTACGCGGCCGGCGCGACGTCGTTCGGCGCGTCGGGGTGGAAGATCGAGGCGAGCGTCTGGATCTGGTCGCGCCCGGGTCCGAGCTCGTACTGGCCGCCGCCGTAGAGGGCGATGTCGTGTTCGCGGCAGGCGTCGTAGAAGTCGAACAACCGCCGGACCGAGCCGAAGCGGGACGGCTTGCAGTTCAGACAGCGCGGCTGGAACGGCAGCGCCTCGACGTCGCTCCACTCATGGATCGCCGCGTCCCACGTGATCCGGTCGCGATGTTCGTCGAGCGCGGCGAGCGTCTCCGGCGTCAGCGCGGGGTCCTCGATCCAGGCGTCCGGGAACGCGTCTGCGATCCGGGCGTAGAGATCTGGATCGGGTGGTGAGCCGAACTCGGCACGGTAGATGCCCTTGAAGTCGACGGTGTCGACGCAGCCGGCGCCGGCGAGGTGGGCGATCAGGGTGTCCGGCCAGTCGCGGTCCGGGTCGAGCTTGAAGCGCAGGTCCGGCGCGAGTGCGAGCCACTGCTCGACCGCGGTGCTGCGCGTCGAGACGACGAAACGGAGCGGCTGCATCGGCCTGCCGAGCGCCTCGGCCAGCGTCAGCCCGGCCTGACGCAGCGCGAGATCGAGCGCCGCCGACTCGAACGCCCACCGGCGGTACTCGGTCTGCCCGGCCTGCAGGAGCGAGAACGAGTCGAGCGTGTGCTGGCCGGCGAACGGCAGCTCGCCTCGCCGCGCCTGGAACCGCTCCTGGGCTGCGGGGTCGTAGTCGACCTCCTCGCCGCGGCCCCACACACCGCCGCCCCGCAGCACGACGACCGTGCGCTTGAGCGTGAAGTCCGCCGCCACCTCCTGCTCGAGCGGACCTAGCTCGTACCCGTCGATCTCGAGCGGCAGGTCCTTGACGGCATCGTAGGTCGACACACGCGCGAGCCTAGATGATCCATGATCTAGCGGCGCCGGCGCAGGTGGCGTTGCAGCGCGTCGAGGCGGTCGTCCCATTCCTCGCCGGTGCGTGTCAGCCGGTACCGCGTTTCGCGGCCCTGTCGTTCGGACTCGACGAGGCCCGCGCCGGCGAGCGCAGCGAGGTGCTTCGCAACGGCTTGTCGCGTCATCGGCAGCTCGCCGGTCAGCTCGGTCGCCGTCGCGGTGCCCTGGTCGGAGAGGTAGCCGATCACCTGCCGGCGGTTCGGGTCGGCGAGCGCGCTGAAGACGAGGTTCAGCGCATCAGGCAAGAGCGAACGCCGAGGCCCGAAGCTCGAGTGCCGTCGTCCAAGCCGGTGCGGTCTCGACGACGGTCAGCCGTGTGCCGTCGACGTCGTCGTCGAGCGTGAATTGCACCTCGCCTTCGTCGTCCCACTCGAACGCGAGCCGCCGCTCCGGGTCGACCTCGGTGACGGTCGCCGAGCGCTCCTCGCCGTTCGACCAGCGGAAGCTGGCACCGCCACCCGGGCGCAGGTCGAAGTCGACGTCGTTCGCGAACCACTCGGCGAGGCGATCGGGATCGGTGAGTGCGTCCCAGACGTCTTCGCGCGGAGCGGGCAGCACGATTTCACGACGGATCATATGCAACCTCCAAGTTGCGCTATATTCATGCAACCGACGAGTTGCATGTTACAGGAGGTCGTGATGCTGGTGGGCTCGGTCGTGCCGATGGTGCTGGAGCAGGACGGTCGCATGGAGCGCTCGTTCGACATCTACTCGCGGCTGCTCCGTGAGCGGATCGTCTTCCTCGGGCAAGAGGTGAACGACGACATTGCGAACCTGATCGCGGCGCAGCTGCTCTTTCTCGATGCCGAACAGCCTGGCAAGGACATCTATCTCTACGTCAATTCACCCGGCGGCTCGGCCTATGCCGGAATGGCGATCTACGACGCGATGCAGTACGTGCAGTCGGATGTCTCCACCGTGTGCCTCGGGATGGGCATGAGCGCCGGCGCGATGATCCTGTGCGGGGGCGCCGCCGGGAAGCGTTACGCGCTGCCGAACGCCAAGATCATGATCCACCAGGGGTCGGGCGGCTTCCGCGGCACTCCGGCCGACATCCAGATCGCGGCCCGCGAAATCCTCGACATGACGAAGCGAATGGCCGAGATCATCGCGCGCCATAGCGGGCAGGACGTCGACCAGGTGCTGCGTGACATCGACCGTGACCGCTTCATGACGCCCGAGGAGGCGGTCGTGTATGGCCTCGTCGATGCGATCATGCAGCCGCGTGGGCTGGCAACCGGTTGATGAGACGGCGGATGGCTTCGGTTGGCTCGATACGAGGTCGCTCCGCCGGACCTCGCATGCCCTGCTCGTCGGCGGCCGTGTCTGGTTGATCGACCCGTTCGACGGCGACGGCCTCGAGGCTCGCATCCGCGAGCTCGGACCGCCTGGCGGCGTGCTGCAGCTGCTCGACCGGCACGCCCGCGACGCTGCGATCTGGTCCGCCCGGCTCGGCGTCGAGCTGCACCGGGCGTGGGAGAGCGTCGGCGATGCGCCGTTCGAGGTACTGCCGGTCGTCCGACGGCGCTGGTGGCGGGAGGTGGCGCTCTTCGAGCCGGTCGGGAGGACTCTGGTGTGTGCCGATGCGCTCGGGACGGTTCCGTTCTTCGTCGCCGGTGACGAGCCGATCGGCGTCCATCCGGCCCTGCGGCTCGCCCCGCCGCGCGTGCTCGCCCGGGTCGAGGCGGCGCGAGTGCTGGTCGGCCACGGTTCCGGACTTGCCGACTGCGCTGCACCGGCCGTGCGCGAGGCGATCGCCACCGCCCGGCGCCGCTTGCCGCGCGCCCTGGCCGGTGGGGTTAGTGCAGTGAGAGCCGCAAGGGCGGCCAGTAGGTGAGGAACAGCGGGCCGACGAGGCGGTCGCGCGGGACCGAGCCCCAGGTGCGGGAGTCGCAGCTGTGTGAGCGATCGTCGCCCATGAAGAAGTAGTGCCCCTTCGGCACGTGCCACGTGCCCACGGTCGTGTCCTCGGAGCGACCGAGCACATAGTTCTCGTGCAGCGGCTTGCCGTTGATCGAGATCACGCCACCGTGCTCACTGACCGTCTCGCCGGGCAGGCCGATCAGGCGCTTGACGAAGGTGCCGCCCTCGCCGCAGGCTGCTGAGGCTGCGGCAGGCGCCTGGAAGACGACGATCTGTCCGCGCTTCGGGTCGCTGAACCGGTAGGCGAGGCGATTGACGATCACGCGGTCGGAGTAGCGCCCCTCACACCAGGCGCCCGGCTTCGCGCAATGCAGCGTCGGCTCCATCGAGGACGAGGGGATCCGGTACGGCTTGGCGACCTCGGCCTCGAACGCGAGCACGAAGGCTCCGGCGACGGCGACGGTGATCGCCCAGTCGACGACTTTGCGCAGGCCCGGCACCCCGGGATGGTACGCGGCTCCACGCAGCTACCCGCGGAGCGTGTTCTTGACGAAGAACAGGAGGTTCGCGGGTCGCTCGCCCAGGCGCCGCATCAGATACGGGTACCACTCGGGGCCGAACGGGGTGGCGACGAGCACCTTGAAGCCGCGGCGGACGAGGTCGAGCTGGAGCTGCGGGCGGACCCCGTAGAGCATCTGGAACTCGAACCGTTCCCTGGGGATCTCGTGGTCGGCAGCGAAGCGAATCGCATGCTGGATCAGGGTCGAGTCGTGCGTCGCGATCGCGGTGTGACCGGCCTCGGTCAGCATCCGCTCGAGCAGGCGGACGTACGCTGCGTCGACGTCGGCCTTCCGTGGGAAGGCGACCGCTTCGGGCTCCAGGTACGCCCCTTTGACGAGACGTAGGTTCGGCTCGAGCGGGAGCAGCGAGTCGAGGTCGGCGGGGGTGCGGTAGAGGTACGACTGCAGCACCGTCCCGACGCGATCGAGCCCGTCGGCGCGCAGCCGGCGGTAGAGCCGCAGGGTCGCGTCGACGAACTGCGACTGCTCCATGTCGATGCGGATGAAGCCGCTGCGCTCACCGGCGTATTCGACCAGCCCGCGGACGTTCGCGTAGGCGAGCTCCTCGTCGATCTCCAACCCGAGGTGCGTGAGCTTCAGCGCGACGTTCGCCCGTAGCTGCTCGTCGGCGATGCGGTCGACGATCTCGCGATAGGCGGCGACGACGTTCTCGGTCTGCGTCGGGGAGAGCACACCTTCGCCGAGCAGTGTCGTGTTCGCCCAGAGGCCCTGGTCGTTCAGGCGCCGAAGGACGACGACACATTCGTCGAGCGTCTCACCGGCCACGAACCGTGACGCACCGAAGCGCATGCCGTGTCGACGCACGATGCCTTGCACCCGGCTGCTGTCCGCGGCTGCGAGGATCCCCGTTCGCAGCGTTGCGTTCAGGCCTGCGGTCAGGCGTGCGCCAGCAGCCACTCGTTCACCTCGCGCAGGCGCCGCTCGAAGAGCGTCAGGTGCCCGTCGCTCGGGTCGATCCGCGCCTCGACTCCCGCGACGCGCGCGGCGAGCCAATGGCCGTGCGAGACGGGAACGAAGCGATCGTCAGCACCGTGGAGCAGGAGCACCGGTCGCTCGATGGACGCTAGATCGAAGCCCCATGGCCTGTCGAACGCGAGGTCGTCGTCGAGCCAGCCGTCGATGCCGGGCGCCAGACCGTGCCGGTCGCCGTCGAGCACGTACGCGGCGAACGCACCGGTCAGCACGGCGCGATCGGCCGGGCCGAGCAGCGTCTCCATCACCTGAACGAGCTCCTCGGCGTCAGCGGCGAGGAGCGCCTCCGCCTCCGTCTCGAGGTACGGCCGCAGTACGGCTTCGCCCTCGCGCACCTTGCCGAACTCGACGTGGTTCTCCTCGCCCATGCCCTCGAGCCAGTCCAGGCCGTCGGCGTCGATGGGCGCGACGGCTGCCAGGCTGGCGGCGGCGACGAGCCGCTCGTCGCAGAGGGCTGCGCAGGCGAGCACGTGCGGCCCGCCGCCCGAGATCCCCCAACTGCCGAAGCGCTCGAGCGAGAGCGCATCGGCAATCGCGCCTACATCGGCCGCGCAGTCGGCCACCCGTCTTCCCGCGTGCCGAGACGAGCCGCCATAGCCGGGCCGGTCGTAGCCGAGCAGCCTGATGCCCTGTTCGCGGGCGAGGGTGTCGTGCGCGCCGTAGAGCAGCCCCGACGCCGGCGTCCCGTGATGCATCAGCACCGGGAAGCCGGCCGGATCGCCGCCATCGTGGACGCACAGCGTACGGCCGTCGGGGGTGGCAAGTGTCAGCACAGCGGTGAGCTTACGCGCGTCCCTACTCTGCCTGCCGATGAGCTCTCGCTCGATCCGTGTGCTCCGGGTGTGCCTGCTGGTCGCGATCGTGGCGTGGTTCTTCTCGCCGCCCGACTGGCGGTACGCGATCCCGTTGTGGCTGCCGTTTCTCGTCGCGCTCGTTCTCGAGATCGAGTTCGCGGTCGGCGGCTTCCGGCAACGCGGGCGCCCCGTGGTGCGTGAGCGTGGCCGCGGCCCGCAGCGCGCCGACCTCGAGCAGTTCGGCTGGGACGGCGACGAGCCGGACGACGAGGATCCGGAGTTCTGGAGCTCGCGGCCGGTGCCGCGCCGGCGCGGCACCTTCGTCCGCCGACTCGCGATCTCGGCGGCGGTGCTCGGCTTCGTCGCGCTCGTCGCCTGGGGCATCAACGGGCGTCGGGGGTGGAGCGGGCTCGACCACCGGACGCAGGCCCAGGTCGAGCACGTTCTCTCGCGCGAGGCGACCCGGATCGCCGGTCACCCGGCGACCGTGCACTGTGACACCGCAGGGCGACACGTCGGAGCAGTCCAGGAAGCTGATGGGCTGGCCGAGGTGGGCGGACGGAATGCGTGGCTGACGCCGGGGATCTGTTACCAGCTCTACCGGGTGCTCGACAAGCACGACACGCATTCGTTCAGCCCCACCGGCCGGGCACTGGCCGTCCTCGCGCACGAGTCGTGGCACCTGCACGGCGTCTCGTCCGAGGCGCTCGCGAATTGCTACGGCTTCCAGTCGGGCGTCACCATCGGCATTCGGCTCGGCCTGCCCGCGTCCCACGCCCGGGCGGTGATGCGGGAGCAGCTGGCCGACAACGCGTCCGATGCGGCGAGCACGCCTGCCTACCTCGTCCCTCACGGGTGCAGCAACGGCGGCCGGTACGACCTGCATCCCGCCTCGGCCGAGTTCCCGTGAACGACGGAGGCCGCGTCGCTGCGGAGGCAGTCGAGTGAGAGGACGGCGGCGCAGCCGAGGCTCATCTCACCTGACAGCCACCTGACTGTCAGGCATCCGAGCTGATTAGGCGTTCGTAGGCATCCACACCAACTATCGGGAGGTGCGAAATGAGGATTGCCCTCACACTCGCGATCGCGGTCGTGTCGCTCGTGCTTGCATCCGGGGTGGCCGCGGCTCCAAACCCAAACGGAACTGGGCAACCAAGCCAGTCCTGTCAGGCAGAACCCTCGGGGCCGCCGGGGCTGCTCAGCACGACCAACGGCTTCGCTACCCGAGCCGTCAATGTCTACGCTGGATCGCCGGGCACGCCTTCACTCGCAAACGGCAACGAACACGCCGTTTCGCAGTACGACGTCGCCTGCTACCAGGTCTCACAGCGTTAAGCCACGCCTACCGGACGGGCGTTTCTGCGCCCGTCCGGTGGCGGTCGTTCGTTGTCGCGAACTCTCACACGCTCGTCGAAGACGAGGCTGTCCGGAACTCACCGAGCGTAATCCGCTCAGGCGCCATTCCGGAACACTGCCTCGGGCAGCCGCGTGGTGAAGGGTTGGAGATCCGCCGGGTCGCCTTGACTTCGCGTGAGCGCCGCGACAGAGTCCGGTGGTTCGCAATTGCGGGCTCAACAAAAAAGGGGAGACTAGTGATCAGCACCGTGCTCCGGAAGCACCGGACGGCTGTTCTAACCGTCGCGCTCGTCATCGCCAGCGCTACCAGCGCGACGGCCGCTGTGACCGCTATGGCCGCTTCAAGCGATGAGGCGCCGCCGGCTGACGCACGCACGATCGATGGAACGTTCTGTACAGGCCTCTGTATTCACGTCACAACGTCCGACGGACAAACAGCCCAAAGCCCGAACGGTCTTACTCTCAGGCCGGGGACATACTGGCTCACCGTTACCGACACGACGAGGTTCCACGATTTCGTGCTCAGGAGCTGTCCGGGGACTACGTCTCCGTGCGACCAGAACTCGAACGGCGACGAGTCGCAGCTCACGACCATCAGCGAGGGCTCGACGACCGCCCCCGTGGTCGAGTCGCGCAAGATCAACCTGCAGCACGGCACCTACAGGCTCTTTTGCAACGCACCCATGGGAAGCATGCCCGGCATGGATCACGAAGCTATGGGCATGTACGTCGACTTCTCAGTCGGCGGGGTGGGGCAGGTTGGTTAAGCGCTCTCCCTGATCCTGACTCCGCCGCGGGCTCTCTTGCCGCGAAAAGAGCCGCGGTGATGGCGATCTTCGGGATCCCTCAGGCGCATGAGGATGATGCGTTGCGGGCGTGCCGGGCGGCGGTGGGGAGGCCCTAGCTGTCGACCCCCGGGATCGCCAACCGCTCAGAAAGCAGCAACTCGCAGAACGACGCAGAGGGGGCCGGAGCCCCCTCTGCAGTTCGTGTCGTCGGGTCGCGAGCCGTTTCAGATTCGCGTCGCGTACCAGTTCAGCCGCAGCCGGTCGAGGTGCCGCAGTCGCGGCACGTGTAACACGTGCCGGCCCGCACCATCCGTCCGCCGCAGCGGTTGCACTCGATCGCGTCCTCGAAGGAGTTGAAGAGCGCCGTCTGTCCTGGCGTCGGAGCGTCGGCGGCCGGCGTCGAGGTGGCGCCGCCGTTCGCGTACTGGTCTGCCAGCTTCGCCCGCACCTCGGCCGAGAGGATCCCGGCCTCCTCCTGCTGGTCGACGTCGAGGAACTTCTTCCCGAGCCAGCGGAAGATGTAGTCGGGGATCGACTTGGCCGCCCGGATGTCGGCGTCGTTCGTCGGGCCTGACGGCTCGAAGCGGAGGTGCGACAGCTTCGACACGTACACCTCGGCCGGCACGCCGTACTGCAGACCCATCGAGACGGCGATGCAGAGGGAGTTCATCAGACCCTGTAGCGTCGTTCCGTCCTTGGCGATATCGACGAAGATGTCGCCCGGCTGGCCATCGTCGAAGACGCCGACGTGGATGTAGCCCTCGTACTCGCCGACCCGGAACTTCCGGCCGACCTCGGTGCGGTCATCCGGCAGGCGGCGGCGGCGCGGCGCGGCGACCAGGCCGGCCGGCGCGAGCGGCTGCTGGACGCTCTTGTCGCTCTTGCCCGACAGCGGTTGCGCGACCTTGCAGTTGTCGCGGTAGATCGCGACCGCCTTGATTCCGAGCTTCCAGGCCTCGGTGTACAGCTTCGAGACATCGTCGATCGTGGCCGTCTCCGGCAGGTTGACGGTCTTCGAGATCGCCCCGGAGATGAACGGCTGAATCGCGCCCATCATCTTCACGTGGCCGCGGTAGTGGATCGCCCGCTCGCCGACGGCGCAGTCGAACACCGGGTAGTGCTCGCTCTTGACGTACGGCGCACCGACGATCGTGTTGCGCTCGTCGATGAAGGCGACGACCTCGTCGACCTCGGTGGGCGCGTAGCCGAGCTTCTCGAGCCCGCCCTGCACGGTCTTGTTGACG
The DNA here is from genome assembly GCA_963836705.1 of uncultured Actinomycetes bacterium. Lineage (GTDB taxonomy): Bacteria > Actinomycetota > Thermoleophilia > Gaiellales > Gaiellaceae > PALSA-600. Next base: position 25,194 of record CAWIKU010000008.1, on the reverse strand, counting down.
ATCGTGATCTCGCCGCCGCCGACGAGCTTCTTCGACTTGACGAGTGAGAAGTCGGGCTCGACGCCTGTCGTGTCGCAATCCATCATGAAGCTGATCGTCCCCGTCGGTGCGAGCACGGTCGCCTGGGCGTTGCGGTAGCCGTTCACCTCGCCGAGATCGAGCGCGTCGTCCCACGCCTGCCGGGCTGCGGCGAGCAGGTCGGACGGAACCGTCTCCGGGTTCGCGATGTTGCCCACCGAGGCGCGGTGCTTCGCGATCACGCCGAGCATCGCCGCGGCGTTCGGGCGGTAGCCGGCGAACGCACCCATCCGGCCGGCGATCTCCGCCGACTTGCGGTAGGCGCGCCCGGTCATCAGCGCGGTGATCGCCGCTGCGTACGCGCGGCCCTCGTCGGAGTCGTACGCGAGCCCGCGGGCCATCAGCAGCGCCCCGAGGTTGGCGTAGCCAAGGCCGAGCTGGCGGTACGCCTTGGCGTTCCGCTCGATCTCGGGCGTCGGATACGACGAGTTGCCGACCGCGATCTCCTGCGCGAGGAAGACGACATCGCAGGCGTGCTGGAAGGCTTCGACGTCGAGCTCGCCGTCGTCGCGGCGGAACTTCATCAGGTTCAACGACGCAAGGTTGCAGGCCGAGTCGTCGATCGACATGTACTCGGAGCACGGGTTCGACGCATTGATGCGGCCGGAGTTCGGGAGCGTGTGCCACGCGTTGATCGTCGTGTCGTACTGCACGCCCGGGTCCGCGCAGCGCCACGCGGCCTCAGAGATGTCGTGCAGGAGCTTGCGCGCCTTGATCGTGTCGACAACGGTGCCGTCGGTGCGTGCAGTCAGGTTCCAGTCGGCGTCCGTCTCGACGGCCTCCATGAAGGCGTCCGAGACACGGACCGAGTTGTTCGCGTTCTGGTACTGGATCGACGCCCAGTCCGGCGAGTCGAGCGACATGTCGTAGCCTGCGGCCTCGAGCACGCGCGCCTTCTCTTCTTCGTGCGCCTTGCACCAGACGAACTCGAGGATGTCGGGGTGGTCGACGTCGAGCACGACCATCTTGGCGGCGCGCCGAGTCTTGCCGCCCGACTTGATCGTCCCGGCTGACGCGTCCGCGCCGCGCATGAACGACACCGGCCCGGAGGCATGGCCGCCCTTCGACAGCTGCTCCTTGGAGGAGCGCAGCCGTGAGAGGTTGACACCCGAACCCGAGCCGCCGCGGAAGATGATGCCCTCGCGCCGGATCCAGTCGAGGATCGCGTCCATCGAGTCCTCGATCGAGAGGATGAAGCACGCGGAGCACTGCGGCTTCTCCTCGAACCCGACGTTGAACCAGACCGGGGAGTTGAACGCCGCGAGCTGGTTGACGAGGATCGCCTTCAGCTCGTCCTCGAAGGTCTGAGCCTCGTCCTCGGTGGCGAAGTAGCCGCCGTCACGACCCCAGGCGCCGATCGTGCCGACGACGCGGCCGATCATCTGCTTGACCGAGCTCTCGCGCTCGGGGCTCGTCATGCGGCCGCGGAAGTACTTCTGCGCGACGATGTTGGTCGCGGTCTGCGACCAGAACTTGGGAAACTCGACGTTCTTCTGCTCGAACGCGGGGCCGTTCTTGCCGGGGATGTGCGCGTCGCGCACCTCCCACTCGATCTCGGCGAACGGATCGCGGCCGGCGATCGTGAACAGCCGCCGGACGGCGAGGATGGCGTCCTCGTCGACGGGATGGTTGACGAGCTCGTCTGGGTCGATCTGGACGGTCGGTTCGTGCTCTACGGACGCCATGTGCTCCTCTTTTCTCCTACGAATTCTAGTTTCTGGGGGGTTCCTGCCGGAGTCGGCGGAGGACCCCGTCGGGCGAGCTTGGGAACCTTATGGACGGGACCTGACGGAGCGCCCCGACGCCCCCCCGCCCGGGTTCTAGACGTCCCGGCGGCGCGCTTGCACGCGCTTGGCGATCAGGCCTGCGGCGCCTGCGGCGACCAGCAACAGGGCCAGTCCGCCCAGGATCAGCAGTGGCGTCGGGATCGAGGACGGGTTGTCCGAGCTGACCGTGCCGGCGAGGCCGCCGTTGTCGTTCCGGCCCGGCTCGCCCGTTGTCGACGTGGACGAGTTGGTCGTCGTGGTGCCGTCACCGCCCGAGCCGCTTCCACCAGACCCGCCAGAGCCCGTCCCACCCGAGCCGTTCTGCTCCGGCGGCACGAGCGTGTTGTTGCTCACGTTCTTGTGCTCGCTCTTCTGCTTCGTGATCGCCGACTGCAGGGCGCGCAGGATGTCGTCGTGCGCGCTCGAGTACGTCTGGACGTCCGAGGGCAGGTGCTTGAGCGCGTCCTTGTAGCAATGCACCGGGTAGGTCTGGTCGATGCGCCCGTCGTACCAGTCGTTCAGCAGCAGCTTCCAGCACGGCGTCGCGGCCTGCGCAGGCGCCGCATGCACGGCCGACCCGGCGAACGCAGCGCTGACCAGCGCCGCGAGGAGGGCGGCCTTGACGATTGAGGTGGAGAGAACGGAGCGGCGAGGCATGTGCAGGGCAGGTCGCGGGCGCCAGCCTAAGCGCACGGTGTAAGGCGTTTGTGAGCCGCCAGGGTAGCGGGCAATCAGCATCCTGCTCGCCGTCAGCGAACGGTGCTAGCTTCGCCCGCAGATGCCGGTGATCCGCGATCTGCCGCTCGCCGCATCGCTCACGCTTGTCGGGCTCGCCCTCTTCTTCGGCGGGGGCGGCGATGACGGATCCCTCTGGTGGCTCGGCGCGGGCGCCGCAATCGCAATCGTCGTTCTCGGCGCCCTGCGCGGCGTGCCCCGTGGCTGGCTGTCGCTGGCGCCGCTCGCCGGGCTGGTCGTGTGGCTGGCGGCGTCGATCTCGTGGTCCTGGCTGCCGGCCCGTTCGTGGAACTACGCCGATCGCGGCCTCGTCTACCTGCTCTTCGCGACGCTCGGGCTCTGGCTGACAGGACGGACGCGCGGCCTCGCGCTCGGTCTCTCGGCGCTGCTCGGCGCGGTTGCGGTCTGGGCGCTGCTCGGCAAGGTGGTGCCGCCGGTGTACGACTACGGCGCTCCGGGCGTCGCACGTCTGCGCGGTCCGGTCGGCCTCTGGAACCAGCTCGCGCTGCTGGGTGACTTCGCATTGCCCCTCGCGCTCTGGCGCAAGCGCCGGTCGGGGACGCTGCTCGCATTCGTGTGGCTCGTCGCCCTGGTGTTGACGTACTCACGCGGCGGTCTGGCCACGGCCGCGCTGGTCGTGACGGCGTACCTGCTCTTCACCGACGACCGCTGGGAGAGCGCGGCGACGCTGCTCGCCGCCGCCGTGCCTGCCGCGCTCGTCGTCGGAGTCGCCTTCGCCCTGCCGGGCGTGACGAGCGACGGCCAGTCGGACACGACCCGCTGGCGTGACGGGCTGATCTTCGGCGCCGTGCTGCTCGCGGGGGCGGGTGCCGCGGCGGCTCTTGCCGGCGCGCCTCGCCCACGCAACACACCGGCGCTCAGGCGGGCACTCGTCGCCGGAGGCGTGCTGGCACTCGCCGCGATCGCCGTCGTCGGCGTGCTGAAGGCAGGGTCGTTCGGCAGCGGCACCTCCGTCGGGAACGGCGGCGCGCGGTTCGGATCGGGCGCCTCCAACTTTCGCACCGTCTGGTGGCATCAGGCCTGGCGAGGCTGGCAGGGGGACAAGCTGACCGGTACCGGTGGCGGCACCTTCCACCTGACGAACCTGCGCTTCCGATCGTCGTACCTCGACGAGACGACCGAGCCGCACAGCCTGCCCCTCCAGTTCCTGAGCGAGACCGGCGTGATCGGCCTGGTGTTGCTCGTCGCAGCCTGTGTGTTCCTGTTGCGAGGATCACTGCGCAGGCGCGGACCAGAGCTGGCGCTGGCGCTCGTTCTGCCGGCGTACCTCGTCCACTCCCTGATCGACATCGACTGGGACTTCGCGGCGGCTTCCGTCCCCGCATTCCTCGTCGCGGGCGCGCTGGTCGGCCGCGAGCCGTTCCGGCGGGTGTCCTTCTTCGCCACACTCGCGGCGGCCGGTGTCGCCGCGCTCGCGATCGGCGTGCTCGTGCTGCCGTGGCTCGGCGACCGCTGGTCGACCGATGCACTCGGGGCTTCACCCGGGCGCGCCGTCAAGCTCGCGCAACGCGCCGAATCCGTCGACCCGCTGCTCGTCGAGCCGCTCTGGGCGAAGGCGCTCGCCGCCGAGCAGCGGAGCCGCGTGCAACTCGCCTTCGACTACTACACACAGGCTGTCCGCCGCCAGCCGAAGAACCCGCAGACCTGGCTGCTGACGGGGCGCTTCGCGTTCGCCCAGGGCTGCTACCAGACCGCCTACACGTACCTGGAGAAGTACACCGAGCTCGACAACAAGGCCCGTCCAAGCGCCGGCGCCGACGAGTACAACGCCGCGCTTCGGAAGGTGAATGCGGGCAAGGGGCGCTGCTAGCGGGCGCCGAGCAGAACCACGAGCTGCGCGCCGTGCAGTGCTGCCGGAGCAAGGCCGTCGAGCGGGCCGACGACCTTGACGCCGAGTACGTGGGCGAGTCGCACGGCGTCGCCGCGGTAGGTCGAGCGGTACATGATCACCGTGGTCGCATAGTCGGTGCGCTTCGCGTTCGCGGTGCCGCGCACGAGGTAGCCGGCTGACTGGAGCCTCCCGGCCTCACCGGCCGCGGCGCCGGAGCGGCCGTTGCCGTTCAGCACCCACACCTTGGTCTCGCCGCGGCTCAGCTTCGGCCGCGCGACTACCTGCTTGACGTGGGGGACAGTTGTCTTGACGGTCTTCTTCGGTGTGGCGAAGGCGGCGGCCTCCGCGTGACGCTGCATCGCGTGGGACAGCGGCTTGGCGAGCAGCAGCACCGCCGCGATCAGCAGCAGGACGAGCTCGACGGCCGCGACGAGGCTCGCGACGAGGGTCGCGGTCCGCCAGGGGCGGATCAGCATTTCCGGTGCGGGAAGCGGCGCGTCCATAGCGCCACCCGATTTCGCTACGCCGGCTGGGCTTCCTTCGTCCAGACCCACGTTTCCGCGAGCCCGTCGGCGAGGGGCACCCCGGCCCGCCAGCCGAGCTCCCGCTCGACCAGCGAAACGTCGAGCGCCGATCGGCGGACGTCCCCGAGCCGAGCGGCTGAGTGGCGCGGTCGGGCGTCGCTGCCGGCAACCGCTGCGCACGCCGTGAAGAGCTCCGAGACGCTCGTGTCGACGCCGCTGCCGACGTTGTACGGGCCACCCACGTGGCCGACCGCGGCGAGCGCAGCGGCGACGATGTCGGCCACGTAGACGAAGTCTCGGCTCTGACTGCCGTCGCCGTAGATGACGATCTCCTCGCCGCGCGCGAGGCGCTCGAGAAAGATCGCGACGACGCCACCTTCCAGCCCGGAGTCCTGACGCGGGCCGTACACGTTCCCGAACCGCAACGAGATGTGCGAGGTGCCGTGGATCCGGTTCCAGCCGGCGAGGTACTCCTCGCCGCACTTCTTGGCGATCCCGTAGGGCGAGAGTGGCAGGAACGGCGTCTGCTCGCTCGCAGGCTCGGGGCACTCGCCGTAGCCGGCGCCCCCGGACGAGGCGAAGATCACCTGCGCGTCATGCGCCGCGGCGAGCACGTTGGCGGTCCCGACGACGTTGACTGCAGCGTCGTACCCGGGCTGCTGCATCGACGTCTGCACGTCGGCCTGTGCAGCCAGGTGGAAGACGACGTCGGCCTCGACGACGAACGGCTCACGAATGTCGTGCTCGACGAGGTGCGCGGCAGCGTTCACGAACTCGCGGCGGCCCGTGGCGAAGTTGTCGACGACCGTCACGTCGTCGCCTCGCGCCACCAGGGCGTCGACGAGGTTCGAACCGATGAACCCTGCGCCCCCTGTGACGACCGCCCGCATGGGGCCGTACATTAGCCGCGGCATGTTCATCACTCTGGAAGGGATCGACGGCTCGGGAAAGACCACCCAGGCCGAGCTTCTGGCCGCCTGGCTGCGGCAGGAAGGGCGACACGTGCTGACCACCCGGGAGCCGGGTGGTACGCCGGTGGGCGAGGCCGTCCGGCACCTGGTGCTGCACGGCGACGACGTCTCCCCTTGGGCGGAGGCCGCGCTGTTCGCCGCCGCCCGCGCCGAGCACGTCGAGAGCGCGATTCGACCTGCCCTCGATCGCGGCGACGACGTCGTCTGCGACCGCTACCTCGACTCGTCCGTCGCCTACCAGGGCCTGGCGCGCGGGCTCGGCGAGGACGCCGTTCGCGAGCTCAACCTCACCGTCACCAGGAATCTGCTGCCCGTTCGCACGTTCCTCGTGCTCGTTGCCCCGGCGGAGGCGCGTCGTCGCGCGAGCCCGCAGCGCGACCGGATCGAGCAGGAGGACGACGAGTTCATGCACCGCGTCGACGCTGCCTACCGTGCGCTCGCCCGGCGTGAGCCGGACCGCATCGTGGCACTCGACGGCGAGCGTCCGGCGGCCTCGATCGCGGAGGAGATCCGTGAGCACCTTCGAGCGCTTCTCTGAGCACGAGGAGGCAGGACGCCTCCTCACAGCTGCGCTGCGAGAAGGCCCGGCGCACGCGTACCTGTTCCACGGGCCGCCCGGCGTCGGCAAGCGGGAGGTGGCGCGCACGTTCGCGCGGTCGTTGCTCGGCACCGACCGAGAGTTCCACGCCGACCTCTACGAACTCGACGCGCTCGGCGAGATGATCCGGATCGACGCGATCCGCGAGCTGCGCCGGGACCTCCACATGCGGCCGTTCGAGGCCGACCGGCGCGTGTACCTGATCCAGCGCGCTCACCTGCTGAACGACGACGCTGCCGACGCACTGCTCAAGGATCTCGAGGAGCCGCCGCCGTACGCGGTGATCGTCCTCGTCGCCGACGACCTCGGTCCCATTCCCGAGACGATCCGCTCGCGCTGTCAGCTGGTGCCGTTCCGCCGACTCTCCGAGCGCGCGGTGCGCGAGCTGGTCGACGCCCGAGTGCCGCAGCTCGCGGACACCGAGCGCGCGGCACTCGCGCGCGTCGCCGCCGGCCGGCTCGACCGCCTCGAGCGCGTGCTGGACCCCTCGTCCCGGGCCCGGCGCGAGGCGCTGCTCGACGCGGCTCGTGGGCCCTACCTGGACGAGCGGTTCGACCCATCGGAGGCGGCCGCGATCGTCGTCGCGAATGCCCAGGCGCGGGGTGCTGAGGCACGCGAGATCGAGGAGGGGCGAATCGCGGAGCTCGACCTGTCCTCACGCGACGCCGAGCAGCGCGTGAAGCGCGCCGCGCGCGGGGCCGAGCGCGAGGAGCTCCTCGCACAACTCGAGGAACTGGCAGCGTGGTACCGCGATCTCGTGGCGGTCGCCGTGGGGGCGGACGACGCGGCGATCCACCTCGACAAGCTCGCCGAGCTCCGGGCTGACGCGACGCGGGAACGGATCCTCGGCGCCGAGGGTGCGGCCGAGGCGGTACGCGAGCTCTGGCGTGAGCTCGAGGAGCTGAACCTCACACCGCAGCTCGCGCTCGAGGCGCTCTTCGTGCGCATCGCGCGCGAGCTGGCCGCGTAGCCGCGGCTACACTTGCGCCGCCCCGCCGACGTAGCTCAGCTGGTAGAGCACTTCACTCGTAATGAAGGGGTCGGGAGTTCGAGTCTCCCCGTCGGCTCTCTCGATTTCCAGTGGCCGAGATGCTCGGCGACGTCGTCGGTCGTGGCTCAGCGGTTGTGGTTGACGACCTCGACGTTGTGGCCGTCGGGGTCCAGAACGAACGCGCCGTAGTAACCGGGGTGGTAGACGGTGCGCTCGCCGGGACTGCCGTGGTTCTCGTAGCCCGCGGCGAGCGCGGCAGCGTGGAACGCGCGCACGGTCGCGTCGTCCTGCGCGGTGAACGCGAGGTGGACGCGCTCCGTGAGCGGCCGCTCGTCGTGGATCAGCGAGAAGCGGAAGTCCGGGCCGGAGAGCCGCACGCGGTCGGGCTCGTCGTAGGTCAGGCGGATCCCGGCGTGCGGGGCGATCGTCGTGTAGAAGCGCCGGGAGACCTGCGGGTCGCGGACGCGGATCCACAGGTGGTCGACGTTGCCGACGGGCGCAGCCTCAGCGAAGTCGCCGCAGACCGCCTCGATGCTGTTGCCGTCGGGGTCGAGCAGGAACGCGCCGTAGTACGTCGGGGCGTACTGCGTGCGCGGCCCCGGCGCGCCGTCGTCGCGGTACCCCGCGTCGACGCCCGCCCGCCAGAACGCGTCGACCTGGGCGCGGTCGCGGGCGCGGAAGCCGACGTGGAGCCCGCGGGTCACCGGGTGCTCGCGGTCCGTCGGCCCAATGGCCCAGTCCTCCCACTCGACCAGCCTGGCGTCCGCGTAACTGGGCTCGGTGCCCAGCGCGGAGAGCACGGTGCGGTAGAAGCGCTCGGACGCGGCGAGATCCGCGACGGCGATTCCGACGTGGTCGAACATCCCGGCGAGGCTACCGCTGCGGATACAGCCAGGCGTCAGTCGTGAACGCTGGCCCATGCGGCGGTCCTGGAAGGCAGTTCGACCTGGGCTGGCCATAGGATCATCGGGGGTGCTGGACTCCAGGTGAAGACGCAGAACGAGCTCGACGTTCGGAGGGAAGGTCGCGCGACGATCTCGGTCGTCGTGCCCGTGTTCGACGAGCAGGACGCGGTTGAGGAGCTCGTGGGTCGTATCACCGCTGTCGCGGAACGCTTGGCTGACGTGGAGTTGGAACTGATCCTCGTGGACGACGGGTCGAGAGACGCAAGTCTGCCGCTGATGATCACGCTCGCGAAGCGCGATTTGCGGCTCACGGTGGTGGAGCTTTCGCGGAACTTCGGGCACCAGGTAGCGCTCACCGCCGGGATCGAGTTGGCGCGAGGTGATGCGGTGGTCGTCATGGACGGTGATCTGCAGCATCCGCCGGAGGTCATCGAGGAATTCGTCCGGCGCTGGCGTGAAGGGAACGACGTGGTGTACGGCGTCATGGTCGGCAGACCGGAAGGCTTTCTCAAGCGGATCAGTGCCCGCGTTTATTACCGCTTCCTCAATCGGCTGACCGATACTCCGATGCCGCACGCGGCTGGCGACTTTCGGCTCATCGACCGCGTCGTCGTCGATGCGTTCCTCGCGATGCGCGAACGCGATCGCTATCTGCGGGGGATGTTCGCGTGGCTGGGTTTTCGGCAGGTCGGAATCGAGTATGTGCCGGCGCCGCGCCGTGCGGGGCGGAGCAAATACACGCTGACACGGATGGTCGGCCTCGCTGTCGACGGCATCCTGAGCTTCTCGACCTTCCCGCTGCGCGTTGTCATCGGCGTCGGGCTGATCGTCTCGGCTCTTTCGTTTCTGTTCGGTATTGGATCAGCGGTCTCGAAGCTCGTCGGCGTCTACACGGTCCCAGGTTGGGCGACGCTCGTCGTCGTGACGACGTTTATCGGGGGCATTCAGCTGATCGTGCTCGGGGGGATGGCTGAGTACATCGGACGGATCTACGAGGAGGTCAAGAGGCGTCCGCTCTATGTCGTTCGCCGAAGTCACAACTTCGCCGAGGAGCGGTGAGCGGCTTCAGCCGGTCGTGCATCGGATGAGCTGAATCTGCTCGAGGTTGCTGACGTTCCATTCGCCGAGGACGGCTCCCTTTCTGGGGGTGCAGGCCGGGTCGAATGATGGGTCGCTCGTCGGCCCGACGAGCGCGTACCGCGCGACTGCCGCGCAGGACCGGTGTCCGTCCGGGTACGCGACCAGCGCGGCGATTGACTTGGAGCGTTCGTCGTCGACGCCGGAGATCGTCAGGTGACAGCCGCGGTTCGTGTGCGTCCGGACGGCTTGCACGAGATCGTCGCCGCGCTGGTCGCCGGCTGCCCAGGTCCTGACCGTGGAATGCGCGGGTAGCGCCGAGACGAGTGCCAACACCGCCCCGGCAGCGATGACACCGAACCGAGCAGGTGCCGGGATCCGTGCGATGGTGCGCGCCGAGCCGACCGCGAGCAGGGCCAGCGTCGGCAGGTAGTAGCGGCTCTCGTAGACGTTCGTCTGCACGCTCATCTCGAGCGAGGCGGCAGCGAGCACGACAACCGCTATCTGAATCCAATCCACGCTTAGTGGGCGGAGAGAGCGCAGGACACCGCCGAGAGCCAGGGCGATGAGCACGAGCCCTGCGAAGCTGTGGGTCGACGAGTATTGGACGCGTAGCGCGTGCGTGAAGGCCGAGAGTGCCCCTGTGCCGCCCTTGACATGAGCGTCGTACACGAGCGTGCCCCGCTGCACGATCCGGATGACCTCGTAGAGCACCACGAGGAGCGGCAGCGTCGCCAGCGAGACGAGGCTGACGAGAATCGTCCGCTGGCGACGGTCAAGGCGACCCAACACAGCCCGGAATGGAACCGCGAGCCCGAAGAGCAGCAGGAGGCACACCGACGTCTCTTTCTGACCGGCGCCATAGCACCAGAGGACGAAGCCGACCGCAACCAGCAGCCACGCAGGGGCCGAGCGCATGGAACCCGCCGCGAGCTCGCGGCCGCCCCAGAACATGAGTGTCCCCCCGAGCATCAGGCCGCCGACGAGCGCGGGTTCTTCGGGCCCGAATCTCGCCAGATCCTGTGCGAACTCTGGAACTGTCACGATGACGAGCGCCGGCAAGGAGCAGAGCGCCGAGCGCTCGATCCGGTGCTGGCCGCGCCACGACACCACGGCGTGTGACAGAGCAGTCAGGCCCGCGATCAGGAGGGCGAGTCGTCCGACGCCGGCGAGATTCGGTCCGAGCATGTTCCCGGGGGCGCCTGGCAAGCGCCACTGCATCCAGTTCCAGAGGATCCAGCTCGGGAAGAACCGTTGTGGGTCCTGGTAGTTGAGACGCACGATTGCGTGCATCGATGCCGGCGCAGAAAGGAGGGCGTCCCAGTCGTCGATCAGCGAGGGACCGGAGATCGAGAAACGCGACGAGATGATCCACACACCCACGCCAAGGACCGCGAGCGGCGCGAGAACGTCCCAACGCGACACGGCCCGCCGGAAATAGGCCGTTCCCGCCACGGCGAGAAGTGTGTCGCATGCGACGGTCAGACGTCTCGGATCTCGCCATCAGCCGAGCGTGTTACAAGACCAGATCACCGAGTTCCCAGACACGCGAAGGGCGTCGGCCGCGCAAGACGTTCCCGTCGTCGTCTGGAGCTACGGCGCTCTTGCCGTCGCCGCGTCGATTGCCTTTCTCGGTCTTGCGCTCCTCTTCGCTCTGACAATCCCGTACCACGAATTCGACACGTTCGCGTACGGGGAATGGTCGCGGCGGATCGCGACGATCCACGCGTTCGACCCGACCCCGGTCGGTGCGGTGCCCGCGGCGCGGCCGACATTCCTGGTGCTCCAGGGGCTCGTCTGGTGGGTAACCGGTGTGTCGTTCGTCGCCGGCCGCCTCCTAGCCCTGGTGTTCGCCGCCATCGCCGTCGTCGGAACAGCGCTGCTCGTCGACCGCCGCCAAGGTCGCCTGCTGGCTCTGATCTCGTTCCTGTCCATTCCGCTGTTCGCGACCGAAGCCATTGCCGGCAAGACAGACGTTCCAGCGTCCGCTGCCATCGCCGCGGTCGCCGCGGTCGCGCTGTGGGAGCCGTTCAGGAACCAGCGCCTCGCGGTCGGGGCCCTGGCGGCTGTGGCGGTGCTGACGAAGCCATCGTCGACGATTCCGGCACTCGCCGGACTCGTGCTCGCCCTGATGGTCGTCGAGAAGCTGCGGCCTCGCGATCGTCTCTTCGCGTCACGATCGCTGGCCGTCGTCGTCGGAGCGTTGCTCGGGTTTGCCTACGAGTGGGCGATGGCGGCGCACCTTCACATGGGCTTGCTCGCCTTCTTGCGCGCCGGCACGAACGGCACGACTGAACGACTCTCCGACGCAGTCCGTGGCGACACGTTGCTCCGTCTTGACTTCCTCGGACCGGACCTGAGCCTGCCGCTCGCGGTCGCCCTTGTTTATGCGGTCGGGCGCAGCCTGAGGCTTGCCCACAGACCGGCGGCGTGGTCGGCGGTGCTGATCGGAGTTCCGTACGCCGTCATCGGTCCGTTCGTGTCAGGCCAGCCGAACGGACCATTCACCGATCCGTACGCAAGCTTTGCCTTCGTCGGCTTTGCCATCCTGCTCTCCGTCATGCCCTTCGCGCCCTCCGATGTCGAACCTGGCCACACGCGAATCACCCAGCTTCTCCTGCTCGCGTTGCCTCCGACGATCGTCTGGCTTGCGTTCGGGGTCTACGAGTACAGGCTGGAAGCGCCGGCTTGGCCCGCCCTTGCCGCCCTGATCGGGGTCTGCCTTTACTGCTCCGTCAGGACCGCACATCGGCTGTTCGGGATCGCGTCACTGGCGCCCATCCCTGTCCTTGCCGTCGCGCTCTGGGCATCGCTCGTGAGCTTCGACGGATTCCACGAGCCGCTCTGGGCCGAGCTTCGTGCGCTCGGCGCTTCGGGGATCCGGAACGAAGGTCAGACGACGAACATCGTGCTACCGGCCGTCTCGGATGCAGTGACGGCACTGAAGCCCCAGATCGGTGCTGATGGACGGGTCGTCACTTCCGACCCGCACTTCCTCTTCTGGTTCAAGCATACGACGATCGCCTACCCGACCAGTTGCGCCGCGCTGGACAACGCTGATGGGTTCATCCTCTCGACCTCGGATGAATCACAGCAGTACCTGCGCTCGATCGGCGTCGCGCCCGAACCTGCCGCATGGGCTGCCTGCCGCTCCCCGCGGCTGCGTGAGCTCACAGACGGGTCAAACGGGTTGGCCGCGTTCCGGGTGTTGCACTAAGGGCCGCCGGTGCGACTCTGCGCGTCCCGAGAGATACCCGACCAACCCTCGTATTGAAGGGTCGGGAGTTCGAGTCTCCTCGTCGGGTTCCCTCTTCGACCGCGCGTGTCGGCGACAACACCTGGCGAACCGTGCGAGCAACAGACCCAGGCCACCTACCATCCCAGCACGCCGACCTGTGAGGAGGAAGCCCGCATGAACCCCAGCCGTGTCACAGCAACTCTCGCGGTTTTCGCGGCACTCGTAGCGTGCGCTGGAGCATCGGGGAACGGCGCCTCGCTGCCGTTGCAGCAGGTCGCACGGGTCGCGTTGCCGGGGCCGAGCAACCGCTTCGACTACACGAGCATCGACCCGACGACGAACCGCCTCTACATCGCGCACATGAACGCGAGCCAACTGCTGACGTTCGATCTCAAATCGAAGAAGGTCGTGAGAACGATCGACGTCGCCGGCGTCCACGGCGTGATCGCCGTGCCCGAGTTGGGCCGCGTCTTCGCCTCCGCGACAAACGACCATGAGGCCGTGACGATCGACGCGAAGACCGGGCGCGTGGTCGCGACTGCCCCGGCGGGCAGCTATCCCGACGGACTCGTGTACGACCCGGTCGAGCGGCACGTCTTCGTCTCCGACGAGGCGGGCGGCGTCGAGACGGTGCTGAACGCCAAGGGCGCACGGATCGCGACGATCGCTCTCGGCGGCGACGCCGGCAACGTCCAGTACGACGCCGGCTCACGACACATCCTCGTCGACGTGCAGACACGCGACGAGGTTGCCGTGATCGACCCGAGAACGAACAAGCTCATCCGCCGGATACCCGTCCATTGCCAGTCGGATCACAGCCTCTACGTCGACTCCTCGCGCCGGCTGGCCTTCGTGGCCTGCGACGGCGACGCCAAGCTCCTGACACTCGACCTGCGCACGATGACGGTCACCCAGACAGCCGACGTCGGAAGCAACCCGGACGTGCTCGCGTTCGACACCGGCAACCGGCGCCTCTATGTCGCGGCCGAGAGCGGCGACGTGGCCGTCTTCGCCGAGCACGCGCACACGCTCACCAAGCTTGGCCAGTCACACCTGGCCTCGGCCGCGCACACCGTCGCCGTCGATCCTCGCAGTCACCTCGTCTACTTCCCGCTCGAATCAGGCAGCAACGGCAGGCCGCAGCTCCTGGTCATGAAGCCCGCCTAGCCGGCTCAGTACGCGAACACGGCAGCGACGACCCGACCTGATTTAGGCGGCGCCGCCACTACCGACACGTTGCAGAGCGTGGCTCCGTCGAACACCGGTGGGTACACCGTCACCGTGCCGACACCTCGCGCCGTTCCCTCATGCTGCTCCGTCATGCCGTCGTCACTCGACTGCTCGCAGTAGCTGAACCACGACACACGGATCGGCTTGGCCGACGACGAGCGCGCCACCACACCGATCGCGGTCGGGTATTGCGGCGAGCGAACGAAATGGATCGCCTTACCCGGCCGGGAAGAAGTCACAGCCGGTCCGACCTGATGCCAGGCACCAGGCTGTGCAGGCGGCGGAACCGTCGCACCTGCGACGGCTGCTACCACCACGGCGACGATGAGGACGAACAGGGGCACGGCCGCCAGGATGGTAACCACCTCGTCAGGGCCCCTTCTCTTTCGTCGAACGAACGCGTACGTTGCGTCGACCGTGGCAGCAGGAAGTCAACTACCCGACAGCTTGAGAAAGCTCGTCGAGGCCTGGCAGATGGAGGGCGCGAGTCGCGACGAGATCGTTGACCGGCTCGATCAACTCGACTTGCTCGCCCACGAGGAGCGAATCAGGCTGATGATCGAGCTCCTGTCGCCCACCTGACGTACGGTTGGAACGACTGACCCGTCGTGGCCACGATCGCAGGCTCCGGGGGGCCGACGGCGAACGCAGTGCTGTCGCCGACGAGAAGCGAGGCTCTGTGAGCAGCACCGCGTTGACCACCACTGCCGGGACCGCCGAGCCCGAACCGGGGCATCCCGTCCGCCGGATTCTGATCATCCTCGGCGCCGTCCTCTGCGGCGCCGCGTTTGCGGAACTCGTCGGTTGGGATCTTCGCGACTGGTTCAGCGACCTCTGGGACACACTCACGAGCATCTCCGTCGAGTACATCGTCGCGGCGGTTTTCGCCGTGACGGTGCAGACGACGGCGACGGCATTTGCCTGGTTCTCGATCCTGCGCTACGCGTATCCGGACGGGACGGTGCGCTGGCGGCAGGTCTACGCCGCGTACGCGACCTGTGTCGCGATGAACAACATCCTGCCGGCGAACCTGGGGACGATCATGATGTTCGTGATGTTGACCACGGTGATCGTGGCGGCGACCTTCGCCGGCCTGCTCGGCGCCTTCGCGGTCCAGAAGATCTTCTTCGTGCTCGCCGGCACGTTCGTCTACCTCTACCTGTTCCTCTCCGTGCCGGGGTCGTTCGACCGCGACTTCGCCTGGATCAAGGAGCATCCGGCGGCCGTCGTGATCCTGGTCGTCGCCGGGCTGTTCGTGCTCGTCCTCGTCGTGCGGAGCTTCTGGGCGAAGGTCGTCGGCTGGTGGGAGCAGGCCAAGGAAGGCGGTCAGATCCTCGCGCGCCCCGCTGCCTATCTGGGCCGGGTGTTCCTGCCCGAGTTCGTCGCCTGGGTCGCGAGTCTCAGCGTTGTCGCCATCTTCCTCGCCGCCTATGCCATCCCCGTCACCTTCCACTCGGTGATGTCCGTGGTCGGCAGCAACTCGATCTCCAACACCGTCTCGGTGACGCCCGGCGGCGCGGGCGTCAACCAGGCGTTCAACGTCGCCGCGCTCAACGACATCACCGACACGCAGACGGCGACCGCGTACTCGGTCGCACAGCAACTGATCACCACCGCCTGGACGCTCCTGATGGCGCTCGTCCTGATGATCTGGGTGTTCGGCTGGGGCGGTGGCAAGGGGCTCGTCCAGCAGTCGTACGAGCAGGCGAAGCAGAAGGCGCAGGAGCAGAAGGCGAAGCAGGGTAGTGGCGGGCCGACCGGCCCCGAAGTCGTGCAGCCGGCCGCAACGTCGTGATCGAGACGCCGCGGAGACCCGGACGCATCAGGCGCTGGCTGCCGCCCACGCTGGCGACGCTGGGGCTGCTGCTCGCGGCCTTCTTCTTCGTCGTCTACCGGCAGGTGCTCACGATCACCCAGAAGCCGAGCTGGCCACCTACCGCCGGGGCCGTCACGGCCGCCGGTGCCGAGCTGGCGACGGCGCGCTTCGCAGCTCGGTCCGACCCGAAGCCCGCCGATGTCGGGATGCCGTACGCGTGGTCGACCGCCGCGACGATCGAGCCCTGGCCGGAGGGGAAGAACTTCTTCCCGCGCATCTACGCCGACATCCAGCAGGCCCGCTCCTCGGTGCACATCCTCATGTTCGGCTGGCGCGAGGGTGAGGTCGGCACGAAGCTCACCGACCTGCTCATCCAGAAGCTCAAGCAAGGAGTCGAGGTGCGGGTGATCGTCGACGGCCAGGGAAGCCAGGTGTTCGGGCCGGCCGGGCCGATGTTCACGCGCCTCGCCGACGCCGGTGCGCAGATCGTGGTCAACGACCTACTCCCCTGGGACGAGGACGGTCTCTACCCCGACCACCGCACGTTCGACTGGAGCCAGGACGACGTCGGTCATGCCGACCACCGCAAGCTCTATGTGATCGACGGGAAGGTCGCGTGGACGGGTGGCGCCGGGATCGAGGATCACTTCGCGAACGGCGGCTTCCACGACGTCATGACCCGCGTGACCGGGAATGTCGTACGTCAGGCCCAGGCGCTCTTCCTGATGAGCTTCCGCGGCCAGGGCGGCCCGTTGCCACACGACCTCTCGAAGTACTTCCCGCCCGAGCCGACGCCGGGCACCGTCCCGATCGCGCTGCTCCAGGTCGCGCCGGGCGGATTCCAGTCGGCGACCCAGGCGATCCGGGCGCTCATCGACCACGCGAGGACTCGCCTCGACATCATGAATCCCTACTTCACCGACGCCGACATGGTCCAGCGCGTGATCGCAGCCGCCAAGCGAGGCGTGAAGGTGCGGATCGTCGTCTCGGAGAAGTCGAACAACCCGCAGGCGACGGCTGCCTTGAAGCACCACTACCGGCCGTTGCTCGATGCCGGCGCGCAGATCTGGGAGTACCCCGGGGCCGTGGTGCATGCGAAGATCGTGGTGGCCGACAACACGGTCGTCTTCGGAACCGTGAACTTCGACGCCTGGGCGCTCTACCGGAACTACGAAGTCGCGATGATGGCGCGTAGCGCCGCCGCAGCGACGCTTTTCGAGGAGCGGGTCTTCGGCCCTGACATCGCGCGCTCACACCCGGGCAAGGCTCCGACCGGTCTGCGTAGTCGGCTCAACTCCTGGGTCTGGGACAAGCTCGGGTACTTCCTCTAGTAGTCCAGGCCGGGCCGCAGCCTCCGGACCGCGGCGAGGGCCGCAGTAACGGCGAGGCCGGCCGACGCGGCGACCGTCAGCCAGACGCCCCAGCCCGAGCTTCCGCCGAGGACCGATCCGTCGTTTGCGACGGCGTCGACAGCGGGCCAGATCATCGCCGCGGCTGCTCCGAGCACCAGCACGATGCCGAACCACGAGCCACGCGCGAGCGCGCCGACGCCGGCGAGCGCGATCAAGCCGAAGATGATCACGAGCCAGCCGTTGTGGGGACCTTCGACGCCGTCGAGCGAGACCGGCCCCGTGTTCCGCCAGGCGCCGAACACGCCGACGATCGCAAACACGATCGCGGCCCGGCAGAGCCATGCAACTCCACGTCCCTCGATCTGCACGGGCTCCTCGACCGGCTCGTCGCCGCTAGCTGCGCAACGGTTCGGCCGGCGACATCGTCACCTCGCCGTCGACGTCGACCTGGACGACCTGCCGGCCGGGCGAATCCGCCCGGCGGAACCGCGCGAGCAGCGACCAGGATCGCTTCGGCACCAGGATCGCCTGGGTCGGGGTGCGGCTCTCGATCGTGAACCCCTCGCCCACCCGCGTCTCGAGGAACGCCGTCAGTGCGTCCCGCCGTAACGTCTCATTGGCCTCGGTCATCCGCACTCACCTTACCGGCGCAGGCAGACGAGTCACCGGCCGCTGCGGCCACTCCCGGGTGATCCAGACGGCGCCGTCCCGCTTCCCATCCGCGCCGGCGGCCGGGCGGGGCGCGCGGGCCACCCTCGGCGGCGTATGATCGTGGCCGTAATGGTCGCGCGGCAGCTCCGACGGAGGGGGCTTGCGACATTCGCGCTTCTCGTCGTGATGGCGGAAGTCGCAGGTCGCAGTCTCACCGCACGTGTCGACGCCAGGCTGCACGTTCAGCCGCTCGCAAACTCGGCCACGAGCTACTACCCCTTCCTCCTCGTGGGCCTGAAGATCGTCTGCGCCTTTGCGCTCGCTGCGCTGCTCGCGCGCGCAAGTCGCGCCCGCGCAGCCGCGAAGGCCGGCGAGCGGCTGCTGGCGGCGGTCGGCCACCACGAGCGCGCCAAACCGCGCCTCAGGCCGCAGCTGTCGTTCCGCGTCTGGCTCGCCGCGTTCGCGGCATCGTCCCTCCTGTACCTCGTCCATGTCGACATCGAGAGCAGTGCCGGCGGTCGTTGGCCGTCGCTCGACCCGTGGCTACACACGTACTCGCTTCCTGTCCTCGCACTGATCGCCGTCGCTGTCGCCTGTGCGTGGCGGTTCGCGAGCTGGTTGCACGAGGTCGAGGACTACGTCGAGCGCGCTTTCGCACGTGTGCGGCGAATCCTTTCCGACGCGCTCCGCGTCACCCCGGCAACTCCCAGGCCGACCGACGACTCCGCACCGCGGCGACGTTTCGGCCTGTCGTTCGAGTCTCGCCCGCCTCCGCTGACCGCCTGACCCGCGGACAGATCTGAACACCGCGGGAGTCGTGTTGGTCCGACTCTGCGAGGGAGGCTATGGAAACATCATTCGTACGCACCTATCCGGCGGCACACACGCGGCGGTACCACCGCGTGGCGCACGCCGTGTCGTTCGTCGGGCCCGCCATCGCGGCGGCGGGGCTGATCTGGGCGATCCTGCAGCCGTGGCGGCTGACGCTGCTGCATCCACGCCGCGAGTCGTTCTGGTGGCTCGCGGTCGAGCCGCCGTTGCTCGTCATCCTGGTCGGGCTGCTCTTCACGCTGC
Source organism: uncultured Actinomycetes bacterium (assembly GCA_963836705.1). GTDB lineage: Bacteria > Actinomycetota > Thermoleophilia > Gaiellales > Gaiellaceae > PALSA-600. Next base: position 6,336 of record CAWIKU010000008.1, on the reverse strand, counting down.
TCGTCGCCCGGCCGCTGCTCGCCGACCTCGAGGCCCACGATGCAGCCGCACGCTGAGATGGTCCACTGGCTCTTCGGAGCCGGAATCCTCTTCATCGGGCTCTGCCTGTTCTGCGAGGCGATCGTCGGCACGGAGGTCTGGCGCATGCGTGCCTGGCGGGCGTATCTCTGGCCGGGCGTCGCGTTCGCGCTCGGCGTCCTGCTCTGGCCGGTGATGGCGCTCTACACGAACTCCGCGATCCACATGTACGCACATGGGTCGTGGGCAGAGGTGCTGATGGCCGCAGGAGGCTGCGAGCTCGCCCTGGTCCGCGGGCGGCTGACCTCTCGGTGGTGGCGGCTCACCTGGCCGCTCGCGTTCGCCGTCACCGGAACCGCGTTCCTCGTGCACGAGCAGAACTCGTGGCTCTTCGCGCGTTCCGCGTTCCTGCACCACACGCTCGGCTGGACATTCGTCGCGATGGCGGCGTTCCCGCTGGCGCTCATCTGGCGGCCGAGCTCCGTGGTGCTCAGGGCGGGGTTCGCGCTGATGGTCGTGCTCGTCTCGGTGCAGCTGTTCTCCGACCGCGACACCGCGCCGATCTTCGGCCATCTCTCGCCTGTCGCGGGAGCGCCGCATCGATGAGAGCCCTGGCCGTCACCCTGTTCGTCGCGCTGGCGCTGCCTGCGGTCGCGTCGGCGCATGCGACCCTTCGTTCGGCGAGCCCCGGCTTCGGCGTCGAGGTCCAGCGCGGCCCCAGCGCGATCCGCCTGCGCTTCGATCAGCACGTCAAGGCGCTGCCGGGCGCCGTACGCGTGCTGAACGGCGTCGGGCGCAACTTCGCGGGCGCGTCTCGCGTGCAGGGCAACCGGCTGATCGCGAGCGTCCGCCCGCTCAAGGTGGGCACGTACACCGTGCGCTGGCGGGCCATCTCGGCCGACTCGCATGTCGTCGCCGGTGTCTGGACGTTCGGCGTCGGCGTTCCGGCCGCGCCTGTGTCCGCCGCGTATGGCGCCGGCGGTCCTGGCGCGCTCGAGCACGTCGTCCGCTGGCTCTGGTTCGTCGGACTTGCCCTGACGATCGGCGCGCTCGGACTGCGGCTGATCGTGCTGCGCGGGCTCGAGGTGCCGCGCCCCCTCGAGCGGAAGCTGGCGGTCGCGGCCGGTGCAGGGGCTGTGCTCGCGCTGCAGGCGGGTATCGCTGCGTTCTCGCTGCGCTCGGAAGACGCACTGCAGCTGTCGTTCGGACGCTTCCTGTACGGCGATCTCTCTCCGATCGCGCAGACCCGCTTCGGTCAGGCGTTCGTCGTGATGACGCTTGCGTTCGCCCTCGTGCTCGCGCTCGTCTACCTCGCATGGCTGCTCGACCGCGTCGAGCCGCTCGTGCCCGCCCTCGTGATCGCACTCGTGTTCGTCGGTGGCCTGTCGGTGTCCGGACATGACGCCGTCGACGCCGGCTCGTCGTGGAAGACGGAGATCGCCGACTGGGTGCACATCTCCGCGGCCTCGCTCTGGATCGGCGGCCTGGCCACGATGGCGGGCCTCGCCTGGTTCGGCGCCCCCGATTTGCGGCGGGAGATGTTCAGGCAGTTTTCGCGGATGGCCACGGTCTTGATCGCGCTGGTGCTCGTCGCCGGCACGTACCTCGGCATCGTCCGGCTGCCACACGTCCACGACCTGTGGACGCAGACCTACGGCCGCGTGCTGCTCGTCAAGCTCGGCCTGGTCGGTTTCGCCCTGCTCTGGGGGGCGTTCCACAAGTTCGTGATCGGGCCGGCTCTCGATCGCGCCGACGACGGCTTCCTGAACCGGATCGGCCGCAGCCTCGCCGGCGAGAGCCTCGTCGGCGTCGCCGTTCTGCTCGCCGCCGCCGTGCTCGTCGACTCCAAGCCCCCGCCGCGGCCGACCGGCACGAACCAGGCCCAAGCCCCGCTCGCGCAGGGAGATCGCGCGGCAAGTCAGGTGCCCTGAGGACAGCCGATCAGCCGCGCCCGCCGGGGTTACTCTGCTCTCGTGCCGCCCGAGCAGCGTCTGCGCGAGTTGGGGATCGTCCTGCCGACGGTGCCGGCGCTCGACGGTCCGCGCCTGACGCGCGTCGTCGTCCAGGACGGATTGGCGTTCGTCTCCGGGGACGGTGACGACAGCGTGCTCGGCTACGTGGGCTCAGACGTCTCCGTGGAGGATGCAGCGCGCGCCGCCCGCACGACGGCGCACCGTCATTGCGCCGTGTTGCGCGAGGCGCTCGGCTCGCTCGACCGTGTCGAGCGCTGGGTGAAGACGCTCGTGCTCGTCCGCTCGGCGCCCGGCTTCGCCGATCAGCCCGCAGTTGCGAACGGGTACTCGGCGGCGATCGCCGAGCTGTGGGGCGAAGCGCGGGGTCTCGGCGCCCGCAGCGCGATCGGCGTGGCCGAACTGCCGGGTGGAATGGCCGTCGAGGTCGAGGCGATCGTTGCCCTCGCCTGACCTCGTCAGCTACCGCGAGCGGTTCCCGATCCTCGGCTCGACGACGTACCTGATCAACCATTCGCTCGGCGCGATGCCCGCGGAGGCCGAGCGCCGCCTCGAGCAGTTCGCTCGGGAGTGGAGGACTCGCGGCGCGCGCGCGTGGGGCGAGGGGTGGTGGGAGTCGGCCGTACGCGTCGGCGATCTGGTCGGCTCGATCGTCGGCGCTCCACCGGGTTCGACCGTGATGCACCAGAACGTCACGGTCGCCGAGGCGATCGTTCTCTCGTGCTTCGACCTGAAGCCTCCCCGCAACCGCATCGTCTTCGAGGAGGGCCTCTTCCCATCGGTGCGCTACGTGCAGCAGGCGTGGTCGCGCTTCGGCGCCGAGGTCGTGGTCTGCAAGGACGCCGACGCCGTGATCGAGGCGATCGACGAACGCACCCTGCTCGTTCCGGTTTCCCACGTGCTCTACAAGACGGCCGAGATCCAGCCCGTCGAGCGGATCGTCGAGCGTGCGCGCGCCGCCGGCGCGTACGTCTGCCTCGACGCCTACCAGTCGGCGGGCGCGGTGCCGCTCGACGTGAGTGCGCTCGGGATCGAGTTCTGCGTCGGCGGCTCGGTCAAGTGGCTGTGCGGCGGGCCCGGCGCGGGCTGGCTGTACGTCCGCCCCGACATCGCGGAGCAACTCGCGCCCGCGTTCGCGGGTTGGCAGGGTCACGCCAGGCCGTTCTCGTTCGAGACGGAGATGACACCGGGGCCTGGTGCCTCGCGCTTCCTGACCGGCACGCCGAACGTCGCCGCCAACTACGCAGCGAGCGCCGGCTACGAGATCATCGGCGAGATCGGTGTCGACCGGATCCGGGCCAACTCGATACGCCAGACGGCGCTCCTCGTGGAACTGGTCGACGCAGCCGGCTTCGAGCTGACGTCTCCGCGCGACCCAGCGATCCGCGGCGGCTCGGTGGTGTTCCGCGTGCCCGAATTCCAGGCCGTCCACGCGGAGCTCGCGGCGCGGGAGATCATTTGTGACTACCGGCCCGACGCCGGCCTTCGCTTCGGGCCGCACTTCTTCACGACCGACGACGAGCTTCGCTTCGCGGTCGGGCAGGTCAGCGAGATCCTCTCTTCCGGCGCTCATCTCGCGCGCGCCGGCGCTGCGGCGGGCTATTAACCCGGCAGGAGCGCCCGCAGACGCTCGGCGACCACGGGCGCGGTCGGTGCGTCCTCGTGGCGGACGTAGACGTAGGCAGGGTCGCGGAGCGCCCCAGCCAGCTCCTGCAGTTGGTCGTCGGTGTACGGCGGCTCGCGCAGCCGCACGTAGCTGAAGGGCTCGGCGGTCGTGTCGCCGACCCGCACCACCCCCGCCACGCCGTCCCACGACTCGTGCCGAAAGTCCCAGGCGAGCTTGACGCCCGGCGGCGTCGAGCCGGTCACGAACGAGACGAGCCCGTCGTCGCGCGCCGCCTCGACGACGACGCGGATCGGCCCGAGCCGGTCGCCGAGCGCGAGTGACCGCTCGAGGAACGGCGTCACCCGGTCGAGGCGGGTCAGCGGCAGCTTGACCGCGAACTCGAAACCGTTGGGCACCGCGGCCGCCCACTTCGCGAACTGGTCCTCGCTCGGCAACCGGTAGCCGGTCGCGTTCAGCTCGACCGTGTCGAACCGCTCCGCGTAGTAGCGGAGGAACTCCACCGGCTGCAGCCCGCCGGGGTAGAAGCCCGGCCGCCACGAGGGATACGACCAGCCCGAGGTACCGATCCGGATTGCCATGCCGATACGGTACGTCCGAGGGCCGGAGTAGCGTCCGCCGGCCGTGACCGTGACGACCGACGTCAGTTCCGAGCAAACGATCCGCATCCTCGACCACGGCTTCGTGCGGCTCGACGATGCCATGGCCGATGATCTCTCCGTCGTCAACGGTGCGCGCGTCTCGTTTGCCCGGCACAAGGACGAGATGGATGCCTCCGATGAGGGCCTGATCCGCTTCCTGATGCGCGACCGCCATGGCTCGCCGTTCGAGCACAACGCATTCCGCTTCCACATTCGCTGCCCGATCTTCGTCGCGCGGGAATGGTTCAGACATCGCATCGGCTCGTTCAACGAGTTCAGCCTTCGCTATGCGAAGGCCACGGACGACTTCTACGTCCCCGACGCCGACGACGTCCGCACCCAGGTCGGCAAGCCCGGCGCCTACAGCTTCGAGCCGGTCAGCCCGGAGTTGGCGGAGGAGACCCGCGAGGAGCTGAAAGCCGTCTACGACCTGGCTTACGCGACGTACACGCGGCTCGTCGAGCAGGGCGTCGCCCGCGAGCTTGCCCGGTCGGTGCTCCCGGTCGGGGCCTACACCCAGTTCTACTGGACCGTGAACGCCCGGGCGCTGATGAACTTCGTCTCGCTCCGCAACTCGGAGTTCGCGCAACTGGAGATTCGGCGTTACGCTGAGGCTGTCGAGCGGTTCTTCGAGCAGAAAATGCCCGTGACTCACGCGGCATTCGTTGCAAACAACCGCACGGCACCGTAGTCAAGCGGCCTTAATCAGGCCTCAACCTTCATCCTTACAGTCTTGTAACAGACTGTCACTAAGTTCTGAGAGCCCAACCAGAAGGCCAGGAATACCGCCGCCTTGGCAGGCGTTCTTACAAGGTGACGGAAGGCGCAGGAACTTCTGACCAAACCGAGCGCCCGTCCCCATCGAAGTACAGAAGGAGTTCGTTGACCAATATCAGCCTGACTGAAATCAGCACGACCAAGGCCGTAGCCGAGGCACTCGAGGGGCTGCTGCACCTGCGCGACGAGCACGGGGTGATCACCGCTGCCGACGTCGCCGATGCGGTTCTGTCGCACGACCTCGACGAGCCCGAGACCGAGGCGCTCGCGCACGAGCTCGACGCGCACGGCGCCGCGCCCGAGCAGGAAGAGGAGGAGCCCGAGCTCGATCTCTCGATCGGCACCGGCCTCTACACGACCGACTCGTTCCAGATGTTCCTGAACGAGGCCGGCCGCTACCCGCTGCTCACGGCCGCCGAAGAAGTCGAGCTCGCGAAGCGCATCGAGAAGGGCGACATGCAGGCGAAGGAGCGCATGATCAACTGCAACCTCCGCCTGGTCGTCTCGATCGCGAAGCGCTACCAGACGCAGGGCATCACGCTCGGCGACCTCGTCCAGGAGGGCGTGCTCGGCCTGATCCGCGCCGCCGAGAAGTTCGACTGGCGCAAGGGCTTCAAGTTCTCGACCTACGCGACCTGGTGGATTCGCCAGGCGGTGCAGCGCGGCGTCGCCAACAAGGCCCGCACGATCCGCATCCCCGTGCACGTCGTTGAGCGCGAGCAGAAGGTCGCCCGCGCCCGCCGCGAGCTCGTCGCCGTGCTCGAGCGCGATCCGACGCCCGAGGAGATCTCGAAGCACTCGAAGCTGCCGCTCAACCACGTGCACGAGGTGATGGCTGCGGCCCGCGCGGTCGCATCCACAGACATGCCCGTCGGTGACGACGGCGACGCGTCCTTCGGCGACCTGATCGCCGGCACCGGCCCGTCGACCGAGGAGGAGGCGTCGTCCTCGCTCCGCGACCTGGCAGTCCGCCAGGCAGTTGCAAACCTGCCGGACCGCGAGCGTGACGTGATCGAGCTTCGCTTCGGTCTCGTCGGTGACGGCCCCGCCTCGCTCGAGGCGATCGGCAAGCAGCTCGGGCTGACGCGCGAGCGTGTGCGCCAGATCGAGACCGAGGCTCTGCGCAAGCTCGCGCAGAACGAAGACCTCGCTGACGCTGCCTAAGACGTGAGTCCCGATCCTGGTTTCCTTCGGGAAGCCAGGGTCGGATCTTTAGTCTCGGGCGGATGACGCTGCTGGCGTTCACCGCTCACGACGAGCTGCAGCTCTTCGCGCTGGTTGCGGCGGGTCACCGTCCTGCTCGTCG
>CAWIKU010000007.1:0-40437 GCA_963836705.1 uncultured Actinomycetes bacterium | reverse complement strand
TCGGGAGTTCGAGTCTCCTCGTCGGGTCCCCTCTTCGACCGCGCGTGTCGGCGACAACACCTGGCGAACCGTGCGAGCAACAGACCCAGGCCACCTACCATCCCAGCACGCCGACCTGTGAGGAGGAAGCCCGCATGAACCCCAGCCGTGTCACAGCAACTCTCGCGGTTTTCGCGGCACTCGTAGCGTGCGCTGGAGCATCGGGGAACGGCGCCTCGCTGCCGTTGCAGCAGGTCGCACGGGTCGCGTTGCCGGGGCCGAGCAACCGCTTCGACTACACGAGCATCGACCCGACGACGAACCGCCTCTACATCGCGCACATGAACGCGAGCCAACTGCTGACGTTCGATCTCAAATCGAAGAAGGTCGTGAGAACGATCGACGTCGCCGGCGTCCACGGCGTGATCGCCGTGCCCGAGTTGGGCCGCGTCTTCGCCTCCGCGACAAACGACCATGAGGCCGTGACGATCGACGCGAAGACCGGGCGCGTGGTCGCGACTGCCCCGGCGGGCAGCTATCCCGACGGACTCGTGTACGACCCGGTCGAGCGGCACGTCTTCGTCTCCGACGAGGCGGGCGGCGTCGAGACGGTGCTGAACGCCAAGGGCGCACGGATCGCGACGATCGCTCTCGGCGGCGACGCCGGCAACGTCCAGTACGACGCCGGCTCACGACACATCCTCGTCGACGTGCAGACACGCGACGAGGTTGCCGTGATCGACCCGAGAACGAACAAGCTCATCCGCCGGATACCCGTCCATTGCCAGTCGGATCACAGCCTCTACGTCGACTCCTCGCGCCGGCTGGCCTTCGTGGCCTGCGACGGCGACGCCAAGCTCCTGACACTCGACCTGCGAACGATGAAGGTCACCCAGACAGCCGACGTCGGAAGCAACCCGGACGTGCTCGCGTTCGACACCGGCAACCGGCGCCTCTATGTCGCGGCCGAGAGCGGCGACGTGGCCGTCTTCGCCGAGCACGCGCACACGCTCACCAAGCTTGGCCAGTCACACCTGGCCTCGGCCGCGCACACCGTCGCCGTCGATCCTCGCAGCCACCTCGTCTACTTCCCGCTCGAATCAGGCAGCAACGGCAGGCCGCAGCTCCTGGTCATGAAGCCCGCCTAGCCGGCTCAGTACGCGAACACGGCAGCGACGACTCGACCTGATTTAGGCGGCGTCGCAACCACCGACACGTTGCAGAGCGTTGCTCCGTCGAACACCGGCGGGTACACCGTCACCGTGCCGACACCTCGCGACGTTCCCTGGTGCTGCTCCGTCATGCCGTCGTCACTCGACTGCTCGCAGTAGCTGAACCACGACACACGGATCGGCTTGGCCGACGACGAGCGCGCGACCACACCGATCGCAGTCGGGTATTGCGGCGAGCGAACGAAATGGATCGCCTTACCCGGCCGGGAAGAAGTCACAGCCGGTCCGACCTGATGCCAGGCACCAGGCTGTGCAGGCGGCGGAACCGTCGCACCTGCGACGGCTGCTACCACCACGGCGACGATGAGGACGAACAGGGGCACGGCCGCCAGGATGGTAACCACCTCGTCAGGGCCCCTTCTCTTTCGTCGAACGAACGCGTACGTTGCGTCGACCGTGGCAGCAGGAAGTCAACTACCCGACAGCTTGAGAAAGCTCGTCGAGGCCTGGCAGATGGAGGGCGCGAGTCGCGACGAGATCGTTGACCGGCTCGATCAACTCGACTTGCTCGCCCACGAGGAGCGAATCAGGCTGATGATCGAGCTCCTGTCGCCCACCTGACGTACGGTTGGAACGACTGACCCGTCGTGGCCACGATCGCAGGCTCCGGCGGGCCGACGGCGAACGCAGCTGAGGAGCAGCGACATCTGCTGTCGCCGACGAGAAGCGAGGCTCTGTGAGCAGCACCGCGTTGACCACCACTGCCGGGACCGCCGAGCCCGAACCGGGCCATCCCGTCCGCCGGATTCTGATCATCCTCGGCGCCGTCCTCTGCGGCGCCGCGTTTGCGGAGCTCGTCGGTTGGGATCTTCGCGACTGGTTCAGCGACCTCTGGGACACGCTCACGAGCATCTCCGTCGAGTACATCGTCGCGGCGGTTTTCGCCGTGACGGTGCAGACGACGGCGACGGCATTTGCCTGGTTCTCGATCCTGCGTTACGCGTACCCGGACGGGACGGTGCGCTGGCGGCAGGTCTACGCCGCGTACGCGACCTGTGTCGCGATGAACAACATCCTGCCGGCGAACCTGGGGACGATCATGATGTTCGTGATGTTGACCACGGTGATCGTGGCGGCGACCTTCGCCGGCCTGCTCGGCGCCTTCGCGGTCCAGAAGATCTTCTTCGTGCTCGCCGGCACGTTCGTCTACCTCTACCTGTTCCTCTCCGTGCCGGGGTCGTTCGACCGCGACTTCGCCTGGATCAAGGAGCATCCGGCGGCCGTCGTGATCCTGGTCGTCGCCGGGCTGTTCGTGCTCGTCCTCGTCGTGCGGAGCTTCTGGGCGAAGGTCGTCGGCTGGTGGGAGCAGGCCAAGGAAGGCGGTCAGATCCTCGCGCGCCCCGCTGCCTATCTGGGCCGGGTGTTCCTGCCCGAGTTCGTCGCCTGGGTCGCGAGTCTCAGCGTTGTCGCCATCTTCCTCGCCGCCTATGCCATCCCCGTCACCTTCCACTCGGTGATGTCCGTGGTCGGCAGCAACTCGATCTCCAACACCGTCTCGGTGACGCCCGGCGGCGCGGGCGTCAACCAGGCGTTCAACGTCGCCGCGCTCAACGACATCACCGACACGCAGACGGCGACCGCGTACTCGGTCGCACAGCAACTGATCACCACCGCCTGGACGCTCCTGATGGCGCTCGTCCTGATGATCTGGGTGTTCGGCTGGGGCGGTGGCAAGGGGCTCGTCCAGCAGTCGTACGAGCAGGCGAAGCAGAAGGCGCAGGAGCAGAAGGCGAAGCAGGGTAGTGGCGGGCCGACCGGCCCCGAAGTCGTGCAGCCGGCCGCAACGTCGTGATCGAGACGCCGCGGAGACCCGGACGCATCAGGCGCTGGCTGCCGCCCACGCTGGCGACGCTGGGGCTGCTGCTCGCGGCCTTCTTCTTCGTCGTCTACCGGCAGGTGCTCACGATCACCCAGAAGCCGAGCTGGCCACCTACCGCCGGGGCCGTCACGGCCGCCGGTGCCGAGCTGGCGACGGCGCGCTTCGCAGCTCGGTCCGACCCGAAGCCCGCCGATGTCGGGATGCCGTACGCGTGGTCGACCGCCGCGACGATCGAGCCCTGGCCGGAGGGGAAGAACTTCTTCCCGCGCATCTACGCCGACATCCAGCAGGCCCGCTCCTCGGTGCACATCCTCATGTTCGGCTGGCGCGAGGGTGAGGTCGGCACGAAGCTCACCGACCTGCTCATCCAGAAGCTCAAGCAAGGAGTCGAGGTGCGGGTGATCGTCGACGGCCAGGGAAGCCAGGTGTTCGGGCCGGCCGGGCCGATGTTCACGCGCCTCGCCGACGCCGGTGCGCAGATCGTGGTCAACGACCTACTCCCCTGGGACGAGGACGGTCTCTACCCCGACCACCGCACGTTCGACTGGAGCCAGGACGACGTCGGTCATGCCGACCACCGCAAGCTCTATGTGATCGACGGGAAGGTTGCGTGGACGGGTGGCGCCGGGATCGAGGATCACTTCGCGAACGGCGGCTTCCACGACGTCATGACCCGCGTGACCGGGAATGTCGTACGTCAGGCCCAGGCGCTCTTCCTGATGAGCTTCCGCGGCCAGGGCGGCCCGTTGCCACACGACCTCTCGAAGTACTTCCCGCCCGAGCCGACGCCGGGCACTGTCCCGATCGCGCTGCTCCAGGTCGCGCCGGGCGGATTCCAGTCGGCGACCCAGGCGATCCGGGCGCTCATCGACCACGCGAGGACTCGCCTCGACATCATGAATCCCTACTTCACCGACGCCGACATGGTCCAGCGCGTGATCGCAGCCGCCAAGCGAGGCGTGAAGGTGCGGATCGTCGTCTCGGAGAAGTCGAACAACCCGCAGGCGACGGCTGCCTTGAAGAGCCACTACCGGCCGCTGCTCGATGCCGGCGCGCAGATCTGGGAGTACCCCGGCGCCGTGGTGCACGCGAAGATCGTGGTGGCCGACAACACGGTCGTCTTCGGAACGGTGAACTTCGACGCCTGGGCGCTCTACCGGAACTACGAAGTCGCGATGATGGCGCGTAGCGCCGCCGCAGCGACGCTTTTCGAGGAGCGGGTCTTCGGCCCTGACATCGCGCGCTCACACCCGGGCAAGGCTCCGACCGGTCTGCGTAGTCGGCTCAACTCCTGGGTCTGGGACAAGCTCGGGTACTTCCTCTAGTAGTCCAGGCCGGGCCGCAGCCTCCGGACCGCGGCGAGGGCCGCGGTAACGGCGAGGCCGGCCGACGCGGCGACCGTCAGCCAGACGCCCCAGCCCGAGCTTCCGCCGAGGACCGATCCGTCGTTTGCGACGGCGTCGACAGCGGGCCAGATCATCGCCGCGGCTGCTCCGAGCACCAGCACGATGCCGAACCACGAGCCACGCGCGAGCGCGCCGACGCCGGCGAGCGCGATCAAGCCGAAGATGATCACGAGCCAGCCGTTGTGGGGACCTTCGACGCCGTCGAGCGAGACCGGCCCCGTGTTCCGCCAGGCGCCGAACACGCCGACGATCGCAAACACGATCGCGGCCCGGCAGAGCCATGCAACTCCACGTCCCTCGATCTGCACGGGCTCCTCGACCGGCTCGTCGCCGCTAGCTGCGCAACGGTTCGGCCGGCGACATCGTCACCTCGCCGTCGACGTCGACCTGGACGACCTGCCGGCCGGGCGAATCCGCCCGGCGGAACCGCGCGAGCAGCGACCAGGATCGCTTCGGCACCAGGATCGCCTGGGTCGGGGTGCGGCTCTCGATCGTGAACCCCTCGCCCACCCGCGTCTCGAGGAACGCCGTCAGTGCGTCCCGCCGTAACGTCTCATTGGCCTCGGTCATCCGCACTCACCTTACCGGCGCAGGCAGACGAGTCACCGGCCGCTGCGGCCACTCCCGGGTGATCCAGACGGCGCCGTCCCGCTTCCCATCCGCGCCGGCGGCCGGGCGGGGCGCGCGGGCCACCCTCGGCGGCGTATGATCGTGGCCGTAATGGTCGCGCGGCAGCTCCGACGGAGGGGGCTTGCGACATTCGCGCTTCTCGTCGTGATGGCGGAAGTCGCAGGTCGCAGTCTCACCGCACGTGTCGACGCCAGGCTGCACGTTCAGCCGCTCGCAAACTCGGCCACGAGCTACTACCCCTTCCTCCTCGTGGGCCTGAAGATCGTCTGCGCCTTTGCGCTCGCTGCGCTGCTCGCGCGCGCAAGTCGCGCCCGCGCAGCCGCGAAGGCCGGCGAGCGGCTGCTGGCGGCGGTCGGCCACCACGAGCGCGCCAAACCGCGCCTCAGGCCGCAGCTGTCGTTCCGCGTCTGGCTCGCCGCGTTCGCGGCATCGTCCCTCCTGTACCTCGTCCATGTCGACATCGAGAGCAGTGCCGGCGGTCGTTGGCCGTCGCTCGACCCGTGGCTACACACGTACTCGCTTCCTGTCCTCGCACTGATCGCCGTCGCTGTCGCCTGTGCGTGGCGGTTCGCGAGCTGGTTGCACGAGGTCGAGGACTACGTCGAGCGCGCTTTCGCACGTGTGCGGCGAATCCTTTCCGACGCGCTCCGCGTCACCCCGGCAACTCCCAGGCCGACCGACGACTCCGCACCGCGGCGACGTTTCGGCCTGTCGTTCGAGTCTCGCCCGCCTCCGCTGACCGCCTGACCCGCGGACAGATCTGAACACCGCGGGAGTCGTGTTGGTCCGACTCTGCGAGGGAGGCTATGGAAACATCATTCGTACGCACCTATCCGGCGGCACACACGCGGCGGTACCACCGCGTGGCGCACGCCGTGTCGTTCGTCGGGCCCGCCATCGCGGCGGCGGGGCTGATCTGGGCGATCCTGCAGCCGTGGCGGCTGACGCTGCTGCATCCACGCCGCGAGTCGTTCTGGTGGCTCGCGGTCGAGCCGCCGTTGCTCGTCATCCTGGTCGGGCTGCTCTTCACGCTGCTCGTCGCCCGGCCGCTGCTCGCCGACCTCGAGGCCCACGATGCAGCCGCACGCTGAGATGGTCCACTGGCTCTTCGGAGCCGGAATCCTCTTCATCGGGCTCTGCCTGTTCTGCGAGGCGATCGTCGGCACGGAGGTCTGGCGCATGCGTGCCTGGCGGGCGTATCTCTGGCCGGGCGTCGCGTTCGCGCTCGGCGTCCTGCTCTGGCCGGTGATGGCGCTCTACACGAACTCCGCGATCCACATGTACGCACATGGGTCGTGGGCAGAGGTGCTGATGGCCGCAGGAGGCTGCGAGCTCGCCCTGGTCCGCGGGCGGCTGACCTCTCGGTGGTGGCGGCTCACCTGGCCGCTCGCGTTCGCCGTCACCGGAACCGCGTTCCTCGTGCACGAGCAGAACTCGTGGCTCTTCGCGCGTTCCGCGTTCCTGCACCACACGCTCGGCTGGACATTCGTCGCGATGGCGGTGTTCCCGCTGGCGCTCATCTGGCGGCCGAGCTCCGTGGTGCTCAGGGCGGGGTTCGCGCTGATGGTCGTGCTCGTCTCGGTGCAGCTGTTCTCCGACCGCGACACCGCGCCGATCTTCGGCCATCTCTCGCCTGTCGCGGGAGCGCCGCATCGATGAGAGCCCTGGCCGTCACCCTGTTCGTCGCGCTGGCGCTGCCTGCGGTCGCGTCGGCGCATGCGACCCTTCGTTCGGCGAGCCCCGGCTTCGGCGTCGAGGTCCAGCGCGGCCCCAGCGCGATCCGCCTGCGCTTCGATCAGCACGTCAAGGCGCTGCCGGGCGCCGTACGCGTGCTGAACGGCGTCGGGCGCAACTTCGCGGGCGCGTCTCGCGTGCAGGGCAACCGGCTGATCGCGAGCGTCCGCCCGCTCAAGGTGGGCACGTACACCGTGCGCTGGCGGGCCATCTCGGCCGACTCGCATGTCGTCGCCGGTGTCTGGACGTTCGGCGTCGGCGTTCCGGCCGCGCCTGTGTCCGCCGCGTATGGCGCCGGCGGTCCTGGCGCGCTCGAGCACGTCGTCCGCTGGCTCTGGTTCGTCGGACTTGCCCTGACGATCGGCGCGCTCGGACTGCGGCTGATCGTGCTGCGCGGGCTCGAGGTGCCGCGCCCCCTCGAGCGGAAGCTGGCGGTCGCGGCCGGTGCAGGGGCTGTGCTCGCGCTGCAGGCGGGTATCGCTGCGTTCTCGCTGCGCTCGGAAGACGCACTGCAGCTGTCGTTCGGACGCTTCCTGTACGGCGATCTCTCTCCGATCGCGCAGACCCGCTTCGGTCAGGCGTTCGTCGTGATGACGCTTGCGTTCGCCCTCGTGCTCGCGCTCGTCTACCTCGCATGGCTGCTCGACCGCGTCGAGCCGCTCGTGCCCGCCCTCGTGATCGCACTCGTGTTCGTCGGTGGCCTGTCGGTGTCCGGACATGACGCCGTCGACGCCGGCTCGTCGTGGAAGACGGAGATCGCCGACTGGGTGCACATCTCCGCGGCCTCGCTCTGGATCGGCGGCCTGGCCACGATGGCGGGCCTCGCCTGGTTCGGCGCCCCCGATTTGCGGCGGGAGATGTTCAGGCAGTTTTCGCGGATGGCCACGGTCTTGATCGCGCTGGTGCTCGTCGCCGGCACGTACCTCGGCATCGTCCGGCTGCCACACGTCCACGACCTGTGGACGCAGACCTACGGCCGCGTGCTGCTCGTCAAGCTCGGCCTGGTCGGTTTCGCCCTGCTCTGGGGGGCGTTCCACAAGTTCGTGATCGGGCCGGCTCTCGATCGCGCCGACGACGGCTTCCTGAACCGGATCGGCCGCAGCCTCGCCGGCGAGAGCCTCGTCGGCGTCGCCGTTCTGCTCGCCGCCGCCGTGCTCGTCGACTCCAAGCCCCCGCCGCGGCCGACCGGCACGAACCAGGCCCAAGCCCCGCTCGCGCAGGGAGATCGCGCGGCAAGTCAGGTGCCCTGAGGACAGCCGATCAGCCGCGCCCGCCGGGGTTACTCTGCTCTCGTGCCGCCCGAGCAGCGTCTGCGCGAGTTGGGGATCGTCCTGCCGACGGTGCCGGCGCTCGACGGTCCGCGCCTGACGCGCGTCGTCGTCCAGGACGGATTGGCGTTCGTCTCCGGGGACGGTGACGACAGCGTGCTCGGCTACGTGGGCTCAGACGTCTCCGTGGAGGATGCAGCGCGCGCCGCCCGCACGACGGCGCACCGTCATTGCGCCGTGTTGCGCGAGGCGCTCGGCTCGCTCGACCGTGTCGAGCGCTGGGTGAAGACGCTCGTGCTCGTCCGCTCGGCGCCCGGCTTCGCCGATCAGCCCGCAGTTGCGAACGGGTACTCGGCGGCGATCGCCGAGCTGTGGGGCGAAGCGCGGGGTCTCGGCGCCCGCAGCGCGATCGGCGTGGCCGAACTGCCGGGTGGAATGGCCGTCGAGGTCGAGGCGATCGTTGCCCTCGCCTGACCTCGTCAGCTACCGCGAGCGGTTCCCGATCCTCGGCTCGACGACGTACCTGATCAACCATTCGCTCGGCGCGATGCCCGCGGAGGCCGAGCGCCGCCTCGAGCAGTTCGCTCGGGAGTGGAGGACTCGCGGCGCGCGCGCGTGGGGCGAGGGGTGGTGGGAGTCGGCCGTACGCGTCGGCGATCTGGTCGGCTCGATCGTCGGCGCTCCACCGGGTTCGACCGTGATGCACCAGAACGTCACGGTCGCCGAGGCGATCGTTCTCTCGTGCTTCGACCTGAAGCCTCCCCGCAACCGCATCGTCTTCGAGGAGGGCCTCTTCCCATCGGTGCGCTACGTGCAGCAGGCGTGGTCGCGTTTCGGCGCCGAGGTCGTGGTCTGCAAGGACGCCGACGCCGTGATCGAGGCGATCGACGAACGCACCCTGCTCGTTCCGGTTTCCCACGTGCTCTACAAGACGGCCGAGATCCAGCCCGTCGAGCGGATCGTCGAGCGTGCGCGCGCCGCCGGCGCGTACGTCTGCCTCGACGCCTACCAGTCGGCGGGCGCGGTGCCGCTCGACGTGAGTGCGCTCGGGATCGAGTTCTGCGTCGGCGGCTCGGTCAAGTGGCTGTGCGGCGGGCCCGGCGCGGGCTGGCTGTACGTCCGCCCCGACATCGCGGAGCAACTCGCGCCCGCGTTCGCGGGTTGGCAGGGTCACGCCAGGCCGTTCTCGTTCGAGACGGAGATGACACCGGGGCCTGGTGCCTCGCGCTTCCTGACCGGCACGCCGAACGTCGCCGCCAACTACGCAGCGAGCGCCGGCTACGAGATCATCGGCGAGATCGGTGTCGACCGGATCCGGGCCAACTCGATACGCCAGACGGCGCTCCTCGTGGAACTGGTCGACGCAGCCGGCTTCGAGCTGACGTCTCCGCGCGACCCAGCGATCCGCGGCGGCTCGGTGGTGTTCCGCGTGCCCGAATTCCAGGCCGTCCACGCGGAGCTCGCGGCGCGGGAGATCATTTGTGACTACCGGCCCGACGCCGGCCTTCGCTTCGGGCCGCACTTCTTCACGACCGACGACGAGCTTCGCTTCGCGGTCGGGCAGGTCAGCGAGATCCTCTCTTCCGGCGCTCATCTCGCGCGCGCCGGCGCTGCGGCGGGCTATTAACCCGGCAGGAGCGCCCGCAGACGCTCGGCGACCACGGGCGCGGTCGGTGCGTCCTCGTGGCGGACGTAGACGTAGGCAGGGTCGCGGAGCGCCGCAGCCAGCTCCTGCAGTTGGTCGTCGGTGTACGGCGGCTCGCGCAGCCGCACGTAGCTGAAGGGCTCGGCGGTCGTGTCGCCGACCCGCACCACCCCCGCCACGCCGTCCCACGACTCGTGCCGAAAGTCCCAGGCGAGCTTGACGCCCGGCGGCGTCGAGCCGGTCACGAACGAGACGAGCCCGTCGTCGCGCGCCGCCTCGACGACGACGCGGATCGGCCCGAGCCGGTCGCCGAGCGCGAGTGACCGCTCGAGGAACGGCGTCACCCGGTCGAGGCGGGTCAGCGGCAGCTTGACCGCGAACTCGAAACCGTTGGGCACCGCGGCCGCCCACTTCGCGAACTGGTCCTCGCTCGGCAACCGGTAGCCGGTCGCGTTCAGCTCGACCGTGTCGAACCGCTCCGCGTAGTAGCGGAGGAACTCCACCGGCTGCAGCCCGCCGGGGTAGAAGCCCGGCCGCCACGAGGGATACGACCAGCCCGAGGTACCGATCCGGATTGCCATGCCGATACGGTACGTCCGAGGGCCGGAGTAGCGTCCGCCGGCCGTGACCGTGACGACCGACGTCAGTTCCGAGCAAACGATCCGCATCCTCGACCACGGCTTCGTGCGGCTCGACGATGCCATGGCCGATGATCTCTCCGTCGTCAACGGTGCGCGCGTCTCGTTTGCCCGGCACAAGGACGAGATGGATGCCTCCGATGAGGGCCTGATCCGCTTCCTGATGCGCGACCGCCATGGCTCGCCGTTCGAGCACAACGCATTCCGCTTCCACATTCGCTGCCCGATCTTCGTCGCGCGGGAATGGTTCAGACATCGCATCGGCTCGTTCAAC
The DNA here is from genome assembly GCA_963836705.1 of uncultured Actinomycetes bacterium. Taxonomy (GTDB): domain Bacteria; phylum Actinomycetota; class Thermoleophilia; order Gaiellales; family Gaiellaceae; genus PALSA-600. The sequence continues at coordinate 29,812 of CAWIKU010000007.1, read as the reverse complement.
GAGTTCAGCCTTCGCTATGCGAAGGCCACGGACGACTTCTACGTCCCCGACGCCGACGACGTCCGCACCCAGGTCGGCAAGCCCGGCGCCTACAGCTTCGAGCCGGTCAGCCCGGAGTTGGCGGAGGAGACCCGCGAGGAGCTGAAAGCCGTCTACGACCTGGCTTACGCGACGTACACGCGGCTCGTCGAGCAGGGCGTCGCCCGCGAGCTTGCCCGGTCGGTGCTCCCGGTCGGGGCCTACACCCAGTTCTACTGGACCGTGAACGCCCGGGCGCTGATGAACTTCGTCTCGCTCCGCAACTCGGAGTTCGCGCAACTGGAGATTCGGCGTTACGCTGAGGCTGTCGAGCGGTTCTTCGAGCAGAAAATGCCCGTGACTCACGCGGCATTCGTTGCAAACAACCGCACGGCACCGTAGTCAAGCGGCCTTAATCAGGCCTCAACCTTCATCCTTACAGTCTTGTAACAGACTGTCACTAAGTTCTGAGAGCCCAACCAGAAGGCCAGGAATACCGCCGCCTTGGCAGGCGTTCTTACAAGGTGACGGAAGGCGCAGGAACTTCTGACCAAACCGAGCGCCCGTCCCCATCGAAGTACAGAAGGAGTTCGTTGACCAATATCAGCCTGACTGAAATCAGCACGACCAAGGCCGTAGCCGAGGCACTCGAGGGGCTGCTGCACCTGCGCGACGAGCACGGGGTGATCACCGCTGCCGACGTCGCCGATGCGGTTCTGTCGCACGACCTCGACGAGCCCGAGACCGAGGCGCTCGCGCACGAGCTCGACGCGCACGGCGCCGCGCCCGAGCAGGAAGAGGAGGAGCCCGAGCTCGATCTCTCGATCGGCACCGGCCTCTACACGACCGACTCGTTCCAGATGTTCCTGAACGAGGCCGGCCGCTACCCGCTGCTCACGGCCGCCGAAGAAGTCGAGCTCGCGAAGCGCATCGAGAAGGGCGACATGCAGGCGAAGGAGCGCATGATCAACTGCAACCTCCGCCTGGTCGTCTCGATCGCGAAGCGCTACCAGACGCAGGGCATCACGCTCGGCGACCTCGTCCAGGAGGGCGTGCTCGGCCTGATCCGCGCCGCCGAGAAGTTCGACTGGCGCAAGGGCTTCAAGTTCTCGACCTACGCGACCTGGTGGATTCGCCAGGCGGTGCAGCGCGGCGTCGCCAACAAGGCCCGCACGATCCGCATCCCCGTGCACGTCGTTGAGCGCGAGCAGAAGGTCGCCCGCGCCCGCCGCGAGCTCGTCGCCGTGCTCGAGCGCGATCCGACGCCCGAGGAGATCTCGAAGCACTCGAAGCTGCCGCTCAACCACGTGCACGAGGTGATGGCTGCGGCCCGCGCGGTCGCATCCACAGACATGCCCGTCGGTGACGACGGCGACGCGTCCTTCGGCGACCTGATCGCCGGCACCGGCCCGTCGACCGAGGAGGAGGCGTCGTCCTCGCTCCGCGACCTGGCAGTCCGCCAGGCAGTTGCAAACCTGCCGGACCGCGAGCGTGACGTGATCGAGCTTCGCTTCGGTCTCGTCGGTGACGGCCCCGCCTCGCTCGAGGCGATCGGCAAGCAGCTCGGGCTGACGCGCGAGCGTGTGCGCCAGATCGAGACCGAGGCTCTGCGCAAGCTCGCGCAGAACGAAGACCTCGCTGACGCTGCCTAAGACGTGAGTCCCGATCCTGGTTTCCTTCGGGAAGCCAGGGTCGGATCTTTAGTCTCGGGCGGATGACGCTGCTGGCGTTCACCGCTCACGACGAGCTGCAGCTCTTCGCGCTGGTTGCGGCGGTCACCGTCCTGCTCGTCGCGGCGTCGCTGGCCCGGCTGCCGCCGCCGATCCTGCTGGTCGTCGGCGGCCTCGCACTGGGTTTCGTCCCGGGGCTCCCTCATCTGACGCTGCCGCCGGACCTGGTGCTCGTCGCGATCCTGCCGCCGCTCCTCTACTCGGCCGCCTTCTTCACGGGTCTCCGAGATCTGAAGGCGAATCTGCGGCCGATCTCGCTGCTCGCCGTGGGTCTCGTCGCGGTCACCACCGTCGGCGTCGCCATGGTCGCGCATGCGGCGATCCCGGACCTGTCGTGGGCCGCCGCCTTCACGCTCGGCGCCGTCGTCTCGCCGACCGACGCGCTCGCTGCGACCGAGATCGCCCGTCGGGTCGGGGCCCCGCGGCGCGTGGTCTCGATCATCGAGGGCGAGAGCCTCCTCAACGACGGGATCGCCCTCGTCCTCTACAAGACGGCCGTCACCGCGGCCGTCGCCGGCACGTTCTCGCTCTGGGACGCGTCGTGGCGCCTCGTCGTCAACGTGATCGGCGGGATCGCGGTGGGGCTCGCCGTCGGGTGGGTCGTGCGCCAGGTGCGCCGCCGCGTCGACGACACCCCCACCGAGGTCGCGCTCGCATTCCTCTCGGGTTACCTTGCGTTCCTGCCCGCGGCCGCCCTCGGCGTCTCCGGCGTCCTCGCAGCGGTGACGATCGGCGTGTACATGGGCTGGTACACCCCTCAGCTGACGAACGTCGAGACGCGGCTGTCGGGCAACGCGTTCTGGGAGATCCTCGTCTTCCTGGTCAACGCCCTGTTGTTCGTGATCGTCGGCCTCCAGCTGCGCGGAATCCTCGACCGGCTGAACGTGACCGGCTCGCTGCTCGCGGACGCCGCCTACGTCGCGGCCGCGGTGATCATCCTGCGCATCATCTGGGTCCCGATCTTCACGTACGTGCCGCGGTTCTTGTTCCGCAGCGTCCGCGAGCGCGATCCGTACCCGCCCTGGCAGGCGCCGGCCGTGATCGCGTGGTCCGGAATCCGCGGCGCTGTCTCACTTGCCGCCGCGCTTGCGCTTCCCGCGTCGCTGGCGAGCCGCGACCTGATCGTCTTCCTCACGTTCGTCGTGATCCTGGTCACGCTGGTCGGGCAGGGCTTGACCCTCGATTGGCTGATCCGGGTGATAGGCATCCCGGAGGACCGCGGCGCGGACCGCGAGGATGCGAAGGCACGGATCCATGCAGCCGAGGCAGCGCTCGCGCGGCTCGAGGAACTGGCCGACGAGGAGTGGGTCCGCGAAGACACGGTGGAGCGCCTGCGCGGTTCGTATCGGTTTCGCTCGAACCGCTTCCGCGCCCGGATCGACGGTGTCGACGACGAGGGCGTCGAGGAACGCTCCGCGCAGTTCCAGCGCCTCCGGCGCGAGCTGCTCGAGGCCGAGCGGCAGGCCGTCCTCGCGCTGCGGAACGACGGGGTGATCACCGAGGAGGTGATGCAGCGCGTCCAGCGCGACATCGACCTCGAGGACTCGCGCCTCGATCTCTAGGCGGGCGCAAGCGCGGGCCGCGGCTGCGGGCCGCGGCTGATCTGCGTCACCAGCCCTACGGCGAAGAGGCAGAGCAGGCCGGACGTCCCGAACGCCCAGCCGTAGCCGCCGAACCAGGTGCGGACCGCGCCGGCCGCCCACGCCGCCGCGGCGGCGCCGAACATGTGCGCCGCGAAGATCCAGCCGAAGACGACGCCGACCCGCTCCACGCCGAAGATCTCCGACGTCAGGGCGATCGTCGGAGGCACTGTCGCGATCCAGTCGAGGCCGTAGAAGACGACGAAGAGGATCAGCCCGAAGTGCGGCGAGCCGAACGCATACGGAAGCGCGAGCAGGCTGAGCCCGCGCAACCCGTAGTACCACGCGAGCAGCAGACGCGGGTCGTACCGGTCGGTCAGCCAGCCGGAGCAGGTGGTGCCGATCAGGTCGAAGACGCCGATCGTCGCGAGCAGCGACGCCGCCGCGACCTCGCCGAACCCATGGTCGACGGCGGCCGGAATCAGGTGCGTCCCGATCAGGCCGTTCGTCGAGGCGCCGCAGATGAAGAAGCTCGCGGCGAGCAGCCGGAACGAGGTCGTTCGCCAGACGTCGCCCAGGACTCGCGTGGGCACCCGCAAGGGATTGCCGCTCGGTGCGGGCGGCGGCTGGATCTCTGTCGATCCGTACGGCGCCAGGCCGAGGTCGGCGGGGCGATCTCGCAGGAAGAGCAGCACCAACGGCAGGACGACGAGCAGCGCGACCGTTGCCGCCATCCCGGCCGCGTACCGCCAGCCGTAGTGCTCCACGGTCCACGCGAGCAGCGGCAGGAAGATCAGCTGCCCGGTGGCGTTTGCCGCGGTCAGGATGCCGGTCACCAACCCGCGCCTGGCGACGAACCAGCGGTTTGCGATCAGCGCCGCGAGCGGCAACGAGATCGCACCGGTCGCAGCCGCGTTGACGAGGCCCCAGAGCAGGTCGAGCTGCCACGGCTGATCCATCACGGTCGTCAGCGCCGAGCCGGTCGCGATCGCGAGCACCGCGACGACGATCACCCGCCGCAGGCCGAAGCGCTCCGCGAACGCCGCCGCGAACGGACCTGCAAGCCCGTACACGATCAGGTTGAGGAAGACGGCGAAGCTGATCGTCGCCCGGCTCCACCCGAACTCGTGCTCGAGCGGGACGATCAGCACGGACGTCGTCGAGCGGAAGCCGGCGGCGGTGATCAGCGTGATCAGCCCGACGGCCAGCACGACCCAGGCGTAGTGGAGCCGCCTCATGGGAGGCTCAACGTACGATCCGAAGCCGCCCTTCCCCCGGGCGGCTACGTGGTCAGGACGACGGCGCCCGGGTCGTGAGAGCCGTCCGGCTGTGCGGTCACAACCCAGCCGTCGGCGTTCGACGCGTCGTACGGAATCGTGAAGCGGACGGTCGTCTTGTCGCCGTTGACGCGGAAGGCGCCGCACGGCTCGACCGGCTTGTGGCCCTTGGTCAACCACAGCTCGTAGTAGGCGGCGCGCTCGGTCTGCTTCGGGAGCCCGGTCACCTCGAGCTCCATCGGCCAGTTGCCGACGTCGTCACGGGACGAGACGCGGATGATCGCCTGCGCCTCGCTGCCGTTGCCCTTCATCGGCACGACATGGTTGACCTCGAACGCCTGTTGGCTCCCCTTCGAGTGGCCGAAGAGATAGCCGCCGCCGAAGGCCAGCACGGTCACCGTCGCCGCGACGAGCGCCGCAGCCACCCAGCGCCGGCGCGGCAGCAGCGGGAACTGCACGATCTCCGCCTCCTCCGCCTCGGGCGTGTGCTCGAGCGCGGGCGGCAGGTCGGGCGGCGGCCCCGCCTGCACGAGCAGGTCGTGGACTCGGCGGAGCCGGGCCTCCTCGTCCGGGTCGATGTCCTCGGTGCCGACGATGTCGCGGAAATCACTCATAGCGGTCCTCTTGCTCGAAGTCGTCTCCCAGGATCTCCGAGAGCCGGGTCAGTGCGGCGCGGGTGCGGGTCTTCACGGTACCGAGCGGGATCGCCAGGAACTCCGCGACCTCCGACTGGGAGAGGCCGCTCCAGTAGGCGAGCGAGATCACCTCGCGCTCGCGCTCCGGCAATTCCTCGAGCGCCCGGTGCACGCGCCAGGCGACCCAGCTCTGTTCGGCCCGGTCGAGCGGGCCGGCCTCGCGCGACGGCTCCTCGGGGATCTCGGCCGGCAGGTCGGTGCGGGCGCGGGCGCGGTCGACGATCGCGTTCCGGGCGACGGCGTAGAGCCACGGCGCACCGGGGCCGCGATCCGGCCGGTACGACCCGGCGGAGCGCCAGATCGACGCGAACGTCTCCTGAACGGCGTCCTCGGCGCGCCCGCGGTCGCCGAGCCGGCGCAGGGCGAGCCCGAAGACGGGCCGCGCGTAGCGGCGATAGAGATCCTCGAACGCCGACCGGTCGCCGGTGGCCGCCCGCTGGATCAGCTCACCGTCGCTGGTCACGAGTCGCATCGTACGGAGTGGGATCGCCATCGTCACTAAGAGCTTCTACGGGATCGCTCCCAGGCCGGATTTCAGCGAACGCCCGCCGTCGACGACGAGCGTCGTGCCGGTCACGAAGCCGGCCCTCGCGAGATAGGTGACCGCCTCGGCGACGTCCTCCGGCGAACCCACGCGGCCGAGCAGCGTCTCGGCGGCGCGGCGGGCCTCCTGCCCGGGCTCGACGGAGACCGGCCCGGGTGCGACGCCGCACACCCGCACCTCTGGAGCGAGCGCCCGCGCGAGCACCCGGGTCAGCATTGCCTGCGCAGCCTTCGCGGCCGAATGAGCCGGGAACGAGGTCCAGGCCTGAAACGAGGCGACGTCCTCGACGATCACGAGCGTGCCGTGCGCCTCGCGCAGCGCGGGCGCGGCGGCCTGGGCGAGGAAGAACGTGCCCTTGGCCGTCACGTCGAGCGCCTCGTCCCAGAGCTCCTCGGTCACGTCCGCGACCGCCGCCGGGACGAAGCCGCTGCCTGCGCAGTGCACGACGAGATCGAGCCGTCCGAGCCGCTCGAGCGCGAGCCGAACGAGGTCACGCGCGCCCTCGGGTCGCCGCAGGTCGCCATCCGCGCGGCCCGCGGCGAGGACGCCGAACCCGTCGGCCTCGAGGTTCGCTGCGATCGCGCGGCCGACCCGGCCGGTCCCTCCGGCAATCAGGGCCCGTTTGTCAGCGCTCGGTAAGGCCATGCTCGGTGGGAGTAAAACAGGCGCCGCACCAGTGTCGTTCGCGTTGCCGATGGGCAACGATTGAAGAGTCCGACCCATCGACACGGCAGGAGACGACAATGCGCAAGCTGATCGGAGTGATGACCATACTCGCCGCGCTGGCGATCGCCGGCCCGGCGGGCGCTGCTACCAGGTCCGTCAACATCTTCGCGTCGGGCTTCTCACCGAAGTCGGTGACGATCACCGAAGGCGACACGGTCACCTGGACGAACAAGGACTCGACGGCGAACCACCAGGTGCTCGCGTCGAAGGGCGAGTTCGTCTCGCCGATCCTGCGCCACAACGCGAGCTACTCCTTCACGTTCAAGGCTGCCGGCACGTACAGCTACTCGGACGAGTTGCACCCGAAGCTGACCGGCACGATCACGGTCAAGGGGCTGCCGCCCACCGTTACCCTCGGCGCGTCCGCGCCGATCATCACGGCGGGCGCGAAGGTGACCGTGAGCGGCGTGGTCTCGAATCACAAGGCCGGCGAGACGGTGGCGATCTACTACCGGCCGTATCCCCAGCCGAACCTGATCCAGCGCACGACCATCCTGACCTCCGACGGCGGCAACTACAGCTTCATCGTCGCTCCGGGGATCCTGACCACCTACGAGGCTGCCTGGAAGGGCGCCTTCTCGGCTCCCGTGACCGTGCAGGTGCAGCCGAGCCTGTCGCTCGGCCGCAACAACGGTTGGATCGTGCACGCCTCGGCGTCGCGGTCGTTCGCCGGCCGCTCGGTGCAGATCCAGCGCCTGAACGCGTCGACCGGCCAGTGGGTGACGATCCGCAAGGTGCAGCTGAACTCCAAGTCGTCGGCGCGCGTCACCTTGCCGCTGCCGAAGGGCCTCAACCGCCTGCGGGTGACGATGTCGGTCAACCAGGCCGGTGCCGGCTACCTCGGCATGATCGGCCCGACCCTCGTCTGGCGCCAGACCTGATGCACGTGCGCGCGTGGCGCGTGGGGGTGTCAGCCCCCGCGCGCCTCGTAGCGCCGAGCGACCTCGTCCCAGTTGACGACGTCCCACCACGCGCTCAGATAGTCGGGGCGCCGGTTCTGGTAGTTGAGGTAGTAGGCGTGCTCCCACACGTCGATGCCGAGCAACGGCACGTCGCTCGTCATCAGAGGCGTGTCCTGGTTCGGGGTCGAGACCACGGCGAGGCCGGTGCCGTCCCAGACCAACCACGTCCAGCCCGAGCCGAACCGCTTCACGCCCGCGTCGTTGAGCTGCGTCTTCAACTGGTCGGCGTCGCCGAAGGTGTCCCTGATCGCCGCGGCGAGCTCGCCGCTCGGGGCGCCGCCGCCGCCCGGCTTCATGATCGTCCAGAACAGTGAATGGTTCGCGTGGCCGCCGCCGTTGTTTCGCACCGCGGCGCGACGGTCCTCCGGCAGCTCGTCGAGCAGCGCGAGCACCTGCTCGAGCGGGCGGTCGGCCCACTCGGTCCCTTCGAGCGCCTTGTTCAGATTGTCGACATACGCCTGGTGGTGCTTGTCGTGGTGGATGCGCATGGTCTGCTCGTCGATCGTCGGCGCGAGAGCGTCGTAGTCATAGGGAAGTGGGGGAAGCTCGAACGGCATGCGGTCTCCTTCGGGTCGATCGGTCGTCACAAAGATATGCTCCGCGCCGCTACCCAGGTATCTCAGAAGGAGAGTCATGGCGCCTGCCTACACCCACGAAGAGATCGCCCCGCGCGAGCTGAAGCCCGCACTGTTCGAGCTCGACGGGATCTCCCGCGAGACGATCGAGGCCCACTACAAGCTCTACCAGGGGTACGTGAACAAGCGGAACGAGATCCTCGGCAAGCTGGCCGACGCCGATCCTGCGGCCGCGAACCAGGTCTACTCCGACTTCCGCTCGCTCAAGGTCGACCTGTCGTTCGCCGTGGGTGGGATCAAGAACCACGAGATCTACTTCGAGCATCTCGGCGGCAGCGGCGGCGAGCCGACAGGCCTGTTCGCCGATCTCGTCAAGCGGGACTTCGGCTCGGCTACCGACTGGAAGGCCGATCTGAGAGCCACGGGTCTCGCGGGCCGCGGCTGGGCGTGGACGGCCTACGACTGGGACGAGGGCCGGCTGTTCAACTACCTCGGCGACGCCCAGAACACGTACCCGGTCTGGAACGCCACCGCACTCGTCGCGCTCGACGTCTACGAGCACGCGTACTTCGTCGATTTCGGCACCGATCGGGCCGGCTACATCGACGCGTTCTTCCACAACCTCGACTACGACGTCGTCAACGATTGGGCGCGTCGGTACGGCGTCCGTCCCTGACCGGTAGCGTCCCGGGGTGAGCTTTGCCGCCCTCGTGGTGCTCGGCTACCTGCTGGGTTCGTGCCCGTGGGGGTACTGGCTCGTCCGCCTCGTCAAGCACGAGGACATCCGTAAGGTCGGCTCCGGCAACATCGGCGCCACGAACGTCTGGCGCACGTACGGCCGCTGGCTCGGCGTGCCCGTGGTGGTGCTCGACGTGCTCAAGGGTTTCATCCCCGCCATGCTCGGGATGCTGTTCGTCTCACCACACTCGCTCTCGGGCGTCCTCGCCGGGGCGGCCGCGATGCTCGGCCACTGGCGCCCACTCTTCCTCGGGTTCGCGAAGGGCGGCAAGATGGTCGCAACGTGCGGCGGCGTGTTCTTCGGCGTCGCTGCGTGGGTTGCCCTGACCGCCGGCCTCGTCTGGCTCGCCGTCTTCCTCGTGTCTCGCTACGCGTCGCTCGCCTCGATCGTGGCCGGGATCGCCCTGCCCGTCTGCGCCTACCTCTACGGCTACCCGACGTCGGTCGTCGTCTTCGGCACCGTGGCCGCAGCGGCGATCCTCTTCCTGCATCGCGCGAACCTCGGTCGGCTGCGGTCCGGGACCGAGAACCGCTTCCACTTCAGGCGCGCCGCGAATGCGTAGGGTCCTCGTCGTCGCGGTGTTCTGCGCGGCCCTCTGGCTGAGCCCGGGTGCCTTCGCCGCGGGCTGGTGCGGCGGGAACCAGGAGACCGGAGCCGACCGGGCCGACATCGTCACGGCCCAGCAGATTCACGCGGTCGTCGCGATCCCGTCCGACGCAGCCGATCCGTTCGCGACCGACGCCGGCCGGATCGCAGATGACGTCAACTCGATGCTGACGTGGTGGCAGGGGCAGGACCCGACGCGGGTTCCCCGTTTCGACCAGGCGGCGTTCGCGGGCGGGCCTTGCCTGGACATCGGCTTCGTGCGCTTGCCGGAGACCGGCGCTGCGTACACGGCGGGCGGGGCGTCGGAGATGTTCGGAGCGATCACCAACAGCCTGGCTGCGGCGGGTAGCCGGTTCAAGGACTACCTCGTCTACTACGACGGGCCTTCGGTGCAGACGGACGTGTGCGGGGTCGGCGGCGGGACGTTCGACGAAGGCCCTGGGGTCGCGGTCGTGCTCCTCCAGGGCTGCCCGGACGTGCCGAGCGACGCGATCGCGACGCACGAACTGCTGCACGCGCTCGGCGCGCTGCCCCCCGGCGACCCCCACCCGTGTCCAGGCGACTCCGGCCACCCGTGTGACTCACCGACCGACGTGCTCTACCCGTTCGCCTCCGGCGGCCCGCTCAGCTCGCTGGTGCTCGATTTCAACCACGACGACTACTACGGGCACTCGGGCTCGTGGCCGGACATCCAGGATTCGCTCTGGTTGCACCACGTCGGCGTGCCGGAGGAGTCGCTCGACGTGGCGTTCTCGGGGGCAGGACGGATCACGAGCGATCTGCCCGGCCTCGACTGCACGGCGTCGTGCTCGACGCAGTGGGACCAGGGCGCCGTGGTGACGCTGGCAGCCGCCCCTGCCGGCGCCGACCGGTTCGTGCACTGGACGGGGGCGTGCAGCGGCAAAGCGTCGTGCGCGCTCACCATCAAGGCCGCCGCGACCGCAACAGCGGTGTTCGGGCCGTTGCGTGTGCCGCTCAAGCTCTCCGTCACGGGGAAGGGCAAGATCACCTGCGGGGGCACGTGTGCACGGACGATCCCCGGCGGCAATCCGGTGACGCTGCACGCCGTGCCCGCAAAGGGCTTCGGGTTCCTCCGCTGGAGCGGGGCGTGCGCAGGCACGAAGCCGACGTGCCGGCCGGCGACCGACTTCGCGCTATCGGTTCACGCCGCGTTCAGGCGGCGCTGAGCCACTCGCGCAGCTCGGTGGGCGCCGACGCTGTGGTTCCCGTCAGCTCGCCGCGCAGCTCGCCGATCGTGCTCGAGCGTTCAGCGAGGACATCGTGGCGGTGGATCGTCTCGAGATTCACCTGTTGTGAGTGGATGAAGTCGGAGTCGTCGAGCTCCGGGTACCGTGCCAGCGTGGTGGCCAGCGCGTACCGGACGGAGTCCTCGACAAAGCGAGGCTGGAGGTGCGCATGCTCGACGACGAACAGCTCGTCGGGTCGCTTCAGGAGCTCGTAGATCGGTGAGCTCATCGAGTGCTCGACGATGTCGACGAGATGCTCTGCGTTGATGTTCGCGTCAGTGCCGACGAGCAGCGTGCCGCGGCCGCGTTGATTGTGCGTCGCGAGGGGCACGAGCTCGAGGATCCGCTGGACGTCGCCGTCGGCGAAGCCCGCCTCGAGCAGCCGCTCGCTCGCCGCGCCGCGCACGAGCCCCTGCGCACACGGGCAGGCGTTGATCCCGAACGCCTCGACGCCGACGACGCGCCTGACGCGTGACCGCGACGCGGCGGCGATCCCGATCAGCGTCGCGATCTCCTGTGTGCGCAGACCGGTGACGGGCGTGCGGCGCTCGAGCGGGTACTGCGCTCTGATCTGCACCTCGGCTCGCAGTGCGTCCTGGCGGTCGACGACGTGGGCGGCGATGTGCTCGGCCAGCGTCTCGACCAGGAACGCCTCCCCGATCACGACCTCGTCCACCGCCTCGCCGAAGATCTCGGGGAAGCGCGACATGTGGACGCCTTTCTGGGCGGGGTCGAGGTCGACCGTGCAGGAGATCTCGGCGGCGAAGGTCTTCTCGTGACCCTCGTGCCGGATCCGGATCGCCTTCTGGATCCCTGTCACGCCGGCGCGGGTCAGGCCGATCCGCACCTCCGGCGCCGAAGCCTGCAGATCGCCGACAACCTCGTTCCCGGAGCTCGTCATCGGGTAGAACGGTACGCGATGACGGACGCCCAGCGCTTCTCACGGATCGTCTCGCTCGCCTGCCACGACCTCCGCACCCCGCTCGCGACCGTGTACGGGTTCTCGCGGACGCTCGAGCGTGGCGGTGAGCTCGACGAGCGGAGCGCCCGGTTCGTGACGATGATCTCGCAGGCCTCCGAGCAGATGACCTCCCTGCTCGACGAGCTCGGAGCCGCCGCCCGGATCGAGGGCGGGCGCTTCGAGGCCGGCCTCGTCGAGGCAGACACGGTCGCGCTCGCGACGTCCGACGACGAGCGGATCGTGACGAGCGGTACCGGCGAGCCGATCGAGACGGAGCCTGTCGCGCTGTCGCGCAGCCTTCAGGCGCTCGCCGTCGCGGCGATCCGCTTCGGCCCGGTCGAGCGGGTGACGTGGCTGGTCGACGGGCGCTCGCTTGCGCTCTCGCCGGTCGTCGAAGCCGCCGCGCCGGTCGTTTTCGGCGACGAGATCCGCGACCTCGGGGCGCTCGTCGCGCGCCTCGTGATCGAACAGCTCGGCGGCTCGCTCGCGCTCGAAGGCGAGACCCTGGCCGTGCAGCTCTAGCGGGTCGCCGCGCCCGCCGGCGCGGCGCGGCGGCGGCGCACGGTCAGGAACAGCGCGATCCCGGCGGCGGCGATCGAGAGGCCGATCGTGTAGTGCACGAGGCTCCAGACGGTCTGGGCGGCGTCGTGTTCCCACTCGCCTCGCTGCAGCGAGCTCGACGTCGTCTGGTCCGAGATCAGATCAGCCCCGTTCGGGAACCGCAGCGTGTGGTGCAGCTGCCAGCGGTCGAGCCTGATCGTCAGTGCGAGCGCGACGATGCAGGCCGCTGCCGACGTGATGTAGAACGCGAACGGAAAGTGGGCCGACCCCCACGAGACGAGCACGAGCAGCAGCGGCGGGACGAGCGCAAGCAGCCAGATCTTCGCCTCGTTCGAGCCTGTCGGCTGGTGGTACACCCGCGCGATCCCGGCGCCGCGTGTCCACTCGACCACGCGTGGCTTCTCGATCGCGAGCGACGCCGCCATCAGCGAGGCGAAGAAGACGGGGATCGCGAGGAAGCCGCCGAGCGCGAGCGGCGCCTTCGACGGTGGAACGAACGACCGGAGCGTGCTCACAGCCGGCCTGCCTCGATCACGCGGGCGAGGAACTCTCGTGTCCGCGGCTCCCTGGGGCTGGTGAAGATCTGCTCGGGGGGACCCTCCTCGCAGATCACACCGGCGTCCAGGAAGCAGATCTTGTCTGCGACCTCCCGGGCGAACGACATCTCGTGGGTCGCGAGGATCATCGTCATGCCGGTCTCCGCCAACCCGCGCACGAGGTTGAGGACGTCCGAGACGAGCTGCGGGTCGAGCGCGCTCGTGATCTCGTCGAGCAGCATCAGGTCGGGGCTCATCGCGAGTGCACGCGCGATCGCGACGCGTTGCTGCTGGCCGCCGGAGAGACGGTCCGGGAACTCGTCGGCCTTGTCGGACAGACCGATCTGCTCGAGGAGCTCGAGCGCGACGAGGCGTGATTCACGCGCGCTCGTTCCATTCACCTTCTTCGGCGCGAGCACGATGTTCTGAAGGACGGTCATGTGCGGGAAGAGGTTGTAGGCCTGGAAGACGATTCCGATCTTGCGTCGCAACGCGTTCACGTCGACCCGGCCGTTCGTGATCTCGGCGCCGTCGACGACGATGCGGCCCTCATCGACCTTCTCGAGCAGGTTGATGCAACGCAGGAGCGTCGACTTCCCGGAGCCGGAGGCGCCGATCAGGCAGACGACGTCGTGCCGTTCGACTTCGAGCGAGACCTGGTCGAGCACGAGCAGGTCACCGAACGACTTGGAGACATGATCGAGCTGAACGAAACTCACGTCGCGCCCGCGCGCTCCCGGCGCTCCCGTGTGCTGATCAGATGATCGGTGAATCGCGCGAGCGGGATCGTCAGCAGCACGAACAGCACGGCGGCGACGGTGTACGAGGTGAAGTTGGCGTACGTCTGCGAGTAGGCCTGCGCCTGTAGCGCCGCCTCCGCCACGCCGATCACGGAGACGAGCGCCGTGTCCTTCTGGAGGCCGATGAAGTCGTTCAGTAGCGGCGGCACGACGCGTCGCACGGCTTGCGGAATGACGACGAACCGCATCGACTGCCAGTACGAGAGGCCGAGCGAGCGTGCGGCCATCCGCTGGGACGGATGCACCGATTCGATCCCAGCTCGATAGACCTCGGTCACGTACGCCGTGTAGACGAGCGTCAGCGCGATCACGCCATAGGTGAAGTTGGAGCGTCCGCTGATCGCGCTCACATTCAGGGCCGGCAGCCCGAAGCCGATCACGAAGGCGACGAGGATCAGGGGGGTGCCGCGGAAGAAGTCGGTGTACGCGATCATCAGGGCGCGGAGCGGTTTCGCTCCGCGCCCTGGGAGACCACGGACGACGGCGACTGCGAGGGCGAACACGAGCACGAGCGCCTCCGCGACCACCATCAGCTTCAGGTTGACCTGGAACCCCGCCCAGACGTTCGGGAACGCGAGCCGAAAGTCGTGCGGCGAGAAGAACGTTTGGACGACCTGATGCACCTAGACCACTACTGCTAGCGGCTTATTTCAGCGTCGGGATCTTGGAGAAGTCGACGTTGAACCACTTCTTCTGCAGCTTGCCGATCGTGCCGTTCGCCCAGAGCTTGTCGATCTGAGCGTTGACGAGCGGGGTCAGCTGCGACCCCTTCTGGAGCACGCCGCCGTACTGCTCCTTCGTGATGATCTGGCCGGCGACGCTGCCATAGCGGGTCGGGCGGGCCTTCTTCTCGGACGCCACGATCGGCGTGTCGAGGACGATCGCGTCGCATCGGCCGATCTGCACGGCGGTGAACGCGGCCGCGGTCGACTGGTAGATGAGCGGCGTCTTCGTCGGATGGAGCTTCTGCTGGATCCACGTCAGGCCGGTCGTGTCGGTCTGAGCACAGGTCTGCAGGCTCTTCAGGTCGGCGATCGAGTGAGGCACTTTCGCCTTCGTCGACAGCAGGATGCCCTGGTTCGCATCGAAGTACGAGTGCGTGAAATCGACCGTGCGCTTGCGTTGCGCGGTGATCGTTGCTTCCTGGAACGAGATGTCGAACGCCTTGTGCCCAGGCGCGAACAGCTTCGCCCATGGCGTGTACACGTACGACGGTGTCAGGCCGAGGCCCTTGGCGATCGCCGCAGCCAGATCGACCTCATAGCCCTTCGGGCTCAGGTAGTTGGAGCCGCGGATCTTGCCGTTCGCGAAGTTGACGGCGGGGTCGCCGAAGCCGACGACGAGCTTGCCCGCGGACATCGTGGGCGGGCTGCTCGTACGGGCTGCGGCGACTGCCGCGAGGGAGACCGCCAACGCCGCGACGGCGACGAGAGCGACGAGACGCTTCACAGAGTTCCTCCTGTCGGTTGCCTGGGGGTGCGGTTGATTCTACGTCGCGGCGAGTTGTGTTCCGACCCAGCGTTGGAACGCGGCCAGCAACGGTTCGGCGTTCAGGAGCAGGCGCCCCCGGTCGACCATCCCGGAGGCCATGCCCCGGTGCACCGACTCGACGAGGGCGCGGTCCTCCCGACCGACCTGGTCGTCGAACGCGAAGAAGTCGGTGACCCAGTCTGCGTCGGCGCCCGGGGCGAAGAAGTAGTCGAGGTAGCGCTCGGTGCGGCCGGCGCTTGCCGGCGCGATCGGGCCGATCGAGAGGTTCGCCGGGCCGGGGAAGACGTTGAGGCCCGTGTTCGGAAAGAGGAGATGGAACTGCCCGCGCTCGCCGGTCTTCTTCGCCTGCGCGAACTGCGCCGCGAACGTCGGGTGGGCCTCGAGCAGATATCGGTCCGGGTGGACATCGACCTCTTCGCTGAACGACGGATGTGCGGTCGGGCAGTGGTAGCACTCGAGGAAGTTCTCGACCACGATCTTCCAGTTCGCGTCGGCGCCGAACTCGACGCGTGAGTGGAACTCGAGACCATCGATGTCGATCGCGCGCGCGAGGATCTCTGGCAGCTCGCCGAGGTGTTCGGCGAGGGAAACGGCGGCAGAGTTGGGGTTGACGAACAGGAACGGGCCCCAGGTGCCGACGCTCGCGGGTAGCAGCGACCAGTCGTCGGCGGCGAACTCGAGCTCGCGCTCGGAGCGCGGTGCGCTTCGGAGGGAGCCGTCGAGGTCATAGGTCCACGCGTGGTAGCTGCACTGCAGCGTGTTTCGCTTGCCGCAGCCCTCCATCAGCACCGAGCCGCGGTGGCGGCAGACGTTCACGAATGCGCGGAGCGAGCCCTCCCGGTCCCGCGTGACTAGGATCGGCACGCCGCCCGCGTCCGTCGCGAGGTACGAGCCCGGCTCGGCGACCTGTGCCGCCCGGCCTGCGTACTGCCACGAGCGCGCGAAGATCGACGCGCGTTCCCGGCGCAGCAGTTGCTCGTCGCTGTACCACGCGAACGGCAGGGTGAGCGAGTCCGCCGACGCGGCCATGCGCCGATGCTAGCGGTGTCTCCCGCTCGTGACGGTCAGGCCGGATAGGTAGTAGCTACCACCTTGGTGCTGCGTCTCCGTTCATGCGCATGCGCGTGCGGTCTCGACGCGAGCAGTGCGAGCAGCGCCACGGCCACGAAGTTGCGAAAGGTCGGCTCGGGCCAGTGCACCCGGGCTGATCCCTGGAACCACGACGGGTCGACGAGAAACACGATCGCGGTGATCAAGACCTTGCCGAACCACGAGACGACCAGGAAGACCGTCGCGAGCACGATGCCCCAGAATCCCAGCTCCGGCAGACCGACCGCCGACGCGAGGCCGAGCACGTTCCACGCGAGCCAGAAGATGAGCGGCCCGAGCAGGATCGCCACGAGCAGCGCGATCAGCACGATCGTCAGCCCGCCGGCGACGAGCGCTCCGATGCCGAGCATCCGCAGCACGGCCTGGAGTCCCGAGCTCATGGATCGAGTCAATGGACCGTCGGAGGACGTCGGCTAGCGCACCGGCGCGACGAGCGAACGCGACGGCCAGCGAAGCGCCTGCACGAGCCAGCCGCCGAGCGCGAGGAGCAACAATCCGAGCGCCAGTGCGATGAGGAGAAGTCGTTGCCGGTCCATGCCTACGAGACGGATGTATGCCTTCCGATCTTCCCGTCCGAGGTCCCCGACGCCGGTCGCGCTAGGCCCAGGGGAGCCGGTCCCAGTACGACGGCTTCCCTGGTTGTGGCCGCTCGAACGGCGCGTAGGCCTGTTTGGGGTCGGGGGTCTCGCGCGCCGCGCTGGCGCCGTATCGGCCCGCGAGCTCGGAGACCGGGTAGAGAACCTCCTCGTTCTCCGACCGCGCACCGGTCATCAGGATCACGCACGGCCCGTCGCCTGCTCCCACGAAGACGTGCTCGGTTCCGGCAGGACAGTGGACGAAGTCCCAAGGTCGGAGCAGCCGCTCCTCGCCTTCGACCAGCAGCTTGCATTCACCTGACAACACGAGGAACGCCTCCTGCTGTGACTCGGAGTGGTAGAGGCAGTTCGGCTGGCCGGGTTCGAGGACGTTGAGGTTGATGCCGAGCTGCGCGAACGAGGCGTTCCTGCTCTCGAACACACAGCCCGAACCGAACGTGTCCGACGTCACCCATTCCGTGTCTCGCACGTTCACGACGAACCAGCCTTCGCCGGTCGGCGCGAGCCCTGCGCCGGAGTCTTCGAGGTGTGCCTCGCGCATGCCGGAAGCCTAACGGCGGGCTAGGGGATCGAGCGGTAGAGCCGCAGGAACGAGCGGCGGAACCCGCGTGCGGGCCAGAAGCGTGACGACAGCAGGTTCGTCTCACGCCAGTCGGTGACCAGCGACTTGTAGCCATGCTCGCGCGACCAGGCGAACGCCGCGTCAGTCAGCGCGAGTCCGGCACCCGAGCCGCGGACGTCCGGCAGGCTCGCCGCCCAGCCGAGGCACGCCGCGTCGTCGGGCTGGGCGAGACCGCGATGCATCGAAGCCTTCGCGACGGGCACGATCTCGAAGCCCGCGATCACCCGCCCGTCTCGTTCGTAGACGAGCTCGCCGAGCTCGTCGTTCGAGATGTCCTCGACGAGCATCGCGCGCAGCTCTGCCTCGTCCTCCTCCGGGTTGATGCCGCTGAACGTCGGCGCCAGCGCGTGGTGGCGGCCGACGAGCGGAGCCTGCTCGACGAGTGCCTCGAGATCGCCGTGTTCCGCACGCCGTGTGCCCGGGGACCACGGCCGCTCCTCCACCTCCGTGAGCCCGTGTGCCTGCTGTGCGCCGAAGCCGAGCCGGAACCATGCGTCGACGTGGTCGTCGAGCGCCGGTACGAGGGCGTAATGACGCGTGCGACCAGCGTCGACCCACTCCTGCGCTGCGCCGGCGTAGAGGTCGCGGACGACCTCCGGCTCGTCGGCGGCGTAGCCGGCCGCTTCGACCCAGACGTTCGCTCCCCAGGTCGCGTCGTCCTTGCGCGTCCCGAGGAGGAAGCCGACCGTCTGTCCGTCGCGAACGGCGACCGCGCCCGAGGCGTGCTCCTGCGCCCACAGCGACGCCACTTCGTCACGGGCCGGCTCGACGGCCTCGAACCGCTCGGGAAGCAACGGCTCGGCTCGGCGATGGGCGCGATGCCGAGCCGCGAGCAACATCCCTGCAGCGTCGAGGTGACCCTTTGCGAACGCACGAATTTCCAGGCCGCCCACCGGGCGACCTTAGCCGTCATAGGGTGTGGCTGTGATGCACGAGACGTTCGCGGGTTCTCGAGCAGGCAGCGAGCGGCAGTGGTCTCCGCCCGAGACGCGCTACGCGCAAAGCGCGGGCTTGAGCATCGCCTACCAGGTCTTCGGCGACGGGCCGATCGATCTCGTGTTCATCCCAGGGTTCGTCTCGAACCTCGAGCTGACGTGGGACTGGCCGCCGCTGGCGGCGTTCTATCGCGCGTTCACGCCGTTCGCGCGCGTGATCATGTTCGACAAGCGTGGCACCGGCCTATCCGACCGTGTGCGCCTGATGCCGACCACCGACGAGCGAATGGACGACCTCCGCGCAGTGATGGACGCAAGCGGTTGCGAGCGCGCAGCGGTTGTCGGCGTCTCCGAGGGAGCGCCGCTCGCGATCTCCTTCGCCGTTGCGCACCCGGAACGCGTGCTCGCGCTGATTCTCTATGGGCCGCTACCGAAGGCAACGCGGACCGACGACTATCCGTGGGCGCAGCCCGCCGAGTGGTGGGAGAGCGTCGCGGCGTATTTCGAGCGGGCGTGGGGAAGCCCGGAGTACCTGAGCGGGGACGTCGCGTGGCGGGCTCCCAGCGAACGCGACAACGAAGCGTTCATCAAGTGGTGGGGCATCTACCGCCGACTCGGCGCGAGTCCGGGTGCGGCGGCCGACCTGACCCGGATGAACGCACGGATCGACGTCCGAGACCTGCTCTCGCAGATCGCAGTGCCGACACTCGTCATCGCGCGCGAGCACGACCAGGTGATCTCCGTGGAGCACGCCCGCTACGTCGCAGAGCGTGTGCCCGGCGCGACGTACGTTGAACTGCCCGGCGACGACCATCTTCCCTTCGTCGGGGACGCCGCCTCGGTCTTGACCACGATCGCGCGCAAGCTCGGCGTCGAGGGCGAGATCTCGATCGGCGACCATGCGGTCCGCTCGCCTCCCGGTGAGTGGCTCGATGGTGGAGCAGCCGACGTGCTCTCCGCGCGGGAGAGTGAGGTGCTGCGCTGGGTCGGCCGTGGCAAGCCGAACGCCGAGATCGCGACCGCGTTGTACATCTCCGAGTCCACGGTCCGGAAGCATCTGCAGAACGCCTACAGGAAGCTCGGGGTCGCGAGCCGGACCGCTGCCGTGGCGCTCCTGAGCGGCGGCGACCGCTGACACGCGCAGGCGGCCGTCGCGAAGAGTCGCGGAATAGCGAATAGACCGCGGCGTCCCGGGCTGCAACGCTCGAACGGCACGAGGTACCAGCCCCAGCCCGTCCGCGGGCGGATGCCCGCGACAACGTAGGAGGATCAGGATGAGAGCTCGCGTCTTGGCCGCGCTGTTCACGGCCGTCATCGTCGTTCCGTCGGCCCTGGCGTCGGCGGCCGGACCGCGAAGCGGCGATCTCCATGCGACGAAGAACTGCCTGGGGTTCACCGGCGATCCCGGCTCGTACTGCGTGATCACGTCCTCGAACCTCCCCCAGATCGAGGTCGGCACGCGGATCAACTACCTGCAGCCGCCGTTGCTCCTGACACCGGGAGGCACCGACGTCATCCTCGACCCGCCGGGTCCCGGCAACAACACGGCCTTCGGCAACTGCTCACTCGCGGTTGGCCTCTGCACCTTCTGGGGCGGCACCGGCAAGTTCGAGCACTTCCAGGCCAGCGTCGTGGTCACGTCGCTCGGCGGCTACGACTGGGCGTGGGACGGGACGTACAGCTTCGGCCCGACGGACTGAAGCTGTAGGCGCTGACGGCACGCAAGGGGTCGGGAATGCAGGGGCGTTCCCGACCCCAGCAGGGCGCTGAGCGGGACTGCGTCGACGGGTCAGCCGGTTGCGGAGCTCTGTGCTTCTTCGCCCGCCGAGTGGCAGCTTCGGCAGCGTGCCTCGTACGAGTCGAGCGCCCCGACCTGGATCGTCGCGCCGCCGAACGGGGCGGGCTCGCCGTCGACGAGCCGCTGTGTCATCGTCGCCGGGCCGCCGCAGCGGTGGCAGACGGCTTCGAGCTTGTCGACGAACTCGGCGACGCAGAGCAGCGTCGGCATCGCGCCGAACGGCAGCCCGCGAAAGTCCTGTGCCAGGCCGGCCGCGACGACGCGCGCTCCTCCCTCGACGAGGCCGTCGATCGCGTCGACGATGCCGTCGTCGAAGAACTGCACCTCGTCGATCCCGACGGCGTTGTAGCCGCGGGCGAGTCGCAGCACGTCGCCGCTCGTGGAGGCGGTGACTGCGCGCATGCTCGCCCCTGCGTGCGAGACGACCCGCCCGACGTCGTAGCGGTTGTCGATCACCGGCTTGACGATCAGCGCGCGCTGTCCGGCGATCTCCGCGCGGCGCAGGCGTCGGATCAGCTCCTCGCTCTTGCCGCTGAACATCGGCCCGCAAACGACCTCGAGCCAGCCGCCTCTCGTGGGCTGCGTCCTGATCACCGCGCGGAGGCTAACGGTCCGGGTGGACGTGGCCGTTCGAGCCACTCGAGGGTCAGCGCAGGAGCCGCGAGAGTCGCCGGTCCTTGAGCGTGCGGCCGCCGGTCTGGCACGCCGGGCAGTAGAAGATCGTGTGCTCCTCGAAGTCGACCCGGGCGAGCGGCGTGCCACAGCGGGGGCATGGCTTGCCGAGGGCATTGTGGATCCGGTAGACGTCGGCGTCCTTCGCGCCGGCGAGCCGCAGCTCGAGGCCTCGTGCGAGCTCCGAGTGGATCGCCTCTGCGAGGCGCTCGGTCTCCTCGTCGTCCACCTGCGTCGACAGGGCATACGGCGAGAGCTTGGCCGCCCAGAGGATCTCATTTGCCCAGGCGCGGCCGATCCCCGCGATCAGCCGCTGGTCGCGGAGCAGCGAGTGGAGGCGACGCGAGTCGCCGGCGAGGATCCGCGCGACGTCGTCCGTCGACAGCTGGTCGGCCTCCGGGCCGAGGTGGGCGAGCTCGTCGGCGACGGCGTCCGAACGGAGCAGCCACACGCCTGCGCGCTTCTTCGATCCCGCCTCGGTCAGTTGCAGCTCGCCGCCGTCCTCGAATCGCAGCCGGAACATCGGCGTCTTGGCGCCTTTGGCGCCCGAGGCGACGTACTTCAGCCTGCCCGCGCTCATCAGGTGCATCATCAGCACGAGCTCGCCGTCGCCGGTCGGTAGGAGGAAGCGCTTCGCGCGACGCTCGACGCTCAGCGTCGTGCCTTCGAGTTCACGCAGGGGCGGGTCGAACGTCTTCAGCGTCGCGATGTGCGCCGGGCCGGCGCGCTCGACCGGCGACCGCTCGACGAGCGGGTCGAGTTGCTGCCGCCACGCTTCGACCTCCGGCAACTCCGGCAACGTTAGGCTCCCTCAAGGGATGGACGCGATCAGCGTAACCGTCGAACGCGGTGGCACCGTCGAGGCGATCCACGAGGTGCATGTCGTCTCGAGTGCGGGCGAGCGGCGAGGCGATGCGGCTCTCGTCTGCCATCTGCGCTCCTCGATGAAGCCGCTGCAGGCGATCCCGTTCGTCGACGGGTACAGCGATCTTTCGACGGACGAGATCGCGATCGCGTGTGCGTCGCACGATGCCGAACCGGCCCAGTTGGCGGCCGTGCGCAAGGTGCTGACGCGGGCCGGAGTCGGTGTCGACGATCTCGAGAACGGGGTTCAGGACGGCCGGCCCGACGGCAAGCTCGGGCACAACTGCTCGGGCAAGCACGCCGGGATGCTGGCGGCCTGCAGCGCGCACGGCTGGCCGCTCCACCCGTACCGTGATCCCACGCACCCGTTGCAGCAGCGGATCGCCGAGCTCGTCCCCGGCGCAACGGGCATCGACGGCTGCGGCCTGCCGACGATGGCGATGTCGCTGGAGGAGATGGCCGAGCTCTTCACGACCATCCCGCGGCCGATCGTCGCCGCGATGCGGGCGCACCCGGAGCTGATCGGGGGCAGTCGCGCGGACGACACCGAGCTGATGCAAGTCCTGCCGGGGTGGGTCGCCAAGCGCGGAGCGGAGGGATTGTTCTGCGCGCTCTCGCCGGACGGCATCGGCTGGGTCTTCAAGGTCGCCGACGGCGCCACGCGCGGACTACGACCGGCGCTCGGGCAGGTGCTCGGCATCGATGCCTTCCGGACGGTTCCCGTGCGCAACTCGCTCGGCGAGGTCGTAGGCTCGATTCGATGAGAGTGTTCATCGTCAGCGACATGGAAGGCGTGGCCGGGATCGTCAAGTGGCAGCAGGTGAGCGGCGGCCATGCGATGTACGAGGAGGGCCGGCGCCTCTACACCGGCGAGATCAACGCCGCGGTGCGCGGTGCGAAAGCGGCCGGCGCGACCGAGATCGTCGTCATGGACTGCCACGGTGCAGGCGAGGGCTGGACGTTCAACTCGCTGATTCCGGAAGAGCTCGACCCGGACTGCGAATTCGTCGTCCAGAACGAATGGACGGAGTACACCGAGTACCTCGAGGGGGGCGTCGACGCCGCGCTCTTCGTCGGCATGCACGCGATGGCCGGGACACGCGACGGCGTGCTCGCGCACACGGTCAGCGGTTCGTCGTGGTGGCGTCTGCGGTTCAACGGCGTCGAGGTGGGCGAGACCGGGATCAACGCTGCGCTCTGCGGCACCTGGGACTGCCCGGTCGTGCTCGTCACCGGCGACGAGGCCGCCTGTCGCGAGGGAGCGGCACTCCTCGGCGCGGGCCTCACCACCGTTGCGGTCAAGCAGGGCCTTGGCCGCTTCAGCGCACGCCAGTTCCCCGCGCCGAAGGCGCGTGAGCTGATCGAGGCGGGCGCCCGCGCGGCGCTTGGCGATCTGCACGCGGTCACGCCCTACCGTCCTGGCTCACCCTGCGAGATCCTGGTCGACTTCAACACCACGGACCACGTCGAGAAGTACCGCCACCGCGCAGGCGTCGAGATCACCGAGCCCCGGCAGATCGCGTCTCGCGCGGACGACTGGTGGACCGCGTGGCGCCAGTTCTTCTTCTGACGAGATGCCTGTCGTCGCGTGTCTCGGAGACTCGATCACCGAGGGCTCGCCGTACTGGGACTCCCGACGCCGGCGCGGCGACCCCGAGGGCCAGTGGGAGCACTGGGCCGGGCTGCTGCATCCGCAGCTCGCCTTCCTGAACTACGGCATCTGGGGTGAGCGTACGGACGAGATCGCCGAGCGTTTCGACCAGGCTGTCGAAGGCGCCGACATCCTGATCGTCCAGGGCGGGATCAACGACATCGCGCAGGGGCGCCCCGCCGCCGCCGCCGCCGAGCTGCTGAGCGACCTCGTCGCGCGCGGCCGCGCCCGCGGACTCACCGTCTACGTCTGCGACGTGCTGCCGTGGAACAACGGCTGGCCGAAGCAGGAGGCGCCGATCAGGAAGCTGAATGCCCTGATCCACGCCTTCGAGGTGCCGTGCCTGCCGTTCCACGACACGCTCGAGGATCCCGAGCTGCCCGGGCGCATGAAGGCCGACTGGACGAACGACGACGGCGACCACCCGTCGCTCGCCGGCTACCGCCGCCTCGGCGAAGTTGCGTTCAGGCTCTAGAAGATCGATCGGCATCTAGCCTGCGGCTATGTCGCTGCTCCAGGTGCGCGGTGTCGCGAAGAGCTTCGGCTCGCGGTTGATCCTCGACGGCCTCGATCTCGACGTCGAGCCGGGCGCCCGCCTGGGCCTGATCGGGCCGAACGGGGGCGGCAAGTCGACGTTGCTGCGCATCGTCGCCGGCGAGGAGACCGCCGACCGTGGCGAGCTGACTCAGCGCCGCGGACTCGTGCTCGCGTTCCTGCCGCAGCAGCTCGAAGGCGACGAACGCGGACCGCTCGAAACACTGCGCGCCGCGCGGCCGGACCTCGACGAGCTCGAAGCGGAGCTCGCGCAGGTCGAGTCACAGCTCGGCTCCGCCGGGTCGGACCTCGATCGGATGAGCAGGTTGCTGAGCCGGCAGGAGGATCTGCTCGAGCGCTGGACGGCGGCCGGCGGCCCAGGCTTCGACGGTCGGGCGCGCGCCCTGCTCGCGGAGGTGGGGCTCGCCGCCGACGACCTGGCCAAGCCGACCCGCGTGCTCTCGGGCGGCCAGCGGAAGCTCGTCGGGCTCGCAGCCTGCCTGATGCGCGATCCCGACGTGCTGCTGCTCGACGAGCCCGAGGCGCACCTCGACGTCGAGGCGCGCGAGCACACCGAACACCTGATGCGCTCGTTTGCCGGAGCCGTGGTCGCCGTCTCGCACGACCGCTATCTCCTCGACGAGACCGTGTCGCAGATCGCCGAGCTCGACAGTGGGCGCATCCGGGTCTGGCCGGGCAACTACTCGGCCTATACCGTCGCCCGTGAGCTCGAGCAGCAGCGCCAGCAGCAGCTCTACGTGACGCAGCAGAAGGAGATCGCCCGGCTCGAGGAGGCGATCCGCCGCTTCAAGGATTGGGCGAACCGCGTTCCGGACGAGCGGCACATCAAGCAGGCGCGTAACAAGCAGCGGCAGATCGACCGCATGGAGAAGGTCGACCGGCCGGTGCTCGAGCGGCGCCGCATCGCGCTCGAGCTGCATCCGCATTCACGTGGCGGCGAACGCGTCGTCGAGCTCGACGGTGCCGGGGTCTTGCTCGGCGGCCGGCCGATTTTCGGCGGCGTCGACCTGACCGTCCTGCGCGGTGAGCGCGTGGGCGTGGTCGGAGACAACGGCGCCGGCAAGTCGGTTCTGCTCCGCGTGCTCGCCGGCGAGCTCGAGCCGACCGAGGGGGAACGGAAGGCAGGCCCGTCGATCCGATTCGGCCGGCTCGCACAGGATCGGCGCCCGCCGGACCCGGGCGCGACGCCGCTGCAGCTCGTGCGGCTCGAGGCGCCGATCTCGGAAGGCGAGGCTGTCTCACGACTGATGAAGTTCCGTTTCAACTACGAGCAGGTCGGCCGGCCGATCGGCTCGCTCTCGGGCGGTGAGTGGACCCGCCTGCAGCTCCTCCTGCTGATGCTGCAGGGCGCGAACTGCCTGCTGCTCGACGAGCCGACGAACCACCTCGACATCGATTCGGTCGAGATGCTCGAGAGCGCACTCGAGGACTTCGACGGCACGGCGATCTTCGTCTCGCACGACCGGTATTTCCTCGACCGGATCGCCGACCGGATCCTCGAAGTGTCCGGCGGCGGCGTGCGCTCGTACGAGGGCGGCTGGTCGTCCTGGCGTGCGCGCTCGGAGGACTACAGCGTGATCTGAGCGTCGGCCTGCTCGATCACGAGCGGGTCGTGCGTCGAGCACACGACGGCTGCGCCCGTGTCGCGCGCAAGCCGCGCCAGGAGCACCGCCACCGCGATCGCGTTCGCACCATCGAGACGCGACGTCGGTTCGTCGGCGAGCAGCAGCGCCGGTTTCGAAGCGACGGCGCGTGCGATCGCGACGCGCGCCCGCTCACCCTGCGACAGGCGGCTCACGTGCTGCGTCGCCCGTTCGCCCAGCCCGACCGATTCGAGAGCCGCCAGCGCCGCGAGGCGGCTGCCTTCGTCGCGACCGCGTAGCGCCAGCACCAGCTCGACGTTCTCCAGTGCAGAGAGGTGAGGAACGAGCCCGGCCTGTTGCCCGACGTACGCGATCTGCTCTCGCCGCAGTGCAGCCCGCGCGCTCCGGTCGAGTGCAGTCAGCTCGGTGCCGGCGACCGTGATCGAGCCTGCGTCGGGAAGCTCGAGGCCGGCCAGCAGATGCAGCAGCGTCGTCTTGCCCGAGCCGGAGGGTCCGACCACCGCGTGCAAGCGGCTCGCCTCGAAGGCGGCGTCGAGACCGTCCAGCACGACGGTGCTTCCGTACCGTTTCACCAGTCCTTGAGCCTCCGCGACGCGGTGCGTGTCGCCGAGCGTCGCGGCGACCGCGGTGCCGGAAGTCGGCTGGGTCAGCTCGCGGCCCGCGGCCGCCGAGACGAGCAACCCGCCGTCAGCGAAGCTCGCCGTCGCGTGCGAGCCGATCCCTGCACGCAGCAGCAGCTCCTCCGGCAGCCGCAGCCACCCACCGCGACCGACGACGATCGTGTCGCTTGTTGCGTCGTCGCGCGCCCATTCCTCGGAGACGCGCCCGTCGCGGATCCGCACGATCCGGTCTGCGATCCGCGTCGACTCAGGATCGTGGCTGACGATGACCGTCGTGCACCGATGCTCGCGCACCAGCTCCGCCAGCACGTCGTACACCTGGTCGGCGGTCTTGCTGTCGAGCTCGCCGGTCGGTTCGTCGGCGAGAAAGACGCGCGGGCGGTGCGCGAGCGCTGCGCAGAGCGCGACCCGCTGCTGCTCTCCTCCCGAGAGCTCGCCGGGTCTGCGGTGGCGCTTGTCCCCGAGGCCGACGCGTTCGAGCAGCTCGTCGGCGCGGCGCACTCGCTGATCGCCGGGGGCGCCGCGCAGTCCGAGCTGCAGCGCCACCAGTTCGCGCGCCGTCAGCTCCGGCGCGAGAGCGCGCCCGTAGTGCTGGTCGGCGTACCCGAGCAGCGTCGAGCGATAGCGGGCAAGCTGGCGCGTCGGAAGCTTCGCGAGGTCGTCGCCGTGCACCTTTACCTGCCCTGCCGACGGGCGTTCGAGCCCCGCGAGCAACCGCAGCAGCGTCGACTTACCGGAGCCGCTCGGGCCGAGCACGGTCACCACCTCGCCCTCGGCAACCCGCAGCGACAACCCTTGTAACGCCGCGGCGTCACCTTCGGGCGTCGAGTGAACGCGGAAGACGTCCTTCAGCTCGATCGCGTTCACGTCGACTGAGCTCACGTCAACGCCTCCGCGGCTCTCTGCGGCGCGCGCCCGCGCAGCGACGTCGCCGCTCCGACGAGCAGCGCCGCGACGAGCACGTAGAGCGCGGTCGCGAGCAGGAGCAGCGGCAGGTCGAGCACGAGCCGCAGTGGTGGTTCGGGCCGTGCTGCGGCCGCCGTGACGGAGACGAGTGCGATCACCAGCGAGGTCAGGATCGCGCCGAGCGCGAGACCACCGACCACGCCGAATGACGCGACGAGCAGCGCCCGCAGCCGAAGGTGCGCGCGGATCGTTGCCGGCGATGCCCCTTGTGCCTCGAGGTCGAACAGCTCGCCGCGATCGTCGCGCACATCGCCGACGACCGACAGCAGCAAGCCGACGAGGGCGAGGAGCAAGGCGACTGCGGCCGTGCCGGCGAGCGTCAGGAGCGCCCCTCGCGCGAGGGGGTCGGCGCGCAGCGCGGCGAGCGTGTCGGCCCGCGATTGGAGCGTCAGTTGCGTGAACGGCGCGTGAGAGAGCGTCGTTGCCGCGGAGGCCTCGTCGGCGGCCTGCACGGTCACCCACAGCTCGTCCGTCGTGCCGAGGCCGGGCGAGCGCGTGTCGAGGATCGTGGCTGCGTCCGTTCTGTCGGAGACGACGGCGTCGCCATCGATCGACGGGAAACGGCGGATCGTGCCGACGATCCGTGCGGCGATCTGTTCGCCCTCGACCTGAAGCGGGATGATCCCGTGCGGTCCGGCCGCGGCGATCACGTGCGGCGTTGCCAGCACGGGCAGCGGAACGCCGTCGGTGGGTTGCGTGGGCCGGAAGACGCCGTTCTGGTCGGACGTGAGCACGTAGCCGAGCCGAGCGGCGCTGCCCGACACGCCGCCGCTGCCGACCCAGCTCGCAAACGGCGTGTGGACGAGCCTCCCGTTGACGCGCGCCGCACCGAAGCTGAGCTCACCCTTCGCGCTCGGCTGCAGCCCGAGGCCACCGTTTGCCGACAAACGATCCTGGTTGAGGATGTCGAGCCTGAGCTGCGCCAGTGTCGCGCCGATGAACGGGATGCGACCGTGGAGCAGCGTGATGTGCGAGCCGTTCGTGTGGCCGAGCACGACCGCCTCGTAGTCGCCGAGCCGTGAGCGGAAGATCGCCCGCACGCCCACGTCGTCGCCCTTGGCCCTCACCGGCAGCGAGAACTGCCGTCCTGCTGGGAGGCTGGTCGTGTGCAGGGCGACATTCTGCTTCGGCGTGATCGCCGCGGCGAGGGTCTGGAGCGGTTTGGAGGCGAAGTCGGCCCGCCAGCCGCCGACGCTCGTGACGCGCTCGGCCGGCAGCCCGAGGAACGAGAACGTCGTCCCGGAGGGGACGTTGCCCGAGAGACGAAGCACCGAGGTCGTCGTCCCCGGGTACCGGTCGGGCGGCGCGCCGTGGAGCACCGGCACGAGCTGTGAGAGGTCTTCGGAGAGTACGAACGACGCCGGCACGGCGAAGCTCGCTTCGTCTTCCTGACCGCGCAGAAGCGTCGAGCGGTAGGCGACGGCGAACAGCGCCAGCCCGAGGCTCGCGACGAGGAACGTGGCTGCGATCGCCGCGTGCCCCGGGTTGCGGGCCAGCGACGCTGCTGCGAGCCGGAGGGCGATCGGGCCGCGTCGGCCCGCCCGTCCGAGCGCACGCAGCGTCGGCCCGAGCAGGCGCGCCGCGCAGACCGCGGCGGCAAAGACGATCAGCGCCGGCACGAGCAACAGGAACGCGCTCGTCCCGCTGCCGCCCGTCAGCTGTTGCGAGTCGACCGAGCCCCGGGCCCAGCCGACGAGCACGACGGCGATCGCGCCGAGTGCGGCCACGTCGAGCGGCGTCACGCCGGCCCTGCCGAGGTGCAGCGACGGCGCGCGTACCGTCGCGTACAGCAGCAGCCCGGCGACCGCGGCGACGCCGGCAGCGGCCAGTAGCCCGCCCGGCGACAGGAGTGCGTGCCGGACGACGTCGGCCACCGGTGAGCCGGCGCGGGAGGCGACGACCGCAGCGGCCGCACCGCCGACCGCCCACCCGATGACCGTGCCGGCCGTCGCCAGCGAGAGCGACTCGGCGAGCGTGTGCAATTCGACCTGCCACCGCCGGGCGCCGAACCAGACCAGCCGCCGACGTGCGTCCGTCACGTCACGGCGCAGGGCCGCGGCCGCGAGGATCGTGAACGCCAGTAACAACGCGGCGCCCTCACCGCCGAGCAACAACAGCCGGCGCGCCGCCGCCGTCGACGAGGACGCCGCAGTCGCAAGGGCGTCGGTCGGCGCCGTGACCTGGAACTCGTCGGAGCTGGCCTCGATCTCGGCGGTCAGGCGCTGCACCTTGCTGCGGAACGCGGCGACCTCCCAGGGGTGCACGTCGCCGCCCCTGATCGGGACGAACCACGCGTACGAGCGGTAGAAGGTCTCCAGCTCTGTGTTGTCGGACAGGCCGGCGACGCCGTTCGCGATCACGATCGGCGACGGCTGCGGCGTGTGGTAGCGAACGGCCTGCGCGACCATCTCGGTCGGCGGCGCGGGCAGCACGAAAGGCCCGAACGGCGCGTCGGGTTTGAGCACCGCCCGGCCGACCTCGATCAGCTTGAGATGCCGGGTCGACGGGATCGGCCCCTCGCCCTGCAACCGCAGCACCTCGCAGTGCGACGGATCGCCCGGGCTCGGCCAGCAGCCAGAGACGAGTCGCACGTAGCGGCCGAGGTCGTCGGCCGCGCGCAGGTTGACGAGGCGCTGCTGGATGGAGGCCTCGATGAAGAGCCTCGGCGGCCGCCGGGCCGTGGCCTGCCGTCGTCCTTCACCCGCGGCGCGACAGACCGATTAAGCTTCATGTGGAACTCGATCGTCGCTCTCGCTGCCACGCAACGGCCA